>NZ_CP195191.1:2907500-3507500 GCF_051200875.1 Thioclava sp. FR2
CCAAGGCGCTTGAGAGAACCACGTTAAAGGAACTCGGCAAAATGCTCCCGTAAGTTCGCGAGAAGGGAGCCCCATATGCAGGCAACTGTGTGTGGGGGGCACAAACTAGGGGGTGGCGACTGTTTACTTAAAACACAGGGCTGTGCGAAGCCGTAAGGCGACGTATACAGTCTGACGCCTGCCCGGTGCTGGAAGGTTAAAAGGAGGGGTGCAAGCTCTGAATTGAAGCCCCAGTAAACGGCGGCCGTAACTATAACGGTCCTAAGGTAGCGAAATTCCTTGTCGGGTAAGTTCCGACCTGCACGAATGGCGTAACGATCTCCCCGCTGTCTCTAACGTGGACTCAGCGAAATTGAACTGTGTGTCAAGATGCACACTACCCGCGGTTAGACGGAAAGACCCCATGAACCTTTACTCTAGCTTTGCACTGGCAACAGGAATGTGATGCGCAGGATAGGTGGTAGGCTTTGAAGCCGCGACTCCGGTCGTGGTGGAGCCTCCCTTGAGATACCACCCTTCGCCTTCTTGTTGTCTAACCGCGGCCCGTTATCCGGGTCCGGGACCCTGCATGGTGGGGAGTTTGACTGGGGCGGTCGCCTCCCAAATCGTAACGGAGGCGCGCGAAGGTTGGCTCAGAGCGGTCGGAAATCGCTCGTTGAGTGCAATGGCAGAAGCCAGCCTGACTGCAAGTCTGACAAGACGAGCAGAGACGAAAGTCGGCCATAGTGATCCGGTGGTCCCAAGTGGGAGGGCCATCGCTCAACGGATAAAAGGTACTCTGGGGATAACAGGCTGATGATGCCCAAGAGTCCATATCGACGGCATCGTTTGGCACCTCGATGTCGGCTCATCTCATCCTGGGGCTGGAGCAGGTCCCAAGGGTATGGCTGTTCGCCATTTAAAGAGGTACGTGAGCTGGGTTTAGAACGTCGTGAGACAGTTCGGTCCCTATCTGCCGTGGGTGTAGGAGACTTGAGAAGAGTTGCCCCTAGTACGAGAGGACCGGGGTGAACGAACCACTGGTGGACCAGTTATCGTGCCAACGGTAGTGCTGGGTAGCTATGTTCGGACAGGATAAACGCTGAAGGCATCTAAGCGTGAAGCCCCCTTCAAAACAAGGTCTCCCTTGAGAGCCGTGGAAGACCACCACGTCGATAGGCCAGAGGTGTAAGTGCAGCAATGCATTCAGCTGACTGGTACTAATTGCTCGATTGGCTTGATTTGATCCAGTAAAAGCATGGCAACATGTCTGGAATATCAAAAGATCATGGAACAACACTGATGTTCGGCCCAAACGGGCCATGTCTCTGCTTCGGTTTGGTGGTCATAGCGCTGGCTAAACACCCGATCCCATCCCGAACTCGGCCGTTAAGGGCCAACACGCCAATGGTACTGCGTCTTAAGACGTGGGAGAGTAGGTCACCGCCAAACCTAATCAGAGACAGCTCTCTCAAAACGATACAAATACAACCCTTCCATATCTAGCCCGGAAGGGAATTGGCGCGGGGTGGAGCAGCCCGGTAGCTCGTCAGGCTCATAACCTGAAGGCCGCAGGTTCAAATCCTGCCCCCGCAACCAAAATCTTATAACAACATCAACGACATGCGCCCCGCCATCTGGTGGGGCTTTTTGCTGTCTTCCCTACGGGTCAACAATAGGTCAACAAACGGACGGATTCCGCGTGCAAGATCAGCGGGATAGTAGCCCGACGGGATCAGGAACGGGCGAAAGCCGCAGCCGACAGCTTTCACAAGTAAAGAAGGATCATATACGACCGGTAGAGCTCTGGCGATGGCTCTGAGACACTTCAAGCTAGCAAGGCCGCGGCAGCGAGATAAGGGTGAGGAAGATCACGCTGTCCGATAGTTGGTCGAGTTCATCAAGCCGCAAAAGCTCTGTCTGGCTCGAAAACTGTCGGTATCCACTGTGCGGTCGTCAGGCCATCCGCGCTGCGCCCAAGCTCAACAGTTATCAGACGGTCCCCATTAAAGGTAGGGCTCAGTTCCAGCGAAAGATAATCGAACAACTGACGATCATGGACCGCCAAGATCACCTGTCGGCCCTCTAGCTTAAGCGTCCTAAGAAGCGCAGCGAACTGTGCAATGTGAACGTCATCCATGCTCTGCACGGGATCATCAATGATTAACCAAGGAAGCTGCGGTCTCACGGAAAGGTTGAGAGCCAGGAACAACGTCAGCGCAGCGGTGTTTAGGTTCCCAGCACTCAGCATGGCTCGTGGATTTCCACCTTTGCCGCCGGATCGGTACAGTGTTTCGAGTACAGCCTCTACAGTGCCATTTGAGCTACTCGGCAAGGCAAAAGCCGGGACGAATGCTTCTTCTGGTGCAAGGCGAATGAACAGCTCACGCCAAACACTGTTCAATTCGTCACTGAATACCTGCCTCACCTTTGCGCTACGTAAAGCAAGGGCTCTTGCTGCAAGCCCTTTTCCCACAGCAATCTTGCGTTCGGCCTCTGCCCTCCGAGCGTTAGCTGCTTCCGTATCCGTTCTGATTACTTCGAGAGCATCCGAAGCCGCTGAGGCGGTCTTTCTTGCTGATAAAAAGCTAGAAATCGCCTCTGCGATGTTCTTTAGGCGATCTAAACGGTTCTGAGCTGCAAGTTCTTCCTTCTGCGCAAATGAAAGGATGTTCGCCAGCGAAACCTCAAGCGAAAAGTCCTCGAAGGGGTCCAGGTAGCCCAATGCGTCGGCGTGCTGCTTCAACTCTGACCGCAGTCCGCTAATACCAGCTTGCCTCGAATTCAAAACCGAAAGCTCTCTAGCCGAGGCTGAAGCAAGAAGCTGAAGTTGCGCGCCCGTTGCAGCCGCGTCGCGACGAACCATAAGACCGTTCTTCCACTCTGTGAGAAGTGCAATATCAAGCTTCAGTGCGTCACTCTGGCTGGGAGAAAGGCTCTTTGCAGTAAGCTCACTTTCTTTTCGTTCGGCCTGACTAATCGAAGCCATTGTGGTGGCTCGATCTCGGACCAAACCCTCTACTCTGCCCGCAGCCGAAATAAGTCTGTGGACTTCCTCTGAAACGTGAGCAGCTAATGCGCCTTCGGAGACTTCACTATAATCTCTGCTGCATACCGGACAGGTTTCATCTCGAATGTGAGACGAGATTGCGGTCAGCGCCTGAGCTAGGGCTTGGTTCGCCCCCTTATCTTGTGCCAGCTCGTTGTCGATTGTCGAGAGCCTAGATCTCCCTTGCCTCAACGACTCCTTGACCTCGAGAAGAGCCTTGGCGCCTGCCTGCTCAGCTTCAGCCTGTCCCTGAAGTCGCGCCAAGTCAGCAGCAACGAGGCTAAGTGAAGTTTCGTATGCGGATTGCAGGTCCTTAGAAGGTGCAATAACTTGCGGGAATCTATTTCGGATGCTTTCAAGCAGCCCGCGTAGGTCAGCGCCTGGTCCAATATTCCACTTGTCCAAAGTTTCCCGAGTTTCCAGCGCAGTTGCCTCGAGCTCCTGACGCTCTTTTGCTTGGTCGGCTGGCGCCTCAGCCAACTGGCTCACAGCTGAGTTGATCTTGCGCAGCCTTAATGCCAGTTCAATTAATCTTTCTTCAGTCTGCCGACGCAGATTCTCCAATAGAGATTCAAGTACCGCAATGTCTGAGAGAGCATCTAGAGGGATGAGACCGTCAATTAAGTCCTTCAAAATACGTTCAGAACCTTCTTGACCTTTGACTGCAAGCTTATATGCCGCCTCTGCGTCTGACAGCCGTTTCGCTGCGGGCGCCGCGTCGGAACGTGCCACCCAGTATTGAGGTGCGACATCACGCAACCTACGAACATCACCGCTTGAATGCAGCCCGTCTATTAGAGCATCCAGCGCTTCAAGTCCGAGCAATTCTTTGACAAAGCGAGTTAATGGCGAGTCAGTTCTGCGGCTGTCTTGATGCTCGTAAATCTCAAGGAGACGGCCAAGTGCTGCCTGTGGCAGATAACACCTTTCAGTAAAGAAACGAGCCAATTCACTATCGAGAAGCGGATCGCCCCAAATGAGCTTACCATCTGAGTAAACTTCCGCAGAAGATGCTTTCAGACCCGTCGCTTCAATCTGAACTCGGCATCTTCCATTTGCACCAAGCTTGTGCGGTAGATGTTCAATGTATTCTGGGTCAAAACGGGCAAATGAAGAGACCGAGCCCGACAATGCGAACTCTATTGCCGACAAAAGACTGGTCTTGCCGGTCCCGTTTGGCCCATGGATAAGAACAATTGGAGCATCTAGAGAAATGCGCTGGAAGCCCCGAATACTGCGGAAATCTTCAACGACTAAGGAGGTGATGCGAGGGTTCATCCGACCCTTCCTTCTGGCTCTTGATGTTCAACAAACGGCTCTTCAACCATTGCGGCAAACCTTTCCGCGACTGCGTTTGCTCCCAGCGATGCTAAGTCGAGCAATATTTGCACCTCGGCAGGTGTCGAAGGTCGCAATTCATTTAGGCAATCTAGCCCCCTTGCGTCGGCTGGTTTTGGTAGGGTGAGCGGCAGTAGAACCGCGAGCCAGTTCCTTATACTTGCCTCGTCTGAATGGTCGCCTATCGGCAACACCCGTGCGTACCGGGCCAATACGGTGAGCGCAGAAGAGTCTAGACGCGGCCCTACAAGAACAAGTGTGAGGGGCCGACGTGATTGTACAACGTCGAGAGCCCGCCCTATACCTTCGATAAGCCGCTGAAGCTCTGACGACTTTTGAGTGACAGTATCGCCCACGATCACGAGATCGGGTGACGGCGGTTCACCGATGAATGCAGCAGGTATGTCAAAGTGAAGGCTTGCGATTTGTAGCGGATTCGCCATGCGTCGAAACCGCGATAACTCTAGAATACGCGCAACCCGTTCGACTGGCGTAGTCTCGTTCAAAGCGCGGCCTCCATTTTGAACTTTTGCAAGAGCGCGGAAACGCTTGGCGCTCCATCCTTCACCGAAGGTATACTAACCTCCCTTAGGCGAGTCTTACCCGTGCGTCCTGGAGCACTTGTCGGGTGCCTCGGCGCCCGGCTCGGCGGAGCGAAGCTATGTACAATCACGGCGTCGTCGTGATCGCTCACATGTCCTTCGGCAAACAATTGGGCCGCAGCGTGTGCGCTACCAGCAAAGAATACCTGTGACCGGACTGCCAACGACTCGACCTGCAGAGCTCCAGACTTGGGGTCAGCGATGTCGGACATGGAGCAAACCCAGTTACCTTTAGTCTCACCATAGCCGATAATCGCGAGCCCCAAAGCCAGCTCTGCCTGGCCTGTTGATTCCAAATGCGGGTTTGCCAGAGTTCTAGTAATCCCCGTGTCTGAAAGCGGCGCATAGATGCCTTGACCCGGATAGTGACTGCGGCCCCGATAAAAGAGCCTTGTCGCCCGCCCAAAGTGCGACAGAGCGTCCAACATGAACGACTCATGGTTTCCCACTGTCGCTGTGCTTGCTGCCAAGTCGCGCAACCGTTCCAGTCCTCGGCGCAACTCCTCTCGGTCATCTTTAGGTAAGTTATCGACAGCAGTGTTGGCTAGCGCCTTTGCTTTCGCGCAGACAACGTGAAGCCAAAGCGCAGGCAATAGTGTGCTAGGAAAGGACCGGATCAACGAAGCTGTGTGTATGGCACCTGATTGGCCTTGATAGTCGTTGCGGTAGAAGTTCTGTAGCAAAGTGCGCTGACGAACGCCAACCTGATCCTCTGATATCATTACGGCCGGTGGTTGAGTTGGAAAGCTGGACGGCAACTGAGCATGCGCTCGAACGAAGACGTCTTGAATATTTGTATCCTGAGCTGATAGCCCTAGCATGAGCGTGCACTTCGATACGGCCAGATCAAGAAGTTTCGCCGCAATTACAATATTTTCCGGTTTGGCTGCCCAGCCATCGATCTGCGACTGTCTTCCAACAATCCGCTGTCGGTAGACCGCCTCGTTCTGACCGGCCAACGCTGCACAACCATGGAATTTGTAAAGGCGAGCCCTTCGGACATTGTCTTGGACATCTTTCGGAAGAACCCTGACTTGCATAACTGTCGAACCGGGTCCGTCCAAGACTCGAATTGCCTTCTCGATCAAGTCATCCCAGTTAGCGCTAGCACAATCGGATGCCACCCCTTCCATGATTAGGGCAGAAAGCCCAAGATGCTCTGGCCCAGGCGATGTAGCAGGATCTGCATATCTTTCCGCCACCTTCACACCTTCCCAAACGAGGTAGTCAAGGTCCTCCGATGCTGGAAATTGATCTAGCATCACAGCATATCTGTCTATCAGCTGCTGCTTTATTTGATTGATTGGTCCCCAGGTTTCGACTGGTGTCGCAAAATCTAAGGAAGCGCGTTGTGGGGCGTCCAAAGCAACTAGTGCTAGAATGTCGTTTAGGCAGGCACGAAATACACAATCATGATTTGCGTGATCCACCTTGAGACGAAGATGCTCTAAAACAGCTGCGACAACACCTTTTAGCCCAGGGAGTTTACCAAGAGATACTCCCGCCCCGAGCCAGATTGCGTATCGATCATCTGCAATTCCGTCCGCAAAGTCACTTAGGGAGTTATCAAGTAACTCAATCGTTTCAAGAATTGAAATGTCCAAAGCTGTCGGCATACTCGATCAGATCGCTCCCACTTACCCAAACAGCGCATGGTAGGAGCATTGCTGCACCATCCAGCTGCCCTATCGCTAGGGTTGCACATCGACGTGACGACTTGCAAGTCGTAAGCTGAACTCATTAGCGCGATGCGCGGCTGTTCACGGATGGGAACTGCCAATCGGCATACGCGTGGATCAGAGACAATGAACATCTCAACCAAAGTGTGCGCGCCCTATCTGTGATCCCATCCGATCCGAGCAATGCGGTCGGACCTCCCCTAAGCCCGTTCCCTCGCTAGATAGCCCGCGACGAAGTTGACCGCCCCCTGGGCAAGCGCGAGCCCTCCGGCGACGAGCGAAGCGCCGACCTCCCCACCGCAAGTCTCGGACAGCCCCGGCAGCCAAGGTGCAATCATCGCGGCCACAATCGGTCCAAGAAGGCTCGTCCAGCCTACGGCGGCCATCTTGCGGGTGGGGCGAAGGGTGGGCTGGGTGATCAGGTTCATGATGGTCTCTCCTTTGTTGGGTTTCAGGCCCGGTTGATCCAGTTGCGCACGACGAAGCCCGGGCAGGCTTTTGCGGCGTGGTCGTTGTGACCGGTGATGCGGGTGATGGCGGTCTCGGCGCGGATGGCGTCGATGAGACCGCGCAGGGAGCGATCCTGGGCGACGGTGAAGTTCCGGCCGAACGGATCAGTGGCGGCCGAACCCGCTCCGCCGATCAGGCAGATATGGATCACGCCGCGGTTGTGGCCTTCGACCCCGGCGCCGATCTCGGTCTCGGCGCGGCCAGGCAGGATCGCGCCGTCACGGTCGATCAGATGGTGGTAGCCGATCTTGCGCCAGCCGCGTTCCTCGCGGTGCCAACGGTCGATCTCCTTGCGCTTGGCGGTGAGGGGCTGGCCCCGCATCCAGTCCGGGTGGGTGGAGGCGCAATGGATGACGATCTCGTCCACGGGATAGCGGGCGCTGCCCTGGAAGATCATCGGCCCGGCTGGTGTCGAGACGCCCGTGGGCTTCAGGTTGCGTATGGCGCCGCCCTCGGCCGCGACGGCCTTCAGCGCGGCATCGGTGCGGGGGCCGAAGAGGCCGTCGATCGCGCCGGTGTAATAGCCGAGGCGCGCCAGCGCCATTTGCAGCGCCTTCAGCGCATCGATCTGGTCGATCATGGGTGTGGTCCTTTCGGGCAAAGAAAAACCCCGCCGGAAGGGCGGGGCGCGGGGCGGTCTGGGCGCGGGTCAACCGGCCTTCGGCGGGTCCGGTGGGGGGCTTTGCGCCTCCCGGGCTGCGGCCAGTTCGGCGGCGAGAAGGGCGCAACGTTCGGAGAGGATCGCGATCTGCTGGCGCAGTTCGGCGACATAGGCGGATGAGGCGGCAGGGGACATGGGGCTCCTTTCAGGGTCAGAAGTCGGTCTCGAGGTAAAGGCCGGTGCACTCGAAGGCGACCGCCGCGGCGGTCGCGCCGTTGTTCAGGAAGAGGCGCGGGGCGAGGAAGGTCGCGGCCTGGGGCAAGTCGGTCGTTACTTCCTGTTCGAAGACGGCGCCGGTCAGCTCGTTGACGGCGCGAAGCCAGATCGACGTACCTGCGGCCGGGCACCATATCGTCAGGGTTAGGAGCCCCGCCGTCGCGATCAGGAACCCGGCGCCGAGATCCACGAGGGTCGGTGCGCCGGTGGCGTCATTGCTGACTAATTGCCAGTTCGTATGCGTCCCACGCTGGAAGCCGAGGCCGATGGCTTCGACGAGCGCGGAAAGGGTGGTCGTGACCGCCAAGGCTGCAACCGATGATAACAGCCCAAAGAAGCCCATTCCGGTCGCTTGCAAGGTGGTCAGACTAATGCGGGCGACGAGGGTGAAGCCGCCGAGGCCAGCGGCATTTCCACGCCAGCAGGCGGTGACGGCCGAGCGCTGATCGCAGACGGAATCCACCACCGCGGCCGAGGTCAGGCGCCAGCGCCGAGAACTCGAAAGCAGCGATCCCGCCGCCAGGGCGGGGTGGCTGACGGTGCCGACGCTGGTCAAGGCGATGCCCTGGGCGGCGATCGTCGTACCGGACACCGGTGCCCAGATGCCGATGCGGTTCAGCCCGGTGTGGGGTTGCAGCGGGAAATCCCGCCCGGAAGGCCTGACGACTTCAAGCCAGGGGGCGCCTGCCCGCTGGCGCCCATAGAGCGCGAGCTTGCCCACCGGGGGCGAGGCTGGCACGGCGGAGAGGCCCGGGATCACGATCGGCGCCGGGAACTCCGCCCGCCCGGAGGCGCGATCGATGACGAAGGCATCGAAGAAGGTGGACCCATTGGGCGAAACCTTCAGCGTCACATCGTCGGAGCCGAGGAGCCCGAACAGCGCCCGCGCCGAAAACCCCGTCTTCAGGGCAAGGCTTGCATCATTGCCCGCGGCGGCTTTGTTGATCGTCGCCTCATGCGATCCGCCCGCATTGTTCAGGAGTGTCGCGGCGGCATTGACGCTGAGCCGGTTCGACGCATCAGGCGAGGCACCACCGAGACCCAGCCCCAGCGCAGTCACGTTTGCCGTCGCCGCGCCGATCGCGGTGACGCTGGCCGCAAAGGTGACGGTGGGCGTGTTGATAATGGTGCTGCCCAGCGCCCCCGCGGTGGTCGATCCGAGGTTGATCACGGTCGTCGATCCGGCCGCGCCGCCGGTGCCCAGGTTCACGGTTTTGGTGACCCCGGTCGTCGTGCCGCCGGTGCCGAGCCCATACGTGGCAGTGGATGTGGCCGTGCCGATCGTGACCGCCGCATTCGAAAACGTCGTCGCCCCCGCGAAGGTCTGAGCAGCATTGCCGAGATGGGCCAGCGTGGCCGAGAGGTTCGGCAAGGTGAAGCTGCGGGTCGTGCCTGCGGAGAGGCCGGTAAGATCGAAGGCCGCGAGCCTGGTCGGATCGGCATCATCGGCCAGGCGGAAGAGATTGTCCGGGAAGGGCAGCGCGGCCTGCCGGACCCAGACGCCGCCGAGAAAGGTCAGGGCGGCATCTGTCGCGCGATCCCAGACGGACCAGCCTTCCGCGGGCGGATAGAAGGCCCAGGCCCCATCTTGCCAAGCGGCGATCGCAAATGCATGGCCTGCCCAGGCGCCCATGGGTGCCGGACCCACGACATAGCGGGCGCCATCGACCGGTGATCCCGGCGGAGTGTTGAGACCGGTGCTTTCCACGGCGGGCTGCACGAGGGCATCGAGGGCACGGAAGGCCTCGTTGACGGTGATGTGCTTCTGCGCCTGGTTCGCCTCGAGGAAGGTGAGGCGGATGTTCGGGGTGTCGGCCATGAGGGCGCCTTACTTCGATTTGGGGGTTCAAACGGTGATGTTAAGGGTGGCGCCGCGGCCCAGCGCGCCAGTTTGCGCGATGCGCACAGAAACGGGGCCGGAAACCGGGGCGCCGAAGTCGGCTGTCTGCATGGCGACCGTATAGGTGAAGGCGGGCGCGGTCAGACCGGCGACGCTGCGAACAACCACCGCCCCGTTCAGGATGTCGATCTCGTAGCCCTCGGCGGCTTCGCCCAGTGGCACTTCCGTCAAGGCCCAGTTGTCGCCCGCGAAGGCCCGGGTGCGGCGGGTCCAGCTGAGGGCGATATCGCCGCCGGACAGGTTCACTCTTTGGGCGTGACACGGCCGCCAAGGGCGCAAGCCGCGGGCCGAGGGCGCGAAGGTGACCGCGAGGTTCGTTGGATCGCCAGCGGGTTTGCTCGAGGCCCCGATCCGCCAGTTCCACGCCGCGCCATAGTCTGCGCTGCCGATCGGCAGGGGTTTGACCCCGCCGTCCAGCACGACGACCCGCGCTCCAGCCGGGGCGGGATTGGCGATTGCATCTTCGGTGCCGAGCAGCCCGCGCAGAAGCCGGGTCAAGCGCCAGCGTCCTGGCGACTGCAGGCTCGCCGTGGCGAAGCCGACGATTTCCCAGAGGTCAGGAGCGGTCTCGATCACCAACCAGTTCGTGCCGGAAAACACCGCCGCATCGCTGACACTGGCGAACTGGCCTGCGATCATGTCGACCCAAAGCTCGTTGCCGCGATCGAAACGGTTCGTGGGCCCGGCATAGAAGGGAAATGCCAAGGTGCCGAACCAGCCCGGTCGCGAAATCGTGGTCAGGACCGCGAAGCCATCCGTCGATGCCGATCGCCAGACCGCCGCCGTGCCATACCACGGGGCAGCATGGGCCGCGGCATAGGGCTGCCAGTCCGGGAAATCCTCCGAGAGCTGTGGCAGGTTCATCAAGGCAACCAGCGGCGGCCCATAGACGGCCCTCGCCCCGGAAGTCGCGCCGCGATCGCTGCCAGGGGCAAGATCGTAAATCGCCCGATCCGAACGGCGCGCCTCAACCCGCCGCCCAGCGCCATCGGTGATCGAGGTCAGGGCGAATTCGATCAGGCGGTTGTCGTGATCGAGGAGGATCACATCGGCGGGGTCCAGCGCCAGGCGCGATGGCGGCAAGGTGAAACTTGCCTTCTCGCGGCCGACCCATGCTTCGAAGAGAGCCCGGCGCACCCCGCGTTCGGCCGCGCCGCTGGTCGAGGCGATGGGCAGTTGCTCCGCGGATATCCGCGCCGTGTCGACGGTGATCCGCCGCGCCTCGACAGTGATCCCAGCTAACTCCTCATCGCGGGCCATCAGGCGCCATTTGAGGGCGAGGGGCAGCTCGGTCTCCTGCGCCCGGGTCAGTTCCAGATCCTCGGCCTCGCGGCTGGCAGCGACGAGGCTGTCGAGGGTGATCGTGGCCACGGGCCGCTGCCCCCGCATGCGGAAGCGAATTTTGCCCTCGGCCTCGAAGGCGTCGAAACCGAAGAGGCGGGCGAGGGTCTCGATGGAGGCGCGAGGGCTTTCAATGGCGTTCACAGCAAAGCCCGGCACCGACCCCGCAAGATCGATGACATCCAGATCGGAGGTGGCCAGCCCAGCGCGGTCGCAAAGCTCAGCGACGAGTTCCGCGAGGCCCGTGGCCCCGGCGCGGCCGGTAAGCCAATGCCCAAGCCGCCAGTTCTCGGCATCCGACCAGACATCGCTCCGGGCCGGGAAGGCCGGGAAGGGGCGGGCGTCCCATGTCCAGAGGGCGATCTCGGCGGTCTCGATCATCCGGCCGGAATAGAGCGAGGCAGTGGGGTTGTTGGCCGGGTTCGCCCAATAGCCGATCAGGGCTTCGGCATAGCGGCGCTGGATGAACTCGTCGGGCCAGCCCCGGGAAAAGTGCGGCAGCAGGGATTCTGACGACTTCGGGTCGACAAAGACATTCGGCTGGTTGGTGCCGCGATCGACGCAAGGCGCGCCTGCTTCGGTAAACCTGATCGGTTTTGACCCCGGCACCCAAGCCGTCGGCCCGCCGCTTTCCACGCCGCCCGGGCGGTTGATATGCGGCTGGCTCCACCAGTTCCGCAGATCCTTGGATCGGAACACCCAGGGCTTTCCGGCACCGTCCGTGATCGCAGTCCGCGTCTGAGAAATCCTGTCGGCCGAGGAGGCATAGAACCAGTCGAAGCCCTCACCGCCTTCGATGTTGGCTTGCAGATAGGCGGTCTGGTGCGGGCCGGTCCATCCGGCTAGGGCATCGAGGTGATCATCGCCGTCGCGCCAGTCCGAGAGCGGCAGGTAGTTATCGATCGCCACGAAATCGACATTCACGGATGCCCAGATCGGATCGAGGTGAAAGAACACATCGCCCGTGCCGTCCGAGGGTTGATGGCCGAAGTATTCCGACCAGTCGGCGGCATAGCTGACCTTGGTGGCAGGCCCGAGGATCGCGCTGACATCGGCGGCCAGTTGCACGAAGGCGGTGACGGCTGGATAGGTCGAGGCGCCGGAGCGGACTTGCGTCAGACCGCGCATCTCGGTGCCGATCAGGAAGGCATCTACGCCCCCGGCCGCGGCGCAGAGATGGGCGTAATGCAGGATCATCCGTCGCAGGCCCCAATCGCTGCCACTGCCGGTGAAGCTGACCGTCGTGCCCGACACCGCAAACTGCCCCGGCGCGGCCGAACCGAAGAAGGCCGCAACCTGCGTCCCTGCCGCCGCCGTCTTGTCGACCGTGCCCGCAAAGCCCGCCGCGGGGGCGCAGGTGATCCGCCCGCGCCAGGGATAGACCGGCTGGCCCGGGATGGTGCCGTTTGTCGAATAGGGGTTCGGCAGGGTGTTGGCGGCCGGGATGTCCATCAGGATGAAAGGGTAAAAGGTCACGCGCTTGCCTCGCGCCTTCAGTTCTTGGATGGCCTGCACGACGGCGGCATCGGTGGGCGTGCCGCCATAGGCCGGACCACCATCGACAGTGGAGACGACATGCGCCGCGGCGCGCGTCACGCCATTCACGCGCCAGACCATCGGGGTTGTGGTCTTGGTTGTCGATTCCACGCCTGGCTTGATCTGGCAGGCGCCTGCCCGCAGATCGGTGCCGAACCATGAAACGACCAGCGACACCGCCTCGCATTCGGGCAGGGCGGCGTCGAGCCGGTTCAGCGAGGCCACCAGATCGGGCAAGCCCTCGACGCTATTCTCGTTCTCTGGCACCGCAGTGCCATTGCCGCCGCCGCTGTTCCAAAAGCCGGGAGCGGCCGTGGTGCGGGTGACCGTCTGGGTCGCGTAGACGAACTCGCCCGCCGACGGGATCAGGTTCACGGCGCGCACGAGGCGTTCCATGGCGCCGGGATCTGGCGAAGGGCGGATCACTTCGAACGAAAGCTGCGGCAGACGGTTGCCGAAGGTCTCAAGGGCCAGATCCTCGAACACGACATAGGCCACGCCGCGATAGGCCGGGGCCTGTCCGGCGCCTTCCTTAGCCTCGATGAAGGGGTCCGGCATCTGGCTTTCTGTGCCCAAGTGAACTCGGATCACGGCGCCCGGCACATCGAAGGGTTTGCCATCGGCCCAGATGCGGCAAACGCCGCCGATCGGGCCCTCGCAAAGTGCCACGGCGAAGGAGGCGTAGTAGCGATAGCCTTCGGTCACGACCTTCGGCCCACCGCCTTTGCCGCCGCCTTGGGTTTGGCGGAACTGTTCCTCGCGGAAATCCGTGGCCCAGATGATGTTTCCGCCAAGCCGAATCGTGCCGTAAAGCCGCGGGATGACCGCCCCTTCGGTCGCCGATGTCAGGCGCAGATCGTCCAGCTTCGCGCCTTCAATCCGCTGATCGGGGGCAAGCGAGCCGATGATCAGGCTGTCAATGACCGAGCCCGCGAACGTCCCAATGGCGCCGCCGATCGTGGCGGCGCTGAAGCCGAGAAAGGCGCCACCGAAGGCGCTGCCGATTGCGGAACCGGCGGCGGCGAGGAGCATGGTTGCCATGGGGATCAGCCTGGAAAGAGGAAAGCCGCCACGGCGCGGCGGCGCCAGGGCAGGGTGAAGGGTTCGCGCGTGACGCCGGTGGTCTCGCGGGCATGGATCAGGGCCAGCTGGTCGGCGGGCCCCGGCACGAGGATGCCGCAGTGCTTGGCCGGACTGGTCGCGACCATGCGGAAGAGGATCAGGGCGCCAGGTTCGGCCGCACCTACGGGGATCTCGATCAGGAAGGTCCGGGCCGCTTCCCACATCACTTCGCGGCAGCTGCTTTCGCCCCAATCGCGGGTATAGGGCGGCGGGGCGATCGGTTCGGCCCCGTGCAGATCGCGCCAGATGCCACGGGCGAGGCCAAGGCAATCGGTGCCGAGACCCCGGACAGAGGCCTGATGCAGATAGGGCGTCCCAATCCAGCGTTCCGCGATTGCCACCACCCGGGCGGGATCGGCCGGGGCGCGGGCCTCAGCCATCGGCAAGGGGGCGCAGCGGCGCGCCGGAGTTTGCGTCGGTCTCGTTCGGATAGCGGGTGACCAGATCGTCGCCGGGGATCGATGGGAAGCCGCGGAAGTTCAGCGCATTGCCGAACCGGTCGCGGCAGGTGGCGTGGCGCTTGTCGCAGCCTGCGGTGATGACGAAGGCGTCGCCCGGGGTGATTGGCCGCACCGGTGCCTCGATCAGGGTGATCGTGGCAGTGCCGCTGGCAAGCGTGTGACCCGCCACTTCCGCCCGCCGCCCGGCATTGGCGCCGCTAGTCCATTCCACCACCCCGAAATCAAACCAGCTGCTGGCAAAGCCATCAAGGCCTGTCGCGACGGTAAATCTTCGGTCGCCAATTGTTGCTGTCGTAGCGCCGGTGCCGCGATACAGGGCGCTCGTCAGGTTCACCCCGCAGCGCGCATCGCCTAGCGTCGCGTCGCAGAAATACTGAAACGTCCGGCCGACCGGCTGGTTCAAGAGATGCGCCAGCGCACGAACCTCGGCTGTGAAAGCATGACGCCCCCGCCTGATCTCACCGATGCTGCCGCGGCGCATCAGCACGCGCTGGCTGACCGCTTGCCAGTTCACCAGCCAAACCTCGACCGCGGCATTGTCCCAGAGCCCGTCGGCGATATCGGTCTCAGTGATGCGGTCAGACCGAAGCGCGCCTTGCACGTCTTGGGCATCGACCGACAGATCGCCCAGGCTTCTGATCTCGCTGGCGGCAAAGCCGGTCTCGGGTTCGAAGCTGGTGCCTGTGAAGGTGAGGGGGCGATCATGATCGGTAAACCCGAACACCGCGCCATCGCGACGTTGCAATCGCCAGCACCATGCGAGGGTGGTCGTGCCTTCATCCAGATGCGCCTGGAAGCCTGCGGGCAGGGTCTTCATGGGGCGCGGTCCTGTTGTTCGAGGCGGCCGACGGCGGCGCCGATGCGGGCGATGTTCTCGTCGAGGCGGATCATCCGCTCTTCGATCACGGCGATGGCGCGTAGCGCTTCGGCCACGTCGCGAATTTGCTCGGGGCGGATCATGGCCAGATCGTCCAGTTGTCGTTCGAGCATGGCGACGCGGGTGTTGATGATCCCGGCCCACCAGATCGCCGCCCCGCCTTGGGCGGAAAGGGCCAGCGCGAGACTGACATAGGCGACATAGCCCATGGTGTTGCGGTCTTTGGGTGGGGTCATCGGCGCACCTCGATCAGGGGAATGGAGGGGATGGAGCCGGTGCGTTCGATGTCGAGCGTGACGGGCAATTCGTCGGTGTCGAAGCGCACCGGCACGTCGAATTCGAACCCGGCCCGGATCACGGCGCCGGTGGTGGGGGGAGCGGCGAAGGTGACGATGCCGGTGGTGGTGTTGACCGACCAGCCCGAACCCTGCGCGATGCCGTTCAGCGAGATGGTCACCGTGCCCGCTACAGGTTTCAGGATCGTCCGCGCCCAGGATTGCGCGCCGGACGTATAGGTCTTCACCAGCTGAAACACCGTCGCGCTGCCGTTCCCGGTGCCGATGATCTGGTCGGTGGGCGCGGGCACCGCCGAGGGCAGGCAGGACTTGTAGTCGGACCAATCCTTGAACCGAAACGCGTGCAGGCGGCCATTGCGGGCCTCGAAGAAGGCGACAACGGCCGCCAGATCGTCGGCCCGGCGCACGCCATAGGAAACGTCGTAGCGGCGGCGCGAGTTAGCCCAGGAGGCGTTGCGTTCCTCGTCGCCCGAAGCAAGTTCGACGATGCGCGTGCGCCGTTCCGGCCCGCCTTTCGCGCCCCGGCTGATCCCGTCCGGAAACCTGATCTCGTGAAACGCCATTCAGCTACTCCTTCGGCCATAGGCCACGGCCCGGGCGATGTCGGAGGCGACTTGCGCGCGGGAAGCGCGGAAGCTCTCGGCATCGCGGGCATAGATGTTGACGGTGGTGCCTGCCCCGCCTTCCCAGGCGCGGGTCTCGGCACGGTTCAGAACGCGTTCGCCGCGCAGAAGGACGGCCGCGTATTCGTCGGACCCCAGGCCCATCCCGCCGCCGGTGTGGAAACGGGGTGCGGCGGCCAGCGCAGCCGCGGGGATCAGCATGCTGGCGGGGCCGGGCACCCGACCGCCCGAGTGATAGACCCCGGCCGAGATCGATCCGCCGCCGATACCCCCGCCGATCCCGCCGAGAACCCCGCCCAGCGCGGAGGCAAGGGGGCCGAAGACGAAGCGGCGAAACGCGATCTTCGCGAGATCGGCGATGATCGAGGTCGCCAAACTGCTGAAATCCAACTTCCCCGTCCGAACGAATTCCGCCACGGCCTCTTCGCCCGCCCGAAAAGCGCTGGTGATCGCCTCACCCACGCTGCCGCCCCAATTGGCGGCCTCGGCTGCATAGGTTGAAAGCGCCTCGCTGACCGCGGCCCAGCCGGTTGCCGCGACATCGGCGGCGGCGGCGACTTCCTCGGCTGTCTGCAACGGGCCTCCGCCTCCGCCCGCGCCGCCCTCTGCCGGATCGTCGGGCGTGATGGAGATTTGCAGCGCCCGATCGCGGACATCGTTGAAGTATTCCGAGAGGGGCGAGCCCGAGACGATGCCGCGGATTTGCGCCGCCAGCGCTGCTCGGCGTTCGGCATCACGCGCGGCATAGGGGTTCGCCACGCTGTCGATCCGAAACGTCGCCGGGTCCAAAGTGGACAGGGCCGGATCAAGGCCGACGGCCTCAAGGGCCGCGTTCGCCGCCTCCGCCAGGGCGTTGATCCCGGTCAGCGCCTTCTCGATCATCCAGTTCACGGCATCGATCACGGCATTGGCCGCGCCGATTGCGAGGGCGCCGACGGCATCCGGCACGCCCTGGAAGGCGTAAGTGGCGCCTGCGGCCGCGACCTTGAAAGCGTTGATGACGAGGTCGCCCATCCAGATGACGCCGTCGACAATCCGTTCCCAGGCCCAATCCGCCCATGCGACGGCATTGTCCCACCAGCCCCGGATCGTGTCGAAGACGGGCTTGCCGATCTGATGGACGTTCTCTGCAAAGACCTGCCAGGCGGCCCGGGCCACGTCGGTGAAACTGACCTGCGCGCCGGTGGTCTCGTTGATCTCGTTGCGCATCCCCGCAATCGCCGCCGAGCCCAGAGCCACGGCAGCCGTCACCAGCGGGAAGCGGCCAGCGACTTGCAGCACCCCTTGGCCGAGTGTGCGTGCCATGCCGCCCAGATCGCGGAAGAGCGCCCCGACACCGCCATTCCCAAACCCATAAATCTGGGAAATCTGGCTGCCTTGCTGCGCCATGACCATGAAGGGATTCATCCCGCCTGCCAGCGAAACCCCGATGTCCTGAAGCTGGAAGGACAGGTTGGCCATGCGGTGGCTGGCGTTGCGGGTGGCGGTACTCATCCCGCCCAGTGCGGTGGTCCGGCCCTTGATCGCGGCGATGCTGGCCAGCGTTGCCTGGCGCTCGCGGCCGATGGCAGCTGTCATCTCCTCGGCCGAGATTGCCCCGACCCGGTGCGCTTGCCGGATCTCGGTCAGGGTCGATCGATAGTCCCGCACCACCGCGAAGAGGGGGTTGTGCTTGGCGCGGAGGTCGTCGAGGGCCCGGGCATAGGCGGCAACATCCGCCGCATCGCGGGCCATCCCGCCCGAGACACCGGTCGATCGGTTCACCGTGTTCATAACGGTACCGGATACTGCCGCCGCCTGGCGCAAGGCCGTCGCAGCCCGGGCCGCCCGGTCGGCAAGGTCCTGCATCTGGCGCATGGCCTCCCCGGCCGAGACCCCGGCGGCGTTCAGCCCTGCCGCCGCCCGGGGCCCCGCCGCTTCGATCAGGGTCAGCGCGCGGGCGCCTTCCTGGCCGATGCCGACCAGTTCGGCCTTCAGCGCCTGCCCGCCGGTCGCCACAAGGCGCACCGAGACCCGGCGTTCAGATCGCGTCGTCATGGTTCTGAGCTCTCACTTGGGCGTTAATGCCGCGCACGGCGAAGGGTTCGATCAGGGGCAGGAGTTCGGCCACGATCAGCCGGTTCAGGCCCAGCGCTTCGGCCATGGCTAAGGCGGCTGTCATGTCCCAGCCGACCACCCCACCGGGGATGGCGCGGAACTGGCCGCGGAGGGACTGGGCCAGTTCCCAGACCTGCCAGGCCTCGAAGGTGCGGGGGCGGTGGAGGTCAGCGGGGCAGGCGGGGCAGGGCTTTACGCATCCGGCGCAGTAGCCTTCGCCCCCGCCGAAGTGCCATTCGGCGAGGGCGCGGAGGCGTTTCCCTCATCGGCCAGGATCAGGCCCTTGGCGACATAGTCCGTCTGGAAGCGCTGAAAGAGCGGGAAGAGATCGAGAAGGGCGGCCACAGCCTCCGGCGTGGGCGGCACCGGATAGCCCTCGGCATTGCCGACGCCTTCCCAGTCGAGGATCGCCAGCGACCCAATCGCCTTCGCCAGGGCAACGGCCACCTGATCGGCGGGGGCGTCTTCGGGCAGGCTGGCAACTTGCGCATCGCTGCGGGCGGCGCCGATCAGGGCGGAGGTCAGGGGGGCAAGGCGCAGGCGCACCCCGCCGCCGAGGTCGAGCCAGGCCGGTTCAGGGGAAAGGTTCAGGCGGATCATGGAGGCGCTCCTCAATAGCTGGTGGTCGTGTTGACAAGGACGGCGGTGCACATGCGGGCGGGGGACGTGGCCCGGGCCGCTTGCCATTCGAACGTGGCCTGCACGCCCTGCGGCCCGTTGATCGGGATGCGCGGGCGCGGCAGATAAGCGGCGTGGACCGTGAAAGTGAGGGACGCGTTCGCCCCAAGGCTCCAGGCGAAGACGAGTTCGCAAGGGTCACCGGCGATCGCCTGGTTCACCAAGGTCAGATCGGCGAACCGTGCCTCGATCGATCCGGTCAATGCGGCCATTGATGGGTCGAGCCCCTCGAGAAGCCCGTCGTTGCGGATCGTCTCGATCCGGTCGAGGTTGTTGGCATAGGAGACCTGCGCCGAGACGATGTTGCCCAGCGCCGCCCCGTTCCGCGTGATCGACCCCTGAAAATTGCCGAAGCGCTGCAAGGGTAAGGTTGCGTCGGTCAGAACACCGGCGGCCGTCGCGGCCGCAACCGTTTCGCCCCGCCCGATCAGGCCGACCGTCGCCGTCAGGAGCCCAGAGCGCTGCGATTGCCACTGGATACGATCGGCGACGAGGCCTGAATACATTGCGAACCGCGGCACATCGGGCATCTGCGTCTCAATCGCCATGCTGGGCAGCGTGAAGCCGCCCGACTGAAACGTGTGCGTCCGCGGTGTGGTGCCGGTCGTCACCGGCTGGCCGAAGATCGCCTTCAGCCAGAAGCCGAGGTTCTCGGCATCCATCGGAATGACGACATCGCCATCCACGTTCACCGCATCGCGGATCGGCGCCTGTGGATCGCGGCCGTATCCCAGAAGCTCGGGCGACAGCAGGCCCTGTTCGGAGCCGAGCGTCGTCGTGGCAAAGGGCATCCGGCGATAGCCGCTGGCGGGCGGCGTGCCGTAAACGGATTCGAAGGCGAACGCGACTTGCGTCCGCGCGCCGGGCTGGCGGGCCATGGGTCAGTCCTTTCGGGGGTTGGTCAGAGAAGCGGGTCGGTCGTGGCATAGGCGAGGATCACCGGGATCACCGCTGCCTTCAGACCCTCATTGCCGTCGATCGCCAGCAGCACCGGTTCCGGCGCCTCGGGCGTGATGTAGTCGCATAGGCCGCCCAGCGTCCGATCGGTGGCGAGGGCCGCGCTGATCGCGAGGCGGAGTGTGTCAAAAGCCGCATCCCGGGCTGCGGAATTCCCATCGACCACCACTTCGATCTCGGCTCGATGTTCGTAGTAGTAGCCCGGCGGCGAGAGCCACACCTCCGGCGACCCCGGATCGCCATCGCGCAGGATTACCACCCCTGCTGCAGGCAACTTCTCGGGCAGGATAGCGTTCCGCAGCACCTTGGCCCCCGGAGGCATTGCGCCGGACAATAGGCTATGGAGCGACGCGAGCAGGCGCTCGGCCGTGGATTGCGTGGGCATGACGATTCCAGATTCATCGGCGCCCGACGGTTTTGAACAGTCGGTGCTTCTATGGATAGTGGCTACGTGGTCAGATTACACCCAGCTTACGAAGCTAAAAGGGGAAGAATAAAAGCCACAAGAGCGCTGCCAAGAGTATGAAGGCCAGTATGGTAAATCCATACAAAACCTTTGAGTTGAAGATGGGGCTCTTGAGAATTTCGTTCTCTGGATACGCAAACCGTGCTGTCCTAATCAGTCGAGTCACAATCAGAACGATTGCGTACGCTAGTGGAAGCGAAATAAGAGCCGAGAAGGGGTAAGGCATCACGGAAACTGTCACCGACATAACCGCTGTGCAAACGACAAGATAGATCTGCTGCTGCTCAAGGTCTCTTCTGGCGCCGATGCTTTCTGAGATTTGCTTGGAGAGGATTTCCGCTATTTCCTTGCTCACCGCCTCGTTCTTTCCTTCAAGCTCATTCAAGTACTGCCGCATATGAGTTAACCGTTGGCCGTATTCGAGTATTTGTGTTTCAAGGTGGGGAATCGTATTCTTATAGTATGCAACCATGGCTGCATTCGGCAGCCTGTTTTCAATATCGGACTTCAGAAGCTCCGAGTGCTTATTAAGAGCCTCAGCTTCTTTTTCAGATTGTGTTTTCTGATCTATTGCCGCGCTCTTCTGCTCCTCAATTTTCTCAAGGATGGCAAAGTGTTTGATTGTTTGGTCAAGTATTCTCGACTTGCGGCGTTCGAAAATCAACAAGATGAGTGGAATGATCCCCAATACTACCCCGGCCACACCTAGCAGAGTTGACACGAGATTAACTGGGTCATCAATTATTCGATCATACCACAATCTGTATTCTCCCTGCGTGATAAGGCAGACGGCTTTTTACCTTAAGCGCGCACAACCCAAGAGGCATGCCAGCGGAAATTCCAATGTGACACTCCGTGGTGCGTTGAGAATGATCGATTGCACAGTGCCTTTCAAGGTATCAGCCCCTCCACGCCCCCAAGATCGCCCCGGGCAGCCGCGCCGTCGCTTCCCGCGCCAACCCATCGAGGTCTAGCTTCTTCGGCATTTTCACCTGCCGCAGCAGCAGGAACACCGGCACCGTCTGGGCCCCGGTCAGAACCCCATCCCGCCGCCGACGGCCCCCCTTTGCTGCGGCCAGCCCCCGGCTGTTCAGGCGCGCATCATCGGCCACCAGAAGGCTTGGCCCGTTTCGGCGGTAGACGAAGCGCAGGCGCATGCCGGTGCGTTGCTCCCAGCGCCAGGACGTGATGCGCTGGCGGCCGAGGCCGTTGGCGCCCGCGGCGGGCAGGGGGATTGCCAGCCAAAGCCCCTCCTTGCCGCGGATTAGCACGCCACCGTCAAACGCGTGCAGGATATCGGGCGCTTTGGTCCAGACGAGGCTGGCGGCGCGAAGGGAAGTGCCTGATCGCGGGAAGTCGGCCTGCCGGACAGAGTTGGCAAGGCGCGACCCAAGCCCAGCGCCACGAATTTGCCCGCGCCAGTCGTCACGCAGACTCCGCCCGGCGGCAAAGACGCCGTGGGTGACGGCAGCCTCTACCTCTTGCAGGATTTCGGTGGCGATCGCTGCCAGATCGCCGTCGATGCTGGCGCCGACCTTCATGCCTCTCGGGCCTCTGCCTTCCAGACGTGGCGAAGGGCATCGCGCAGCGGTTCGCCCCGGACCTCGTAGATCACGCCCGCAATCTCAAACGTGTCGCCCGGCGCAAGTGTGCCCAGTGCGGCGCATTCGACATCGATCATCACGCTGTCGGTGACGAACCGGCCCTCGCCGAAGCCCGTCACCGCATCCGGCCGTCGCAGCATCACGCGGACGGCCAAAGGCGCGCCAGCCCCGCCCGATCGCCATACCGCATCCTGCGCGAGGTTCGGATCGCGGAAGAGGGCGGCCGCGGCGGTGGCAAAGGCCGACATCTCAGGTCGCGCCCCCGTTCAGGCGCACGATGCCGGTCGTGTCGCCCGCGCCGCCCGCCACCGCCTGCGTGGCGATGCCGATCCGCGTGTTGCCGGTCAAGACGTTCGTCGTCCGGCTGTTCGCCGCGTCCCAATAGATCGTCTGGCCGACCGTCCAGGCCTGCGAGGGCGCCTTTGGCAGCGAGAACACACCCACCAGCCGGATGACGGCGGTTTCGCCGATCGCCGCCGCCCCCTCGGCCACGCCGAAGATGCTGCCGACCAGTACGCCCTGGCCGGAGGCGATCACGGCGGCTGCGGTGATGTTGATGGTTTCGCCATTGGCGATGAAGTTCTTCATCTGGGTTCTCCGTTTTCGGGAATGTCAGGGGGGGAGGGGCGTCAGGCGCCCGCGTTGCGGAAAAGGCCGCGCCAGTCGATGGCTTTGGCGGCGAAGTCGTGGCGGGCCTTGATCTCGATGCCGTCCACCTCGAAGCCGGAACGGGTCTCGGTGTAGACGCCCTGCTGGCCCTCGAGATAGGCGAACTCGATCGTGTCGATCCGGGAGGAATCGGCGGCGAGGAACCAGGGGTCGGGTCCGGCGGCGGGGATCAGTCGGGCCTCTTCGATCGGTTCCAGGCGATTGGCAAAGGCGTTGACCCCGGCCACCGCATTCGGGGTTGTAGCGGTGACGTTCTTCCGCGCCTCGACCGACCGGACGCCCGGCGGGGTGATGATGTAGCGCGGCAGGACGCTGATCTGGCGCCCCTCGAGGCCCCGCTGGTTGCCGAAGAGGCGGTAGGCCTCGGCGAGGGTCGCTTCCGAGATCGCGCCCGCGGTGCCGAGGTTGGCGTGGGAGGCGTGGAACAGCGGGTTGCCGTCGGCCATGTTGGGGTTGGTCGAGAAGATCGAATAGACGAGGTCGCTTTCCAGATCGGCCGCGGCAGCGCCGAAGGCCGAGGGGATGCGGGTGAAGGCGTCGAGATCGTCGTTGATCAGCGTCTGCCGGGTGATGCCGACGATCCGGCCATAGGTCACCAGCGCATAGACCTCGCGGCTTTCCCCAATGGTGCCATAGGTGAACTCGCCCGATTCCGGCACGCGCAGCAGGTCCGGCGCGCCGCCGAGCTGGTTGCGGGCGACCGGCTTGAAGTCTGTGATCACGGCCTGGCGCGCCCAGGCGGTGAAGGTGCGGGGCGTGGTGTCATAGGCCGCGCGCAGGGTCTTGTTGGCGACGTTCGCCAGGATCAGGGGGAAGTCGCTGGTCGAATGCAGGCCAGAACGGCCGATCAGGGCCTCGGTGGCGAGTTCCATCTTCGACAGGCCCCGCGTGGCGATCCCGCGCCGGTCAAGCGCGTGGCGCGCCAGTTCAAGAAGGGTCAGGCCGCGGAATTCGCGGGCGCGGTCGGTCAGCTGCGCCCGGCCAGGGTTGTGGCGGTGCAGAAGGGCCTCGGACATGGCGTCGCGATAGGCGGCGTCGGCCGCGCCGGTTCCGCGGGCGGTAGCGGCCACAGGCTCCGAACCCCGTGCGGCGGGCGCATCGGCCTCGGCTAGCTTGTCGAGGATCGCGGCGCGGGCGGCATCGAGCGACAGGCCGCGGCGGATCAGATCGGCGGCGAAGCCCGCTCCCAGCGCGTGGCGTTCGCAAAGCGCCAGCACCTCGGCCGCGGAACGGTTTGCCTCCGTGCGAATGGCATCAGGGCTGGTCTCGGCCGCGGGCGGCGTGATTGGCGCGGCGCGGGTCTCCGCGGGGGCGTCAGTTTCGGGGATCTGGGTCTCGGGCATGGTGGTCCTCGTCTGGTTCGGGGAAAGGGCGGGCGCATCGGCCCGGGTGAGGAGGCAGGGGGTGAGGGTTTCGGGGCGGGGATCGGCAGCGCGGATATGCGCCCCGGGATCGGCGGGCATCGCGACGGCGGAGATTTCCATCGGCTCCCAGTCAACAGCACGCCAAAGCTCGCGCTGCCCTTGGGCTTTGGTGATGTCGTACCGGTGGACGCGGTAGCCGACGGAGACGGCCGAGACCGTGCCATCCATGATCCGCTGGACGATCGGCGCGGCATCCGGCGCCGAGGTCAGCCGCACCCGGGCAAAGCCCTGGCCAGCTTCGATCCGCGCCGTGCCGGGAAGAACCGCGCCCACGACGGACTCGAGGCCCCAGGATCGGTGGGAATCTAGAAACGGTGCGCCTGCGTTCAGGCGGTCCATCCGCACGGCGCCCGGCGTAACGACCAGTTCCTCGTCATACTCTACAACATCATCCCAGCCTTCATAGCGCCGCCGCTGCACGGTGGCGCCGGTGGTCCAGATCACGTCGATGGTCATGTCGTCGTCCTCGCCACGGACAAGCCGAAGCGAGGCCTCTCGCGTGATCAGCGGGAGGTTCAGGGTTTCAGTTGGCATTGGGATTACCTCTCGTCGGGGGGCGGGCTGCTGCCCGTCTGGTCCACGGCTTGCGCCAGACCCGCGCGGCTGACGCGGCGGGGATCGGCATCGAAGATCAGGCCCAGCTGATCGAAGAGGGCGGCATACTTCTGCCATTCCTCGACCACCTCGCGCGGGTCATAGCCACGCCGGGCGATCTGCTGGGCCGGGGTGGAGAACCCGGCGCGGACCTCCATCAAGTCGGCGGTGACGTCCTGCAGCGGGTTCACGCTCTCGAACCTGGGCGGGGCCCATTCGACGGCGATCTCGGGCTGGGGCAGGGCACCGGCCGTCCAGGCGGCCTCCATCACCCAATCCCAGATGCGCTGGCAGAACATCGGGATCACGACCTGCCATTGGACCGCTTCCACCATCCGGCGGAATTCATGCAGGCCGACCCGCGAGGAGGCGAAGTTCACCTGACTGAGATCGCCGGTCATCAACTCATAGGGCACGCGGAACCCGGCCGAGATGATGTGCTGCTGCACCCGGTTCCATTCGTAGATGCCCGAGGTCGAGGCGGGCGTGTTGAACTTGATGTCCTTGCCGTTCCGGACATAGCCGATCAGGCCTGGTTCGAACTGTTCGATGCGGTTGCCATCGGCATCCTGCACCACCGGCGCCATGGATTGCTGGTCCTCGTCGGCGCCAAAGACGAAGCCGACCATCGAGGCCTCGATCTTCTTGCGGACCAGTTCTGCGGTTTGCCAGTCGCCCAGTTCTCGGAGCGCCCGCATTGCAGGCACCCCCCAAGGCACACCACGGTTCTGCACCCGCTGGCGTTCGAAGAGATGCGCCACCCCTTCCGCGCCAACCCGGAGCGATTCAAATCGGCGGCCAAAGACCGGCATTGCATCGCCGGGGTGATCGGGGAACATCCAATACCCCCGGCGGCGGCCCAGCGCGTCATATTCGATGCCCTGGACGATCCGCCCACCATCCGGCCGGTTGTCAAACTTTGCCCCGTCGAGGTGATCGGCCTCGTTGAGCTGGATCTGAACCGGGGCAGCGAGTCGGTCATTGGCCCGGCGGCGACGGCGCAGGGCAAAGACCTCGCCGCCTTCGATCATCTCGCGCACGGCGAGGGCAGTCAGGCCGTGGAAGTCGGTATGTCCATCGGCATCGGCCCGCGGCGCCCAGCGCTTCCAGAGGTCGTCAGCCAGCTTGTTCAGTGCCGGATCGGCCGCCGCCGCCCGGGGGCGAATGCCGGTGCCGACGATGTTCGACACCAGTACCTGCACAGCCTTTGCCGCGAGGGGATCATTGCGCACGAGATCGCGCATCCGGTCGCGCAACGCGCCGCCTGCGACGGCGATTTCCGCATCTGCGGCCGTCGATCCGGCGCGCCAGCCTTCCGTGCCACGTCCGCGGGCGGCGGCGTCATAGCCGCGCCGCAGATTGGCGATCGCCACCCGGGCCGCATAGCGCCGGGCGGCCGTGCGGGGCGCGATAGTGGCCACGATCCGATCGATTACGCCCCAAGGCACATCAGGCGGGGTCGGTTTCATGTGCGGCCCCGGCTGAAGCTGGCCTTGCCCGCCACGGGGCGCGACCCGCTGGAACTGGTGGCCATCTGGCCTTCGATGAAGCGGATGCGGGCGAGAAGATCGGCCGCATTGCCATAGGTCAGGCGGCGCCCATCGTACTCCACCACCAGCGCACCTGCGGCATAGGCGCGGCGCAGCGCATCGAGTTCAGCTTGCGAGAAGGACATCAGAGCCATTTTCCACGTCGGGGCCCGAGCCAGCCGGTTGGCCGCTTCGGGGCAGATTGCGGTTGCGGTCGGTCAGGTTGACCGGCAGGGGTGGTGGCAGGCCTCGCGGGCCCGATCTGTTCTTCCAGCGCTTCCCAGCGCGCGTTGTCCCAGCGATCGATCCCCATCAGCCAGGCGGCGGCGCGGGCATAGACCCGGCAATCGAGGGCCTCATTCCGTTCCCGGGTCTGTTCCCATTCGAGCTTCTGATAGCCGGTGCGGGTTTTGCGGGTGACGAGCTGCTCGGAGGTCAGCTGCTTCACCCATTCGGCCGTGGTGCCCTTCGGGATGTGGACAAAGCCCGCAGGCCAGTCGGCCCCGGCCGCCCGTTCCTCGTCGGTCGGGGCCGCGAGGCGCAGGAAACGGTAGGTCTCGGCCTTGAACACGGCCCCGGCCACTTTCCAGAGCCTGACCCCGCGGCGCAGTTTGCGACCGCCTTCGGTGGTTTCGACATAGGTCGGCCCGTCCACTGGTGTCGATCGGTCGAACCCGGCCACGCCCTTGATGGCGATCACCTGCCCAAGCCCCGCCTGCCGCACCCAGGCATAAACCGCGTCTGTCGTGGCGCCGTCGCCGGAGTCGATCGCCACCCGCGCCAAGGCCATTCGGGCGCCGGAGGCGTGTTCCCATGTCATGGCGAGGAATTCATTCAGATTGGCCCAGACGTCGGCCCGGGCTGTATCGCCTTCCAGAACCACATGATCGACGAGCCATGACCGCAGGTTTCGGCCCCAGCCCCAGACGTCGATCTCGATCCGATCACGCTGGACGTCGATCCCAGCCGTCAAGATCAGCACACCGGAAGGAGCCCGGCCCACTTGCCAATCCTCGCGCCGCTCATAGAGGCGCTGCCAATCCGGTGCCTCGCCGCGTTCCGCCCAGGTTTCGCCGAGCACGGTGTTTTTCACGGTTTTCAGGGCGGAGTCATTGCCCTGCGCCTGATCCCAGCGCCGCGCGATCTCCTCCCAGGACAACCAGCCGAGTGGGGAATAGAGCCCCGAGATATGGAACCCGATCACCCCGGCGGTTTCGGCCGAGGCCTGAACATCGGGGGCGGCGGTCGGCAGCCAATCCGCTCCGTTTTCCTCGTCCATCATCCAGGTCTTGTGCCGTTCCGCGATCGGGGCCTCGCAGTGTTCGCAGAGATAGGCAGCGGTCTCCGGCCGTCCCTTCTCCCAGCGCAGCCGTTCAAACTTCAGCCATTGCAGCCCGCCGCAATGCGGGCAGGGGACGTGATAGCGGCGCTGGTCGGTCAATTCGAACTCCCGCTCGATCCGGCTGAGGCCCTTGATCGTAGGCGTCGAGGCCAGGAAGATTTTCTTGCGGTGGCCAAAGCTGTCGGTGCGGGCTTCAGCCAGCGCCACCGGATCACCTTCGCCCTCAAGGTCGCCCGGATAGGCATCGACCTCGTCTAGAAAGAGCCAGCGCGCAGGCATCGATCGCAGGCCGACGGCCGAGTTTGCCCCGGTCAGCACCAACTGGCCGCCGGGGAAGCGCTTCGCCAGAACCGTGTTTCCAGCGTCGCGCGATCGGGCGGGCAACACCAAGGCCCGCAGATCGGGGCTCTCCTCGATCAGGGGCTCAATCCGCTGCTGGCTGAGGCGCTTGGCCAGATCGGTCGTTGGCTGCACCGCCAGGATCGGTCCCGGCGCGCGGTGGATGCAGAAGCCGATCCAGTTGTTTCCGGCCTCTGTCGCGCCAACTTGGGCGGATTTCATGAACACGACCCGCTGCGCCGGGTTGTTCGGTGACAGCGCCTCCATGATCGCCTTGAGGTAAGGCGTGCGTGACGTCCGGTAGGGTCCGGCCTCCGATGCTGCCCGCGACGACAGGATGCGGTGCCGATCGGCCCATTCGGCCACGGTCTGCGCCGGATCGGGCGCCAGACCCCGCGCCCAGGCGACGGCGATATCCTCGGCCCCCTCGAAGCTAGCGAAGTTCAACTTTGACCTCCGACATTTCCGCCAGATGGCGGCGGAGGTAGCGCATCAGCACCTGCTCCACGGCATGCGGCTCGGCCCCGAGTTCGGCGGCGATGTCGGCCGCGACACGGGGCGGCCAGTTTAGCCAGGCATCCCGTTCCCGCCGTGCCAGATCGAAGACCATTGCCGTGGCCCGGGCGCGATCGACGACCTCGCCCTTCATCTTCTGCAACCGCACCCGGGCGGTCTGGGCTTTCAGCACCTCATTCGCCATCCGCGCCTTGACGAAGGACACCTCGCCGCCCTCGGCACTGGCGCCGCCAGGATCGGCCCCGGCCTCGGTCAAGGTTTCGGCGACGGCGGCAAAGGCCTGCCGTGGCACTGCCTTGGTGCCCGCCACGGCACGCGTTGCGGCTGCTGTGCCGCGGCCCAGATCCCGAGCATGTGCGCCGCGCTGTTTCGCCGGATCGGTCGAGGCGTCCCACATCGCATCGGCCTTGGCCGCGTCGATCGTGCCGTCGGCTTCCGTCGTGATCCGCCCCGTGGCGATTGCCTTGCGCACGGCGCTTTCATGCACCCCGCGCAAGGCGGCATAGGCGCGCCGCGACAGCCCCATCTTGCGACATTCTCCAATTAAGTCAGTGATTTGGACTTGCTCTTCGGGCGGTCTCGGCAATGTCTGCGACACCTTGAAACGGAGGTTTCCGATGCCCGCCA
This sequence comes from Thioclava sp. FR2, assembly GCF_051200875.1. Lineage (GTDB taxonomy): Bacteria > Pseudomonadota > Alphaproteobacteria > Rhodobacterales > Rhodobacteraceae > Pseudotabrizicola. Next base: position 2,936,533 of record NZ_CP195191.1, read on the forward strand.
AGACCCACGCCATCACCGGCCACGAGGCCAATTGCCTCGCCGCCGCCGACCACTTCATCGCCTGCCGCGGGTCGAAACCCGCGACCCGCATCCGCGCCCGGTTTGACCGGATCGATCAGGCCGAGGCCTTCGCCGCGACCTTCGGAGACAGCCGCACCATGATCTACGCGGTGACCGCAGAAGGCCGCTCCGCCCACATCAAGAACGCCTGAAGGAGGCCCAGATGTTCACCAATTTCTCCGCCGTCCAGATCAACCGCCTCGCCCAGCCCCTGAGCGAGGCCCCCTTGGGGCGCAGTGCCAGCGTGGCCGCCGCCGCCGAACGGTTCGAACGCCTGCTGGCCGCCAGGATCGGGGCGGATCGGGCGCCCAAAGCGGTCAAGTCGATCCTGACCGCCCCGGGCTTCGAGACTGCCGAGGGGCGGCTGGTGGCCGAGATCGACGCCTGCGAAGCAGCGGCGGCGCCACCGGCCGCACCGGAGCAAGCCCACGAACCGACCACGACTGCTGAACCGCAATCAGCCGCCACTGCCGAGCCGATCGTTGAAGCCATCCCTGCCGCGCCCAGCGCCCCGCGTCGCCGCCGGGATGCTGACATCGAGGCCAAGGCCCGGCAGGGCGAACTGCCCCCGCCGCCCGACTTCTCGGCTGCGACCCACGCCCGGTTTCGGGCCAAGCTGGCCGCGCTTGTGGAACTGGTCGGGAAGGCCGACGCCACCGGCCTGCGCGCCATCCCGATCAACCCGGTTTCGTCCAGCCCGAAGGCGCTGGCCCGCTACCGCGACCTCGCGGTTCTGGCGATCGAAGCCCGGGAGGGCCGGGCATGAAGATCATCCGCAGCTTCGAACCCGGCGACCGCTATCGCCATGATTTCGACCTGTGCACCTGCGCCCGGGGATGGGCGCAGGTTGATACCGCCCAAGACGCCTCGTGGTTCGGCACATGGGCCTCACCCGCTGAACGCACCATCCTCAACTTCGCCGAGGGCGATGTCACCCGTACCGTCTGCGACACCGACGAGGAATTCGCCGCCACCCTGCGCGAGATTGATCAGTGGAACCGGGATCACGGCTACGGCCCAGTCCGCATCGATCCCGGCTTCGATCCGGCGCTGAAGGAGGCGTTCGAGGCGCTCGGGCTGGGGTGTATGCTGCATTGACTTTTAGGAGTTGTTGTGGCTTTTCAAGAAGTACTCTTGGGTCCTGCCAAGAGTGGCTCCTACCTAGTAGGAGTATTTGGAGGGTTGGCAGAGCGGTCGATTGCAGCCGATTGAAAACCGGCCAGACGCGGAAGCGTCTCACGGGTTCGAATCCCGTCCCCTATTCTGGCCCGCTCCGGCTGTTGCTGTCGAGCGGGTCAATTCATTCCCGGGCCAGCGGCGCCACGTTCCAGAACAGCACCCGCCCCGGGCCGCGCTTGGCGAGGCACAGCTCCCAAGCCTTCGCGTCATAGTGCGGATCGGCTGGGAACGGCACAGCCAGCGCGGCGCGGTCGCTGAACTTGCGGGGGTGGACGTGGATCGTGGCCCCGGCAACCTCGCGCGGGGTGAGGTCGCGGCCGATCTGGACGACGTGGCGGCGGGCTTTTGGCCAAGCGGCGGCGAGGCCGCGTGCGAGGACGCCGGAACCGGCGGCGCACCAGACCTCTTCGGGATCGAAGGCGGCCAGGCGGGCGGCGGCGGCGATGGCCTCAACGGCGCCGGGGATGTCGGCGCCGAAGGGGATCAGGCTGGCGCCGGTGTTGCGGCAGTATTCGCGGGCACGGGATTGCACGACCGACAGATAGCCCGGGCTGATCGGCACGACCTTTGCGCCGAGGCGAGAGGCCTCAAGCGTGCGGGGATGCGGCCGGGTGCGGGCGGCGACGAAGATCGTGGCGCGCTTGCCGAGGCGCCGGGCGACGGTGGCGATCGCGGTCTGGGCGCCACCTTCGGGCGGGCTGGCATAGACGGCTTCCTGAACGCCCTCGAAGACCTGCGCGATGAAGCGAGCCTTGGTGCCGCCGGGGAAGAGATCGTCGCGGACAACGGCAATGCCGTGGTGCATCTCAATGATCGGGGCGGTCATTGGTCGTCCTCCGGGTCGGCTTCGTCGTCGGTGTCAGGCCCTTCGATCTCGCCAAACTCCACCGGCCCGCAGGCCTCGGTCGCCTTGCGGGGGTCTCCCTTGCAGAACACCAGCACGTTCTGGTGGGTCCGGCCGAGCTTGCGGGCGGCGGTGAACTGGCGGCCGACCCGGATGGGCAGGGAACCGACGGCGGTGACGAGGATCGCGTCGTTGTAGAACCGGGCACCGGCGGCCTCGAAGGCTTCGACCGTCAGGCCGGGCAGGTTGACGAAGAAGCCGCCCTCGTCGCGCACATCGCCGATCACCCAGACGGCGAAGCGGTTCGGCCGAAGCCGGGCGACGGCCTGCGCGATGATCTCGGCCTGCGCTTTCAGGAAATCGGCCAAAGGCATGTTGGAAAGGTCCGAGGGGTCATCGGAATAGCGTTCAAGGTTCCAGTAAGGGGGGCAGCTGAACACCAGATCGGCCTCGATGCCAGCGGCCAGCCGGGCCAGATCGCGGGAATCCCCTGCAATCCAGCGAGGCGCCGGGTCGCCCGCCAGTTCCGCCTGCGCCTGGTTCGCGGCCACCTGTTCGGCGCGGAGTTCGATGCCGACGTAGGGTCGCCCGAGGCGGGCCGCGACGATGCCGCGGACGGAACCTCCCGCGAAGGGGTCCAGCACCGTGCCGCCCGGCGGGCAGAACCAGCGATAGGCGATCTCGCAGAGGACTGGATCGAAGATCGAGGTGCCCGAGGCCGTGGGCGCATCGGAGGCGGCATAGTGATCGGCCAGGAATTCCTCTGTCGTCAGGTCCCGGCCGAGCTCAGCCTCCTTGGCGCGCTTCTTGGCGTAGAAGGACGGGTCGCCAGAGGTGTGCGACGGCATAAGCACGCCGCCATTCTGCGGGGCGGTCGGTTGCGGGGTGTGCCCAGCGCCGACCACATGCTCGCCGCGCATCAGGTCTTGGCCAAACGTGCGGGCGGGGCCCTTAGCCATGGGCGGCCTCCTTCCGGGTACGCTTGCCCTTCTTGTGGCGATAGTGGTCGATGTCCTTGTGGATCGGCGCCGGGTCGGCGGTTCCCATGCCGGGGACGGCGGGGAAGGATTTCTCGCCGGACCAGCCGCGATCGAGGGGGCGGGGCGCACCGCCGGGGGCAGCGCCGCGGCCGAGTTCGGAACGAATACCCAGATCCAGCCAGGCGCGCTTGCGATCCTGCCACCAGCCCTTGCGGGCCTCGAAGACCGAGAAGGGTGGGATGCCGAAGCGTTCGGCGAGGTTCGCCGACGGGGCAGGAGCCGCCGCGCTGCCGCCGCTGCCTTCAGCCTGGGGGTCTCCTTCACCGCCGCCCATCCCGAACCCCTCGAACCCGGCCATGATCTCGTCGAGTTCGGTCTCGTCAAAGCCGATCAGGTCCAGATCGAAATCCGCCTCGCGCAGCGCCGCCAGTTCCGACCGCAGCAGGTCGTCATCCCACCCGGCGTTTTCAGCGATGCGGTTGTCGGCGATCACCAGCGCCCGGCACTGGGCTTCGGTCAGATGGTCCAGCACGATCACCGGCACTTGCGGAAGGCCCAGCGCCTTGGCGGCCATCAGGCGGCCATGGCCCGCGATGATCACCTCGTCCTCGCCGATCAGGATCGGATTGGTGAAGCCGAACTCGGCGATCGAGGCCGCGATCTGGGCGATCTGATCCTCGCTGTGGGTCCGGGCGTTGCGGATATAGGGGACCAGCCGGTCAACCGGCAGCATCTCGATCTGAAGCACGGGTGGGGCCTTTCGGAGGGGGTCGGTTGAGGGCTGCGGCCTGAGATGCGCACCCGCGCACCCAAAGCGCGCACCCACGGCGCGGACCCAGATTTTTGTTCTGTCACTAGCGGTTAGTCGTGCCTAGGCCCCCCGCATACGTCTCCCTTCCGGGAGAACCTAACGCGGGGGGCCTGCCGGGAGCGGCGGCGGGAGCAGGAGTGAGGCCGTGGAGTGAAGCGATCCGTCGCTTGCACCCTTCGCCATCTTGCCTTCTTTATGCGTCAAAACCCGGGAAAGTGTCGCGCCCGAAGTTCGACGGATCGGGCCGGTTGTCCTCGGCGTCCGCGCCGCTTTCGCGCGGGGTTGTGCGGGTGGTTGCGGTGAGGGGTTTTGCGCCCTTGCCTTTGCCCTTTGATTTGTCGAGCTTTTCCAGCTTCTTCGAGATGGTCAGCAAAGCGGCCACCCAGCGGCGCCAGGCAGTCGATCGCACCACCCCAGCCCTGATGCAGACCTGCCGCCAGCGGGCACCCTCGGCCCGAAGCCAGACGATCCGCGCATCCTCGGGGTTCAGCATGAGGAGCCAGTCGAAGCATTCCTCCATCCGGCTGATCGCGGCCGCGCTGGGGATCACCCGCATGGGGCGTTCCGGTGTATAGCCGTAGGCGTGCTTGGCATCGTGCACCACCGGCGGCCAGGAGCTGCCATAGCCGCGGGGGCGGTCCTTCTCGGGTAGGTTCCTCAGGGTGTAGGCGGCTTCTTCGAGGCGATCCTCGATCTCGCGGGGCGTCAGGCGCAATGGGGGCTCCTTCGGGGCAGGGGTGCGGATCAGTAGATTTGGTGGGCGCGCAGGGTGGCCTCGGTCACAAGGCCCGCCCGCAGCAGGGCATCGCGCTGGGTGTTCGTGACGGCGCTAGGCGGCACGTAGGCCCCCGAGTTCAGCCAGGCGGCCAGGCGCGCCAGCCGGTCCTCGGGGCTTATGGATGGGCCTCCAGGCGCAACGGCAGGGCCAGCGCCAGCTTCCCCAGCATGTTTCGCCTTAGCCGCTAGGGCGGTCCGCTTGGCGTGCCGCGCCGCGATCGCCTGGCTGAAGTAATCCCACGTCCGGATCGGACTGCCTCGGGGCTTGGCCGTGCGTTCGGTTATCACCGGCAGCACGTCCAGTTCGAGGTCGCAGCCCGCTTTAAGCCATGCGCCGATCGTGGCCGTGGTGGCGGTGATCGCCGCCCTGGCGGCCGGTGCCATGCCCTCTCCGCAGGCGGCCAAGCAGGCGGCTTCTGCCGCGTCCAGATCGGGGCCCTCGTCGTCAGCCCGGCCCTCGCGCGTCGCGCCCGCGTCACGCGCGGTAGTAATTACTGGTTCTTTACTTACAGGGTTAGTGTCCAGATTCTGGACACGGCTTTTCGCGAAATCTGGACACGGCTCTGGGGTCGACCCGTGTCCAGATTCTGGACATGGCTTTTGGGCGAAATCCTCCTCGAAGCCGAGGAAGTACCGGGTTGTCCGCTGGCGTTTCGTGTCTTCGGCGAGGCGCCGTTCGCGGCGGATCAGCCCGGCCTGTTCCAGTTTGTCGAGGTGGGTGTTGAGGCTGGCGCGCGAGATTTCGGCATCGGCCGCCAACTGGTCCTGCGACGGAAAACACCCGTAGTCCGGGTTGTGCCGGTCGCAGAGATGCCAGAGGACGAGCTTGGTCGCAGGCGCCAGCCCGCGCTGCTGGATCGCCCAGTTGGTGGCGCGATGGCTCATAGCGCTGCCGTCACCGTCAGCCGCTTCACGATCGCCTCCATCAGCGCGATGCGCAGATGCGCGTCGTCCTGGCGCATCTTTCCGGCCCGCACCCGGGCCCAGTAGAACTGGCGCCGGAGGTCAAGTTCGCGCTGGGCCTCGGCGATCAAGGCCGCCACCGGAAACCGGCCCTCGGAGGTGAGTTTGGTCATCGGCACCCCCATGTCAGCGCCGCCCGGCCACGGCCTTGTGCTGGCCGGTTTTGCGGGCTTCCTGCTCCTTCAGCCAGTCGCGGACAGCCTCCTTCCGGTAGAGCACTTTGCGGCCGACCCGGACGCAGGGCGGCCCCACACGCCGGGTTTCCCACCGCTGCAACGTGTCGACCGACAGGGCCAATTGCCGGGCCAGTTCCGCCCGATCAAGCCAGCCATCCAGCAGCGCCGGATCGGCGCCTGCCTCCTTCAAGGGATTGGTATCCATGGGTTTCTCCTCGCGCCGCCGCCCCGGGGATCAGGGTCGGTCATCGGCCAGGAGAGGCAAGCACGGGGCAGGGACCGGCGAAGAGGCGGAAACCGGCGGAAAGGAAAAGGGAATTACGCCGCTCCCGTTCAAACGTGGTTCAACCCGCAAAACACGTGCTGCAACCGGCTTGATCGGTGACAGCTTTATGACAATCTGAGGGGGAGCAGTTCACAACAGATTCGCCACAACGTCACCGCGCCCAGAAGGGCGAGGTGCGCCCCTCCTGTGTTTGGGGCGTCCAACAAGAAAGGCGGTGACGGGAGGCAGGTGATGGTGTTTCCGCCCAAGGAGTTCCTGACTGTCAGCGAATTGGCCGCTCGGTGGGAGCGGGCACCTTTGCAGATCATCGATTGGGCCATGAGCGGGAGGCTGGAGCTGATGGTTTCGCTGACAGAGGCGGAATTCCAGGGCGGAGAGGAGTCCGATTACGCCGCCGTCCGCGCAGGCCATGTCCGGCCGCTCTTTCGCGATGCCGGTGATGCGGAGCGCTTTGTCATGATCCGCCGTGCGCGGCCTCCTGGCAGCGACAAGCCGTTATCGATCGTCCATCCGGCCGAGGGCGTAAGGGTTCTATCGACCGACGTCCTGATCCGAACGACCGAGATTGAACGCTTCGAGGAGGAGAACAGCCTTGTGCGCCGGGTTGTGGTCGGGCCGGGCGCCCCCACGCGGCATAGTTGGGAGCGATTCTACGTCGAGATGTGCTGCCGGATTTTCCACGACGGCTTGCCCGACACGCAGACCGAACTGGTGGACGTCATGCAAGACTGGATCATGGATGACCCGAATTGGGGTGAAGCCCCCGATCCGTCCACAATTCGCAAGAAAGTCAAAGTGGTATGGCAGCGGCTCAAGCCGGAATAGCACCCGGCCCGCCCAGCGCCGCCCTGACCGGCGTAATTCCCCGGACCTTTCCGCCGGTTTCCGCCTCTGCGCCGGTTTGGCCCGAATGAGACATTGCTCCGCGCCGCAGGTCGTCGCTGACTGCGGGTGAAAGGAGCGTCACATGAAGGCAAAACTCTCTGAACGCGTTGTAAAGGCTGCGGAAATCGGCAGCCGCAAGTACGTCCTGTTTGACGAAGACACCCCCGGTTTCGGGCTCTGCGTCTACACCACCGGGCGCAAAGGGTTTGTGCTAATCTACCGGATCGCGGGCCAGCAGAAGCGCTTCACCATCGGGGTCTGGCCGACGTGGTCAGTTACAGCCGCCCGGGATGAAGCCAAACGCCTGATCCGCGAGATTGATCGTGGGGATGACCCGCTTGATACCCGCAAGGCCGCCCGGGGGGCGCCGACGGTTAAGGAACTGGCCGAGCGGTTCATCGAGGAACACCTGCCCAAACTGGCCAAGACCAACGCCTCGGATCAGAAGAGCATGCTGGAAAAACTGGTCTTGCCAGAGTGGAAGAACCGCAAGGTGGCGGACATCACGCCCACCGACGTCGATCGCCTGCTGACCAAAATCGCCGCCGGGCGGGCGCGGCCGTCGAAGAAGAAACCCACCCAGAAGCGGCGCAAGAAACTGGCCCCGCCGAAGCCCACGCCGGTGCGGGCCAACCGCGCGGGCGAGATGCTGCGCAAGATGTTCAATCTCGCCATGCTGTGGAAAATGCGCACCGACAACCCTGCCTTCGGGTTCCGCCGTCGGCCCGAGGTCGCCCGCGACCGGTTCCTCTCCTTCGAAGAAATCGAACGTCTGGCCAACGCCCTGGCCGTCGATGAAGATCAGCGCGCTGCCAGCATCATCCGCCTCTGCATGCTGACCGGCGCCCGGCTGGGCGAGGTCCGGACGGCCACCTTTGACCAGTTCAACCTCGACCTCGCCATCTGGACCAAGCAGGCGGCCTATACCAAGCAGCGCCGCATCCACCGCGTGCCGATCTCGCACGAGGCCGTGGCGCTGATCCGCCTGCGCAGGGAAATCGTGCCGAAGGGTTGCCCCTTCCTGTTCCCCGGGGATGTGCCCGACCAGCCGGTCGGTGATCCCAAGCGTTTCTGGCCCAAGATGCAGAAGGTCGCCCAGATCCCCGACGTCCGTATCCACGACCTGCGCCACACCTTCGCGTCCCTTCTGGTCTCCGGCGGTGCATCGCTGGAAATGATCGGTCGCCTTCTGGGCCACACCCAGATCGGCACGACGCAACGCTACGCCCACCTGATCGACGCGCCCCTCCGCGCCGGGGTAAACGCCGTGGGTGAGATGCTGAAGCCGCGCCTGCGGGTGGTTGGCGCCTCCGATTAGGCCGCAGCTCGGAGAAGGCTGAACTGCTCAACCCTAGGAAACACTTCAGGCTGCGCTCGCGAAGGCGTTTATAGGCTTCCGGACAGCTCCCTGCGGTGCAATACTGCCAAATGCAGTACCTTTGCAGCATAGGTAGGAGCCTGGGGTGGCCATCAACAAAACATCGACTCTCACTTTGAGGATCGAGCCGGACCTCAAGGAAGCACTTCGGCAAGCGGCGGCAGCGGAGCATCGCTCGATAGCCAACATGGTTGAAGTGATGATCCTGACCTATTGTGAACAGAAGGAGTATTCCGCTCCGGGTGCAGCAAAGACCAAGACTTCCGGGAGCGGTTCGAATGATTAAGACGGTAAAGCAGGCCTGCGTTTTCAACCCGATCATCAATGATTATCGGATGGCCGAGGGTATTGAAAATCTAGCAGACCTTATTGCGGATAAGGGCGACGGTCGCGAGTTCTTCGCGCGGAACTTTATCACGCAGGGGATGGAGCAACTGTTCAAGGAGGGTATGCTCCGCCTGTCAGGCAAATCTGATCAGGCCGTTTTTGAACTGACACAAGCGATGGGTGGCGGTAAGACCCACATGATGGTCGCGCTAGGCCTTCTCGCGCGCTATCCTCAGCTGCGTCCAGATGTGCTCCCCGCTGATCTGAACAGTCGGGTAGATTTTGGCTCCGCTCGCATTGCGGCGTTCAACGGACGAAATAGCCCTGACAACTATATCTGGGGAGAGATTGCTTCTCAGCTGGGTGCAGCTGAAGCGATCAAACCTTTCTGGGTGAACGGCCCGAGAACAGTCGATCAACGCAAATGGAAGGAAATCATCGGGGACACTCCGACACTCATCTTGCTCGATGAGCTTCCTCCATACCTGCAAAACGCCTCAACCCAGGCCATGGGAAATGGCACGTTGGCCGACATGGTCGTTTACAGCCTTAGCTCTCTGATGAGCGCTGCCCTTGAGTTGCCGAACTGCGCCATCGTGATCGCGAACTTGTCGGGCAGCTACAAGTCTCAGACCAAAGCTTTGGCTGAAGCAATTGAAAACCTTCAGCAAGAGACCCGTAGGCAGGCTATGACTATCACGCCAGTTCAGCTGGCGGGCAACGAAATCTACAAGATTCTCCGCAAGCGGTTGATCGACGAGGTGCCAGATGACCGTGTCGTCTCTGACATCGCGGAAGAGTATGCGCAACAAGTCAAGAAGGCTGAGGATGGCGGATACATCATTGCCTCGAGCATTGAACAGATTGCCGAGCAGGTCCGCGAGACTTATCCCTTCCACCCGTCCTTCAAGAACCTAGTGGCTCTCTTCAAGGAAAACGAAGGATTCCGACAGACTCGCGGCTTGATGCAGTTCACAGCGCGTCTCTTGAAGAGCGTTGCGCAGCGCGAAAGCGATGATGTGTTCCTGATCGGAACGCAGCACCTTGATTTGAATGACTCACAGGTTCGCGACGAGATCGAACGGATCGCACCGAAGTTGCTACCCGCTGTCACAAGGGACATCTCGGATGGTGGGAACGCCATTTCAGAAAAGATCGACGTTGAGTTTGGCTCGGACTCGGCGCGCCAAGTAATGACGCTTCTACTCGCCTCATCGCTATCGCGGGCGGTCGGTGGTCGGATTGGACTCTCCGATAGTGAAATTGTTGAGTATCTTGCCGCCCCATTCCGCAAGCCGGATGAGTTTCTTTCCGCGATTGAGAAGCTGAGAGATCAAGCCTGGTATCTTCACCGTGAAGAGCAGCGTTTCTTCATCAAAGAAACGGAAAACCTCTCAAGGCAGATTGAACGGACGGCTAAGGAGATACCACAGCCCAAAATCGACCAAGCCCTGATCAATCGTCTTACCGGTATTTTGCAGCCTAGCAGTAAAAAAGCGTACCAAGAGCTACAGGTCCTTCCGAAGCTTGACGACATTAGGCTGAGCGGACCTCGAGTGATGATTGTTATCCGCCCTGACGGGCGGGTCCCTCCAAGTGAACTGCAAAACTTCTTTGATTACCAGCAGGACAAAAACAACCTGTTGGTGCTGACGGGGCAAGACAGCCATCTTGCGGATGCGGTGGAAGACCGGCTTCGGGATCTCTATGCAATCGAACAGATTTCGAAGCGGCTGAAGGCTGGCGACACGCTCTTCGAGGAGGCTCGAGACCGTGCTGAGGAGGCGGAGGACCGGTTCAACAAAGCGCTGTCTGCTGGGTACAATCGCCTCTACTTCCCGAGCCTCGAAGAGACGGACGGAAGCGAACGGCTCGTGCCCGTCACGATCGATAACGGCTTGAAGATCGGAGACGGAGATCAATCGGCCGAGAACCAGATTGAGAAACTGCTCTCGAGTCCGCGTGCCAACTACAAGTTGGTCCTGAACCTCAGCGAGAACTTCGCAGAGTACTTTGCAATGGCCGAGGAGTATCTTTGGCCATCAGGTAAGGACAATCGTCGCACGCCTTGGAAGGACGTCGTTAGTCGCGCAAAGAACAACCCAGCTTGGCCTTGGATGCCTGGCTCCGCTGGGATGGATGTCCTCAAGGCAGAGGCGCTGAAGCAAGGCCGGTGGCGCTTGGGGGAAGATGGTTACGTTGAAAAGGGTCCGTTCCCGAAGGAAAAGTGCACCGTCAACGTGACTGTCCAGAGCGTCAGCTCTGAAACCGGGGAGGCAACCCTGGCTTTGACGCCCCGGAACGCTGGCGACAGCCCCATCGTGCACTACTCGCCAAAGCCGGAGGTGTCTGCCTCTGATCCTCAAGTCGAGAACCTTGACAGCTTCTCAACCCTCGAGGGCTCACTCTATTTTTGGGTGCGCGACCCCTCGGGTCGGTTCGAAAGCGGCCCTGCCGTTCGGTGGGTGGCAGACCTCAAAATCCGCCATCAGGTTGAGCCATCGGCTGACAAGCGGAGGATCACCCTGCAATCGACCCCACGCGCATCGCTGACATATACATTGGACGGGTCGAACCCAAAGGACGGCATCGAGTATAAGGAACCGTTCGAGATTGGCTCCGAGGCGGTTCGGCTCTTGGTGTATGCTCGTTCCGGCGAAGCGACCAAAACTGCTGACTTCCAGATCGTGGCCAGCGGAGATCGCAGGGTTCAGATCGACGATGCAAAGCCAGCGCGCCTGCAAGCGAAACGCGTTTCTCTAGACACGACTGACCGGGTCTACGGAGTGATCAACCGTTTTCGAGAGAGCGGAAACACGCGGTTTAAGGGTGTGCGGATTGAGATCGGACAGGGTGAAACGACCGTGACTGTTCGCTTCCAGGAGCGTGAAGTGACCGCGGCTATGATCGAGGGGGTCGTCAACACCCTTCGGCAGGTTCTGAATGAAGATCAGGCACCGGTTGCGATCACAATCAGTGATGGCATTCAGTTCGAAAATGGGTTTGAGGTCAGGGAGTTCGCCAAGATCGCTGGGCTCGAACTTCGACCCGGTGACATCGCACAGGAGGCTTGAGACCACGACATGGCACGACCGGCACGAAAGGCCAGCGACGTTGAAGGGCAGGCTCAGGGCAAACCTGTCAAGCCGACCCTCGGCTTTGGCGTGCCCGCAACTTCGGACCCGCACCACTTCAAGGTGATCATTCCCCCTGCCAACTCCGGGAAGGTGCAGATCAGCGAGTACCTCGGCCTTCAAGCCAGCAGTGACGAGTTCGCGGTGATCGATCGGGTTGTGCTTGATCGTCCCCGATGGACTGAAATCCGAAGTGAGGTGCAGCGTGCCTTCAACGCGCGCCTCAAGGGCCATGATCTGATGACTTCGGCCTGGAAGGTTGGAGAGAACCCAGTGGATCGGCTTCTCGGCAAGGAGTTGTGCGTGCTTGCCTGGGCGGTAGAGGCGATGGAAATGGACCACATCCCGGTCGCTGTTCGAAACTGGCTATCTTTGCGGCCAGAGGAACGCTGGTGGCTCTTCGGCATGACGGCGATGGCAACCGGCACAGCGATGGATGGCGGTCGCGGTTGGCGCTTGGCCCTTCGGCATGCTCTCGGTGATGTCGCTCAAAGCGACCTTTTGCAGCCACGTGCTCGTCGACAGCTCAGCCGATTGGGCGATCGGCCGACGCTCGATCTATTTGATGAAGAGAAAAGATGACCACACTGCAAGCACTTTCTAACCAGGAAGCACCCAGTCTAATTGAAGCGGTTTTTCCCGCGCAGAAGGTCTCGTTTGAGGCGCAGTCTGAACGAAAGGCCGTTGCTGCCCAGACGCTGACGGGCCTTGGCTCATACTGGAAAGGGCGCAAGCCGCTTATCCTAGTTCGTGCGATCATCCTTGGTTCCCTGCTCCCGCAAACAGGTGACAGCGAACGAGATCTAGAGATTTTCGAAAAGCTTATGGCTTTTGATGACCATGGCCTAGCGCGCCGTGCCTTCGCACAAGGCGATTTGAAGCCAAAGCACATCGCAGTCAGAGTTTCACTGTCTAATCCGTGGGACTTCTTCACTTTCACAGGCTTCGACGATCTGCCAAAGGACAGCCGAATCCTGAACGTGGAGTGTCCCTTTGATGCGGATGAAGAGGGCATAAACCTGCGCTGGGCTCGAGATGTGTCAGAGGACACAAAGATTGAGCTGATCGAACGCGCCCTAGCTACCTTTGCGAGCTACGAAGAGAAAGCCAGCCTCTGCAAGCGACCTGAAGAGGTTGATCAGGATTGGCTTTACGCGCCGATCTGGCCTGCAGTGAACGAACACTTTGCTCAATGGGGGGTGTCGGCACGCTCGATCCCGGAGCTGGTGGAGCAAATGGGCATCCTTCGGTTCGGTCGGCGGCCACGGGTTGGCGATACCTTCTCGGGTGGAGGCTCCATCCCGTTCGAGGCTGCCCGGCTGGGTTGCGATACATACGCCGCAGATTTGAACCCAATCGCATGCATGCTCACATGGGGAGCGATGAACGTCATCGGTGCGCCCAAGAAGCAGCGTGAGATGTTCGAAGACGCCCAGAGAGCGGTCATGCTGAAGGTTGACCAAGAGCTGATCAAGCTTGGTGTCGAGCATGATGATAAGGGCAATCGCGCGAAGGCTTACCTGTACTGCCTTGAGACAGAGTGCCCTGAGACCGGCTGGATGGTGCCGATGCTGCCAAGCCGGGTCATCTCGCCCAAACTCGGTGCAATCGCGAAACTAACGCCGGATCACGCCAACAAGCGGTTCACGATCGACGTAGTGAGCAATGTTTCGGCAAAGGAACTGAAGGCTGCAGAGAAGGGCACGGTTGACGACGGTGACCTCGTCTATGAACTCGATGGCAAGACCTATCGGACTCCCGTCAAGACGCTGCGCGGCGACTATCGCGGTGCCGACGGATCAACTCTGAATAAACTGCGTCGCTGGGAGAAATCCGATTTCATTCCGCGGCCGGGCGACATCTTTCAGGAGCGGCTCTATGCCATCCAGTGGATCACGAAGGACTCGATCTACGAGCATCGCCAGAATACTTACTTCCGTGGCATAAGTGACCTTGATCTAGAGAGAGAGCAAAAGGTCGCGGAGCTTGTTGCCAGTAGTTTAGAGACTTGGCAGGCCGAGGGTCTTGTCTCGGACATGGCTATCGAACCGGGATACAATACAAACCAGCCCATCCGTGAGCGGGGGTGGACACATTGGCATCATCTCTTCAATTCTCGGCAAATCCTCTTGCAGGCAATCACCCAGAAGGCCTGGCGTGAATCTGATGCCGCGGCATTGGGCTGGCTGAATCTCGCGAAAATGGCTGATTTCAACTCGCGTCTTTGCCGTTGGGCCACGTCGCAAGGTGGAGGCTTGGGGGGACCTAAGGGGGTCTTTTCGAACCAGGCACTAAACACCTTCTACAACTACGCCACACGGTCTTGGTCCGGGTTTGGTGTCGGTTCGTTCCGGATGGCCGAAGAGCCATTGCCGAACGTCGAGCGAGAGGTGGTGTCCGCTCCTGCCGATCAGCCCGCGCGGCGCTGCGACTATTGGATCACCGATCCTCCTTACGCCGATGCCGTGAACTATCACGAGATTACCGAATTCTTCATCGCATGGCTTCGGAAGAATCCGCCGCCGGAATTCAGTGATTGGATATGGGATTCAAGACGGGCGCTTGTGATAAAGGGCTCGGGTGATGATTTCCGACGCGGGATGGTGGGCGCCTACAGTGCGATGGCCGAGCACATGCCGGACAACGGTATGCAATGCGTGATGTTCACCCATCAGGATACCGGCGTTTGGTCTGACATGGTCGGCATCTTCTGGGCTGCTGGGCTTCAGGTCGTTGCCGCTTGGTACATCGCGACCGAGACGACATCCGAGCTAAAGAAGGGCGGCTATGTTCAGGGCACCGTTATCCTGATGCTGCGCAAGCGCCAGGAAGGGGAACGCACAGGCTTCAAGCAGCGCATTCTTCCTGCCGTTCGGGCTGAAGTCCAGCGACAGATCGAAAGCATGATGAACCTCAACGAAGAGGTGAAGGACAAGCTGGGCGAACCGGTCTTCAATGACTCTGACCTCCAGATGGCGGGTTATGCCGCAGCGTTGAAGGTTTTGACCGCCTACACGCAGATCGGCGGTGAGGATGTGACAAACTTTGCCCTGCGGCCACGGCAGAGCGGTGAGGTCACCGTTGTGGACGAAATCGTCCAGCAAGCGGCCGAGGCCGCGAACAACCTACTGGTGCCCGAAGGCCTTGGCGCAGAGACTTGGGCCCGACTGACGGGCATCGAACGCTTCTTTTTCCGCATGATGGACATGGAAACTACGGGTGCCAAGAAGCTCGACAACTACCAGAACTTTGCCAAAGCGTTCCGAGTTGAAGACTATGCGCGCGTTATGGGCGACATGGCGGCGAACGGCGCGCGGCTGAAAACCGTCACAGAGTTTGCGTCTCGTGACCTCTCGGATAGCACAGAGATCGGGCCAACTTGGCTAGGCCAGTTGATCATAGGGCTTCAACAACTTCTGGCAGAAGTTGAGCCCCAAGTGGTTATTGGCCAAATCCAGGCCGACTTGCCGGAGTTCTTGGAAGCAAGGCCGCTGCTGATCGACATGCTTGCGTTCTTCGAACGAAAAGCCGCTCCGAAGGAAGTGCGCGATGTTGCCGAGGTTCTCGGTGCTCGAATGAAGAACCTTCGTGCGCTTGGACAATGAGTGATGGGGAATTAAGCCAGGCATGACGATCCGCCGCTACTCTTCGCGCACGCACCGCCTGGACCAAACCGTGTTGGTCGAGCACCTGAAGGGCGCACGCAGCTACAAGAGGATCGCGGGATACTTCACCAGCTCCCTTTTCGAAGTGGCTGGTGAGATGCTGGAAGGCATTCCGGAGGTGAAGATCGTCTGTAATGTCGATATCCACCCGGATGACCTGAGGGTTGCCAAGCTCCGAGAGGCCAAGATGCTTGGCTTGTGGAACGAGAACTCTCTAGAAGCGGAGACGTTGCTCAACCGCGACCGCTACCGCTTGCTTGATAGCTTTCTGCAGAAGCACGGGCAGGCCGTTCGGGTCGCCCCCGACGACGTTTGTGGCTTTCTGCACGGCAAGGCGGGGGTAATCGAGCTGGCTGACGGCCGGAAGCTGGGCTTCATGGGGTCGATGAACGAAACCCGAAGCGGCTGGCAAAGGCATTATGAAATCCTTTGGGAAGACGAGTCTCCAGAGGGCGTGGCCTGGATCGAAGACGAGTTCGACTTCCTTTGGCGCGCTGCCAAAGAACTCCCGCGAGCAATCATTCGCGAGGTAAAGCGGCGGGGGTATCGGAGAGAGGTCGACTTTGACGACATCTCCGATCCCGACGAAATCGCCCCGGCCGCACTGATTGAATCGCCTCTTTATCGCGAAGGTTTCTCTCTCCAGCCTTGGCAGCGTGGGTTCGTGACCGAGTGCCTGAGGCACCATGAAAATCACGGTATCGTTCGGTTGCTGCTCGCGGATGAGGTAGGGCTTGGCAAGACCCTGTCCATGGGAACAGCTGCCCTGGTTCTGTGCTTGCTACAGGATCAAAAGAAGGGTGGTCAGAAGCCCATCGTCATCTTTGCTCCCGCTACGCTCTGCGAACAGTGGCAAACGGAAATGATCGATAAACTGGGAATTCCCTGTGCGCGATGGGAAACCCAGCGAAAGGTTTGGTTGGACCACGAAGATCGTGCGATTTCACCGGCAGGTCGAGAACAGATCGCGCGGTGTCCTCTTCGCATCGGTATCGTGTCAACCGGCCTAATGATGCGCGACAGCGACGAGAAGAAGCACCTGATGGGCCTCCGGTTCGGCTTGGTGATCCTCGATGAAGCGCACAAGGCCCGCAGTCGCCAGGGTTTCGGAAGCGACGCAGGCTCACATAATGAACTCCTTGCTTTTGCGAGGGAAATTGCGGCTCGCAGTGAGCATGTGTTGCTTGGAACAGCGACGCCTATCCAGACAAAGCCCGACGATCTTTGGGACCTGATGGGTATTCTTCATCAGGGAAAAGGCAATTTTGTGCTCGGGAACGACTTTGCAAAATGGCATCATCCTGAAGAGGTTCTGCCTCTGATTTCAGGGCAGCAGGAGGCCATAGCGCCAGAGACTGCATGGGAGTTGCTTCGATCGCCTCTTCCGCTCGTGCGTTCGACAATCGAACCTAATGCAAGAAAGCTCTATTCCAATATTCGCCAAGACCTCGGTCTGAACGATGGGCAGAGCGAAACGAACAGGCCGTTCACGCAGCTAAGTATAGAAACGAGAGAGATTTTCGAAGAGGAGCTTGAGCGCCAGATTGCTGGGGCCTCCTTCTTCAAGAGAGAGAATCCGTTCATTCGCCATATTGTTCTGCGAAAGCGTGCAGACCTGGAAGACGAAGGCTTGTTGCCGAGGATCGGCGTAAACCTGCACCCTGATCGGAAGCTCGCACGGGAGGTGCAGCGGTTCGACATTCTTTTTGAAGGCAAAGCTCTTCGCACCACTGACGACTTCCGCGAAGCCTATCGCGAGGCAAGAAACTTTGGTCGGGCGATTTCAAAGCGCGGCAAGGGCAGTGGCTTCATGAAGAATCTGATGGAGCAGCGTATCTGCTCGAGCATCGCGGCCGGTCTCAGCACTGCGCAGACGCTATTGGCGGGTAGGTCTGTCCAGGAAGAGACCGAGGATCAAGTTATTGAACTCAAAGTGGATAGTTCGGAGGAGAAGGTTGTCCTGGAGCGCCTCATTGACCGACTTCGGCGCATAACGACCGACCCAAAGCTTGAAGCGACACTGAGTTACTTGGAGAACGAGAAGTGGTCCAGCCACGGGGCGATCATCTTCAGCCAGTACTACGACACCGCAAAGTGGATGGCGGATGAGCTGGCGAAAAAGTATCCCGATCAGGCGATCGGCCTCTACGCGGGTGCATCAAGAAGCCGTCTCTATCAAGCGGGAGAGAGCGTAAGCATCGAGCGTGAAGTGCTGAAGAAAATGGTCGCTACGCATGGTCTAAAGATCATGGTGGCAACCGACGCTGCCTGTGAAGGCTTGAACCTTCAGACGCTAGGAACGCTGATCAACATCGATCTGCCATGGAACCCGACGCGGCTCGAACAGCGAATTGGCCGGATCAAGCGCTTCGGTCAGGTTCGTGATCACGTTGACATGCTCAACTTGGTGAATGAGCAGACCGTGGACGAAAAGGTCTATGAACGACTCTCCGAGCGGATGAGGGATCGATACAATCTGTTCGGCTCCCTGCCCGATACCATCAAGGACGAATGGATCGATGACATTGAAACCCTTGGAGAGAAGATGGACGAATACATCGACGCTCAAAGGGAGGCCACCGGCTTCGATCTTCGGTATCAAGCGTCATCCGAACCCAGCGAAAAGGACTGGCGAGATTGCAGTGAAGTTTTGTCACGTCGAGACTTCGCGGCGCTGATGCGGGCAGGATGGACGTGATCCAGGTTCTTGGCATGGAGTTTGGGTCAACAATAGGTCAACCGGGCGACCAACGCCGTTCACCGTTTGGGCTACAGCCGCTTCCGTCGGTTGCGGTTGAGAGCGGCGAGGTAATCAAGCGGGATCAATGGGTTGGCGCGTAAGTGGTTGAAATCTAAGGGTCCGATGTTCTCTTTTTGGTCCGCCTCATAACCTGAAGGCCGCAGGTTCAAATCCTGCCCCCGCAACCAAAAGCCGCAATAAAACCAAAGACTTAAATGTTGAGCGTTTCGCTTGTGTATAAGCAAACGCAAACACCTCAACAACAACTCAACGTTACACGAGGCCCCCTACACGGGGGCTTTTTGCGTTCCGGGCGCTGCCGATCAGCCGCCGCGGTCATCCCGGAACGGGTCCATCTGATGCATCCGCTCGTGCAGGATCGTCACGATGCCGACGTCCCCGTTCGCCAGCCGCCGCCAGTACACGAAATGATGCGCGTGCCGGAAGTAGAAGCCATCGACCCCGAATTCCGCCGGAACGGGGCGCGATGCGACTCCGCCCCCTTCGATGCGGTCGAAAGAGGCGAAGAGATCGGTGATGTAGCGGTCCGCCTGGTCCGCACCCCAGCGTTCGCGCGTGTAGCGGTAGATCTCGTCAAGCCGCAGCGATGCGGCCTCTTGGACGCGAATAGCCACGTCGTCAGCCGCGGTTCCGCGCGATCACCTCGGCGGCGGTCAACGGGCGATAGCTTCCCTCTGGCGCTGCGAAGGCTCGAGTCAGTTCCGCCTTCAGGCGCTCGAACGCCTCACGCTCCACCCGCTCCTTGTCGCGGCGGATCAGGTCGCGCACATACTCGCTGATGTTCTCGTAGGACCCGTGCTCGCCCACGTTCGACGCCACAAACTCGCTCAGCGCACCGCTGATGCGGACCGTCATCGTCGTAGTCTGGGACATGGTCGCCTCCGCATGTTTGTATTCAAGATAAGCAAAGATGAACACGGAGGCAAGGCGCGCTATGTTGGCAAACTCCGCATAACCTGCGGAGATAGGCGTGCCTATTCTCCGCACGGGCCGGAAGCAGTGCGCGCAAGCGACTGATCGATGTTGCAGACTACAATGGCCGCGGCACAAACTGCCAGGGCGCGACGACGAGGCCCAGTTCATTGATTCGACTGCAACAACGCCCTTTGCTTGGTTTCCTGATTGACCCCTTTGGGATGTCTGCGCGTGCCATGGCGCTAGACGGGGATCACATAAGGATCACGCGACGCGGTCAGGTTGCGACCGTGTCACTGCAAGCGCTAACCCAACCACCAGCTCTCCGGAAGGGGATGCTCGGGACTGCGCTGACCATAAACTCGCAGGAGCATAACGATGTCACGCTGAAGGGGGCGGGGAATGTCGCAGCGAGGGAGTTCGCGGAAGAGGTCAAGGAGGCCTGGACGCGATTCAATCTCGTAGCGCTTGATAAGGAAGCGGCGCGACTAAACAGGGTCCTTGCCGGGGTGCTGGCGCTGGCAGCGCCGTCCCGATATCCCTCGGCATGCCTGATCGCGCCGCTGCTGGATGACGCGAGGGCTCTGGATGCATCGCTTTTGTCGAAGCTGAATGCCGAGGCCATCGGTGCCGAGGTCGCCGCGCGTATCGCACTCGTCCGCAAGTTTGCGATCGACCCGCGGACAATACGGGCGAATGCCATCGGAGCCTTCGTGTCGGCCGAACTGGACCGTTGGAAGGATTTCTTCGACACCATCGAGAGCAAGCCGCTGACGCCGGAACAGCGCCTATCTGTCGTTGTCGACGAGGATGCGACGCTGGTGCTCGCCGGGGCGGGATCCGGAAAGACCAGCGTCATCACCGCCAAGGCGGCCTACCTCGTCAAGGCGGGTATCCGCCAGCCGGAGGAAATCCTGCTTCTGGCCTTCGCGAAGAATGCGGCTGAGGAAATGTCGGAACGGGTCGAGGCGCGATCCGGCGTGCCCATCGTTGCGCGGACCTTCCACGCGATTGCCTACGACATCATCGGGATCGTCGAAGGGTCAAAGCCCGCCTTGGCGGATCATGCTACCGACGACACAGCCTTCTCCAACCTGATCAAGCAGATCCTGAAGGACCTGGTTTACCGCCTGTCAGAGGTGTCGAAGGCGATCATCCAGTTCTTCGCGCATTTCCTGGTCGAGCCCAAGACGGAATGGGACTTCAAGACCAAGCATGACTTCTACACCCACATGGAAGCCCAAGACCTGCGGACGCTGCAGGGCGAGAAGGTCAAGAGCTACGAAGAGCTGCAGATCGCCAACTGGCTTTACGAAAACAGCGTCGAGTACGAGTACGAGCCCCTCTACGAGCACAAGGTTTCCGAGGTCGGCAGGCGCGATTACCAGCCCGATTTCCGCCTGACCGAAAGCGGCATCTACATCGAGCATTTCGGGGTGCGGCGCGAAAAGGCGCGGGACGGCAGTGAACGGCTGGTTACGGCGCCCTTCGTGGACCGCGACGAATATCTGGCGGGCATGGACTGGAAGCGGAAGGTCCATGCCGAGCATCAGACCACCCTGATCGAGACCTACAGTTATGAACGGCAGGAGGGCCACCTGCTGACCGGCCTCGCCGAAAAGCTTGCTCCGCACGTCACCCTGAACCCCCGACCGGTCGACACCATCTATGACCGGATCGTCGAGCTGAAGCAGGTCGATGACTTTTCCAAGCTGCTCGGAACCTTCCTGCGCAAGTTCAAGAGCGGCGGCTACAGCCTGCAGGATTGCGAGACCAAGTCAGATCGGATGAAGCTGGGCAAACGCGCCCGGGCGTTCCTCGACGTCTTCGCGCCGGTCTTCGAGGAATATCAGAAACGTCTGGAGGGCCGGATCGACTTCGAGGACATGATCCTGCGCGCCGCGCGCTATGCAGAGGACGGCCGCTATGTCAGCCCGTTTCGCCATATCCTCGTCGACGAGTTCCAGGACATCTCGCAAAGCCGCGCAAGGCTGGTGAAGGCGCTGAAGGCGCAGCATCCCGATGTGCGCGTCTTTGCCGTGGGTGATGACTGGCAATCCATCTTCCGCTTCGCCGGATCCGACATCCACCTGATGCGCCATTTCGGGCGGGAGTTCGGGGGGCGCTTCGATGGCGAAACTGGCGTGCACAGAACCGTCGATCTCGGCCGCACCTTCCGGTCGGTCGACCAGATCGCTTATGCCGCCCGTACATTCGTTCTGCGGAACCCTGCCCAGATCGACAAGACGATCGTCCCGGCCGGGACCGCGACCGAACCGGCGATCAGGGTCGTCTCCGTGTCCAAAGGCGAGGATGAGGGGAAACTGAACGAGGTGCTTGCCGCTCTGTCTGCTGCCGCGGCGCCTGGGGCAAAGCCCGCGACGGTGCTGCTCCTCGGGCGTTACCGCTTCAACGAACCGGACATGCCGGGTCTGCGGCGCCGTTTCCCGCGGCTGAAGATCGACTGCAAGACCATCCATGCCTCCAAGGGGCTGGAAGCCGACCACGTCGTTCTGCTGAACGCCGACAGCGGGCGCATGGGGTTCCCGTCAGAAATTGTGGACGACCCGCTCCTGTCGCTGGTTTCGCCGGAAGAGGAGGCGTTCCAGAACGCAGAGGAGCGGCGCGTCATGTATGTGGCGATGACGCGGGCCCGGCATACCCTGACGATCCTTGCCTCGAACGCCCGACCGTCGTCTTTCGTGACCGAGCTGCGCAAAGACCCGGCCTACGGGATTTCGACAGCCCCCGGAACGGAACCAGAGGCCCGCGTCTGCGGCGAATGCGGTGGGCGACTGCTGGGCGTGACCGGGAAGGATGGCCGCATCTGGTATCGCTGCGAGCATGTCCAGCACTGCGGAAATCTGCTCCCGGCCTGCCCATCCTGCGGCACGGCCTTGCCACGACATGCCGAAGGGACGAGCGAGGTTCGATGTGGTTGCGGTGCCACTTTTCCGACCTGCCCAGACTGCGAAGATGGCTGGCTGGTCGAACGCAGCGGCAGTTTCGGAAAGTTCCTCGGCTGCGTGCGCTATCCGACCTGTACAGGGAAAGCGAAAATCACGAACGGCGATCAGCCTGCAATTCTCAAGCCTCGGCGCCGAAAGAAGGCCTGACCTCACAGCCTAGGGTCAGGACCCATTGATCCTCTGCTCGGGGCGTGATTCAGCCTCCGCAAGGAGACTGAGCAATGAGCAACCTTTTCTGGCTGACAGAGGCGCAGATGGCGCGCCTGCGGCCATTCTTCCCGAAGAGCCATGGTAAGCCACGGGTCGATGACCGGCGGGTTTTGAGCGGTATAATCTTCATCAATCGCAATGGCTTGCGTTGGTGTGATGCACCCAAGGAGTATGGTCCGCCAAAGACCCTTTACAACCGTTGGAAGCGGTGGAGCGACAAGGGGGTGTTCGCCCGGATGATGGACGGTCTGGCTGCCGAAGCCGCCGTTCCGAAGACGGTGATGATCGACGCGACCTACCTCAAGGCGCACCGCACGGCGACCGGCCTGCGGTCGAAAAAGGGGGACCTAGCGACCAAAGGGGCCGTCTGATCGGCCGAACCAAGGGCGGCATGAACACCAAATTGCACGCCGTCACCGATGCCGATGGCCGTCCGATCCGGTTCTTCATGACCGCAGGCCAGGTCAGCGATTACACCGGCGCGGCGGCACTGCTGGGCAGCTTGCCAAAGGCGGAGTGGTTGCTGGCCGACCGGGGTTATGACGCCGACTGGTTCAGAGAAGCATTGAAAGACAAAGGGATAAAGCCCTGCATTCCGGGCCGGAAGTCTCGCGGCAAGCCCGTCAGGCATGACAAGCGCCGCTACAAACGCCGCAACCGGATCGAGATCATGTTTGGGCGCCTGAAGGACTGGCGGCGGGTCGCAACACGCTACGACAGATGCCCGAAGGTATTCCTCTCCGCCGTCGCACTCGCAGCTACAGTCATGTTCTGGCTATGACGCGAGAATGAGTCCTGACCCTAAGCGGCGCCCCAACCATCAATGCAGGCGATTTCCTGCTGTAAGCCGATCGTTAAGCCAAGGTCCAAATCTGACGCTGGGGAAGTTTTTTCTTGGCTGGGCGGCCGCTCTGAACTTATGCTTTCTAGCACTGAAAAATTCTATTGGTCATACCTTTGGGGAGGGGCGACGTCATGGTTGCAATCAGCGTTTTCGGGACAAGCCCAAACACACCGCTGGAAGATGCATTTGGACATACGTTCACTGTCGAATTCCAAAGCTCGACTGAGATCAGAATCCTTACCGGGGCGACGGGATACCGGACGACATTCACCGGAACCGGCCTAGGATTTAGCAATATCGGCGGTGAGCTGGTGCCAATTGGAACCATCACCTCGATCACCATTCGCAATGCCTCTAACCAGATCGTCATGACCTTTACCGGTATGTCGGCGGATGCGACGCAATTTGCGGCGGCTGTCACTGCCTTGGTTGAACAAGACGACCCAGGCCCGATGGGGGCCCTGATCGGCAGCGACCCTGTTTCGTTTGATGGTTCCGGAGCCGGAACTGGTGTTAACTATGCGTTTAACGGGATATTTGCTCCGGTCACAATTCTTGGGTCCAATTTTCAGGATACGCTGGAAGGCGGTGAAGGGAATGACACGATCCGACCGGGGGGGTCCAACGGTGGTGATTTTATCGCTGGTAGCATTGGAAATGATACCATTGATCTGTCAGGTGTCGGGCCAGAGCAATTCATCGAAATTTTCTATGCATTCTTGTCCGCGCCTGTGACCGTCAACGTGAATGGCGTTGCAGACACGGCGACTGTCCTGAAAGGCGGCGGGTTGGGCACCGACACCATCCTTGGTGCCCGCGGTGTCATTAACGGGCCGGGGCTGAACTTTTCGGGGACCACGTTCAACGACACGTTCAATATCAGTGGGGTAGAAGGATTTGTCCTGCTGTATGGTGGCGCAGGTAATGACGCCTTCAACGTCAATCTGGACGCAGGTGGCGCGGTGCGCGTGTCTTACGCCTTTGGCCCGGGCAGTCGAACTGGAAGCGGGATCATTGCCGATCTGTCGACGGGTGTTGTGTCGAATGACGGTTTTGGCGGAACGGATACGATCAATGTGACCGGCAACAATGGCCGGTTGGAGATTGAAGGCACGGATGCTGCCGATCTTATTACCGGATCGGCGCGGGACCATGAACGGTATCTGCTGCGCGGCGGCAATGACACGGTGAATGGGGGGGACGGTTTCGACCTGATCCGGTTTGACCGCAATGGAAGCACCTCGGGCATTGATGCGGATCTGGTGACGGGGTTCATCACCGGGACGTGGAACGGCGCCAGCTTCACCAAGCAGGTGAGCGGCATTGAGGGCATTCGGGGCACAAACCTGAATGATGATATTTTGGGTGCGGCGACCGATGACGTTCTTGATGGGCGCAACGGTGACGATCTTTTGGATGGTCGTGGCGGGAACGATGAGCTGTTTGGCGGCGCTGGCGCAGATACGCTGATCGGTGGCGATGGTAACGACCGGCTGGACGGTGGCGACGGCAACGACCGGATTGAGGTTGGGCGTTCGAGTTCGGGTGGCGGAGATCAGGTCATCGGCTCTAACGGCAGCGATACGATCATCTACAGCGGTGTCAGCAATGGTGGCGATGGCTGGAACGACCTGAGTTACCACGGCCTGTCGGGGGGCATCGCTGTCACGATCAACGGTGGCGCGAATACCGGCACCGTGCAGAAGTTCGGTAGCGGCGGCGGACTTGTCGGGACAGACGTTCTGGTGGATGTGGCGCGCGTCGTGAACGATGTGAACGATGGTTTTAGCATCTTTGGCACGGCGTTTAATGACAGCTTTGTCATTGATGGCGGGGCGGGCAGCTGGATCCAGATCTTTGGGGGGCGCGGTGCGGATAGCTATGATATTACGCTTTCCGGCATTGTTCGGCTGAACTTCTCGGGCAGTTATGACGAATGGATGGGGGCCACACAGGCTCTGAACATCAACCTTGCCACCGGCGTTATTGCAAATGACGGTTTCGGCAACGCCGAGACCATCACGGTGCATGACGGATCTGCGCGACTTGAAATCACCGGCACAATGCATGCTGATACCTATGTCGGCAGTGCGCGCGATGAGAATTTCACGACCTCGGGCGGCAATGACACGGTCGACGGCGGCGGCGGATACGACGTGGTCCGCTATGACCGCCGTGAAGTGGGTGCGGGTGTCACTGTCAATTTGGCGACGGGAACGGTCACTGGCGTTTGGAACGGCACAGCCTTTACCCAAACGCTGATCAACATCGAAGCGGTGCGCGGAAGCCAATTCGCCGACGTCATGGGTGGCAGCCTTGCGGACGAACGGTTTGATGGTCGCGATGGCAACGACACCATCTACGGCTGGGGTGGCAACGACGACCTGTTCGGTGGTGCGGGCAATGACATCCTTGTTGGCGGATTTGGCAACGACTACCTTGATGGTGGCGATGGCAATGACACGCTTGACGGGTCAGCGGATAATACGGGCTGGGGCGATTTCATGCGCCCGGGCCTTGGCACGAACACGATCATCGGCAGCCAAGTCCTGTATGAGGTGGCCAATGACGGGATTGACATTTCCTACTCGGACGTCGGAGGCGTCGGTGGTCTGACGATCTCGATCGGCGCAAATGGCGCGGGGACTGTGGTGAGCGGCGCTGCGGGAATGGTGAATGACACCTTCACCTGGGCGCATTTCTTCCACGGTTCGCAGGATGCCGACAGCATTATCTCGACGGACACGGATACAAATCGGTTCCAGGGCTTCTCGGGCGGCGCAGGCAACGACACGATCGATGGCGGCGCCGGTTGGGATATGATCGACTATCGGCACGAGTCCCGCGATCACATTGATACGGCCTCTGGGGTGGATGTGAACCTAGAAACCGGGGTGGCCATCGACACTTACGGTGACACCGATACCTTGCTGAACATCGAGTCTATCGACGGCACCCAGTTCGCGGATAGTTTTATCGGCAGAAATGCGGCAGATGCCTATGCTTACCTGACGGGCTATGCGGGCAACGATACCATTACCGGCACCGATTTGGGTTGGGAAACCGCAAATTACTATGATGATGCCCGAGAGGGCGGCACGGCTGGCATCGTGGCGGATCTTGCAGCGGGAACCGTTCAGGACGGGTTTGGCGATACCGACACGGTCAGCAACATCGACGAAGTGCGCGGTACCGACCAAGCGGACCGGATCTCTGGTGCCGGACGGGGCGAACGGTTGCGGGCCTATGGCGGCAACGACACCGTGCTTGGCAATGACGGCAATGACACGATGGAAGGCGGCGACGGTGCTGATTTCATTGGTGGCGGGTCTGGGAATGACGTGGCCTATGGCGGGGTCGGGAATGACACGATTTACGCGGGTCTGGGCAATGACACGGTGCGTGGCGAGGATGGCGACGACGTGATCTATGGCTCGGCCGGGCGGAACGTGCTGCTTGGCGATGGCGGGAATGACCAGATCTTCACCTCTGCCGCGGGCGATTTTGTTGGCGGTGGCGATGGCAATGACACGGTGCGGGGCGCGGGCGGCAATGACACGATCTATGCCGGCACCGGCAATGACAACATCGGCGGCGGCGCGGGCAATGACCTGATCTATGGCTCGGCCGGGTCGAATGTCATCTATGCCGGTCTGGGCAATGACACGGTTCAGGGCGGCACCGGGGCGGATACGATTTACGGATCCGCCGGGCGCAACCGGCTTTTCGGCAACGATGGCAATGACGTGATCTATACCAGCGCCGCGGGCGATCTTGCGGCGGGCGGGTCAGGCAATGACTCGGTCTATGGCTCGACCGGCAATGACACGATCTATGCGGGCCTTGGCAATGACTTCATCGGCGGTGGCGCGGGCAATGACCTGATCGTGGCCGGGGCCGGGGTGAACCGGATTTACGGCGGCACCGGCAATGACACGATGGTTGCAGGAACGGGCCGCGATGTGATGACGGGCGGGCCGGGGGCAGATGTCTTTGTCTTCAACTCGGCCGCGCATATCGGCATTGGCGCAGGGCGCGACGTGATCACCGATTTCACCAGCGGCGTCGATGACATCGACCTGCGCGGCCTGGGCCAGACCTTCAACGGCACGGCAGGCCTGATCGGCGCTGGCACGGCGAGCTTTTACTATGTCGCCGCCAGCGGCCTGCTGATCGGCGACCAGAACGGCGACGGCACCGCAGACTGGGTGCTGGAACTAAGCGGCGCCCCAACCATCAATGCAGGCGATTTCCTGCTTTGAACTGAGCCGTGCCGCTTGGTCTATTGTTCGACCCAGCGGCACGACAACAGGCGGCTATCGGCTTCGCCGCTTTGGTGAATAGGGTCCGCGCTGTGAGAAAGGATGTGAAGAACAGCGGTTGATGCGCTGTCGTCATTTAAGAAGGGTTTTGCCATGCCACATGTTGAAGACGATTTTTCGAACGATGTTACGACGACGGGCCTTGTTGAGGTCGGCGGATCGGCCACGGGCGATATTGAGCACGTAGGCGATAGAGACTGGTTTGCTGTCGAACTGATCGCGGGAGTTTCTTACGAAATTCACCTATTAGGAACATCAAGCAGCGCGGGAACGCTTGTGGATCCGATGATCTACGGCATCCTTGACTCGGCGGGTGAATATCTTGGAGCCGGAGATGATGACGGAGGATACGGTTTTGAGAGTTTGGCAAGGTTCACTCCGCTAACCGACGGGATCTATTACATTTCCATTGGGGCCTTCAACGACTGGTGGGTCGGCACTTATAGAATAGAGGTTCGCTTGGCCCCTAATCCCACGCCGGGCGATGACACGTTGATCGGAAGCTCTGGGACTGACTCGATTGACGGTCTTGCAGGGAACGATTCCATTCTGGGTGACGCTGGCTTCGACACCCTTCATGGGGGCGATGGAGACGACACGCTGGATGGTGGAGCAGATGCTGATTGGCTCCGCGGGGGGGCAGGAAATGATGTATTGCACGGCGGGGATGCAAGTGACGTACTCTATGGTGACGATGGTGATGACACGCTCGATGGTGGTGGAGGCGCCGTGGATCAGCTTTTCGGAGGTGGAGGAAATGACCTTCTCCAAGGTGGGGACGGCAGAGACAGCCTCGACGGTGGAGACGGCAATGACACAATGGAAGGTGGGGCGGGCTGGAATTTTCTTTACGGCGGTTACGGAAACGACCTTTTACTAGGTGGAGACGAGCGAGACTGGCTCATTGGCGGTGACGGCGAAGACACTCTGGACGGTGGAGCAGATCGCGACTCTCTGGTTGGTGGAGCTGGAAATGATCTTTTGCGGGGAGGGGATGGCGACGATAGCCTGTTCGGCGATTTAGGCGTCGATTTCCTTTACGGCGGCGCTGGAAATGATCATCTTCGGGGGGCTTCAGATGGCGGTTTGCTTGATGGCGGGGATGGGAATGACCGGCTGCTTGGCAGGGTCGGGGCTGTCACAATTTCTGGGGGAGAGGGGGATGATTTCATCGGCGGCAGTCAAAGCCACGATCTGCTGAACGGCGGCACTGGGGCCGACACGATCTGGACAAACCTGGGCAACGATACCGTTTACGCAGGTGACGGCGATGACCGTATTTTCAGCTATGGCGGTGTTGGAGAGCTTTATGGCGAGGCGGGCAACGATTACCTACTAGCCTCGCATGAAGGTGGCACGCTGTACGGCGGCGATGGCAATGATGTGCTGCAGGGCCGAATGGGCGACGACACGATCTATGGTGGCGCGGGGGATGATTTCATCGGGGGCGGTCAAGGCGCAGATGTGATTGTGCTTGAGTCCGGCAACAACCGCGCTTGGGGCGGGGTCGGGCGCGACACCATCACGGCAGGACTGGGTCAGGATGTGATTTCGGGCGGACCCTGGGCCGATGTGTTTGTTTTCTTGTCGGCCGATCACATCGGGATCGGGGCCACCCGCGACACGATCACCGATTTTCTAAGCGGAGTGGACAGGGTCGATCTGACCGCGCTGAACACCACCTTCACTGGCAATAGCGGGTTCATCGGGGGTGGGCAGGCATCGTTCTATTATCAGGCCGAAACGGGTTCATTGCTGGGCGATCAAGACGGAGATGGCGTTGCGGATTGGGTTCTGAGTTTTAGCACTACGCCAAATCTGGTTGCGTCGGACTTTATCCTTTAGCGCTGTTTCTGCTTGGTAGGATTAGGTTTTGGGCGGCCTCTGCCGCCCATTTTCTTGACCAGACCTGCCTTTGCTGTGTCGATGCAATGACGCAGTTTTCTCATTTGGATCGTGCCACCTATGCGTAAGCATTAACCAGACGATCCGATTTCCCTCCTCACTTTTACCCGAAATTATGGGACTGAGGCTAAGCCGAATAGGCTTTGGCCCGTGGCATCCGGTTTGCCCTTTCGCTGAAGCTTTTGTTCAACAAGCGTGGGGACTTAGTAATGCCGTATGTCGATCCAGTGAGTGCCCCTTTGGGTGAAGTGACCAATCCTTCCTTGGGCGTAGGTCTGCAGGGCGTTTCTGACTGGACGACGCAACAGCCGTTTATCGACGTGTTCAAGACGGCGCGAGAGTGGGAGGGCCATATCCCCGGCCAATATGGCGGGATCGGTTTTGACGCCTTGGATGCGGCCGGGATTTTGGATGAGAACGGCTGGCCGCGTTATCTTCCCGAAACCGTCATGGTTGATGGTCGCGAGGTTGGATTGTCGCATATCGGGACGGTCATCCTGACAGCCTTGCCCGCAGAAATGACGTCGATGGCCGGTCGGTATCGGCTGACCTATGAGGGTGAAGGTGAGCTTCGGCTGAACGGTGCAGACAATGTGGTTTATGGCGATGGTGAGATCTGGTTCGACTATACCCCCGATGGCGAGCGGGCGGTGTTTGTTGAAATCATGGCCACGACCGAAGGCAACCACCTGCGCAACATCCACGTCGTTCATGAGGACAATATCGACCGGTTTGATGCCGGCGAAGTGTTCAACCCGATCTGGGTTGATCTGATCGAAGACATGCGTGTTCTGCGCTATATGGATTGGATGCGGACCAATGACTCTGATCTTTCGGAGTGGTCTGACCGGTCTACTGAAGACTATTTCTCATGGGGGACGGATCGGGGCGTTCCCTTGGAGATCATGATCCAACTGGCCAACCTGACGGGCACCGACCCGTGGTTCAACATTCCCCATCTGGCAACGCCTGACTTCATCGAAGCCTTTGCCACGATCGTGCGTGACCAGTTGAACCCGAACCTTCGCGCCTATTTCGAATATTCCAACGAGATGTGGAATTGGCAGTTTGATCAGGCCCAGTGGGCCCATGCCGAAGGCCAATTGCGTTGGCCGGGCGTGGGAGACGCGTGGATCCAGTGGCAAGCCATGCGAGCCACTGAGATGTCGCAGATTATCGCCAGCGTGTTCGGAGATGACCTCGAAGGGCGTGTCATTCGTGTCATCTCTACGCAAACGGGCTGGCGGGGTCTGGAAGACCCTCTTTTGACCGCGCCGCGGTGGGTGGCAGAGAATCCTCAGAGCAATACTTTGCCCTATACCCAGTTCGATGCCTATGCCGTTACGGGTTACTTCGACGGTGCCTTGGGGCGTGACGAAAAGGTAGAAACCACGCATCAGTGGATCGCGACTTCTATCGCGATGGCAGAGGCGGACGCCGCTGCGCTTGGCCTGAACGGTGCAGAGTATCAGGCCTATGTGCAAGCCCATCGTTTTGACTATGCGCTGACGCTTGCAATCTCTGAAATGCGGGATGGGTCGATCACGGGCAATCCAGAGGGCAGTCTGGCGCAGTTGTACGAAACCTTTGCCTATCATGCGCGGATCGCGGCAGCGCATGGGCTGCAAATGGTCATGTACGAAGGCGGCACCCATCTGGTGGGTGTGGGAATGCATGCCCATGACCAACTTTTGTCTGAATTCTTTATTTTCGTGAACCAGTCGCCTGAAATGGGCGAGCTTTATGCCGAGCTGATGCAGGGCTGGCTGGACGCGGGCGGTACTTTGTTCAACGCCTTTGTTGATGTTGGCGCGGCCGGATGGTGGGGATCTTGGGGGGCGATGCAGCACCTTGATGATACCGATAGCCCGCGCTGGGCCGCTCTGGTTGAATTCAATGAAGCACATCCCGGATGGTGGGAAGATCGTGACCCGTCGGCTTTTGCGGGAAGCACCCCAACAGGTATTTTCTTCGCGGGCGCAGAAAGTGACGATCGCGTGGTTGGCAGTGCCCTTGCAGACACCTTGCATGGTGCCAACGGCAATGACCTTCTTGAAGGGGCCGCCGGCGATGACTCTTTGTCAGGCGGGATTGGCGCAGACACCCTGATGGGTGGAGCGGGCAACGACACCCTGAGCGGTGACACTGGCGCCAATCAACTGTTTGGCGACGACGGCGATGATGTGATCCTTGGCGGAAACGGCTCGGATTTCATCGGCGGCGGGGCTGGGAATGACAGCATCACCGGTGCCGAAGGTGCTGATACGATCTGGGGCGGCTTTGGCAATGACACCTTGGATGGTGGCTTGGGCAATGATGCCATCTTCGGGTCCGAAGGTATGAACCTACTGATCGCAGGCGAAGGCAATGACACGGTTTCCGGTGGGGCGGGTAGCGATACGATCCGCGGCATTTCGGGCTTGAACGCGCTTTATGGAAACGACGGCAATGATTTCATCGAAGGCGGGATCGCAAGTGACCTGATCGGTGGTGGGTCCGGCAATGACACCATTCGCGGTGGCGATGGCGCTGACACGATCTGGGGTGGTCTGGGCAACGATAATATTGGCGGCGGTTCGGGACGAGACATAATTTACGCCTCGGCAGGGTCTGACACGATCTGGGGCGGCTACGGCAATGACACCATTCATGCAGGCACCGGCACAGACCTGATGGTCGGCGGTGCCGGGGCGGACGTCTTTGTGTTTGCCACATCGGCACATGCCGGCATTGGGCCGGGACGTGACGTCATCGCCGACTTTACGCCGGGACAAGACGACATTGACCTCTCTGGGTTAAACACCCGTTTTAACGGTGAACTCGGTCTTTCTGGCGGGGGCAGGGCGTCTTTCTATTACTATGCGGCGCGGGGCCTTTTGATCGGTGATCAGAACGGCGACGGCGTGCCAGATTGGGTCATTGAACTGGTTGGCGCGCCAACCGTCACCGAAGGCGATTTTCTTTTGTAGAGCAGCGCCTTACACCTTTGGTTGACGGTGTGATTTGTTACATTGGCAAACGTGTGGAATTCCGTACCTTGCTGCCATCTGACGATCTGCGAAGGCTACGCCTTTCGTATAGTTTTCTAATGGCAGGAGTTAATCAGTATGGCGCGCGTTTTGACTGGCGTTTCGCATAATGCCGACTTTGATCTTATCAACCTTGACCTGAACGCACTTTATGTCACTCGGACGAGTGTCGATGTTGTTCTGGACGATCCGATCACGGTCAGGAGTATCGTCTATACCTCTGTTTACCGGATAGATCACGCCGGGCCGAACAGCCCGTTATACCTTTACGGCGAAGGCTTTGTTGTTGACCCCGCTGGCAACCTGATTGGCGGAACAGTGACAGGCATTGCATTTGGGGCCGATCAGTTCGACCCGGACGCAATTATTCAGCAATTCGCGGTGCCTGCCGCTGATGTGTTTTCGGCACTGACCTCGGCAAGCACAACTGATGACCAAGCCTTGTTGTCGGTGATCTTTGCCGGAAATGACCGGATCGAACTAAGCAACCTTGATACCGCCGTGCGCGGCTATCTGGGCAATGACACGGTGGGCGGTGCGCGCGGGAACGATCTTCTGTACGGAGACGAAGGGGACGATTCCCTTGAAGGCTATTTCGGGTCTGACACGCTTTATGGCGGTGACGGGAACGATACGATTGTGGCCAGTGCTGACAATGATTTGTCCTATGGCGGAGACGGTAATGACCGTATCGGCAGCACGAGCGGTCTGGACACGATGTATGGCGGGAATGGGAATGATTCCCTGACGACCGGGGCAAATGGCACGCTGTTGGGGTATGGCGATCAGGGCGACGACTCTTTGTACGGTGGGGCACTGTCCGACACCCTTTATGGCGGAAGCGGCCTTGATCAGATCTTCGGCGGCGACGGCGCGGACATCGTCGAAGGTGGTGCCGATGCCGATGTCATCGAGGGCGGTGACGGGAATGACACGCTGCGCGGTGACGATGGCAATGACACGATCACTGGCGGTCGCGGGAATGACAATATCGGCGGCGGTGCCGGAAATGATCTGATCTATGCGACGGCAGGTTCGAATACGATCTGGGCCGGGTATGGAAACGATACGGTCCATGGCGGGACGGGTGGCGACACGATCTATGGTGGCGCTGGCCGGAACCATTTGTTTGGTAATGCTGGGAACGACTTGATCTTCACAAGCGATGCCGGAGATTTTGTCGGTGCCGGTGATGGCAACGATACTGTCCGTGGCGGCAGTGGGGCCGATACGATCTGGGCGGGCCTTGGCAATGACAATATCGGCGGCGGTGCCGGAAACGATCTGATCTATGGGTCTGCAGGGGCGAATACGATCTGGGGTGGTCAGGGCGACGACACGATTTATGCCGGCACGGGTCGGGATGTCATGTCGGGCGGACCCGGCGCAGACACGTTTGTTTTCGCTTCGGCGGCGCATATCGGGCTTGGTGCTGGTCGCGACGTGATCACCGATTTCACATCGGGTGTTGACCGCATTGATCTGAGCGCTTTGGAGACGACCTTTAACGGCACACTTGGATTGACCGGTGGCGGCACGGCATCGTTTTACTATTACGCAGCAGGCGGTCTTTTGATCGGCGACCAGAATGGTGACGGGGTTGCCGATTGGGTGATCGAACTTTCTGGCGCGCCGGTGATCTCGGCAGGAGATTTCCTGCTGTAAGGGCATGCGGCCCCGGACGGGAAGTGTCTTTAGACCTTCTCACCGGGGCCAGCTTGTGCCAAAGACCCGGAAACCACCTTCGGGCTATGGACATTGTCAACGCAGCTACCTCTTGTCAGCATCATAGTGCCCGCCTGCAATCATGCGGCCTTTGTCGAGGCTGCCTTGGCAAGTATCGTTGCGCAGACCTATCCGCAGATAGAACTGATCGTTATTGATGACGGGTCCAAAGATGATACGGCTTTGGTGATTGAGCGGTTTGTCGCGGGCATTCAGCGCGACATGCGGGTTGAATTTCATCGGCAGGAAAACCGTGGTCTAGGCCCAACGCTGGCCCGTGCCTTGAATATGGCAAAGGGAGAGTACGTTCAGTTTTTGGCCAGCGATGATGCGCTGTTTCCCGATATGACGGCACGCGTTGTCGCGAGTTTCAGCGACGCACGGGACGATGTCGCCGCAATTGCCTGCGACGGGTATGTCTTTGATGGAGTTTCGGGGCCTCACCGTACGTTCAGCTTTGTGCATCCTAAGCCGTTCTTGGGAAATCAGCACCGGGAACTGATGGCGGGAAACTGGCTGCCGGCGATGGGTTTGGTCTATCGGAGGGATCGACTTGTCGAAGTGGGTGGCGTTGATCCGGAATTGGCTTACGAAGACTGGGGAATGCTGCTTGCGTTGACCCGTCGTTACAGGGTCGCGCAGATCCCTGAAAAGTTGTTTTTATACAGGCAGCATGGACAGAACAGTTCAGCCAACACTGGCCGGATGCGGGATGCCCTGCAGGTCTTGGGAAAACGCTACCCGCCGATGGCCCAAGCGAGAGTTTTACGAAACGCCATCGCCAATCGGGATTTCAAGGCTGTATTAGGCGCGATCTCATTTTCGAGCCTTGATCTTGGTCTTCGGTTTGCCCTGCGCCAAATGCAACGCGCGGTTTGGCAATACCTTCACCAAGACAAAAAGCAGGGCGCGGTGGAACAGCCGGTTCGTGTTGAGATCGGAGCAAATTGCCGGATAGACCCAAGTGTAAGGTTTCAAAGTGGTCCTGGCTTGCTTCGGGTCGGAGATGGCTGCCAGATTGGACCCGGTTCCGTTCTGATTGCCGGAACAGGGTTAGAAATTGGCGGCGGAAGTTTGATTGAGGCGGGGGCACATATTGGGGGTGACGGAGCAGCGACCCATATTGGTCGTGGGTGTCTGATCGCTGAAGGGACCAGAATCGAAGCTGGCGTCACTATGGGAGACCGCTGCGCGACGATGCCTGGCTGCCGTATTTCTGAAAATCAGCCATTAGAGACATGGATCATGCCAGCCACATTGCGTGACATCGGCAGCACTTCGCCGTAAAAGGTCATCAGAGGCGTGTTATCCACAGAAACACGCTCTTTCCAGTCGCGGCGTCCCTCGCGCTTGTGTTCGGAATAGGCTTTAATATGAGGGATTAAGACAAAGGCAGTCCGGTGCGGGAGTTGATGTGAGCGTGATCATTCGAAGCCTTGCCATCATGATCTCTTTTGCGGCTCTTGCTGCCTGTGATCTGCCGCGTGGCGCGGCGCTCAGTTCGGAAATCCTGAAAGAGCGTGACGCCGAGAACCCTGATTTTCAGGTCGTTGAAGTCAACAAAGCCATCTTGGACAATGTGAACGGCTGGCCGCGCGCGTCAGCCACATCGGGGCGGGGTTGGCTGCCCGCGGCACGTGGGCCGGAAAGCCAGATCATTCGCAGCAACGACCTTGTGTCGGTCACGATCTGGGACAACGAACCGAATTCCCTTTTGACACCCGTCGGCAGTAAGTCGATCACACTTCCTGCAATGGTCGTTGCGGCCGATGGGACGATCTTCTTGCCGTATGTCGAGAAGGTGGTGGTTCGCGGGCAGACGCCCGACGCCGCACGGGAAACGGTTCAGTCCGCGTTTTCTGAAATCGCGCCTTCAGCGCAGGTTCAGTTGAGCGTCCAGCAAGGGCAAGGCAATGCGGTCGACGTCGTATCGGGCGTTGCGAAGCCGGGAACTTATCCGCTTCCCGATCGGAACAGCACGATCTTATCCGTGATCGCACAGGCGGGCGGTATGTTGCACGGAATGCGCAACCCGCTGGTGAGGTTGATCCGCGACGACAAAACCTATGAGATCAGTGCCGAGCGCCTTATGTCGGATGCGAATCTGAACACTGTACTGCGCGGCCGGGATAAGGTGGTGGTCGAAGAGGATCGCCGCTATTTCACCGCGTTGGGTGCGACGGGAAGCGAGCGGCTTGTGCCCTTTGAAAAGGCTAGCATTTCCGCATTGGAGGCCATGTCGATCATCGGTGGGTTGAGCGACTCTCGCGCGGACCCGAAGGGCGTCTTGATCCTGCGTGAATACTCGCAGGCCCAAGTCAGGCAGGACGGGGGCGGTCCGAACAACACTCGGGTGGTGTTCACCTTTGATTTGACGACCGCCGAAGGGCTGTTTGCTGCCCGTGGCTTCCAGGTCGCGCACAAGGACACAGTTCTGGCGACCGAGTCGCCCGTGGTTGCGGCAGGGACTATTCTTGGCCTCTTGGGTTCGGCCTTTAACGTCGCCAATGCAGGGAACAGGGCGGTCAACTGACGTTGACCGTTTCTGGTAAAGCGAAACAAGGCCTCCGACTGGTCGGATTGCGGGAAGAAATGCCCGGGTCTATAAGCCGATTTGTTATGTCCATGAAATTTAACAAGGGTCCCGCATGCTGACACTTGCCGATCTTGCAAAAGAGCGGCCCGACGGGCCGGTTCTTGTTCAACTGCCGCGCTTCATGGATGGCCGCGGGTCGTTGGGGGTGATCGAATCCCACGACCTTCCGTTTGATATCCGCCGGATCTATTACCTTCACGATGTTCCGATGGGTGCTGTTCGCGGTGAGCATGGCCACAAGCGTCTGGAACAGATGATCCTTTGCATGCATGGGCAAGTTGAGATCATTTTGAACGATGGGCATCACCAGTTTCCTTTCACCCTTACGGACGCAAACACCGGGCTGTATTTGCCCCCAGGCTTGTGGCGACGGTTGAGGTTTCTTGTTCCCGAAACAGTCGTTTGCGTTCTGGCCTCGCGTCCGTACGAAAAGGACGACTACATTTTTGAATACGAGGAATTCCTCGCTTGGGCCCGCAAAAGGCCGGACGAAAGGTAAGTCAGCATGGCGTTGTTCAGTTTTCTCGATGTTGGTTTCACCTATCGCAGCCTTCAGGCAGAGATGGATGCGGCCTACAGGGCGGTGATGGATTCGGGTTATTTCATCGGTGGAAAGGCTTTGGATCAGTTCGAAGCCGACTATGCCGAATGGTGCGGTGCGCGGCATTGTATTGGCCTTGGCAATGGGCTTGAGGCTTTGGTCTTGCCATTAAGAGCCAAGGGAATTGGACCCGGTGACGAGGTGATTGTTCCCGCGAATACGTTCATTGCGACATGGCTTGCCGTGGCGCAGACAGGCGCAACGGTCGTTCCTGTCGATGCCGATCCTGCGACGATGAATATTGATCTCGACCTGGTCGAGAAGGCTGTGACGCCGCGCACAAAAGCGATCATTCCGGTTCATCTGTACGGGGCTCCGGTGCCGTCTGCACGCTTGCGGGCGTTGGCCGAGGCGCATGGATTGTTCATTCTGGAAGACGCTGCTCAGGCGCATGGCGGAATGGATGAAAATCGTAAGGTTGGCACTTTGGGTCATGCCGCGGCTTTCAGCTTTTATCCGGGCAAGAACTTGGGGGCCTTTGGCGATGGCGGCGCGCTGGTCACAGATGATGATGACCTTGCCAAAGCGGTTAGAATGCTGGGCAACTATGGCTCTCAGGTCAAATATTACCATGAACTTCAAGGCGGCAATTCGCGACTGGACCCGCTGCAAGCGGCGTTCTTGTCGGTAAAATTGAAGCATCTGGATGCCTGGACCGAGCGGCGGCGGGAGATCGCTTCGGTTTACGATCGGGCTTTGTCGGGCCTAGCGGATCTGCGTCTGCCAGAAGTGGCGGCAGGAACGCAGCCGGTGTGGCACCTATATGTCGTGCGCCATCCAAAGCGGGAGGCGCTCCAAGCGGCCTTGGCCGCGCTAGAGGTGCCAACCGCCCTGCACTACCCTGTGCCAAATCATCAAAGTGGGGCATTCAAGTCTGAATACGGTCATCTCTCTATGCCTGTCACGGAAGAGATCTGTTCTACTTGTTTAAGCTTGCCGATGGGCCCCCATCTCTCGATTGCGGATGGCGAAGAAATTGCTGCACGGGTCGGGCAGGCCCTACGCAGCCTCTGAAAGAGGATGCGAGGCATGCAGGCAACGTCATCAGTAACTTTTGCTGATTGCCCGGCAGACAGCAGTGTTTTGCCTGTTGGGTTTGATCGCCCCGCAACGCTGCACATTGTGACGCCTGAGGCCGGATTGATCCGTTGGCAATCCGTGCTGCTGCAAGTTATGCGCGTCCTGCCCTTAGAACGCCATGTCGTTCTTTTCACGTCACCCTTCAAAGACAAACAGGCCTTGTCCCATATCGCTGCCGCTGGCGGATTTGTTATTCAGGGGCCGGACAATGTGACCGAGGCTGGCTACTGGCAATGGGTCGCCGGACGGGTTGACCTGCTTTTGCCCCAGCGTGTGATGGTTCATTCTGCTCCAACAGATCAGGTAGCAGTTGCAGCCGCGAAGCGTTTGGCGCGAAGAATGGGCAAGCGGCTTTACCTCTTGCACGGCCAGACCACGCAAGGTGCGATTGTTCCGGGGTTTATTGACCCAGAGTTCGCCGACGCACTTCATATCCTTGGCCCGGCTGTTTCCAAACCGATGCTTCGCAGGGCCATGAGCGACTGCGGGATTGCCGTCAAACCGAGACTCGCAGAACTTGGTCTGATCTTTGATCCAGAAAACAATCCGTCGACGTCGGATTATAGTGTGCAAAGGCCAGTTCTTGGTGGTTTGGACGCTCGAGGCGTTATGAAGTCGTTCAGGCGGCTGGCGAAGCGGCTAGCCGAAACCGGTCAACAAATCAGTCTGAGCGATCCTTTTGGTCGAAACCTGACGACGTCCACCTCTTGTTCTAGCGACGATCTGGACCTCATTGGAATTGATTGGCTGGCTGACTTTATTCTGGAGGTCGTGAAAGCGACGAATGGGCGGCATATCCACATCGGGCCCTCTGACCCGCGCTTAGGTCAGGCGGTTCAGGTCCGGTTGAAGGAGGTGGACCTGAACACTGATCGTGTGGTGTTCGTAAGCGAAGAAGGAGCTGTTGCCAACATCCTGCGGCATTTCGGGGTCAATGTGTTCTTTGGCAATTTGCCCGGAATTTCCCATTCCATGGGGTTTTGCGCGGCCGCATGGTCGCGTGTGGCGATTGCCCGTTTCACCGGAGATGGTGCTGAAAATCTTGGACTGCTTGGCACGATTGATTGGTCAGACGTTTCTGTCCTGGCAGAGCTTCTTCGGAAAGGTTTCACCGCCCCCGACCTTAGTCAGAGAGGCGATCAGGCACGGGACTGGTACGAGCGCCGGTGCAGCGCGGAACGGTTCGCACGTCGATTGAAAGCCGTTCTGGATGTAACGGAGGGGCGTCTTTCTGGAAACGTTTCAGAGGAAGAAACGGTCTCGGCTTTTAATCGTTTGTTTGATGCCGATTACTATCTTTCGCGCTATCCGGATATTGCCAAGGCCAAGATCGACCCGCGTCGCCATTATCGCGATAACGGAGAGCGTGAGGGAAGGTCACCCAACCCGCTGTTCAGTCCTTGGCATTATCGTGCACAATTGCCGAAGGGGACTGTAGGAGAAAAGGCAAGCCTGCTGGCCCATTACCTGCGTTACGGTGAAAAGCGTGGGTTGACGCCGCATCCTTATTTCGTACCTGCCTGCGCAGAAAACGCCTTGTCGCGGTTGGAAAATCATTCCCAGAAAATCAAGGCTGAACAGGCGAGCGTCCTAGAGCGCTATCTTGAAGCAGGCTCGGTCGCGATCCAGCCGCATCCATTGTTTGACCCGAAACACTATGCGCGTGCCCGCGGCTTTGATGCCGATACCACTCCGCATCTGCTGCATTACCTGACTGTCGGTTGCAAAGCAGGCCTCAGCCCTCACCCGTTGATACGCCCCGAGATAGTGCGAGATTGGGGCGCAAACGACATTCTTGAAGGCTTGCTTTATTGGCTTGGAAAACCGGAAGCGTCGCCAAGCGAACCTTCTCCTGATCCCTTGCATGACCCGGCACATCTTTGTGGTGAGGATGCAAAGAGATATCGTTGGGCCGCTCCGAATACGTTGTGGGCTCACCTGATTGAAGGAAACCGGCTGGATCGCGGCACCCACGCGCTGATAGACCCAAGCTTTGTGTCCGAGCGGCGGCCAGAGACCTGTATTTCCATGCGGTCGCTGTTGCTGGATCTTGCAGAAGGCAAGCTGTCTCGGGTTGATACCCACCCACTTGTCAGTGCTTCACACATTTTGTCTCAGGCGCCTTGGTGCTCCGACCACCCGACGCGCCACTATGTGCTGAAGGGTAATGAAGAAAACATAGACCCGCATCCTTGGTTCTCGACCGCCTTTTATCTTTCCCAGTCAGAAGAAGCGCGGGCGAAATCGGCGAATGCCTTGGTGCATTATTTGGTCAAGGGGCAATTTGATGGTTTGCTGCCCCATCCGTTCTTTGACGGAAACGATTACTGGCAACGCTATCTTAAATCCCGTGAAGGCGGGTCGCCCCTATTGCACTATGCAGCAGTAGGGGCCGGGGTATTCCGCACCGTTCAGCCCCACGATCCGGCGCTGCGGAACTCCATGCTTCGTATGGTTGAAGCATTGGTCCAACAGTCTGATGATGATCAGGCAAAGATCATGCTTGCTGAGGCAATTCATCCATCCACGGCGGCACCCCATCCGACCTTGGCGGTCGAGGTTCGACGGGCCTTGGACAAAGCGCCCGAAAGCATGGATCTGCAGCCCGCGCTTGGCGGTTCATCAGTATCTTTGACCCGGCCTGCGGTGGTGGCTCATGGCCATATCGCACCATCCCCGCCGAAGTTCGATGTTCCCGAGATCCGGGTCGGGATGTGCCGTCGAGCGACTGTCGCCGGCGGTGCTGACGGCATTGGCACGCAAGATGGCGGCTGGTGGCCGATTGGGCCAGAACAGGGGCCGCTTCCCGGAAGCGAATTGGCACGACTTGGTGCCTTCGCTGTTCGGCCTCAAACCGCAGTCGCGGCGCGCCGCAATGATGCAGTTCTGCTTCGTAGTCACGTTTCGGGACAATCTTTTGGCGAGGCAATTTTTGCCTGTGGCAGTTCC
The DNA here is from genome assembly GCF_051200875.1 of Thioclava sp. FR2. Taxonomy (GTDB): domain Bacteria; phylum Pseudomonadota; class Alphaproteobacteria; order Rhodobacterales; family Rhodobacteraceae; genus Pseudotabrizicola. The sequence goes on from NZ_CP195191.1 coordinate 2,977,904, forward strand.
GACGACAGGTTGGATCATTTCCTGCTTGAGGTTTTGCCACGAGCTATTCTTGCCGCCCAAATAGCTCCTGCCGATGTTCCTGTTCTGACCGAGGCTGATATCCCACGACAGGCGCTTCAAGCACTGCGTATGACATTCCCGGATCGGGCGATCATTCGTGTGCCCCGTGGAAGTACGGCCGTTGTCGATCGGCTCTATGTTTCAGAAGCGGTCAATCGGCTTGAAGAAGCTGCCGCAGATGTGACGGCTCGATCGAAGGCTACGCCTGCGGCTGTTCGGATCCATCCGGAAAGCCTGGCCTTGCTGCGTGACAGGCTTCGTACTGCGGGCCGATCAGTACCCGCGCGGCGTCTGTTTCTGGCGGCAGAAGGGCTTTCAAGCCGGCGCCTTCTCAATCTTGAAGAAATTGGTGACGAATTGGCGCGATGTGGATTTCTGCAGCGCGACCCGGCAAAGCTGGATTTTGCCGAACTGCTGGCTTTGGTCTGCGATGCCGAAGAAATTGTCGCGACAGACTGTCCGCAACTGGCCGTGTTGGGCGTTGCCCGTCCAGGGACACGGGTCTGGGTGCTTCATGGAAACGCTCCCGGTACTGATTTTCATCGTTGGGACGTCATCGGACGTATCGCCGGGCTTGAAATGACCGCGGTTTCGGGCTGGCAACTGCCGGGTAGCGCCGGGGTGAACCTAAAGCCGGTCGAAGCGCATTATTCGGTGCCGTCATCTCTGGTCGTCCCTTTCTTTGATACGCGATGGCCACAGGAGACAAAACTTGGACGTATCCTTGACCGTTTGTACGGAGCGTCTTTTGAGGCGGATGTTCTAACGGGGGCTTGGGCTGTCAGGGCTGGGCCGACGCCTTTGGGGTTTGAGGATCGTCTGCGGCATTTGCGTCGGTCTGCGGCCTTGGCGCTGGAAGGCGCGGGTGGGGAAGAGATTGAAGAGGTGTTTGATCACGCTTTCTTCACCGATTTTGGGCGGAATCTGCGATCAGGCTTTCCGGTTTTGGGCGGTTTTGAGGCGGCGGAAGCGGCGTTGGCGGGGCGTGTGGCTGCGGCTTTGGAGCAGGTTGCTGAGGGGTCAGAGGGGCTGGATGCGGTCTTTGCCGGCCCTGTCGGGCTGCGGCGGCTGGTGATGCTGGGCATGGTGCTGTTGCCAGCGTGGCAGGTGCCTTTGCCAAAGCCGCATGAGGCTCTGCCGGAAGCGGTTCTGGAACGCTGGATTTTCTGGGCGATGTCGCCACCGGCGCTGATCGGGGCGGGGGAGGATGCGGCTTGGGTGTCGCATGTCGAGCGGCTTTTGGATTGGCTGGCGGACCGGTTGGACCCGGCGGCGGAGCCAGCGGTTTCCGCGGCGCTGTCGTTGCGCCTGTCGCGGATGGCAGGGCGGATTGATCTGGGGCAGTTGTTTCTGGTCGACGAGTCGCTGCGCGGCGTGCAAAGGGCCAGAAACCGCGTTTTGAGCAGGGTCGCCTTGCGGGAAGATTTCGAAGTCCCTTCTTCGAGACTTATCGGCCCCTCATCTGGCGAGCGTCGGATCCGTGTTGGTGTGTTGTGCCGGACGTTTGAGAAGGGTCCGGACAGCGAGGCGGTTCTGACGTTTTTCAACGGCTTTGACGCCAGCCGGTTTGAGATTTTCGGTTATTCCATCGGCTTCCGTGACCGGGTCGTCAGCAAGGATCCGGGCTTTGACCGACAGTTTGACGCGGTGGTTCCGAACCGCCGCGATCTACCCGGCGATGCTGCGGGCATCCGCGCGGCGCTGCTGGCAGATGATCTGGATGTCTTCCTTTACGCCAATGCGACGACCTATGGTCTGCAACCGATGGACCTTGCGCTGTTTCATCGCGTGGCCCCCTTGCAGATCGTGCTGAACTCGCATGTGCCGATGCCGATGGGCTATCCGTCCTTCGATGCGGTCATCACTGGCCAAAGCGACCATTCTGATCACGAAGTGCCACAAGAGGATTTCAGTGAGACGCTGATCCGGCTGCCCGGCCCTGTGATCAACTACCTGACGACGCTGGAGCCACGCCCGAACCCACCGCTTGACCGGGCCGCGCTTGGGCTCTCGGCTGATGACGTCGTGCTGATGAATGCAGGCTCGTCAATGAAGCTGCGGCATGAAACTCTGGTCACGATGATGCGCGCCACCCGCGACATTCCCAACGGCGTGCTGCTTTTAGCCCCCTACAATCCCGGCTGGGCAGCGCGGTCGATGGCCTTTGTCTTCAATCGGCAGGTTGCGCAAACCGCGGCAGAGACCGGGCTTGACCCATCGCGGATCCATATTCTGGGCGAGCTTTCGGTGGCCGAGGCCGAAGCGGCGCTGGGCTGCGCCGACATCTATCTTAACCCCTTCCCGCATGGCGGAGCGACGATGACCCACCTTGCGCTGGTTCATGGCATTCCGCCCATCACCCTGCGTCGCAGGTCTACCCGGTCCATCGACCAGTTCCTGACCGAAACCCACGGATTCGCCGAACTGCTGACCGACACGCCCGAAGACTACATCGCGCTGGCAACCGCCCTGGGAACAGACCACGACAGACGAAACGACCTCAAATCCCGCCTCAAGGCCGCCGCCAAAAACCCGGGATTCGTCAACAACCCAATCTTCTCCAAAAATATGGAGAGCGCGATTGAAGGTCTGGTGAAGGCGAAATCGGGCCTGGTCAAAGATCCCAAGCGTTAAGGCTCCGCCTCTCTTGAATTGGCAAAGAGTCACACACTTGCCGACGAAAGCGCAGGACTCTGGCCCTGTTCGTAAACACGCGTTAAAGGGAAGGGAAATGAACGCCCCCGCAAACAGTTTTGGAGCGAGCGAATGAATACACCGACGGGACCCATGAAAGCGATCTTCGTGGGCGGAGCCCCCCGCTCTGGGACGAGTGTGACTCATGCGCTGTTGTGCACTGCCCCTGCATGCAATGACTACCATCCTGAGATCAGCTTCGTTCGGCCACTCTTTGAGTCATACGCTGTCGGAATGGAGCATTGGGGGGCACATACATCCCAGTTCTTCAAGGTCCCCGAACACCTGAGGCAGCACCTTAGCAAGTTGGTGATGCAGTCCATGAGCCTGATTTGGCGCGTTCAAAAGCAGCCTAAGGTTCTATGCGTAAAGGACCCTCTGCTGACACCGAATTTTGCCGCAGTGAAAGCATTGATGGAATGGCCGACACAGTTTGTAACTGTCTTGCGCCACCCTCATGACGTTATCCGTTCTCAGCAAGAGGTTTATACGCGGTCCGGTGTTAAGATGGGGGCCGTCGAGGTTTATCGGCTCGCTACGGAATATGTGCTGAGCTATGCCCATGTTGACGATCCTGACTTGGCGGGCAGCGTGTTCCATTTCCGTTATGAAGATCTCAACCAAGAGTGGTTGATTGACCAATTGCGCGCATTCACTGGCATGGGTGGTATCAATCCAGCGGAAATCTGGAACAAAGGAAAGCACGAGCCGTCCGAAAAGGAACGCGCGAACCCATTTTTCTCACCTAAGTATCATGGTGCCATTGACACCTCGCGCCGGTTTGAACCCCTTGATCCGCAGTTCCAGAAGATCGTGAACGAAATCTGCGCGCCACTTATGGAGCGCTGCGGCTACAAATCAGACGGAAGTGTGGAGGCTTGGTGACAAGAGTGGGATCTGGCCGTTCAATTCTACGAACGTGCCCGAGACTTGCCAACTTGTTCTAATCCCGGATTAAGCACGCCTCCCTATCCCTGAAACCAGCACGGGGGTGCTGGGATAAGGGGTTTCCAAATGGTGGGACTTCGCCATGTGGCCACGCTTGCGGGCCGCAGCGACATGACGCTTGCCACGGTTTCTGATCTTCTGATTTCAGAAGAAGGCTATCTGATTGCGCTGACACGCAGTGAAGGTGGAATGTTCTTGTTTGATATCGGCGGGAGTGGTGCACCGTCGCTGCTGCAAACAGTGTCTTACCGATCCGTAGTGCCAATGGCCGGATTTGGGCCAACTGCAGAGCTTTTGGTCCTTCCCGATGGAACCACACTTTTGATGCCAGCAGGCATGACCGGCAGCCCATCTTCAGCCTATTTCCTGACAGCAAGCGGCCAGTTCGGAGCGTCGATCCGTTGGGAAAGTGGACTTAACCCGGCAATGGACATGGCATTGGTCACAGACATCGCCGGCTGGGATACAGCCGCCTACATAGCGGTTCTGAGCGATGGAACGCTTCAACCTGTAACTTTGACTGAAGGACGCCGATATTCTGCCGAAATGCCAGAGCCCTTCACTTCACAGTTGGGTGGAGCAGTGTCGAGCTTGGACACGATTGCGACGTCTGGGGGAACATTCCTGATTACGGCATCGAGTTTCGGTCAATCCTTGGTGACGTACAGAGTGTCTGATGGACTGCAGTTGCAGCAAATTGACCTTGTGAGCGGTCCTCAGTCTGGCATTGGTTTCTCGTCGCCATCAGCTTTGGAGACAGTCACCGTCAGCGGTGAAAACTATGTTATCTTGGCCAGCTCTGGCAGTTCTTCCTTGACTGTTTTCAGACTTCTTCAAGACGGCAGTCTGGTCGCCACTGATCATATTGTGGATAGCCGAGAGTCTCGGTTTCAATCGGTATCTGTTTTGGAAGTCCTACAAGCTGGAGACCATGTTTTCGTCTTGGCGGCAGGGGCGGATGATGGGCTAAGCCTCTTTCTACTTTTGCCCGGCGGAAGTCTTTTGCATTTGGGAAGTTATGAGGACACCGAGTCTGCGACGCTTGGGGCTATCAGCGCCATTGCAGCAGGATGGGCAGCGGACGGCATGGGACAGATCTATGTGGCAAGTTCACGCGATCCGGGACTGACGCGTCTTTCGCTGGAAATCAACACCGGGATCGTACTGACTCATGGCCCGGCAGAACTGCTTGGCACGCCCCGGGACGATGTTCTTATGGCATCAGGGACGACGGCATCAATTCATGGAGGTGCCGGTGATGATATCGTTGTTTCTGCATCTGGTCCAGGAGGGCGAGTACGTTTGACGGGCGGGACGGGGGATGACGTATTTGTCATTCTTCCCGGCGCGCGAGTTACGACCATCACCGATTTTGAGCTCGGCTCTGACCGTCTTGACCTGTCGAATTTGCCGATGCTGCGAGATGTCTCGCAGATTGGCTTCACGTCGACGGCTCACGGGATCAGCCTGACCTTTGGATCTTCGGTTATCGAGATCGTATCGGCCGATGGTCGGCCGCTTGCAGCAGCCGATTTTCGGTCAACGGATTTATTGCCTATCAGTCGGTATCTGCCGGGCTCGGCTATCGCTGCTCCTACGGGGCGAAATGTTGTCTTGGGAGACAACGGTGGCAGCGCCCAAGGTGCCGACGGGGATGACACACTTCGAGGAGGGGGCGGTAACGACACGTTGAGAGGCGAAGGTGGAGACGACCGTATCGAGGCTTGTGGGGGAAACGACAATATTGGTGGAGGTGCCGGCAATGACCTGATCTTGGTCTTGTCAGGCTCAAATATGATTTGGGGCGGGCTGGGCGATGACAGCATAGAAGGCGGAACCGGAGCAGATACGATTTATGGCGGCGGTGTTGGTCGAAATCGGTTGATGGGCAATGGTGGCAACGACGTGTTATTTGCTGGATCTGGCGGTGATTTTATTGGCGGCGGCGCGGGCAATGACTTCATCCGCGGTGGCGATGGTTCGGACACGATTTTTGGTGGCGCGGACGATGACAATATCGGAGGCGGAGCAGGCGATGATTTGATCTTTGCCAGTTCCGGCCGGAACATCATCTGGGGTGGGCTTGGAAATGATACTCTCAACGGAGCCTTAGGCAGTGACACGCTTCAGGGTGGGGCGGGTTCTGACCAGATCTTTGGAGATGGAGGCAATGACTTCCTGTTGGGTGAGGATGGCAACGACACCATTTGGGCAGGGCAAGGAAATGACTTTGTCGGCGGAGGAGCCGGTGATGATGTGATGTATGCAACGAATGGGGTGAACCGGATATATGGCGGTGTGGGAAATGACACGATCCATGCTGGCCTCGGTCGTGATGTCATGACCGGCAGCCCCGGCGCAGATGTTTTTGTATTCTCCGATCTGGCAACCATAGGAATTGGAACTGGGCGTGACGTGATAACCGATTTCACCCCGGGATCGGACAAAATTGATCTTCGCGATCTAGACCAAACCTTTAACGGCGTGGCCGGGCTTATTGGTGGCGGGCACAGCTCTTTCTATTTCTTTGCGCCTGCTGGATTGCTGATCGGAGATCAGGATGGAGATGGAGTCGCTGACTGGGTGATCCAGTTGATAGGATCACCTATGGTCACGGCTACAGATTTTCTGCTTTGAGTAATCTGGTTTAGTATTCCGATCGCTTGGAAATTTCTATTTACCGAAGACCGTACGGTGCCTTCACGCTGCAGAGACGGAGTCTGGCCAGACTTCCCGCTGTTCAGTCGAGAGGGGCAATTATGCCGAATGATTCCACCGCGATCCTATCTTTGCCTTATATCCTTCCGGCCCAAGCGCAAAAGCACATCACCCATAACGAAGCTTTGCGCCTGTTGGACATTTTGGTGCAGCTGGTTGTCCTGAGCCGGCAGCTGACCAGTCCACCGATCAGCCCAGCCGATGGGGATTGCTATCTTGTTCCATCGGGGGCACTGGATGGCTTTGCAGCTCATGAGGGCCAAATTGCGTGCTGGGAAGGAACAGGCTGGGCTTTTATCACGCCAAGGCCGGGCTGGCATGCTGAGATTCTGGATGAAAATTGCCGCGCAGTATTCGACGGAGTGACATGGGTTGGGACAGAGGCAAGTTCGCTGCGGGTCGCAGAACTTGGAGTATCAACCGATGCCGATTCACTGAATAGGCTTGCCGTATCTTCTGCCGCGTCGCTTTTCACCCACAGTGGGGCAGGCCACCAAGTCAAGATCAACAAGGCGACCGCTACTGATACAGCAAGTCTTTTGTTTCAAACGGGCTGGTCTGGGCGCGCTGAAATGGGAACCGCTGGCAGCGACAATTTCGAAATCAAGACAAGTTCGAATGGCTCCAGCTTTCAAACGTCTTTGCGCGCGCTTTCGTCCTCTGGGAAAGTCGAGCTTCCGCTTGGCGCGTCGCTCGCCTCAGGAAATGCCAATCAGCCAACGGTGAGCTTCCTGAACGATTTGGATACCGGCATCTTCTCGCCGGATGCAGACCAGATCGGACTTGCGACGGGGGGATTTGTTCGGGCGGTTCTTTCGGGGGCTGCGCTTAACCTCTCCGTGCCGCTTACTGGCAGCGCCGTCACGCAGAGCAATACTGACCAATCAGCAGGAAGGCTCATCAAGGTAGGTGATTTCGGGTTGGGAAGCGCGATTACCCTAACCAGCGCAGACGACCTGAATAATCTGTCGGCAGCTGGAATGTACTTCAATCCTACTGGCGGCAATACACCCGGAAACAATTATCCAATCAGTTCGGCCGGGGCGCTTTTGAACATCCGGCGATCTGCCACGAATTGGGTTCAGCAGTACGTGAGCTACGCAGGGGCATCCCTTGCAACGGACCTACGCGTTTTCATTCGATCCTACGGCGGCTCTGGCTGGTCTCCTTGGGTTGAACAATTCCATCAGGGAACGATTGTGCGGCCGGTGAGCCAGTCTGCTGGCGTGCCGACGGGCGGTGTGATTGAGCGCGGAAGTAACGCCAATGGTGAGTATGTCAGGTTTGCAGATGGGACGCAGATTTGCACTCTGCGGACAACGATCAGCCTTGCCATCAGCACGGCATTCTTGGGTGGGTTTCGGTCGGCTGCGCAGACATGGGTGTTCCCTGCTGCCTTCATTGGAACCTCTCTGCCCGTCATCACTCTAACGCCCGAAAGTGCCTCAGCATTTGCGGGCGTTATGACAGCCGCGCCAACATCGGCAACAGCTTCATGGGCTGTCACTTCTGTCGTCAGTCAGACGGCTGCTAATCGAATGGTTTCCATGACGGCTACAGGACGCTGGTTCTAAGGAGTTTACGATGAAAATCAGTTTTATGCCGATCCGCATGGACAGTGTTCTTGTTGCCGAGTTGAGCGCGGAGACACTGACACTGAATGGCGATGCCTATGACTTTTCACATGTCGAGGAAGGGCAACCCGTTGAAGATCATGATTGTCCTTGGGTCATTGGTCCAGTGTCGCGGGTTGATGGCGAGTTGGAAGTGACACTGCTATTGCCGCATGGCGGACATCCACCTCATGAAACGGTGTTTCCACAGCCTGTACAGGTGGCTGGCGGTGCGATCCCATTACCTGCTTATGATGCGCCTGTGATGGATGACCATATGGAATAGGTTCAGTATCAGGCAAAGGGGGATTGGAAGTCCTTGAATGCCCCGGCCCTTGCGTCTTTGTCTGACAAGATTGCCTTTGCCGGATCAATCCCCCAATCTATTCCTAGGTCGGGATCATCAAAACGGATCGCGCCTTCAGCCTTTGGTGAGTAGTAGTCAGAACATTTGTAAAGAATTTCCGTACCGTCTTTGCGTGTGACGAAGCCATGTGCAAACCCAGCCGGAATGAACAGTTGCTGACCTGTCTCTGCCGTAAGGTCTATACCCATCCACTTTCCATAGCTGGGGGAAGAGCGACGTAAGTCTACGACAACGTCAAAAATTGCCCCTTGGACCACCTGAACAAGTTTTGCCTGTGCGTTGGGCGGCGCCTGAAAGTGCAAGCCTCTTACCGTTCCAACGGAGGCAGACCATGAGCGATTGTCCTGAACGAAGTCTTCTTTGATCCCAAGCTCCTGAAGACGCTTATGGTTCCAGGATTCCGAAAACCAGCCGCGGGAATCCCCAAACCTTGCTGGGCTTAACCGCAGGACGCCTTGCATTTCCAAACGCTCGACTTGCATCAGAACAGGTTCACCTTTCTAGAACTGATCTGGTTTGCGAACCCCAGATCAGAGTGCCGAGCAACAAAGTGACGGCTATTCGGTCACGAATTAACTCTTGATTATGGTTGTTTCATGGCCGGTTTGCATCGTGGATGTCTGTGGAGGAAGACATTTTTCGGATCAGTGGAATCAGATTTTCGGACCATTTGGAAAAGGAAAATCTTTTCGAGAAGGCGGCTTGTATCTGAGAGGTATGGCTCATTTCGTCTTTTCGCATTTCAGCGACGAGACGTTCGATTTCTTTAGCCGCCATTTCCGGGTCTTGATCTGAAAATGATACGGACATCGGATGCGCCGCGACGATTTCTGCCATTCCCAATATGTTCGTCGTCGCAATCGGAAGGCCTGCTTGAAACGCTTCCAGTGCTGCGATCGGCATTCCTTCATATCGTGAGGTAGAGAGAAATATGTCTGCCCGATGTAAAATGGGCCGCACGTCCGCCACGGGGCCAAGGAACGTCACGCGCCGATCAACGTCGTCTGGTTTCAGGCCAGAGTTCTGGATGAAATGCTCACGGAAGTCTGAACTGTTGGTCCCCTCTCCGCATAGCAGAAACTGAAAATCTGCCCTTACCTTTCCGAAAATCTGTGCGGCCAGCCGGTGGTTCTTTTGATAGCCCACCCGACCGGTCATTACGATGATTGGTATACCGTCGCGCTTTTCACGGGGTATCGGCTCTAGGTTGGCGCAGTTTTCCAGAACATGCGTTGAGTGTCTGTTCAGGGCCCCAGCCATTCCTGGAGATCGGGCATACGTGTCGAGCGCCGCTTGTGACAGGAAGAGCAGATGATGTGGAGGCATCATGCGGAGAAGACCGAGTTCTGTAGCCCGCGAAATCCAACCGGTGAACGGCCGGTGGCCGGGACCAAAGGGCAAGCCATGAAGTGTTATGGCCAATTCGGGTAAGGGTTTCTTTCTTATGTGACGCCAGACAGCGATAAGCCGTAACAATAAGACAGCCATCCGTGCGTGTGCCCAGACAAGATTTGGTTGATCTATGTCGATCTGGGTGGAGATTCCCCGCAGTGCTTTCGCGGCGCGCGATATCGACAGTGAGGTGCGCAATCCCGGTTGGGTGATGTGCTTTCCGCCATGAGTGCTGACAAATTCATAGCCACCGGAATTCACGTCAGACATCACCGTGAATCGGAAGTCACCATTTGCGGCCTTCAGGATCTGCTCGATGTATCGTGGTACACCGGACAATCCACCATCGCCGCCAATCAGTAGGATATGCGGTTTAGACCTTGGCAACGCAAACCGCTCCCCAGAAGCCAATTCTTGAAATCAACCCTTGTCGATAGACGCCTGATTTTCGCATCAGGGAAAGCCGGGTTGTGAAATCACCGTTTCTTGCGGCAGCGAAATCATGAAGGCAATCGCGATTTTCCGCTGTTAAGACATCCTTGATGCGTAGAAGGGCTGCAATATTTCGGTCAATTCTTTGGGAATAGCTGCCGTCCCATACGCCGCGTTTGACTTTAAGGCTGGCGAGAAAGCCTTCTCCTTGGCCTACTAGATTGTCTTCGTGCTGCCGATAAAGCAGGCTTGGCTTCGGATCACAGATTACCTGTCCACCGGCTCCGGAAATCACAAGATAAAGCCACCAATCGTGAAAAGGCACATCGCGGGCGGCCGCTAATGTGGAACGCACAAGGCGGAGCGCAGCATCGTTAAGGATGATCGTATTCCCTGCCGCGATATTTTCGACGAGCGCATTCTTGAACGAGGGGGCGGCGGGAAATGTTCGAGAAGGTTTTCGCCTGTTGAATCTTGGCCACCAGTTCACACGGCGGCAGCAGTAAAGTGCCGGTCGCTGATCGTCGATCTCGTCCAGCGCCCTCAAACCGCGCTCAAGTTTATCAGGAAACCAAATGTCGTCCTGATCGCTGAGTGCAACCGGCCCTTGCAAGCCCGGTAACGAAAGTAGGGAAAAGAAGTTCGCAACAAAGCCTTTTCCGGGGCCTTCCACTACTTCTGCAGAGGACATTCGTGCGAACTCATTCAGGACAGCACGGCTTGCATCAGTGGATTTGTCATCCCCCGCTATCAGACGCCAGTTCCCAAGGCTTTGCTCTTTGATGCTGGCCAACTGGTCGGGCAAATTTTCCGCGCCATTGTGCACGGCCATTAGAACTGTAACCAAACTCGACGACCCGGTTCTCACTCACCCAACCTAGAATGAGCCAAGAGCCCCAGCAGGTAATCCCCATAGGCATTCTTTGCATATTGTGCAGCAATTCGGGCCAAGTCTTCGCGCGTGATCCAGCCGTTTTCAAAGGCGATTTCTTCTGGGCAACCGACTTGAAGCCCCTGCCTCATTTCCAGCGTCCGAACAAAATTTCCAGCATCAAGCAAACTTGAATGTGTTCCGGTATCAAGCCATGCATAGCCACGGCCCATTCTGTTCACCTGAAGGGAGCCTTCGTTCAAATACAGTTCAAGGAGCGAAGTTATTTCCAACTCTCCCCGGGCCGATGGCTTGACTTGTCGCGCGCGTTTCGGGGCCCGCCCGTCCAGAAAATACAAACCTGTAACCGCATAATTCGATGCGGGTTTGGACGGTTTTTCGATGATCGAAACGACCTGCCCCGTCTCGTTGAAACCGACCACGCCATAGCGCTCTGGATCAGAAACCTGATAGCCAAAAACGGTGCCACCACTTTCTTGGGCGTCCGCAGCCGCAAGCATGCGCGTCAGGCCCTGCCCAAAGAAGATGTTGTCGCCAAGCACCATAGCCGATGGTGCGCCATCCAGAAATTCCTCAGCCAAGATATAGGCTTGGGCGAGCCCATCGGGCGAAGGTTGAGCGATGAAACTAAAGTTTAGTCCCCATTGGCTGCCATCGCCAAGAAGTCTGCGGAACTGATCTTGATCCTGAGGGGTGGTGATGATCGCAATCTCGCGAACGCCAGCCAGCATAAGAACCGACAGTGGATAGTAGATCATCGGCTTGTCGTAGACCGGCAAAAGCTGCTTAGAAATCCCGATGGTAATGGGATAGAGGCGGGTTCCGGAACCGCCCGCCAGAATTATGCCCTTCCGACCTGACGCCGTCTTTTTGGTCATTCAATGGCTCCTAATTCCTTTAATACCGTGGCGATCCCGTTCTGCCAATCGGGGCGAGACAGATCAAAGTCAGATAGACCCGAACAGTCCAATCGGCTGTTGGCCGGTCTGCGAGCTGGTGTCGGGTAGGCGCTGGTTGGGATATCAGAAATTTGGCAGGACAGTCCTGCCTGTTGCATGATTGCTCGGGCGAAATCTGCCCATGACACGTCCGGCGCGCCAGAATAGTGGTAAATACCTGCCTTCGCAGGCTCGGCCATCAGACGTTCCGAAATGGTCAGACATGCCGCAGCAACGTCTCTTGCGGGGGTAGGGCCGCCAATTTGGTCAGCGACGACGTTCAACTGCTCTCGTTCACGGCCTAGGCGGATCATGGTTTTGAGGAAGTTGGCGCCATGGGCCGAGAAGACCCAAGAGGTTCTAAGGATCACTGACGTACCAGCGGCGCTGAGGATGCCCGTTTCACCGACGAGTTTTGATCTGCCATAGGCGCTAAGGGGGGCTGGCATATCATCTATGCGGTAGGGATTGCTGCCTAAGCCGTCGAATACATAGTCGGTCGAGATATGGACGAACGGAATCTTTCGCAGTGCGCACTCTTCCGCCATTGCAGTCGGCGACCGGCCATTCACAAGTGTAGCGGTTTCTTCTTCGGTTTCGGCACGGTCAACCGCGGTCCAAGCCGCTGCGTTTATTACCCGGTCTGGTCGATGGGTGCGTATGGCAGTGACACAAGAGGTGGGATCTAAGAGATCAGCCGACTCCCGCCCCAAGAATGTGGCCTGCGGAGCCAAGCGATGAAGCTCTTTTGCCACCTGTCCCGTTGCACCAAAGACCAGAAGGTTCATGCCTTTGTTCCCAGTCGCAGTCCAACGCCATGGCGGGCTTGCAGCGGGCGCCACCAATCTTCGTTCGACAGGTACCAATCAACTGTCCGTGCCAAACCTTCTTCAACTGTCACACTAGGCTTCCAACCAAGTTCCGTTCGAATCCGTGAAGGATCAATCGCATAGCGCGCGTCATGGCCTGGGCGGTCAGTGACGAAGGTGATTTGATCGGCGTACGAGCCGTTTGCCTTGGGCTGCTTTACATCAAGGATCGAACAAAGTGTCTTGACCAATTCAAGGTTCGTCCGCTCATTCTCGCCGCCGATATTGTAGCTGCGACCGATCTTCCCTTTTTGAACGACAAGTAACAGAGCGTCCGCGTGATCTTCGACGAACAACCAATCCCGGATGTTCGACCCGTCACCGTAAATGGGCAATGGCTTGCCGGCCAAAGCGTTCAGGATGATTACCGGGATGAGTTTTTCCGGGAAGTGAAATGGCCCGTAGTTGTTCGAGCAATTTGTCAGAACGACTGGCAGCCCATAGGTTTCGTGCCAAGCCCTAACCAAGTGGTCCGAAGCTGCCTTTGAGGCAGAGTAGGGCGACCGAGGATCATAGGGCGTGTCTTCGGTGAACTTCACCGACGGATCATTTGGCAGGCTTCCGAAAACTTCATCGGTAGAAATATGGTGGAACCTAAAGCTTTCTGGTTTGCCCTTGCGCGTCCAGTAAGCGCGCGCTGCTTCCAGCATATTGTAGGTGCCGGTGATGTTTGTTTCGACAAAATCTCCCGGCCCATCAATCGAGCGATCAACATGAGATTCTGCCGCCAAATGCATGACCAGATCAGGGTCATGGTCCGAAAAGATCCGTTCCAAAGCTGCGCGGTCGCGAATATCGGCGTGTTCAAAAACATAACCTGGTGCATTTGAAACGCTTGCCACATTTTCTAGGCAGGCGGCATAAGTTAGCGAGTCAAGATTGATGACGCTGTGACCGTCGCGAATGGCCTTGCGAACCACGGCCGAGCCAATGAAACCGGCACCGCCCGTCACCAAAATCTTCATGTCAGTCCCCTTCACTCACACGACGCTGAAACAGTCAGTCGATTGCCTTACGGATCTTTCGCAGAGGCGTCATCAAGCGATAGCTGCGTGAGCGATATATTTTCGCGATTTCAGTCTGAAGCCATGTAATCTTCCCGTCCCGCTCTTCCAACTGGGCGCGAAGAGACAGCAGCTCGTCAGACATGCTTGTGACCTGGTCGGTCAGTCTGCGCGCCTGATCGTAATACCCTTCCAGGTCTTCCTGACCACGATGCAGTTGATCAATTTTGCATAGCAGATCGCCGCGTTCAGATTCAAAGTTCTCGACCTGACCATGATAGTTTTCGAGGCTGGCACTCATAAGTCGGACTTGTTCACGCAATTGCTGGATCATCTGACCAGACTCTGCTTCGGCCTTTTCGCGGGCCGTTATTGCCGCTTGCTCCGCCTCTTTCAGTTTTGCCTCGAATGATGCCTGAATTGTCCTTGTAGAAGCGGCTTGCGCGGACGTCTTTGCCCGTTCGGCGTTGAGCATTGCCTGCAACTGTTCAATGCCCTCGCGATCCAGACGTACCTGTTCACGCAAAAGAGACATTTCCTTTTCAGTCTGACTCAGCGCAGTCCGGGTTTTGGCCAAGGACATTTCACTGGATTTGGCCTTACTCTGCTCTTTTGCAAAAGAGGCATGGACTTCATCCGAGGTAGTCGTGTCCAACTTTACTTGCGCTTGCAGCAGTTCAACTTCTTGCGTCAGGCGAGAGATCAGGGTTTGCGACTTATCTTGAGCCGCCGCTGAAAGCGTGTCGACCTTATCAGTGTAGGCGCTAAAGACTTCATCAGCCGCAAGCATGGATTGAGGCCTAAAGCCACTCGTCGATAGGGCAGAAGCAGTCAGTTCTTCCGCAGCAGCCGAGGCATTCGGATCGCGACGCAGGGCGTCACGCGCGATCATCAAAAGAACGGGGTCGGTTGCTGAACGCAAATTGGCCAAGTTCTCTGGCGCGGTAAGGCCCGTTGCCTCAGCGCAGGCCGCAGGGGCAAGCGTCAGCATTGTATCAAAAACCAAAGTCGTCTGCCGTCGCCTAGCGCGTTTCAAGGCGAGCAAGGGGCGAACCTCTTCTCTCCAAGCTTTGACAGCATCGGACGGCATTGTTCCTGATGCTAGGCTAAGCGCGACCCAAGATTCAGGTTCTGGACATAGGACTGTCAAACGAAATTGCCCGCCATCTGAGATCGCAGGAGCCAACTCATCTAGGCTTTTTATCTGTTTCGCAGCCGACGAGGAGGACAACAGCTCCGCAGCCCCGACGACAGATGTCGTAGACGGTAGACAAAGGACCAGCAGGGGCTGGTCGGAAGCGTTTCCATCCGGCATTAGTAAGAGCCTCGCTCAGAAATCGTTAGAGACAGCGGCCAAGTAAACGCTGGCTGAAATGAGGGACAGCGGCCAATATCCAAGGGGTAGACCTTAACAGGTCGCAACATACGATTGCGCCGATGAAGATCGTTCTTGCTCGCGGGGGGCGTCATCAAATCCGTTCCAGAAGTCTCGTTGTCACTTCAGACCTATAACTACTGTCTTAATGGATGTCAGCATGTGATCCGGACGCAGGTCAATTCTCAAGGAATGCACGGTGATGGCGCCAAAGCAACAAGAGTCCAAGGAGCAAGGTCGAGGAAGCAATTGCAAGAACGTAGGTTTCACTAACGTAATCAGATCGATAGGATCCGTAGAAACCATCCCTCGACATCCCGACGATGTGCAGGAGGGGATTGTACCAAAGAGCATCTTGGGCAAATCGAGGCATCGAGTCATAGGTGAAAAAGATGCCAGAGATGATGAAGAGGGGCCGGGTCGCGATCTGCCAGCTTCGCTCCCAAATTGGAAATGAGGTCATCAGATAGCAGTTCAATGTGCCGATACCGATCCCTAGAAACGCTGCAGTTGCAAAAGTCTCAAGGATTCTGGGAAGATCTAGGTCGGCCCTTGCGCCAAACACCGTAATTATTCCGAAAAAGACGATGTAGGCCACCATCAGATGGGTAAGGACGTTCAGCAAGAACCGCGCAATTAGAGCGTCAAGGAAGGTGACCGCAGGATATGCGAGCAAAGGGCGTGAAAAGTTGATGGAAGTAGCCATCTTGTTGGCGACGTCGTTGAACAACATGAAAGGCAGAAAGCCCGTCGCATAAAATAGCGGAAAACTGTTGCCGAGCGGCGGCGAATTGAAAAGTAGAGAGAAGCCAACAGAAAAGATCGCCAAAGCCGCGACTGGCTCTAGGATCGCCCACAGGTACCCTCCGGGTGATCGGCCATGGGTAGTTGCCATCTCTCGAAGCATCAATGCGATGATTGTTCTTACACTTCGAAAACGACGGGCGCGAAGGCCATCCTGATCCAGGATGGGGCCCTGATCGAGTTGCTGAAAGTTAGAGCCAGCAGGGGGGGATGGAGGGGCTGTTTGGGTCATCTTTTCGTGCAGAAACAAGAGCTAGACCTATCACCTCCCCTGTAGTAAGAAAAGGGAAAGCGGCGCTTTGATGCCCAAATCGTTTCTTCGAAGGTTGGCGTGGCCAAATTTCACGGTAATTCAAGAAAGCCTCCTGTTCTGAGGGCGGTTCCAATGTCTCGGGATCTTGCTGATGCGCTGTCGGGAAAACCCGAAGAGGGCGGGGAGCGAGTCTCCGCTTTCACTCCTGTACCCAGTCCAATTTTCGCGACGCCAGGCGCTCCGCGTCTGAGGATCAGGGCGGTTTCGGATGAGTTGCCCCAAGTCGTGCCTATGGCTGTTCACGCTAGCTCGTCTTCCGTTCCCCAGACGGACGGAGATAATTTTGCTTCACAAAACGCGGGCAAAACGAGTGGGCTCGATGGGAGCGTTACAGCTGACGGCGACTCTGGGAGCAAGGGCGGTACGTCAGACGCAGAGGGCGAATACTCGAAGCCCTCCGTTCAGAATTCTATGGAACAGGTCGATGGTTCATTGCCGCTTTCGCTGGCCGCGCGATTTGCCAGCGCAGCAAAAGCCGGTTTCGCCCATGCGCCTGCTCGGCCTTCTTCGGGAACGCAATCAGGAAGTTCAGGGCAGAAGAAACCTGCCAGTCTAGCGGCCCCAGTGCCTTTGCGTGCTGATCCCGCTGCGCCATCTCAGACGACGCACGGTTCAGTCAGCGGTCCGCCAATCGCAGCCGCTGCAGAAATCAGACCGCGCCATCGCGGCGTCTTGGCGACTTTTGTGGCTTTGGTCCTTGTTCCCGTCGTGGCGACGGCGCTTTATCTCTGGATTGTCGCACAAGATCAGTATGCATCAACCGTTGGCTTCTCTGTTCGAACCCAAGAGATGCAATCCTCTCTCGACATTCTGGGCGGAATTACCAGTCTTTCAGGGGGCGGATCCTCAGACTCTGACATCTTGTATGACTACATCCATAGTCAGGAAATGGTGGAAGATCTTGATGCCAAGATAAATCTTCGCAAGATCTTCTCTGAAGCTTGGCCTTCGGATCCAATTTTTGCCTTTGATCCGGATGGATCAATCGAGGATTTGGTTGACCATTGGGAGGACAAGGTTCGGATCACCTATGACTCCAGTTCAAGGCTGATGACTTTGCGCGTTCTAGCGTTCAAACCGGAAGAAGCCACGCTCATTGCTGGCGCTATTTTGGAGCGAAGTACCGAAAAAATCAACGAGCTTTCGGAAGAAGCTCGGGAAGACGCCACACGTTACGCCCGGATCGAAATGGAACGGGCCTTGGATCGGCTGAAAACTGCACGGGAGGCAATGACGGCTTTCCGGATGCGGACAAGGATGGTTGACCCTGTTGCTGACCTTCAGGGGCAAATGGGAATCCTGAATAGCCTGCAGGCTCAACTCGCCGAAAGTTATATTGAGCTTGATCTTTTAAGAGCCACGACAAATGCAACGGATCCGCGGATCACGCAGGCGGAACAGCGTATAGACGTGATTAAGAACCGGATGGAAGAAGAGCGCCGGAAGTTCAATGAAAGCGAGCAGGGGCCTGGTGGCGAGGACTATGCGACAATGGTTGCCGAGTTCGAAAGGTTGACCGTGGACCGCGAGTTTGCAGAGCAAACCTACCGCGTGGCGCTTGCGGCCTTTGACGCAGCACAGGCAGAAGCTTTGCGCAAATCGCGGTACCTTGCCGCGCATATTCAGCCGACGGCAGCCGAGAAATCCGAATATCCGCAACGCTGGACCTTGCTGGGTCTGACGGGCTTCTTTCTCTTGATGGCTTGGGCGATTGGCGTTCTGATCTTCTACAGCCTTCGTGATCGGCGGTAAGGCGAGAGTCCTCGGATGATCCGGCTGGAGAATATCTCCAAGACTTACGTTCTCGATGGTATGCGCCAAACGGTTGCGCGAGAGATCAATACAGTTTTTCCAACTGGGGCTTCAGTTGGCCTTTTTGGCCGTAATGGGGCGGGGAAATCTACACTACTCCGGATCATTGCTGGCACGATCAAACCAACCACCGGCCGCGTTGTGACCGACGGAACAATATCCTGGCCGGTTGGGTTTGCAGGAAGTTTCCACGGAGAGCTGACGGGCGCACAGAACACACGTTTCATCGCAAGGGTCTACGGCGTCGACACCGATGCGCTTATCAATTTTGTCGAGGATTTCGCCGAACTTGGGCACCATTTCCACTTGCCGTTCCGAACATATTCTTCCGGGATGCGGTCTCGTCTTGCGTTTGGGGTTAGCATGGGGATTCGCTTTGACACCTATCTGGTGGACGAGGTGACGAGCGTTGGCGATGCGGCCTTCAAAAGGAAAAGCGAAGAAGTATTCAATCGCCGCATGCAAGACAGCGGCGCCATCGTTGTCTCTCACTCAATGGATTTGATGCGGCGCCTCTGTACCATGGGCATGGTGCTTGAGAACGGTGAGCTTATCGTCTTTGACAACATCGAACATGCTATCCGCAGGCATTTGAAAAATATGAGCGTTTAGGGCGCGCCCCTGTGAGAGCGCGACCACCCGTTATGTCCGGAACAATGTCACTTCCATGATTTCAGACATTAGACGGCGCAGTTCTTGGCGACCCTCTGGGACATGCACATTGGGGATTGCCTCGGCTGCCATTGGGGCCATGTAGGACGTCCCCATTGTTTCGCGCAGTGCATTCGGCGAATTGCGCGCTGCAACATGGGCGGAAACAGATGCTGATTGTGAAGATAGCCATTCTGCGTTGATGCTCTTGATCACGGCAGACAGTTGATCGGCGTTTGCCCAGACAGGAGTCTCTGGCGGACAAAGATCGGCCAATGATAACGCCGGATTAAGGTAGTTTTCATGGGCCAGCACCGGCAGACCTTCAGACATAGCCGAGAGTAGTGGGGTCACTTCTGGCCAAGGGAACCCGTGCAGGAATAGACTTGCACCGGCGGCCTTCAATTCAGCCCCGAAATTCTTGACCGTTGGCAAGTAAACGAAGGCATCTACTGGCATTTTCTGGCGGATCAATTCCTTGCGTATGCGGTTCAAAATCGCATCCGAAAGCGGGCCCGCGTGAATGTGGCGATGTGCGCCAGATTTCAGCAACACCGGTATCATCAGGTGCAGGTCAAAATCGTAATGGCCTTCGAAACGCCCATCTGCCGCAGCAGCGGTCGCGGTCACTAGCGGTGTGCCTTGCGGCAACGGCTGCATCGCAGGCGCGCCGGAAATGAGTCGTGGCGCGTTTATTAAGTCGCGATTTGGCGCAATCTTGGCAAACCATGCGAGGTCATACGGGCGGCGAGCGAGATACCCGGTTAGTGCGTACGAATGGCAAATGGGCATGTATCCCGTGTTGTAGGTGCTGACCAAGTGAATTTTCGGCGCGTGTTCTCGTCTCAATCCGGCGCCTATAACCACGTCATTCCTAGCAGGGACGACCACGATCTGCGAAGCCTTCAATTTTGACAAATGCCAAATTAACCAAGCGGTCTTTTCGACCAGAGTATGGTCCGTATTGAGCAGTAGCTCAACTTCTGGTCCAACACGTTCTTGAATGTCAGGCATGGTGGCAAGGAGTTCGGTCGACATCACGACAACGCGCTTTTGGCCTTGCCAAAGCTCAATCATCTCGCGCGCCGCTTCCCACATTCCGTCGAGGTCTTCGACAAGTCCTGAGACGAGTATAACCACGGGGCCTTCGGCAGAGTCAGCAGGCTCTGTCGCCGTTGGAAGTATGTTCTGGCTGGCAGCAATCAGTCCGCCAATATTGGCGCAGTGCCAGTCAATCTCAGGGCTGGTCACCCGACGCGAGCGCGCTGCCCGGGAAATATTTCGATCATAGGAAATTGCGCTTAGAAACCGAAAGACCAGCCGCAAGGCTTCTTCGTAACTGTTAGAAGCAGTCAGGGTCGAAAGTTGAGTTTCTAGATCCAGGACGCTTGAAATCCGACTGATTTCTGTCAGCCGATGACGTGGAGCCGTCATGACATGATCTGGATAGAGCGAAATCGGGCGAAGCGACGCTGGTGAATATGCAGCAATTTCAGACAGGCGAGCCGCAAGGTATTCGGCAGCTTTGGGTTCTCCAAGGCTGGTAAGATATCCGTGTTCGGAAAGGCGCGTGTAGAGGTTGTTCAGCAGTTCTCTGCGTCCCGGCCAATCCAGCCCCGTCCAGATCCCGCCTTTATGGTCATCATAGACGGACATTGTTCTTGGCAAATAAAGGATGCCGCCTTGCGCCGCATGAACGAGCAACCGGATTGTGTCACCCCGAACCTCATGGAAAATGGCCGGAATGTTCACCTGGCCGCTTTCTGCTTGGTAGAACGCATTTCGGAAAAGCATTGCGCTTGTGTGGAAATAGGTGCCGCCAGTAAGTAAGTCTTCTAGATGCAGGACTGGTTTCAGTGGATCTTGCTGTGGATGAAAACTCTCGCTGCCGTCCTCGGATGCACGAAGGATCGTGCGGTGCCCAACACCGGCGAGACTGGGATGTGCTTCAAGGACGCCGACTTGATGGCGCAACTTGTCGGGGTCGATCCAGAAATCGTCAGCGTCTAGAACGTGATAGTAAAATCCGCGCGCCTGTTCCAGTGCGGTCACAAAAGCCTTCGCATTGCCCAGATTTGTCTCAGACCTGATAACCCTTAGAGTGAAATTTGGCCGCATCGCCTGATCAACTTCCAGCTTTGCGATTGCAGCACTTCCGTCACTTGACGAGTCATCAAGAAGAACGATCTCGACTGCAGATCCAATCGTTTGTGCAAGAATGGAGCGAACCGACCGACGGATGAACGTGGCTTCGTTACGGCACAAAAGGATGACACTGACGACTGGGCGGGATGTGGGCATTTCGTACTTTCTCTGGATCAGTCACGTCTTCGGGACGACAGATGGGGCAAGAACTTAAGCGGCGGCTGTGGCAGACGAGCCTTGGAGCAAATCAGAAAGCTCTGAATAGCATTCGTCCGCTATTCGTTGGCGCTCCGCCAAGATTAGCCGATGAGACCTGAAACGCTCCAGAAGGGATTGCGCTGTTTCGATCCATGCTTCTGCCATAATCGAGTCGGGCACGAATGAGGATATTCGAGCGGCTGCTACGTCCGGCGTACAATAACGAGTGTTAATCATCGCCTCGGGAAGGATAAGGTCAACGAGGCGATGTTCGTCGTCAGCGACGACCGCTGGAACGGCACCGACGGCAAAAGCGTCAAACGGCTTCTCTGTAATGTATTGTTTTTGCAGGGTGTTCTCATAGGCCGCGCAAACCCTGACGTTGCCGTGTAGGCGTGCAAGCTTGTCCAGATGCCAGTCAGGAAGCTGCTGTCGGCGGGTTTCCGTTCCGGCCCAGCCCTGTCCAATGCGGACAATATCTTCACCAACGGCTAGTTCTGCAACTCGGGACCGATAGATGCTTAAGCCGACGACACCTTCGACCGGGTATGTTGCCGCATACTCCTCGGTCGTGCGGCGCTCGGCAACGAAGGCCGCCTGCCATTCGGCTTTTTTCCAGCGCTCAAGCAGTTGCTTCGGTTGGGACGAAGCAAAGTCAGAGATAAGTTGAGCATAGCGTGCCGTATAGCGATCATCACTTAGAATAAACCATGGAAGGGTATCGAACTGAAAAATTGAGGAATTGACATGGTTCAGCGAACGATAGGGAAGGTTCATCCCCTTTCCGCAATCAAGCAGTCTGTCCCTTGGGGCTAGGTCACCGCTCCAAAGGCTGTCCCAAAGCGGTTCTTCCGACAGCACAGCAAGCTTTGGCCGTTTTCCGTTCCGCCAAAGTCTCGTCAGATATTCCTTGTGATCCTCAAAGTCTCGATTCCATCCGGTGACCAGCACGTCTGCTTTTTCTGGATGGTCTACAATCTCGATACGCTGCTTTACATGTCGCCTTAGTGGTTCGTACGACAATGGTGTGCGCTGGCCGCGTGGGCCGAAAAGGAAGATTTTGATAGGAGAAGTCCGTTGCCTTGCTCTCGTACCGGCATCATTTCTGGTTGGTAAGAGATCGCGGCTTCTAAGCAGATCTATGATTTCGTCGAACCGCGCGAGTGTGATGCTCTCGTCGTCAAGGGCTTTTCTGGCAAGCCCGATCAATCGCCAAATAGCTACGGATCCTTGGCCGGGAGCCATCGTCACGCCGCGACCTTCGCCGGCAAGCAAATCGCATCCAGCCTGATGTAGTACCAGTTGGGCTTCAGTCTTGCTCAACTGGTCGCGCCCCGAAAATCTATCAATCAGTGCGGCAGTCAAACTTTGGGTGGTTTTTGATTGACCGGCCTTACGGGCCGAAGGCTCCGTACTTTCCATTAGGCGGATCAAAACATCGTGGACCATTCGCCCACGACCGTAAATCAACTGCAGCCCTGCTCCCGCCAGTCGTGCTGCTTCCAGACGCTGTGGATCGGCAGCGACTTTCTCCATCCACTCTGGAATGCGCGAAATATCCTCTTCAGAGCCGTTGTGGAAAAGCGCAGCGAATTGCCAGATGGCAGCGTTGCCTGGAAGGCGGGCGCTACTCATAGAAAGAACCGGGATCTTTCCCGCAGCAAGGGCAGACCACAAGCGTTCGGTGTTCCCAGGCTCTTCACAGATTACATAGGCTTCTTTCGGCCCCGTTCCGCTAACTACTTCCCTGTCAATTGGTGGAAGTTTCGGAAACGGATGGATCAGAATTCTTGGAGCGTTAGGAAGCGTCTCTACCCCGCTTTGCGCCTCAGTCCAAAAGACATCAGTGATCCCGGCGTTCTCCATTACCGTAATATGTTTTGGCAAATCGGGATGGCTGCATACCGTCACAGCCGCTGTGCCTCTTTGAAAGCGCGCGGGTAAGG
This sequence comes from Thioclava sp. FR2, assembly GCF_051200875.1. GTDB lineage: Bacteria > Pseudomonadota > Alphaproteobacteria > Rhodobacterales > Rhodobacteraceae > Pseudotabrizicola. The sequence goes on from NZ_CP195191.1 coordinate 3,001,075, forward strand.
AAGTCAGAGTACTTCTGAGTAAAGGGGCTTCAAGTAACTCCGGGTTCTTGAAACTGTCGAACAGGGCGGACCAAGGAAAGCCTACATAGACAGCTTCACCAAAGGCCTGACCTAGAGGACCAAACTTAAGCAGCGCGTCAAGCGCCTCGCGTTCGATATGATCCTGTGGACGCCAACCACGGTGAATGGCGACAACGCTACTGGATAGTTTGCACCGGTTTTCGGAGGCCCCTGTTTTGTTTTCGCCTTCGCTGCGCAGCATTGTATTTCCTTCCCGCCAGCACGGTGGTGGTATTTCATGCGTCTTTAGGCTCTACTCAGGCACGCTTTGCCTTGCAACCGTGTTACGGGAGAATGAGGCAAACGACGCAAATTTTGCCGCTGACCTTTGCTCCTGTCTTTCTGAGCCGTGATTTTCGCGGAATTTAGTTGCATCACAAGAACTGGCCGAGATTCCAACGTTGCATGCCGGCAGGTTCTGTCGCAAACCGCCGGAAAGAGCAAAGAACAGTCACCGGAAACCTAAGCAGGATGTCCCATGTCGGTCCGGAAGGAAGACAGCTTAATCGACGATGCATCAGCCCAGGCGGGCCTCTTGATGCGCCCTCAGGTTTCTTCGTCGCAATATCTTCCGCTCAATGCGCTTGAAGTTGAGCGCCCGACACGGCGGATTCAATGCCATGAGGCGGCAACGGTTATTGGCGGTCTTGATCTGATCCTAACAAAACTGGGTGATTGGAAAGGTATAGACGGCTCTCAGCGGTCACAACCACCTGAAATTCCACGGCGGACGGCTCCGGTCGTACTAGATCAGGCAGTGTTTGGTTGCTTCATTCGGCCCCAGAATTGGGCGGAGTGCTTGTTTGGGTTGTTGCCTCACCTTGAACTCGCCACTCGACGGGTTCCCGCCGGCACGCAGATCCTTGTCGACGCCGCTCTGTCAGAAACCTGTTGTTGGGCGTTGGAAAAATGCTTCCCCGGGTTTCCACTTCGAAAGGTTGAAACTGGTGACGTGCTAGAGGTTCGTCGTCTCTATGTTGCGAACGCAGGAAATATCGAAGATCGCAGCTTGGTCGCCCAAGACATGGCGTTCCTCGAACGCCTGCGTGACAATCGGCGCGACAAAGACTCTGGATACGGGAAGCGAATTTTACTTTGGTCCCAGTCAAGTGCGACCAAGTTGCGAAATGCGAAGGCACTTCGTGCTGTGCTTGAGGCTCGCGGTTTCGTGACGCTCGATCCCTCCACACTGCCCCTGGAGGCCCGGATAAACGCGCTGGCTGATGCACGGGACGTGATCTTGGTGGGTGAAGAATTGGTTGGTGACGCGCTTTTGGCAGGCGGAAAGGCGCGGATTTTTCCATTTGTTGCTGTGGGCAGCGATTTGCACTTTTGGTCACTCATCGCAGAATTGGGTGGGAAAGACCTGACAGTGATTCTGGGGGCCGCGCCGTATCGCCGGCTGCACCATAGGCTATTTCCGCAAAAACGCACATTGGTTTTCCATGTTGATCCGCATCTCGTGCTGCCGTTCTTTGCCGATGAATCTCAAATGGACCAAAAACTCACTCTTCGTGAGTTTCTTGACCGTTTATACGGAGCGTCTTTTGAGGCGGATGTTCTGACGGGGGCTTGGGCTGTCAGGGCTGGACCGACGCCTTTGGGGTTTGAAGATCGTCTTCGACATTTGCGTCGGTCTGCGGCCTTGGCGCTGGAAGGCGCGGGTGGGGAAGAGATTGAAGAGGTGTTTGATCACGCTTTCTTCACCGATTTTGGGCGGAATCTGCGGTCAGGCTTTCCGGTTTTGGGCGGTTTTGAGGCGGCAGAAGCGGCGTTGGCGGGGCGTGTGGCTGCGGCTTTGGCGCAGGTTGCAGAGAGGTCAGAGGGGCTGGATGCGGTCTTTGCCGGCCCTGTCGGGCTTCGGCGGCTGGTGATGCTGGGCATGGTGCTGTTGCCAGCGTGGCAGGTGCCTTTGCCAAAGCCGCATGAGGCTCTGCCGGAAGCGGTTCTGGAACGCTGGATTTTCTGGGCGATGTCGCCACCGGCGCTGATCGGGGCGGGGGAGGATGCGGCTTGGGTGTCGCATGTCGAGCGGCTTTTGGATTGGCTGGCGGACCGGTTGGACCCGGCGGCGGAGCCAGCGGTTTCAGCAGCGCTGTCGTTGCGCCTGTCGCGGATGGCGGGGCGGATCGACCTGGGGCAGTTGTTTCTGGTCGACCAGTCGCTGCGCGGCGTGCAAAGGGCCAGAAACCGTGTTTTGAGCAGGGTCGCCTTGCGGGAAGATGGCAATGCACCTGCGAGTGGAAAGCCCACGTCGGGATCGGACAAGGTTAGGGAAGCCGTCTCATTCCAAATGAATCTCCTTCGACGCCATGTCAGAGAGGCGCTTGCCACCGGACAGTGGCGTCCGCTCTTGGGGGTGGTAAAAGCGCGACTTTTGGATCGCTTCCGTTCAAAAAGACGGGGGTCGCCTGTTCCGTCGAAGGCGGCGAAGACCCCCTCATCTGGCGAGCGTCGGATCCGTGTTGGTGTGTTGTGCCGGACGTTTGAGAAGGGTCCGGACAGCGAGGCGGTTCTGACGTTTTTCAACGGCTTTGACGCCAGCCGGTTTGAGATTTTCGGTTATTCCATCGGCTTCCGTGACCGGGTCGTCAGCAAGGATCCGGGCTTTGACCGACAGTTTGACGCGGTGGTTCCGAACCGCCGCGATCTACCCGGCGATGCTGCGGGCATCCGCGCGGCGCTGCTGGCAGATGATCTGGATGTCTTCCTTTACGCCAATGCGACGACCTATGGTCTGCAACCGATGGACCTTGCGCTGTTTCATCGCGTGGCCCCCTTGCAGATCGTGCTGAACTCGCATGTGCCGATGCCGATGGGCTATCCGTCCTTCGATGCGGTCATCACTGGCCAAAGCGACCATTCTGATCACGAAGTGCCACAAGAGGATTTCAGTGAGACGCTGATCCGGCTGCCCGGCCCTGTGATCAACTACCTGACGACGCTGGAGCCACGCCCGAACCCACCGCTTGACCGGGCCGCGCTTGGGCTCTCGGCTGATGACGTCGTGCTGATGAATGCAGGCTCGTCAATGAAGCTGCGGCATGAAACTCTGGTCACGATGATGCGCGCCACCCGCGACATTCCCAACGGCGTGCTGCTTTTAGCCCCCTACAATCCCGGCTGGGCAGCGCGGTCGATGGCCTTTGTCTTCAATCGGCAGGTTGCGCAAACCGCGGCAGAGACCGGGCTTGACCCATCGCGGATCCATATTCTGGGCGAGCTTTCGGTGGCCGAGGCCGAAGCGGCGCTGGGCTGCGCCGACATCTATCTTAACCCCTTCCCGCATGGCGGAGCGACGATGACCCACCTTGCGCTGGTTCACGGCATTCCGCCCATCACCCTGCGTCGCAGGTCTACCCGGTCCATCGACCAGTTCCTGACCGAAACCCACGGATTCGCCGAACTGCTGACCGACACGCCCGAAGACTACATCGCGCTGGCAACCGCCCTGGGAACAGACCACGACAGACGAAACGACCTCAAATCCCGCCTCAAGGCCGCCGCCAAAAACCCGGGATTCGTCAACAACCCAATCTTCTCCAAAAATATGGAACAGGCCCTCTCTGACTTGATTAGTGTGTCCATCAGAGAGGGTCAGAGCTGTTAAAGGAGGAAGTCGGCTGCGGTAAGTGTTAGGCCCGTTCCGATGTCGAGCATCCAGTCTGGACCGCCATTGCCAGTGACATCACCGTAAAGGACACCCGCTGCGGCGTCGTAGTAGAACGACGCCTGTCCCCCGCCCACGAAACCACCTGTGCCGTTGAAGGTGGTGTTCAAGGCAGACAAGTCGATGCGGTCTACACCGGCGGTGAAATCGGTGATCGTATCTCGGCTGTCGTTTATCCCTATCCGTGCAGGATGGCCAAATACAAAGACGTCGGCGCCAAGCCCCCCCGTCATCGTGTCCGCCCCCAGGCCGCTGTGGATCGTGTCGTTCCCTTCGCCGCCGTTGAGACTATTGGCACCGACTTCTGCAAAGATCAGATCGTTCCCCGTTCCGCCCAGGACCGTATCGTTCCCATTGCCACAATAGATCACGTTCGAGCCGGTCGTTCCCTGGATAAGGTCGTTGCCATCTCCGCCCACCATTGTGTCGTTCCCAGCGCCACCGATCATGGTGTCGTTCCCGGTTGCGCCGTTGATCAGGTCGTTCCCGTCGCCTCCGGCAAGGCTGTCCGCATCTGCTTCGCCAAAAATCTCGTCGTTCCCAGCGCCACCAATAATCGTGTCAAAGCCATCACCGCCGTAGAGGCGATTGATTGCAGCATCTTGGGTACCGCCTTCGATGTAATCGTTTCCACTTTCTCCGACGATCAGGTCAGAGCCACCGCCGCCATATAGTTGGTCATTACCGGCGTTCCCGTTGATGACATCATTTCCGCCCCAACCAAACAAGCGGTCGTCATCTTCGTTTCCGGTAATCTGATCGGCACCGTTGCCACCATGGAAGGTGTCATTTCCGAACCCGCCAAACATGACGTTGGTGCCAGTATAAGCTTCAGCATAGTCTGCGCCATTGCCACCAGCAAAGGTGTCGTTTCCAACCCCACCAAACATGCGGTCATCACCGCCGCCGCCGTTCAAAACGTCGTTGCCGCTGCGGCCGACCATGATGTCGTTGCCCAGATCCCCATAAAGTTCATCTGCTCCAAGACCGCCGAGAACCGAGTCTGCACCATCACCGCCGTAGACCACGTTTGAGGCTGCGTCTTCGGACCCGGCGTCGATGTAATCGTTTTCAGTACCGCCGTAGAGACTGTCGGCTCCTGCCCCGCCAAACATCGAGTCCGCGCCAGCAGCGCCGACGATGACATCATTTCCTCCCCAGCCTGAGAGCCGGTCTCCACCCTCATCGCCCGAGACCGTGTCCGTTCCACTGCCGCCGTGCAAGGTGTCGCTGCCGATGCCTCCGTAAAGTGCGTTTACGCCAGTATAGCCTTCGGCGTAATCATTTCCGTCGCCACCGACGATCGTGTCATTGCCAACGCCGCCATACATACGGTCGTTTCCGCCACCCCCATTGAGCAGATCATTGCCGAAAAGACCAACCATGACGTCATTATCCAGATCGCCATACAGCCCATCATTGCCAAGCCCGCCCCGGATCGAGTCTTCCCCGTCGCCGCCATAGACAAGGTTCGCGGCTGTCGCGTCGCCGCCAGCGTCTATGTAATCGTTCTCAGTTCCGCCATAGAGGCTATCAGACCCGTTTCCACCGAACATCGTATCAAATCCGGCAGAACCAGCGAGGTTGTCGTTGCCGCCCCAGCCAGAGAGGCGGTCGTTGCCTTCATCGCCAGAAATCAGGTCATTGCCACTTCCACCATGGAATGTGTCGCTTCCCAGACCGCCATACATGACGTTTGTCCCGACATAAGCTTCGGCGTAGTCATTCCCGTCCTCACCGGTGAAGGTGTCATTGCCGACGCCGCCATAAAGAGCGTCATTACCCAAACCACCGTTCAGAAGATCATCGCCTACACCACCGATCAAGATGTCGCGATCGTCTCCGCCGTAAAGCTGGTCATTGCCCACGTCACCCCAGATCGTATCGATTCCGCCACTACCCGTCAGGGTGTCGTTGCCGCCCCAACCATGCAAACTATCATTGCCGAGGTCGCCGCCAAGGTTATCTGCGTCAATCCCGCCAGCGACCGTATCGTTGCCTCCCCCGGCTGCAACGACGTTGAGGCCCGGACCAGCATCAATGTAATCGACGCCCGAACCGCCATAAATTGTGTCATTGCCTAAGCCACCAAAGATGGTGTTTCGACCGCTGATACTTGTCAGGCTGTCATGTCCGTTTCCACCGGCCATGAAATCATTGCCCTCGCCACCGTTGACGATGTCATCCCCGTCTTCGCCAAACAGAGTGTCGTCGCCTGCCAGAGCTTCAAGGTTGTCATTGCCAATCCCGCCTTCCAGTCGGTCTGCCTGATTGCCTCCGTAGAGTGTATCATTACCGGCATCGCCATAAAGCAAACCAACGCCGTCACTGCCGGTCATTTGGTCGTCGCCGTCGCCACCATACATGGTGTCGTTGTCTTCGGCGCCGTTCATGATGTCATTGCCGCCACCGCCGTAAAGCGTGTCTCGTTCCGTGCCACCAAAAATCGTGTCTACGCCTTCACCACCGTAAAGCAGGTCAGCACCTTCGCGGCCTGACATGGTGTCGTTCCCGTCACCACCGTAAAGAGTGTCATTCCCAACTGCGCCTGCGAGTTCGTCATCACCAGCGTCACCGTGCAAAAGGTCATCACCGGCTTCGCCGCGAATGCTGTCGTTGCCGTCGCCACCATAGACAGTGTCACCACCAAGGCCCCCAAACGATCCTCCGGTGATGGTATCGTTGCCAGCCCCGCCATGTATTTGGGTGGCCAGTCGACCGCCTAGGATTTCGTCAGCAAAGGCCGAGCCGATAATATTCTCGACGCCGACGATTACATGGCCCGTTGCGAAGTTCGGCGATGCGTCCGGCATGTCTTGTTGCCGCCAGTCGACCAGGGTGATCATTACTCCCGCCGTTGCATTTTCATAACTGATCGTATCGCGTCCATCGCCGCCATAGATCGTGTCATGGCCGGTTGTTGCGATGAAAAGATCATCGCCGCCGCCACCATAAAGAATGTTGCGTCCACTATCGCCCTCAAGCGTGTCTGCGAAATTGGAGCCAGCTAAATTCTCTATGTCTGTCAGCACATCGCCAACGGCATCGCCACCAGCCGAGGCGTCGAATACGACCGAGCCGCCCGGGCTTGCGCCACGGCGAAGACTGATGTTCACGCCCGAGGTTGAGCGACTGTACGATGCGGTATCTTGCCCGTCGCCCCCTTGCAGAATGTCCGCACCGGCCCCGCCCTCAAGAAGGTTATGTCCGGCATCGCCGGTAAGGGTGTCACTCCCAACTGTACCGATTAGGCCTTCTATGCTGATAAGATCCGTCCGGGTGACGAGTGAGACGTTTACCGCGGTACCGAAAGCTTCGAAGCTGGCAACATCATAACCCGCCCCGCCGTCAATGACGGCAGTAGCAGCGCCTAGGATCAAGACATCATTTCCGGCCCCACCGATCAGAGTGTCGTTGCCTGCACGCCCGTCGAGAAGATCATGGCCGTTCCCGCCGTCGAGTTGGTCATTCCCCTCGCCGCCGATGAGAGTATCGTTTCCATCATTTCCCAAGAGGACGTCATTGCCACCTTCGCCGAGAAGGCTGTCATTGCCGCGACCGCCATCAAGAGTGTTGTTCAGGTCATCTCCTGCCAACGTATCGTTGTGTTCGGAGCCCAGCAGGTTGTTGATGTTGCTGATGACATCGCCTTGTGCTTCGCCGCCTTCGCCCGTGCCGTCACCTAGGTTAACTTCGACAGCTTCCGCCGATGCAGAGTAATCAAGCAGGTCAACCCCGGTGCCACCGTCGATTGTGTCCGCGCCGGCACCACCAATCACCGTATCATTTCCGGCACCTCCCTGAAGGCGGTCTGCGCCACCCCCGCCATCAAGGAGATTGGCTCCGCTGTCGCCGACAAGCTGGTCGGCATGTGCTGAGCCAATGAGATCTTGTATTTGCACGTATACGTCGCCGGCTGCTGCGCCAGTGTTCACTGCGGTATTGGAAAGGTTGGCAACAACGCCACCTGCTGCATTCCGGTACGAGACAGCATTGCGGCCGGCACCGCCCACGAGGCTGTCCGCCCCGCCACCGCCCTCCAGCGTGTCATTGCCAGCGCTTCCAGTCAGGGTGTCGGCAAAGTTTGAACCGATAATGCCCTCAACGGAAGTGAAGCGAGCATTTGACAATGAGACGGAAAGGCCAACCCCACTTCCGCTGAAGTCGAGGGTGTCGTTCCCGCCGCCGCCATTGACGACGATCAAGGAAGAGTCGCCGCGGAACAGATCATCGCCATCGCCACCGACCAGGGTGTCGGCCCCACCACCGCCAATGATCGTGTCGTCGCCTTCGCCTCCCTCAATCCGGTTTGCGCCGCCACCGCCAATGAGAAGGTCGTTGAAATCTGATCCGATCAGACCGGAAATGTTGGAGAAAACATCTCCTTCGGCATGGCCACCAGTCGCTATGCCCGTTGCAAGATTTACTTGAACCGCCTCTCGGGATAGGCGGTAGGCGGCAGTGTTGGTACCGGTTCCCCCTTGCAAGACATCAGCATCAGCGCCGCCCTCAAGGGTGTCGTCGCCTGCACCACCTTGAAGGGTGTCGAGACCGCGCCCGCCGACCATGTCATTCGCAAGATCATTGCCGATCAAAAGATCATTGCCGTCACCAGAGGCGACATTTTCGATGTCTGTGGTTGCCCCGATGCGGGCAAAGATCACGGAGCCGGTGCCATTGTTGTGAGTGAGATTGCCGCCGCGTGCCAAATTTATGGTCAGATCGCCGGTCAGTGCGGCAAGGTTTAGCCAATCGCGTCCGCCGTCAGAGTCGGTGATCGTTTGGCCCAGCCGGCTTGAGAACTCGGGCAGGAAAATTTCAGAGGTGAAGTGAAACACGTCGTTCGCAGTCGCCTGAGCACCGAAAACCTCTACGCCGACCTGAGTGACTGTACCCGAAGATGTGCCGTTGTTGATGATTTCGATACGCCAGACACCATTCGGATCCTCGCCTCGGAAGGAGTTCACGGGGAATGTCCAAGTCAGCCCGGTGTCCGCCACGTTGCTGTAGGCAAAATTATCGTTCGATACGTCATGAAGGGCGATGCGAGTGCCAGAAGGTGAAATCAGATATATATCAAGCTGTGCAAAATCAGGATGGGTAAGCACAATGGTTAGGTTCACATACTCGGCCACCAAGTCGCTGGCAGAGAGTGTAACGTTTCTGGTTGTGACAGAGGGTGCTCCAGGAGCGCCTGCAGTGATCGTTGCGGGCAGTATCCCAGATGCCGAGGCTGACCTTTCATTTCCTGAAGTCTGAGCAGGTCCGAAGAGCGACCACACCTCTGCCATTCGAACTGCTGCAAATGCGTCCAAGGCGCCGTAGCCGTAGTCCCCAGAGTAATGCATGCCTCCGTTGTTCCAGTTTGTCGCGCCGTTCACGACCCACTCAAACCTTTCGGAAACCATCGCCGGATCGTGTGTGCCAATGTCAGAGCCCACGTGCCGAGCGGTCATGGCCAAGATGTTCTGCACATCGCGCCACCCTAGACCGTCGTTTGCGTCCAGCATAAGGGCGACCGTGCCGGTAACTTGCGGCGTGGCGCCTGAAGTACCACCGAAATTGTTCGTGTAACCCGGTACAGGTGGGTTGTTATCGTTCCATCCAAAACCGGGTTCAGTCGTAACGTCGGTCGAGACCAATCCATCGCCGTAATTGATCCTGTGTGCATCGAAGATATCTGTCGAGCCGGATAAGCCGGGATAGAGGCTTGTATCTGACAAGACATCTGTAAGTGGCTGATTGATCCGCGTCAGGGCAGAAACAAGAAGCGCTGTCCCGCGCGAGACATATGGAGCAACTTGGCTTTCGAAGACTGTACCATCGTCCAACACAATACGTTGCGTGTAGCCGCCAACCACAATCGTCTCTCGCGATGCGACACGCAGGTCTGTTCCGGAACTCGCTTCGGCTGCGGTAAGGTTACCGGCTAAAATCTGCTCCATTGTGACAAGGGGGAGGCCCGTGCCTTCGCTTAGAAGCCCGGATCGAGCGAAGTCGATGCTTATCGTACCGGACTCACTATTTAACTGGTTATCAATATAGAGGCGATGAGTTGCACCATTGTGCTGGAAATACATGTCATCAAAGTCATTGCCCGCGGCCATGACCATGACGGTGCCAAGGCCATCGCGCCCCATCTCTGCGGCAAGTTGAATGGCATCAAGCTGGGCCTGCATTTCGATTGCGTTGGGAAGGCTTGCATTTGACCCCGCGCCGCTCAGGACCTGATTGTATAGGGTGTCGTTGTGCCAACTTGCATTGACGACATCAAACTGCAGCAGGCCCGCCAAAATCTGCGACATCAGCGGTGAGTCATTCGTGTTCTCGAACGTGCCGAAAGCAGGAAAGAGAGACATATCATAGTCAGAGTAAACATCCGCCGGTGTCAGGAGCAGACCGGGGGCGACACCGACTGTGCCAACGCCATCCATTGCCGCAGTGATCATACCGGTGACGGAAATGCCGTGGTTTTCGACACGCAAAAGGTCCGACACATTAAATAGTGCGCCAAGAGGCGTTTCCGCGATGATTTCGTAAGTCAGGTCGACGCGTGATGCCCATTCAGGGTGCAGCGGGTCTACCGCAGTGTCAAACACGCCAAGATGCAAGCCCGCACCGGTGTAGTCTGCCCATAAGCGCTCAATACCTTCGCGTGAGAGGCCGAACGTTTGCGCGATGTAGTCAAAGTGAGTCTGCTCAAGGTACAGGGGATCGGTGGGGGTCGCGCGAATGGGCATTTAGGCTTTACTCCCAAGCTTTGTTCTTCTGAATGTACCAATGGAGATAACAAAAGCATGTATCAAAATCAGAATATTCATTCTGTGCGGTCAAGCAACCTACCTATTCGGAAAGTTCTAAGCGAGGAAAAGGCCCTAGCGGGGCGACACTTGGGCGGTGTTGAGCGTACATGTTCTGGCTTGAAACGCCTTGCTGCTATGCGTAGTAGAGGGGATGTTTTTTAGCCGGGCCGGAGCGGGACCTTGAGTTTTTGCAGCATTGATCCCGGAGCGCGGATTGGCAGCAATGTGCGCTTTGGCCACGGTGTTCGTGTCTACGGCAACGTAGAAATCGGCGACGACTGTCAGATTGGCGATTTTTCGGTCATTGGTCACCCGACTGTCAGGGAGGGCAGTTCGCCTCTGAAGCTTGGGGCCGGGGCGAACATTCGCTCTCATGCAGTTGTATATGAGGGTTCAGAAATCGGCCCCTATTTGGAAACGGGCCATCATGTTGTGATCCGAGAGGGTGCCGTCATCGGTGAGAACCTTCGTCTGGGCAATTTTTCCGACATTGAAGGGGCCTGCCAGATTGGTGACTTCGTGCGGATGCACAGCTACGCACATGTTGGGCGCGGATCACGCATTGGTGACTTTGTTTGGTTGTTCTCGCTAACCACGCTAATGAATGATCCGCTCCCGCCTTCTCACCTCGCTGACCCTGTAACAATTGGAGATATGGCTACGGTTTGCGTCAATGCGCAGTTGATGCCCGGGGTAAAGATCGGTCGGGGAACTATGGTCGCTGCCGGAGCCGTAGCTCGTGGTGAGATCCCCGCAGGTGTTGTTATTTCGGGCCCGGATGGCGAGATCGCTGGACCAATTCGATTTGTGATGCACATGGAGAGTCGAACCCGGCATCCATGGCATCGTCATTTCGCTGATGCTTACCCAGAACGCGCTCGGAGCCGAATTGCGGCGCTGGGTGCTGAAATTGACGCAGAAGCCGCGGCGGTTGCCGCGCTCTGATCGAAAGAAGGATATGTGATGACCCGTTCAGACATTCTCGCCCTTATGAATACCGTGCTGGCCAAGCGTGGCCGTGCGCCCGTATCGGCAGAAACGCAGACCACACGCGACGCGAACTTTCGTAGTCTGGACTTTTCAGAGGTTGCGCTGCGCATTGAAACCTCTCTTGGTCGTGAGCTTGCATTTGACGCTGCCTCTATGCGGCGCATCGAGACCGTAAAAGATGTTCTCGATTTCTTCGAGGACGCAACGAAAGCCGCCTGATCGCATGCCGCAGATCCATGCCCAAAACAAGATCCGGTTCGGAGAACGCCTCGAAAGCTGGGAATCGTTGGAAACCGCAACGATTGAGCGTTTAGGCCCTGCATCGGCACGTGTTGGTAGGCGCACGGTTTTTGTTGTTTCGGGAATGGAAGAAGCGCTGGGTGCAATTGCCTACGGGCTTCAAGGTGGTCTTGATTTCGGTGTAATTGAAAACAGCAGGTTGTCGCCGGAGGTTGAGGCGCGATTTGCGGACGCTGGGGTCGAACTCACAAACGCAAGAAGCGGCGCGCTCATTGGGTTGCCTGCCAAAGTGGCGGAGTTTGTACCGGGTCGCATCACGGTCTTGACCTCAGGCACGACTGGACTGTTGAAACTTATCCCGCATACCCCTGACACTTTGAACACATTTGATCGCGTTCGGGAAATGCCGCCAAACGGGTGGTTCCTTCCCTATCAGATTGGATCTTATGCTTGGTTTCAGATGGTTGCTCTGGGGTTGTTTGTCGCCGAACAAACGCTGATCCCCGGTGATTTTTCCGATTTGGCCGGAAGTTTTGAGACAGCGCTGCGTACGGGAGCAGTTTCGGCCATTTCGTCGACGCCAACCTTTTGGCGGCATGCTCTTATGTCGATTGACGAAGATCTTCTACGCGCGGCGGATTTGAAGTCGATCTCGATGGGGGGAGAGATCGTCGATCAGCCAATTCTCGATCGACTGGCTTCACTTTATCCCAATGCGAAAATTCGGCATATTTACGCTTCGTCAGAAGCAGGCGCGGCGATCGTCGTGACCGATGGCAGGGCGGGATTTGATGCTGGTCTTTTGTCTCGCGCATCGGGTGCAATTGGGGTGAAGGTCGAAGATGGGCGGCTTTACATCCGCTCGCCTTATGTCAATCGGGACGAGACTGAGGTTTGGGTCGATACCGGAGATCTGGTCGAGGAAAGAGCGGGCAGGGTTTACTTCTGCGGAAGAGCCGGTAACCAAATGATCAATGTCGGTGGGCAGAAGGCCTTTCCTGTCGATATCGAAACCCATTTGATGACTCATCCCGATGTTGTCTGGGCGCAGGTTACGGCGCGACGTGCCCCGTTGGTTGGGCACCTTCCTGTTGCTCAGGTTGTTCTTAGTAAACCCATGAACGCTGATGACGCAGAAGCAATGATGATCGCGCATTGTGATGGCCGCCTTGCGGAATATGCTGTCCCAAGGATGTGGGACTTTCTTGAAACAGTGCCTATGCGGGCGAGTTTGAAAAGCTGATGGGAACAAAGATGCACACCAAGAATCAATCGATCATCGTTTCCGGAGGTTCGCGAGGGCTGGGTCTGCACCTTGCCGAGCGCTTGCTTGAAAACGGAAATCGTGTCGCGACCTTTGCCCGTTCGCGTACAAAGGCGATGGACGATCTGTCGGCTAAATATGGCGATGCCTTTCACTTTGTCGAACTCGATGCAGTCGATGCGGTGGGGGTGAACCAGTTTGTAGCGACGGTAGCGGACAAGTTCGGGAGTATCGACAGTGTTGTGAACAATGCTGCCATTGGTCAGGACCAGCTTCTGATGCACACCGATCTGGACACGATCCGGCGCATCGTCGACATCAACATCGTTGGACCTACGCTGCTGACCCGTGCTGCTATCAAGCGAATGCTCCTGCAGGGCAACGGAAACATTTGCAATATTTCCTCGATCTGCGGGTCGCGTGGTTATGCAGGATTGTCAGTCTACGCCGGATCTAAGGGCTATCTTGATGCCATGATGCGGGCATTGGCACGCGAGGTCGGTGAGGCCGGTATCCTCGTAAACTGCGTTGCACCAGGTTTTTTTGAGTCTGAAATGTCATCAGTACTGCTTCCCGAACAGCTTGCCACAATCAAGCGTCGTACACCCTCGGGCAGCCTTTCGAACGACGAGAACATCTTCAAGGTCGTTGATCTGGTCATTTCGGGGACGACGAACATGCAGGGACAGGTTGTCTTTGTCGATGGCGGGATCACAAGCTGACCCTGTGCCATTCGGGTGTCGTATTGTTTGCGACACCCAGCTGTCCGGCCCTGCTAGCCATGACGGCGCGGGAAATCGTTTTGTCCTGTTTCCCCCAGCCATAGATGGCTTTGACTACGCTTTGGATGTCGAACGGCGCGATGCTCCGTTGCCAGAATTCCTTACCGCTTTAATCGGCCCGTTGGGGTTAAAAGCGTGGGGCGAGATCGAGGTCGTCGCAAAATTGTTGAATGTGCCCGCGCATCTGGTGTTGCGAAGATATTTGGCTGAAGGTTTGCCTGCGATCCTAGAGCGAGAATCGATTGAGATTGCCCGCTCGGACACCATCACTCATTGGCGTGTTGTCGGGCGGTGCCGTGCCGATGGTTCGTGATTAAGTGGGACGTTTCCTGCCGACCGAAGTTGTTTCCAACGAATGATAATCTTCCGAAGGTTTTCTTTCGGACGATCTTCTTGTTAGAATCAAAAACCTGCCATCCCTACCGGCAAGCTGCTGGCAGGATTTGTGAAAACTGATGATGGATTGGATAGTCGATGCCAATTAGCGCTGCAGAACAGTTGATGATTGAATTGGTCAATCGTGCGCGGCTTGATCCGTTAGCAGAAGCGGCGCGTCTCGGAATCGATCTTAATGCTGGGCTGCCATCCGGAACGCTAGACGGATCAGCGCGGCCGGTTTTGGCCCCAAATGATCTTTTGCACAATTCGTCGGCCGATCATTCACAATGGATGCTCGATACCGATCTTTTCTCTCACACTGGCGCGGGCGGTAGCAGCCCGGAAGACCGGATGGTTGCGGCTGGCTATATCTTTACGGGCTTTTGGGGCAACGCAGAGAACATTTCCTTTCTTGCTTCCACGAGGCTCGTCGATGCCGTGTCTGCGATCATTCAACAACACGACAATCTGTTCGAAAGCGCCGGTCATCGGCTGAACATCCTAGATGCATCGTTTCGCGAACTGGGCGTAGGTCACCGTCTAGGGGCATTCACCTTCAGCGGAACAACTTACAATTTCACCTATATGGTTACCCAGAATTTTGCCTATTCCGATACGACGACTTTCATCACAGGTGCCGTCTACGAAGATACTGACCTGAATGACTTCTACTCGCCAGGAGAAGGGCAGGGGAACTACGTCTTCGAAGCTTTGGGAGCGCGCACTAACAGCGAAGTTGAAGGTGGCTATGCCTTGGAAGTTGCGGACGGCACTTCGCGTACTGACCCGGTCGAAGTCACAGTCAGCAACCCCGGAGCAACTTCTGTCTTGCGATTGTCGTTAGATTTGGGTGGCCAGAATGCCAAACTGGACGTCGTTAATGGCACCGAGGTCGAGATTTCCGCCAACGCCGTGCTCATTGAAGGTATCACGAGGGCTACCTTGCTTGGCGTCGCGAGCCTCTCACTGACGGGCGCAGATGCGGCCGAGACACTGGTTGGGAACCGTGGCAACAATCTTTTGAATGGCAGCGGCGGCAATGACTCGATCATTGGCGGCGCTGGCCGCGACACAGTCTTCGGCGGTGTGGGGGATGATCTGATTTATGGCGACGCCGGCCGCAACGTGCTGATGGGTGACGATGGCAACGATCAGATATTCACAGGAACTGAGGGGGATTTCGTTGGCGGCGGCGCAGGCAATGACACGGTGCGGGGATCGGACGGCAATGACACGATCTATGCCGGCTTGGGCGATGACAACATAGGCGGCGGGGCAGGTAACGACCTGATCTATGGCTCGGACGGATCGAATGTCATCTATGCTGGTTTGGGCAATGACACAGTGCAGGGCGGTACGGGCAATGACACAATAGTCGGCGGCGGTGGTTACAACGCATTGTTGGGCAATGACGGCAACGATTTGATTTATGCCGCCTCTAGCGGTGAGTTCATGGCTGGCGGTGCGGGCAACGACAGTATTTTCGGAGCAGAAGGCGGCGATACAATTTTCGCTGGCATTGGTGACGATTTCATTGGTGGAGGTGCTGGAAACGACCAAATACACGCTGGTGCAGGGAGCAACCGAATCTACGGCGGTCTTGGAAATGATACGATCACGGCTGGTGTCGGCCGTGACGTGATGACCGGCGGGCCAGGCGCTGACGTTTTTGTTTTCTCGAGTGCAGCCGCAATTGGCATTGGCGCAGGCCGTGATGTCATTACGGACTTTGCCAGCGGAGTGGATGACATTGATCTCCGGGGATTGGGTCAAACATTTAATGGTTCATCTGGTCTCACGGCTGGAGGGGCCGCATCATTTTATTACTTTGCGGCTGGCGGTCTGTTGATCGGGGATCAGAATGGAGATGGTGTTGCTGACTGGGTCATCGAACTGTCAGGCGCGCCACGCGTTGCCGCAGATGATTTCCTGTTATGATCAGAAGTATCTAGCAAGCACGACCGCGTTTGCGCAGTACGCGCTTATCTGACCTATCATGCGGTTCGATCCGCAGGATTACCTTCGAAGTGTTCGTTTCGCAGTCAAAACTGCCTTAGATGCCGAAAGGGAGGCCAACGCCGTTTTGCGTTGAATGCTCATCTGCCCCGTCTAGTAACCTGTCTAGCGGACAGATGGCCTCGAGGGCCCGTCGATCGAAGATGGTGACGGTCTGACCCTCGATCTTGACGCCATGAGCTTCGAGTGCCTTGAAATTTCGAGAGAGATTTTCCGGGGTCATCCCAAGGTAAGACGCAATGAGCCGTTTTTCGACATTCAACTTAAAGCTTTCATCCCCAAAACGCCCCTGCGACTGCTTCATCAAGTATGCCGCCAGTCGTTCGCGAGAGTTTCTGAGTTTGAGGTTCTTTGCATGGCGAACCATGGCCCTGTAACAACTGGCTAACTCCCCAATTACTGACACTGCGAACTCGGGATCGCGGCGAAAAATGGCGCGAAGATCGGAGGCCGGCACGAGAATGATACGGGACCGTTCCAGTGTGCGGGCCGACATCAGGTAGGGTGCATCCTTTATGCAAGCGGCAAGGATGAAAGTGCCGATTGGATCGACGACAGCCATTGTGCAGCGATTGTCTTGCCATCCGGAAAAGAGTTCGACAGAGCCTTCGACGACGACGTGAAGAAAGTCGGCAGGCTGGCCCTGTTGGATAAGTTCCAGTCCGGCAGGAAAATTCTGTGCGTAGGCACCACGCATGAGGTCATCGAAATTCGCCTGAAGCATGTTGCGAAACAGGGGAAGGTGACGGATTTCGGGCAAGTCCTCGGTTCTCATTTGCTTTCTTTAATATGCAGGAGCCAATTTTGTCTTTTGAGGCATGATACGCATCAATTGATGGCTCGCGATCTGGTCAAATTGCCTCAGGCCCTTATCTGTCGCTGCTCCCAAGTTCGCCGAACCGGCAGCAAGCTAATGTGAGGCTGAACAACACTTGCGCGAATTACTATTGTTAAGGACGACTCTGGCAGGAGCGGTCATCAGAGCTTCATGAACGATGCTTGAAGCCCCAAGTAATGAAACCCCTTCCAATGCCAAATCAAGGTAGAGACGACACGTTGGTTGTCAGGCGTTCTCTTATCTCACGAATGCCCTGCCCCCCGCGCATTGGGGAGTTGCCTGCATCTCGGCAAACAGGGCTGCGGTTGCCGACGCGCTGTTTACCGCCGCAGGTCTTTACCGCGATAGGTCCAGAATTCATTCACTTTACGCGGCGTTTTCAGATGCGCGATTGGAAAGCGCAATTCGCAAGTTGTGATCAAGCAAAAGCCGCTAGCGAGCAAGTGTGCCCGCGCCGATCAGGTTGAGCAGCGGTTGACCCACTGCCAAGCGGTTAACATTTTCCGCGCATGTCTCTGTACGACGGCGAACCGTTCCGGTCGTCCAACCTGACATGTGCGGTGTTATGATGACGTTGGGCAAACTCTGGAATGGAAGGTTTCCCGGCATTGGGTTTGGGTTGTCTGGTGTTGGATAGACATACCATGTATCTATGATCGCTCCGCCCAGCTGTTCTGAAGCCAGTGCATTGAAAAGATCACGCTCGTCGATGACGGCCCCGCGACCGACGTTCATAACGATGGCGTGTCGGGGAAGCGCGGAAAGAACGGTTGAATTGATCAGGCCCTTGGTTTCCGGCGCCAAGGGTAAAGTGTTGATCAAAATGTCAACTTTGGCCGCCATTTGATTCAGATCGACAAGCGACCATGCCCCGGCATATGTCGTATGGCCAAGGAGAGAGCGGTTGGCCACATGCACTTTCATCCCAAACGCCTGTGCTCTTTGCGCGATGGCTTTTCCGATATGGCCGTGACCGACGATACCGATTGTCTGGCTGGCAAGTTCTGTTCTCAGTCCATTTGGGCCACCCGCCCAATAGTGCCAATCGCCGTGTCTGAGGCGTGCATCGGCATCGCTTACTGGGACATGACGCATCAAAAGCGCAGTCATGACATATTCCGCGATGGCGATCTCATGCCCAAAAGCATTGCAGACCGCGCATGAACTGGCCAAAGCGGAAAAATCGACACCATCATACCCGGCAGCAGGCAGTTGGAACAATCGCGCCGACAGGGCTGGCAAATCTGGGGTGTATTTGATGCCGATCACAACATCTGAGGACGCCAGTGCCTCCGCCTCGCCCTTTTGATCCAAACTGTCTGACACGACATGAATGTCAGCCTGAACGTTCAGCAGTTCGGCAAAACCGGGCACAAAAGTCGAAGCGTTCCTGCCAAAGAATGTGATTTTCACTTTTGGTGCGTCCTACAGAACGGAGATCATGCCGCCATCGGCATAGATGATTTGACCGGAAACGTAGTTCGAAGCGTCTGAAGCCAAGTAAATCGCGGTGCCGGCCAATTCCTCTGGCAGACCCCAGCGACGCATTGGTGTGCGCGATTTGACCCAGGCGTCAAACTGAGGATTTGAGAGCAGGGCTTCGTTCATGTCGGTGACCATGTAGCCAGGGCCGATAGCATTCGCTTGGATCCCCAACTCGCCCCATTCCGCGGCCATTGCCTTTGTCAGCATCTTAATGCCGCCTTTGGCGACAGTGTATGGCGCCACCGTTGCCCGAGCGAGTTCGGATGTCAGTGAGCCGATGTTGATGATCTTGCCGCGGCCGCGCTGTGCCATGCGTTTGGCAGCTTCTCGACCTATGACGAAGGCCGAGGTCAGGTTGATGTCGATAACGCGTTGCCAATCGCTTGTTTCCAATTCCAGCATGGGTTTGCGGAATTGGATTCCTGCATTGTTAACCAGAATGTCGACCTCAACACCTTGATCGTCCAGAGCCGAGAATGCCGCCTTCACCGCGCTTTCATCAGAAACGTCAAAGCGGGATGTGAGCACTGAAAATCCTATGTCCGTCATCTCGCGCGCTGCAAGTGAAAGACGATCAGGGTCCGACCCATTCAAAATGACACGGGCCCCAGCCCCGGCCAAACCTTCGGCAAATGCGCGACCAAGGCCGCGCGATGATCCTGTGATCAACGCAGTACGACCCGAAAGGTCAAAGAGAGAGAGAGACATTGAAGATGTTCCGCAAGGTTACGTCTCCGAGATTACGATGCGATCTCGGGAACTTTTGTTTGGGAAGGAAGTACGCGTTCTTCTTCGTCGATGACCGGACGAATATCTTCACCCAGATGGCCAAGGTGGTTGTCGATTGCGGCGCGCAAAGCCGGGATATCCTTCGCCTCTAATGCTGAAATAATGGCTTCGTGATGCCGAACAACACGATCTCGGTTCCGTTTTTGACTGGCAGCCAAGTAACGCGCACGCCATAGTCGGGCCAGATAGGAGCGGTGCGTCTCTTCTAACGGCCGGTTTTTGGCTGCGCGCACGATTGCCATATGAAATTCCATGTCGATCTCAAACAGATCTAATGGATCAGAGTAATCGTACTGCGCAGCGATCCGATCATGTATCGACCTGATCTCGGCCAAATCTTCGGGCAGCGCGTTGGCGCAAGCCAATTCAGCAGAAAGCTTTTCCAAGGCTAGGAGAACGGTTACTTGGTCCGAAATCTCCTTGAAACTGGGGCGAGCAACGATCGGGCTGCGCGATGGCCGTAAAACAACCAGTCCATCTTGGGCGAGAATGCGAATAGCCTCGCGCATTGGAGTTCTGCTGACACCAAGCTCGGATGCATTGTCGCGTTCTTTGATTGCTGATCCCGGCAAGAGCTTGCCGCGAAGGATGTCTCGACGCAGTTGAGCGGCGACATCTATCGCGAGGTTTGTATCCGTCATCCGGCTACTCCACGGCGCCCGAAGCGGGCATTCTTCTACGCCAACGCGACAATGTTCGTCGCTTGATCGGCACGAAATCTGGTATACCAAAAATCGTTGATTGTCGAGCCAGCATTCGCTAGCCTGCATTTGGGATTGGTATACCAGCACAGCAAGTAGACGGACCAGGACCGCAAAAATCCGGCTCACAAGGCCGATTAGGGAGGAGACCAAAATGAAACTTAAGGCGCTTTTGACGTCTGCGGCAGTGACCGCTGCCCTTGCCGTTCCGGCATTCGCAGAAACCACGCTGCGCATTCAGACTCACTATGGGCCGGAAACGATTTCGGGCAAGAATGCCGCCCAATTCGTTGACGACGTTCAAGTGATGTCCAACGGTGAAATCAAGATCGAGATGTTCTATTCGTCTTCGGTCGTTGCCTCGGTCGAAACCTTTGACGCGGCAGTGAACGGAATTCTGGACTGCGACATGACGGGTGGTGCTTACCAAACTGGCAAGAACCCAGCCTTCCAGTTCGTCGGCGATATCATGGGTGGCTATGACACGCCTTACCAACAGCTTGGCTGGCTCTACAAGGGCGGCGGTATGGAGGCAGCCCAGAAGCTTTACAACCAGTATGGCATGGAGCTGATCGGTTGGTGGGTTGTGGGTCAGGAAGCGCTTTCCTCGTCCAAGCCGCTCGACTCGCTTGAGGCGTTCAAGGGTTGGAAGTTCCGCTCGCCTCCTGGACTGGAGACCAAGATCTTCGAAAAGCTGGGCGCATCGCCCATCGTGATGGACTTTACGGAAGTCTTCACCTCGCTTGAATCGGGGATTATCGAGGGTGCCGATGCTTCGATCCTTGCGAACAACAAGGGCATGGGGCTCTATGACATCGTGAAGCACGCCACCTATCCGGGCTTCCACTCGATGCCTTCGGACCATCTTGCCTGCAACAAGACAGTCTGGGATGCGATGCCCGAAAATCAGAAGCGCATCATGACGACTGCGATGCAGAAACTGGCCCTGCAACAGGCGCTGACAGCCGAATATGAGAACAACAAGGCCGCTGCCGAGTTGAAAGCTGCTGGCGTTACGCTTTGGAACCTGAGCACCGAAGATCGCGCCGCCTTCCGCGCTGCAGCTGTTTCGACTTGGCCGGAATTCGCGACCACCGACGAAGCCAAGGCTCTGGTTGCAGCGCACACCGAGTACCTGAAATCCCAGGGCATGGCGAACTGACGTTCTGACGTCCTGAAAGCAGTTGGCGGGCCGGACTGGCCCGCCTTCCCATGCTGTGCGGGGCACCGCATGGGGCAATCGGTCCACCCAAGAACAGGGAGAGCGCTATGCAAAAGCAAAGCGTCTGGCTGGGGCCGCTGCGGCCCATAGTGCGCAGTGCCATGATCATCTTGGTTGGATTGACGCTCTTTATGTGGGCTTGGCTTGCCCTTGGGGCGATGCTCTTTGGAACAGGCATCGGGATGCAAAACATGTTGCGCCCCGAGGGAAATTTGTCGGTCATCGCGACGCTTTGGTTTGGCTTTGGCGCAATCATACTTGTGGCGGTCTATCTATCAGACACCGTTGGGGCGATAGAAACCCAGCCCAAAGGGGCGCTGGATGTCGTGTCATTGATCTGCGCGCGCTTGGCGATGGTCGGGATCGTCGCTGTTGTGGTCGTTATGTTCTACGAAGTGGTCGCGCGTTATGTCTTTGAAAAGCCAACCCTTTGGGCAAATGAATTTTCATTGTGGATTGCAGGTTTTATTTTCTTGCTGGCAGGCCTTTACGCCATGCAGCAGCGCAGTCACATCAGCATCTATATCGTCTATGATATGATGCCGCGCTGGGCCAAGAAGACGTCTGATGTTGTTTCAGTCGCGTTGATCTGGGTCTTTGCCCTTTCGCTCATCTGGGGCGGTTTCAATGAGGCCTGGGACAAGATGATACGTTGGGAGACGTTCGGTACGGCTTGGGACCCGCCACTTCCCGGAACGATCAAGCCAGGTATCCTGATCCTTATTGGTCTTGTCGCTGTTCAGGCGCTGTCAAACCTGATCCTCGATTGGAATTCTGACCGGGGAACGCATTCACCGCTGGATGAGATCGACCAGACAGAGATCGAAAACCTTCGCCGCACGCTGGAGTCTAAGTAACATGGAATTTCTGGCGAGCCTTGCTTGGCTGAAGGTATCTGACATCGGCACATTGTCGGTGATCTTGCTCATGGGAATGTTTGTCCTTTTGGCAATCGGGATGCCACTGGGTTTCGCCTCTGCCTTTTTGGCGGTGGCGACCTTGGTGATGAAGTTCGGACCGGAATTGCTGTATGGGGATTTTGGTCGTGGCCCTCTCTCGGTCCTGGGGCAGGCCGTCTACCGGCAGATGACAAACTACGTTCTGATCTCCGTGCCGCTGTTCATCTTTATGGCTGCGCTGCTTGAAAGATCAGGTATCGCTCGCGACATGTACGCTTCGCTGAACGTCTGGCTGAGCCGGACACGTGGCGGGATTGCGATTGTGACCTCGATCATGGCGGTCATTATGGCTGCCATGTCGGGCATCATCGGAGGCGAAGTTGTTCTGCTGGGCCTGATCGCGCTGCCTCAGATGCTAAAACTTGGCTACAACCAAAAGCTCGCCATCGGAACGATCTGTGCGAGCGGATCGCTTGGCACAATGATCCCGCCTTCGATCGTTCTGATCATGTATGGGCTGGTTACGGAAACCTCAATCAAGGCGCTGTTCACAGCGTCCTTCCTGCCGGGCTTCATGCTCGCATCATTCTACATCATCTACATTGTGACACTGACGCGGATGTACCCCGAAACGGCACCTTTGCCGCCAGATGATCCGGACGACCCGCCTAGCCGGGAAAAATCTTTGATGTTTCTGGGCTTTCTTTGTCGGTTCACATTGTGGGCAAGTGCCGTTCTCTTCTTGCGCGCGCTGTTCTTCACGGTGACTGGGGCAAACAAGATTGTTGAGGGCGTCGATCCGATCCCGCTGGGTATGGTGAGTGATATGCCGTGGATTGGGGGAACCTTTGTTTTGGCGGCAATGGTCATTCAATTCGTTGTCGGACGCGAACGCACGGCGCAGGGTTGGAAAATGGGCAGCGGTCTGGTCGCGCCAATCGTGGTGATTGGGGTTGTCCTTGGGTCGATCTATGGCGGAATTACCGGCATCACCGAAGCTGCTGGTATGGGTACGATTGCGGTCTTCGTAATCGGACTTTTGCGACGCGAAATGACCTATGAAATCGTTTGGGACAGCCTGATGCGTACGCTGAAGTCGACAGGAACGATCATCTGGGTCACCATTGGCGCCGCGGCGCTTGCGGCCTCTTACACCTTGGCGGGCGGGCCGACCTATGTGGCGAACATGATCGTTGGTGCCGAACTTCCGACGATGGGGATCATCTTCCTGATGATGTTCATCTTCCTGATCATGGGCATGTTCATGGATTGGGTCGGGATCGTTCTGCTGATTATGCCAGTGTTCCTGCCAATCGTTCTAAAGCTGCCAATTGAGGAATTGGGCTTCTTTGGTTCGCTTGAACGTAGGGATGTTGCGGTCTGGTTCGGAGTTCTGTTTTGCATGAACATGCAAGTCAGTTTCCTTTCTCCGCCGTTCGGCCCAGCGGCCTTCTACCTGAAATCGGTTGCTCCGGCACACATCTCTTTGACGGATATCTTCCGTGGGTTCATGCCCTTTATTTGCATCCAGCTTTTGGCCCTGTTCGTGCTGCTGGCTTGGCCACCGATTGTGACCGTGTTCCTTTAACGGAAGCTCGATGAAAATCACAGCGGTCAAACCGTACGTCTTGCATCATCGTCTTGAGCAGGCGTTTGACAGCGCATTTTCCACGTTTGCTGATCGCTGGGCCTGCCTGGTCGAAGTTACATGTGACGATGGAACAGTAGGCTGGGGTGAATGCCTTGGTCCCGCCTTGCCCAATGCGGCCATTGTTGAGGCGATGGCGCAGTTGCTGATTGGCCGCAACCCGTTGGATATCGAACCCATTTGGACCCATGTCTACGGTCAGTTCCGTGACCAAGGGCAACGTGGTCTAACGATGACGGCGCAAAGTGGTATTGACATTGCGCTGTGGGATATTGCGGGCAAGCACTTTGGCGTGCCTGTTCATCGTTTGCTGGGCGGGGCGTTTCGCAACTCTGTTCCGGCTTATGCGACGGGCGGCTTTCGTCCGGTCGGGCGTGACCGGCTTCTAGCGCTTGAAGAAGAGATTTTGCGTTATCGCGAACAAGGCTTTTCGGGCGTCAAGATCAAGATTGGCTATGGGCTGAAAGAAGACGTTCGCGCTATCGAACTGACTAGAAAGCTTCTTGGCCCCTCCGTAGCTCTGATGATTGATGCCAATCACGGCTATGACGCGATTGAGGCCGTTCAACTTGGTCGCGCCGTTGCTGATCTTGGTATCGACTGGTTTGAAGAACCGGTCGTGCCCGAGCAGCTTGAGGCCTATCGCGAGGTGCGGCAGCGCCAACCTATCCCAGTTGCCGGAGGCGAAACCTGGCATGGTCGGTCTGGGCATATGGCCGCGTTGTCAGCGCGTGCTGTTGATGTTCTGCAACCTGACGTCTGCGGCTGCGGTGGCATCACTGAGATCCGCAAGATCGCCGCAATGGCCGAGGCCGCGGGAATACGCCTGATACCCCACGTTTGGGGCACAGGGATCGCCGTTGCTGCGGCGCTTCAAATACTGGCAGTTCTACCGCCTGTCCCGAAGCGTCATGCCCCAAGTGACCCTTGGCTAGAATTCGACCAGACCGAAAATCCCTTCAGAATGGCCGTTCTTACCAAACCAATTCAGCACCAGCGCGGCCGTGTTGCGATCCCCGAAGGGCCCGGCTTGGGTGTCAAAGTAGATCGCCAAGCCTTGGCCAAGTGGGCGCTCAGCCGCGACCGATAAAGGGCATCGTCGTGGCCATGACCGTCATGAACTGGACGTTGGTTTCCAGTGGCAAGTTCGCCATATGAAGAACGGACGATGCCACATGTTTTACATCCATCGTGGCCTCGGCACGAATTGATCCATCGGCCTGTGGAACACCTTTAGTCATGGCGACAGCCATTTCAGTGAGAGCGTTGCCGATATCAATTTGACCGCAGGCAATGTTGAAACGTCGCCCGTCAAGGCTGAGCGTTCTGGTAAGGCCGGTAACGGCGTGTTTTGACATTGTATAGGGAACAGAGCCGGGACGTGGCACATGTGCCGAGATTGACCCGTTGTTGATGATACGTCCACCCAGGGGATCCTGGCGGCGCATTTGACCAAAGGCAGCCCGCGCACAAAGGAACATGCCGGTGATGTTCGTATTGGCCACATTCAACCAGTCTTCAACTTTGATCTCGTCGATCATCGTCGATGGCAGGCTGACGCCAGCGTTATTGAAAAGTGCATCCAGTCTTCCCCATTCCGAGGCAACTCTTTGCACACCTTCGTCGACGGCTGCGGCATCGGTGACGTCAAAAGTAAGGACCATGGCATTCGCATGACCCTGCGCTGCTTCGGCCAATTGTTCGGCGCGGCGACCAACAAGGGCGACTTTCCAGCCGTTCTCAAGGAAGTGGCGCGCGGTCGTACGGCCGATCCCGCTGCTGGCGCCGGTGATCATGATCGTTTTCATCGTTTCCATCCTCAATGATTGTCACGCGGCAAATCGCGCCCGACCTTGTGATACGCGGTCGCTAGTTCAAGGCAACCTCCATCAGAAAGTTGACCGACATGTTTGCGATAGATCTCTTGCCACGGTGTTTGGTGGTGCAATTCCGGGGCGGTCCAACCGGCTTTTCTTGCTTCCCATTCGGCATCGTCAACCAGTGCGTCAAGGCGAGAGTTGTTCAAGTCCATTCGTACGATGTCGCCAGTTCGGAGAAAGGCAAGGCCTCCGCCGACCACGGCTTCAGGAGACGCGTTCAGGACAGATGGACTTTCAGAGGTGCCGGATTGGCGACCGTCCCCAACGGTAGGTAGGTGGTTGATCCCAGCCCGGATCATGGCATCCGGTGGCTGCATATTCACGACCTCGGCAGAGCCGGGATAGCCTACACAGCCTACCCCTCGAATGAATAGGATCGTGCGTTCGTCAATTCCCAAAGCAGGGTCATTGATCCGGTCGTGATAATCTTCCGGTCCTTCAAAGACGACGGCTCGCGCTTCGAATACCCCTTCTTTTCCGGGCTCAGACAGAAATCGCTTTCTGAAGTCGCTTGAGATGACGCTGGTCTTCATCAACGCGCTGTCAAATAGGTTGCCAGAGAGCACGAGGAACCCGGCATTCTTTCGCAGTGGATCATGATAAGGGCGGATTACATTTTGATCGGTGCTGTCCAACCCAACGAGGTTTTCGGCCATCGTCTTGCCGGTCGCTGTCAACGCACCCGACCTGATGCGTCCCGCTTTGGCAAGCTCGGCCATCACCGCAGGTACGCCACCGGCGCGGAAGAAGCTTTCGCCTAGGAATTCCCCGGCTGGTTGCATATTGACCAAAAGCGGGACATCAAAACCAATTTTTTGCCAGTCGGTGACATCTAGTTCGATACCCGCATGCCTTGCGATTGCCTGAAGATGAGGTGGGGCGTTGGTTGATCCGCCGATGGCCGCAGCCACGACAATCGCGTTTTCAAAGGACTCTCTCGACAAAATGTCCGAGGGTTTCAGGTCTTCGTGCACCATGGTGACGATCCGACGGCCTGTTTCATAGGCCATCGCCATGCGTTCGCGGAACGGAGCAGGGATGGCAGAGTTTCCGGTCAGCGTCATGCCAAGCGCTTCGGCCATCGCATTCATGGTGCTTGCGGTGCCCATCGTGTTGCAGTGGCCAAGGCTTGGGGCACTTGCGCAGACACGAGACATGAACTCGTCATAATCAATCGCGCCTTCCGCCAGAAGACGGCGGCTTTCCCAAATGATTGTGCCTGATCCGGCCCGCTTACCTTTCCACCATCCGTCCAGCATAGGTCCGCCATTAAGGGCGATGGCGGGAATATCAACGGTTGCAGCCCCCATCAGCATGGCGGGAGTTGTCTTGTCACAGCCCGTGGTCAAGACCACTCCGTCGATCGGGTAGCCGTGCAGAACCTCGACAAGCCCGAGATAGGCCAGATTGCGATCAAGGGCAGCGGTAGGTCGCTTTGCGTTTTCAAAGATTGGATGTACCGGAAATTCCATTGGAATGCCGCCTGCATCTCTGATCCCGGCCTTGATCCGATCCATCAGGAAGATGTGAATCTTGTTGCAGGGGGCAAGGTCGCTGCCCGTTTGCGCGATGCCGATAATCGGTCTGTCGCCCTGAAGTTCAGCGCGCGTATACTGCTGGTTCAAATAGCGTTCGATATAAAGCGCTGTCATTCCGGGGTTGTTCGGGTTGTCGAACCATTCTTGTGACCGGAATTTCTTGTTTGCCTTAGTGTCAGACACGTTATCTCCCCCGTCACACGCCGGCACACCGATAGCTTGTCCAAGCCCCGCGCCGATCTTTCTTGACCTCTGCCTAGATTTCCAATTTGGTATACCAAATGCAAGCGCATTATGGAGGGTGTTCTTTTGCTGGCTCCGGGCCAGACTTGAGAACTGGAAGGATATGCTGCGCCGTTCTTTGCTGACCGAACTTTCAATTATGGTTGTCGCCATTGGCACCTTCGCTGGTGCGGGCGGCCTTCATGCTGATACGACTTCACTTCAGGCTTCCCTCGATCAGGCCGAAATGTGCCTGACCGAAGCTATTGAGGCCTCTGCAAACCCGGCAGAGTGTCTGATGAAGATCCATTCGCCGTGTCTTGCTTATTCACAAGCGGCAGCTCCGCAAGCGAGCTTGTGTTATGTTGAGATGCGAAAGGGATGGGACGCCAAGATCAAGGCTATGCTTGAAGCCGCGTCCGCGTCGGAAGATGCCCGGCTTGCTGCAAGTTTTCGCATAGAGAGCAAGTACGAGCTCTTGGCGAATCTGCTGAATTGCGACCGCCTGGATGAGTTGGCAGAACTTTACAAGCAACCTGAAACCGAACGTATTCTCCAAAAGACGCGATGCGAGGCAACCGCTTCGGCAGTGACCTTCATAAAACTTTTCGTTGGGGCGGAGGCGGAAAAATGAAGGCGAAAGCCGCCTTCTGGCAAGGCTTCGTTGCTTGCTCTCCGTTCATCCTGATCACCGTACCCTATTCGATGATGTTCGGTGTGTTCGCACGGGATGCCGGGCTTGATGTTCTTCGAACAATGACAATGTCGGTGATTGTTATTGCCGGAGCTTCCCAATTCGCCGCACTGACCTTGTTGAAACAGGATGCACCGGTTTTCGTGGCTTTGTTGACGGCCTTGGTCGTCAACATGCGGATGGCGATCTACTCGGCAGCACTGGTGCCGCATCTGGGGCAGGCCCGGTTTCGAACCCGGGCCATATTGGCATATTTTATGGTGGATCAGGCTTTTGCAGTTGCGCTCAAGCGATATGATGAGCCCCCCGAAATGAGCCTTTCAGAGAAGCTTGCCTATTATTTTGGGGCAATGTTGCTGATCTGTCCTTTTTGGTACGGGGGTACGTTGGCGGGTGCAATGATGGGACAGGCAATTCCGCCGGAGTTTTCCTTGGATTTTGCCGTACCGGTCTGTTTTATCGCCCTCGTCGCTCCGACCCTAAGAAGCCTTCCGCACATTGTTGCCGCGACGGCCTCCGTTCTTGCGATGCTCGTTTTTCATGATCTGCCTTGGAGCTTGGGCCTGCTGGTGGCTGCTCTGCTTGCCATGTCAGCCGGAGCGCAGACAGAGTTTTATCTGGATAGAAGGAAACCCTCGGGAGGCCCGTCATGATCGAAGATCAGGCCTTTTGGACTCTGACCGTTCTCTTGGGGATCGGGACTTATCTTATTCGCTTTTCATTTCTGGGAGCCATGGGCGGTAGACGTCTGCACCCATGGGTGATGGCCCATTTGCGTTATGTCGGCGCTGCAATCTTTCCGGCGATGATCACACCTTTGGTTTTATGGCCTGCCGCGACAGACGGGGCGTTGGATGCCGCGCGGCTTTTGGCTGCTGCAACGGCGTTTTACGTCGGTATGCGTTATTCGGTCATGGGTGCAATCATTGCTGGCATGGGCAGCCTTTATGTCTTTCAGGCAGTCGGGCTGTAACGGCATGACCACGAAAAGAAATCAACCTTGGTCCTCAGACAGGTAGGCACAGCATGAAGATCACCGCTTTGGAAACAGTTAGGCTTGCCGAGCGGCCGAATATCCTTTGGCTTTTGGTTCACACGGATGCAGGGCTTACCGGACTTGGTGAAACCTTCTACGGTGCCCGGACGGTCGAGGCACATGTCCACGAAACCCTGGCACCTTTGATGATCGGCCAAGACCCGATGCGGATTGAGTATCTTTCAGCCCGTGCCGAAGGGTATCTGGGGTGGCGGTCGTCTGGCGCTGAAACACGTGGCAACTCGGCCTTTGACATCGCCTTGTGGGATCTGGCCGGAAAGGCAACTGGTCAGCCGATTGCGCAACTTTTGGGTGGCTTCACGCGTGATCGGATCCGCACATACAACACCTGTGCCGGGACGGATTACGTAAAGGACGACACAGGCCAGCAGACAGGAAATTATGGCTTGGGCATAGGCGGAAATTACGATGACCTGAACGGGTTTCTGCATCGTGCCGACGAGCTGGCGATTTCGCTGCTGGACGAAGGCATTACCGCAATGAAGATCTGGCCCTTCGACATGGCGGCAGAGAAAACCCAAGGGCGCGACATCTCTGCCGAAGATCTTCGAAAGGCCCTCGTCCCATTTGATAAGATCAGAACTGCTGTCGGCGACAAGATGGACATCATGGTTGAATTTCATTCGATGTGGCAACTTTTGCCCGCGATGAAAATCGCCCGCGCCCTGACGCCATATGCAACCTACTGGCATGAAGACCCAATCAGGCTCGATAGTCTGGAGCTATTGAAGCGTTATGCTGCCGTTTCTCCAGCGCCCATTTCGGCCTCTGAAACGCTCGGGGGAATTGGCGCGTTTCGCGATTTGATCGCAACTGGCGCCGCCGGTGTCGTGATGCTTGATCTGAGTTGGTGCGGAGGCTTGACCACTGCGCGAAAAGTGGCGGCTCTTGCCGAGGCAGAAAAACTTCCGATCGCGCCGCACGATTGTACGGGGCCAGTGGTTCTGGTGGCGTCAACACACCTGTCTTTGGCTGCGCCGAACGCTGTGATCCAGGAAAGCGTCCGGGCTTTCTACCGGACATGGTATCGTGATCTTGTGACAGCTTTGCCGACTGTCGAAGCAGGGATGATTACGGTTCCGCCCGGCCCAGGGCTTGGAATGGAACTCGCACCGGATCTCGACAAACGGTTCACCGTTTCACGCCAAATCACCAACGCACAAGATTTGTAACAGGCCAAGAAAGACGAAAGGGATGCTGATGCTTCCGCATGAAAACCTCGACAGCAACGCATTGCTTGTGGGCCGTGTTTGGCGCCCAGACATTGGTCCAGCCCTAGTCCTGCTTCGTGGTGATCGTGTGATCGACATTACGTCGGCCACAACGCCGACAATGCGGGATCTTCTGGAGCGCAACGATCTGGTTGAGTTTCTAAGAAATGCCCAAGGCGAGGATATCGCCAGTCTGCAGGAACTTGCTGCAAGTTCTGTAGCTGATGCAGGTGAAGAGCAACTGCATCTGTTGGCGCCGCCGGACCTTCAGGCCGTCAAGGCGAGTGGGGTGACCTTTGCCGCCTCGATGGTGGAGCGGGTGATCGAGGAGAAGGCGGCTGGTGACGCTGATCGCGCCGAGGCTATTCGGGCCCGCGTCCGCGAAGTTATTGGTGATAGCCTATCCGGTATCGTTCCCGGCTCTGCCGAGGCAATGAAAGTCAAAGACGTTCTGATCGCCGAAGGTATGTGGTCCCAGTATTTGGAAGTCGGGATTGGCCCGGATGCCGAGGTTTTCACGAAGGCACAACCTATGGCTTCAGTGGGTTGGGGCGCGCGTGTCGGCCTCCATCCGATCTCGACTTGGAACAATCCGGAACCTGAGATCGTTCTCGCTATTAACAGTCGTGGCGATATCGTTGGGGCGACATTGGGCAACGACGTAAACCTGCGCGATGTCGAAGGTCGTTCTGCGCTGCTTTTGGGCAAGGCAAAAGATAACAACGCATCTTCTGCGATTGGCCCGTTCCTGCGTGTCTTTGATGATAACTTTTCCTTGGACAGCATTCGCAATGCCGAGTTGTCGATGCGCGTGACTGGCGAAGACGGATTTATGCTGGATGGGCGTTCGTCCATGTCAAAAATCAGCCGCGACCCAGCTTCGATCGTTCGCCAGACCATCGGCGCACATCATCAATATCCGGACGGTTTCTTCTTGTTCCTTGGAACGATGTTCGCCCCGGTCAAGGATCGCGATGCGCCTGGTCAAGGGTTTACCCACCATCGTGGAGACATCGTCGAGATCTGGGAAAGAAATCTAGGGATTTTGGTCAACACTGTGGGTCTATCCACCGAGTGTCGACCGTGGAACTTTGGCGTCGGAGCTCTGATGCACAACCTCGCGCGTCGCGGTTTGCTTTGAAGGGGCTGCTATGACCAATATCCTGATCCTTGGTGGCGGCGGAGTAATCGGACAAAAACTGGCAAGGGCGCTGGTCAAACGAGGCCATCTGCGGGGAAGAGATATTAACTCAATAACGTTGGCCGACGTGGTCTCACCAGCCGGCTTTCCCGAAGGTAGCAAGGTCCAATCTTTAACCTGCGACATGTCAGATCCTTCCCAGGTCAGCCAACTAATCAACCCGGAGACGGATGTCATTTTCCTGCTTGCGGCCATCGTATCTGGAACGGCTGAGAAGGATTTTGACCTTGGTATTCAAGTAAACCTAACAGGAGTGCTAAACGTCCTTGCGGCTGCTCGCGCGACCGAGCGCTGTCCGGTTGTTATCTATACTTCTTCGATGGCGGTTTATGGCGGCGATGTGCCAGACCCGATCACGGATTTAACTTACCTCAACCCGCAAACGTCCTATGGAATGCAGAAAGCCGTCGGCGAACTGCTGTTGACTGATTTTTCCCGCAAAGGCTTTGTTGACGGTCGTGGCTTTCGTTTGCCGACAATATCGGTACGGCCGGGTCAGCCGAATGGTGCCGCATCAAGTTTCATGTCGTCGATTATTCGCGAACCCCTGAACGGGCAGGAGGCGATCTGCCCGGTCGGCCGTGACTTTCTACATTACTATTTGTCGCCGAAGCGTTGCGTTGAGAACCTTATCCGAGGCGCCGAATTGAACGCGGCAGAGCTAGGGTTAGACCGCACCCTGATCATGCCCGGCCGTATGTGGTCTATCGGTCAGATGATTGACGCGATGACGGCAGTTTGCGGGCCGGAACCCGCAAAGCTGATCAAGTGGGAAAGCCAGCCTGACGTCGAGCGAATTGTCAAAGGATGGCGCTTTGACCTGCGCCCCGACCGTGGATTGGCACTGGGGTTCCAGCCAGACGCCAGCTTTGAAGACAATGTCCGCTACTATGTTAGTGAGGATCTAGAAGCGAGTTGATCCTTCAATTCACCGGTGTTTCAAGTGCATTGCCTGCAAGAAAAGCAGTGATATTCCGGCGCTGCAAGGCCGCCATCGCAGCACGGGTTTCTACGGTTCCCGATCCCTGATGCGGTTGAATCACGACATTTGGAAGCGCGTAGAAGCGTGGGTCAATTTTGGGTTCATTGCGGAATACGTCCAGTCCTGCACCAGCGATCCGTCCCGTTTCCAACGCTTGAAGCAGCGCTTCCTCATCGACCGTCGTTCCGCGAGAAATGTTGACCACAACGCCTCTGGGTCCCAGCGCATCAATCACTTCGCGTGATACGAAGTTCTCGGTTTCCTTGCCGCCGACAAGGGCAATGACCAAATAATCGACTGCATGTGCGAGGGACACTGGATCGGCATGCCATTCCCAACCGGGGGTCTCTTTTTCTTGCCGAGAATAGTAGTGAATATTCATTTTGAAGGCGGCCAGACGATTGGCGATTTCGCGCCCGATCCGCCCTAGCCCGACAATTCCGACAGTGCCGCCACTGACTTTGCGGTTAAGCCGATATTCTCCGGTATTTGCCCATTGGCCCGAATGCGCCCAAGCACTAGCCTGCAGCATTTCGCGGCCCTGCATCAACATCATGGCCACGGCCAAATCAGCCACATCATCATTCAAGACGTCAGGTGTGTTTGTTACCTTGATGGCGCGTTTCGTTGCGGCGGAGACGTCGATGGCATCGTATCCCACACCGAAATTCGACACGACCCCGAGGTTCGGAAGCAAATCCATTTCAGCGGCGCCAAACGATTTACCTCCTTTGTAAGCCACTGCCCGGACCGCACCCCGTGCACTTTCATCAAGCTCTGAGAGACCTGCGGGCGTGGCCATGAATGTTGCCCCGAACTCCGCCCGCAGCGCTTCCTGCTCGGTTTCCGTAAAAGGGCCGATGGCAAGTGTCTGATACATTTCTTTGGGCATCCTTTTCTGGGAACTGATGTTTGGTATACCAGATTGACATTGTCGTCCCAGCCAGATGGTGTCAACCGCAGGAACGTTGCCTGATGTCAAACCTCAAAATGCCGGATTAGTCTACAGAAGGGCATTTGTGTTCCTGTGGCAGGGCTGTAAGGTGCGCCCGTCGAGCGGAAGAGGAGAAAGGCGTGCTGAACTACAGCCATGATTGGCGATTGGTTTTAGCGGCCTTTGCCATCGCCCTAATGGCCGGATTTACGGGGCTCTCGCTAACGCGCGGAGCGTCTAAGCTTGACATTTCACGGCGTAAATCTGTGGTTTCGATGGCTGCAGTTGCATTGGGCGGCGGCATCTGGTCGATGCATTTCGTGGCGATGCTGGGCCTTCAGTTGCCAATTTTCTACTTCTATGACGGTTTGACCACTTTGATTTCGGCCTTGGTCGCTATCCTTTTGACGGGTCTATCACTTTTGATCCTCCACTTTCGTCCGCGTTCTGGGACAAGCAAAGCTCTGGCCGGGGCCATCGTGGGAGTGGGCATTTCACTGATGCACTATATCGGGATGTCCGGGATGGAGCTCTGTCGTCCTGTCTACACACCAGCCGGTGTTTTCGGTGCTTTGGCGGCATCAATCGGCCTTTCCATTCTGGCTGTCCGTGTCGCCTATTCTGATCGTGGGCGGCGGAATATCGTGATTGGAACCGTTTGCTTTGGCACCGCAGTTGTCATGGTCCATTTCATCGCTATGGCCGGAACGGCTTTCGAGGCGAGCGGTGACCAAACCACAAGCGGACCTGCCTTGGACAATGAAACCTTGGCTTTGCTTGTGACCCTAGCGGCCTTCCTGATTTCATCCGCTTTCTTGCTTACGAGTGCCACCTTCGCGCCAAACGAGACGCCCGAAGTGGCGAAATCTAAGGATGGTGCCAAAGACCACCTCGTAAAGGACGAAGTGGTCCCCGCAAGGGATGCAAAATCTGTCATTCGGATACCCCACGAAAAAGAAGGCCGTGCCTACTTTGTGGATGCGTCATCTGTGGCAGCGCTTCGTGCAGAAGGGCATTACACCCTTCTCTATCGAGGGACGGAAAGCCTATTCTGCCCTTGGTCCATCAGCGAAGCAGAAGAGCGATTGGCAGGCGCAGGGTTCATCCGGGTGCATCGTAGTTTTCTGCTGAATCCAAGCCACGTAGCAAAGTTTGAACGCAACAAAGACACCGCCGAGTGCCAGTTGCTTGAGGACCCCAAGACACGCATTCCCGTCAGCCGAACGCGGCTTGCAGAGCTTCGCGAAGTGCTGGGGCTCTAGGCATTTCGCAGTTCGTGCAGCTTATTCGCAGTTCGTGCAAAGAACTGCTGCGCTCGTTTCCTGCCGCTCAACTTTGCGATTTGCACGCATAGGCTCCCATTCAAGTGCGCGGTTCTGACGCACCAAAGGGAGGAAAAAATGATACCATCGGCCTTCGAGTATCATCGGCCGGGCGACGTTTCGTCGGCGGTTGGCTTGTTGCAGAAATACGGAGATGAGGCGCGGGTCATAGCGGGGGGGCACAGTCTCATCCCCATGATGAAACTCCGCATGGCAGATATCGGCCATCTGGTTGATTTGCAGAATGTCGAAGAGCTGAAAGGGATCAGCGTTTCAGGAAACTCTGTCACGATCGGGGCAATGGTCACGCAGGCTGAATTGATCGCGCATGGCGGTTTGGCCAACGCAGTGCCCTTGCTGCGAGAGGCGGCACTTCAGATTGCCGATCCGCAAGTGCGATATGTGGGCACCGTCGGCGGCAATGTGGCGAACGGCGATCCGGGTAACGACATGCCAGGGTTGATGCAGTGCTTGAACGCGACCTTCACCCTTGTTGGCCCGGATGGGTCACGGGAAGTGGCCGCACGGGACTTCTACCAATCGGCCTATGTGACGGACCGAGCGGACGATGAGATCCTTACTCGTATCGCCTTTAACGCGGTCTCAGGCGGGTATGCCTATGAAAAGCAAAAGCGCAAAATTGGGGATTACGCCACGGCTGCCGCGGCAGTGCTTCTGACCAGGGCGGGTGAAAAGGTCGTCACAGCGTCGATCGCGATGACGAACCTTTCTGATACGCCCGTTTGGTCTGAGGCGTCAGGCGGTGCCCTTGTCGGAACAGATTGTGGGCACGATGCCGTTATGGCGGCAGTTGCAGCGATGTTGAATGACATCGACCCGCAACAAGACAACCGCGGCCCAATTGAATTCAAGCGCCATGTGGCTGGGGTGATCTTGGCCCGCGCGATTGCACGCGCCTGGGCGCGGGCCTGAGGGAGGACGAGATGGGAAAGAAGATGCAAATCAGCCTGACCGTGAACGGTGAGGCGCATGATATTCTGGCCGAACCCCGCGAACTGTTGATCCACACACTGCGTGAAAGATTGGGGATCACCGGCCCCCATATTGGTTGCGAAACCAGCCATTGTGGAGCCTGCACCGTGGATATGAACGGAAAGTCCGTCAAAGCTTGCACGGTGTTCGTGGCCCAAGCTGATGGTGCCAACATTACCACTATTGAGGGCTTGGGAAGCCCAGATGGGCTGCATGTGCTACAACAGATGTTCCGTGAACATCACGGCCTTCAGTGCGGCTATTGCACGCCCGGTATGATCACGCGTGCACATCGGCTGCTTCAGGAAAATCCGGATCCAACCGAAGAGGAGGTGCGCTTTGGCATGGCAGGGAATCTATGCCGCTGCACCGGGTATCAGAACATCGTCAAAGCCATTCTGGCTGCGGCCAGCGAAATGAAGGCGAAGGAGGCGGCAGAATGAACGACCTGACCCCCAGCCGCGAAGAGCGGATCGAAAAGCTAAAGGGCCTTGGCCACAGCCGCAAGCGTGTGGAAGATGTGCGCTTTACGCAAGGCAAGGGCAACTATGTAGATGACATCAAACTGCCCGGCATGCTTTTTGGCGACTTTGTCCGCAGCCCCTATGCACATGCTCGCGTGAAATCGATCAATGCCGATGCGGCCAAGGCCATTCCCGGCGTGCTCGCGGTGTTGACGGCGGCCGATCTGGCGCCCCTGAACCTGCACTGGATGCCAACACTTGCAGGCGACAAGCAGATGGTCTTGGCAGATGGAAAGGTTCTGTTCCAAGGACAGGAAGTTGCTTTTGTGGTGGCGACCGACCGGTATATCGCCGCCGATGCCATCGAACTTGTCGAAGTGGAGTACGAAGAACTCCCCGTGATCACGGACCCGTTCAAAGCTATGGAACCCGACGCCGCAGTGCTTAGGGAAGACTTGGCCGGGCAAACTTCAGGTGCGCATGGCGCACGCCGCCATCACAATCACATCTTTTTGTGGGAAACGGGCGACAAGGAAGCCACCGAAGAAGCCATTGACGCGTCCGAAGTCGTGGCCGAGGAGATGGTTTATTATCACCGGACGCATCCATGCCCCTTGGAAACCTGCGGAACCGTGGCCAGCATGGACAAGGTCAACGGCAAGCTGACCGTATGGGGCACTTTCCAAGCCCCGCATGTGGTGCGCACTGTTGCCAGCCTTCTTTCTGGAATTGAAGAACACAACATCCGCGTGATTAGCCCTGATATCGGCGGCGGCTTTGGCAACAAGGTTGGCGTTTATCCGGGTTATGTCTGCGCCATTGTCGCCTCGATTGTGACTGGCAAGCCAGTAAAGTGGATCGAGGATCGGATGGACAATCTGATGGCCACCGCCTTCGCCCGCGACTACTGGATGAAGGGCCGAATCTCAGCCACCAAGGAAGGCAAGATCACAGGCCTGCACTGCCATGTGACTGCCGATCACGGTGCCTTTGATGCCTGTGCTGACCCCACCAAATTTCCCGCTGGCTTCTTCCACATTTGCACCGGTTCCTACGACATTCCGGTTGCCTATGTCGGTGTTGACGGGGTCTATACCAACAAGGCTCCGGGGGGTGTGGCCTATCGCTGTTCGTTCCGCGTGACAGAAGCGGCCTACTTCATCGAACGGATGATTGAGGTTCTGGCGATTGAACTGGGGATGGATGCGGCTGAACTGCGCGCCAAGAACTTTATCCGCAAGGACCAGTTCCCTTATCAGTCAGCGCTGGGCTGGGAATACGACTCAGGGGACTATCACACGGCATGGGAAAAGGCACTGGATGCTGTGAATTACAAAGCCCTGCGCGCCGAGCAGGCGCAGCGGATCGAGGATTTCAAGGCGGGTAAGACGCGCAAACTGCTTGGCATTGGGCTGACGCACTTCACAGAAATCGTCGGTGCCGGCCCAGTGAAGAACTGCGATATCCTTGGGATGGGAATGTTCGACAGCTGCGAAATTCGCGTTCACCCCACTGGGTCAGCCATCGCGCGGCTCGGCACGATCAGCCAAGGTCAGGCCCATGCCACGACCTTTGCCCAGATCATTGCCAGCGAGATCGGTCTTTCCGCCGACAGTATCACGGTCGAAGAAGGCGATACCGACACGGCACCCTATGGACTTGGTACCTATGGGTCGCGGTCAACGCCGGTTGCGGGTGCGGCGACAGCACTTTGCGGCCGGAAGATCCGCGCCAAGGCACAGATGATCGCGGCCTATTTGCTAGAAGTTCATGACGGCGATCTGGAATGGGACGTTGACCGGTTTGTCGTCAAAGGCGCACCTGAACGGTTCAAGACCATGAAGGAAATCGCCTATGCAGCCTATAATCAGGCCATTCCAGGGTTAGAACCGGGATTAGAGGCGGTCAGCTATTACGACCCGCCAAACATGACCTATCCCTTTGGTGCCTATATCGCCGTCATGGAGATTGACGTTGATACGGGCGAGCATGAGGTGCGCCAGTTCTATGCGCTCGACGATTGCGGCACCCGGATCAATCCGATGGTCATCGAAGGCCAAGTCCATGGCGGCGCGACAGAGGGCTATGCCATCGCGATGGGGCAGGAAATTGCCTATGACGAGATCGGAAACGTCAAGACTGGCACGCTGATGGACTTCTTCCTGCCAACTGCATGGGAGACGCCACATTACACGACCGATCACACAGAAACGCCCTCACCGCATCATCCGATCGGCGCAAAAGGGGTTGGCGAAAGCCCGAATGTCGGATCGGTTCCAGCGTTTTCAAATGCGGTGCACGACGCCTTCCGGGCCTTTGGTCTACGGCAGAGCCATATGCCCCATGACCACTGGCGCATCTGGAAGATTGCCCGTGATCTGGGATTGCATGGCTAAGGGAAAGGAATGGGGCGGCTGGCTACGGTCGCCCCGTCGTAACAATGACAAATGTAACCGAAATAGAGACTGGGCTTAGCGCCCAAGGCTATGTCGCATCACCTGATTTGGCGATGGCGCTGCACCTGTCGCTGGCCCTTGGCCGACCGCTTCTGCTGGAAGGTGCGGCAGGCGTCGGCAAAACCGAAGTGGCCCGCGCGCTCGCTGAATGGAAGGGTTGCGAGTTGATCCGGTTGCAATGCTACGACGGGCTTGATGCCGCGCAGGCCATCTACGAATGGAACTACCCCCGGCAACTTCTGGCCATTCGCGCCCATGCGGAATCCGGTGAGACTGGCAGTGCTGTCGAGGCTCGGCTTTTCTCGGAAGATTATCTGCTGGAACGTCCTCTCTTGCGCGCCATACGCCAATCGGTGGCGCCAGTTTTGCTGATTGATGAAATCGACCGCGCTGATGAGGAATTCGAGGCCTATCTGCTCGAGGTCTTGTCAGATTTTCAGATCTCAATTCCAGAGTTGGGTACGGTCAAGGCCGTGACCCGACCCATGGTGGTGCTGACCGCAAACGGGACGCGCGACCTGTCAGATGCGTTGCGGCGGCGCTGCCTTTACGCCCATGTCGATTATCCAGACCGTCAGACCGAACTTCGGATCCTTAAGGCGCGTTGCCCGGAAATAGCGGATACTTTGGCCGTTCAAATCATTTCCTTTGTGCAGTCACTGCGCAAAGAGGAGCTGGAGAAAAAGCCCGGCATTGCAGAAATGCTGGATTTCGCAGCTGCCTTGGCGGGTTTGGGCGTGGGTGACTTATCGGATGATCCCGCGATTTTACAGGCGGCTTTGGCCACTCTGCTTAAGACTCAGGCAGATCGTGGGAATATCACAACCGAAATCGCGCAGCGTCTGGCGGGGAAAGCCGCATGAGAGGAGCCGTCACAAGATTTGCCGCGCGAGACGAAGGCTGCACGGCTAGGGTCGTTGGTTTCATGGCGCATCTGCGGGAAAACGGATTTCGGCTAGGAGTAGCCGAAACGGAAACGGCCCTCTGCGCTTTGTCTGCGATAGATGTGGATGAAGGCTCAGTGCGGCGGGCACTAAAGGCCGTGGCTTGCGGGTCTGTCGAAGATTGGACGCGGTTCGATGCGGTTTTCGATAGTTATTGGCGAAACGGAGGCAGGGTTCGAACCAAGGCTGTTCCATCAGGAAACTCGTCTAATACAGGGAATACCCGAACAGCGAACGGGCAAAGCAGTAACGGGGGCGGCAAAGCCGATGCGCCTGAAGCTCGCAGGGAGGGTGATTGCGAAAGCGGTGGGGAAGGGCGTTTGATCGCTTCGACAGTACGGAACCTGATGAAAAAGGACCTGCGCGAAGTCGTTAGTGCGGAAGACATTCAGGAGGCAGAGCGTGTCGCCTATCGTTTGGGGGCTGCGCTGCGTGACCGTCGTTCCCGGAGAAAGGTAGCGTCGCGTCATCGAGGTCAGGTAGATCTGCGGCGGACGATCCGTGCTTCGCTTGCGACAGGCGGAGAGCCAATACGCCTTGCCTTTCGCAAGCGCCCGGACCGCCCGGTTCGGATCGCGGCCTTGGTTGATGTCTCAGGTTCGATGACGCTTTACGCTCGGCCGTTCTTGGCTTTTCTGGCGGGATTGATGCGCTCTGACCCTTTGGGCGACGCGTATCTTTTCCACACCCGCCTTGTCCGGGTGACCGAAGCGTTGCGTGACGATGACCCGTTTCGCGCTTTGAACCGGATCACCTTGCTGGCCGACGGATTTGGCGGCGGCAGCAGGATTGGCGCCGCGCTGACGCAATTTTCAAAGACCTACGCGCGTCGCTTCGTGAGCGGGCGGTCGGTTGTGATCATTTTGTCTGACGGTTATGACTCTGCCCCCTCGGATGCTTTGGCTGCAGCCATGCAGAAACTCTCGAAACGGGGCTGCCGAATCATTTGGCTAAACCCTTTGAAGGGTTGGCGAGGGTATGAACCAGTTGCCGCCGGAATGGCAGCTGCCATGCCCTATCTTGATCTTTTTGCCCCTGCGGCAACGCTGGATGATCTCCTTTCCCTTGAAACGGAGCTTGCAAGATTATGACCTTGATGGCCGTCGAAAAGTTTGAAGCCACTCTGTCCGATTTGCGGGCCAAAGGCGCAACTTTTGCAGTGGCGACGGTTGTCCGCACTGTGGATGCAACCAGTGCGAAACCGGGTGCGAAGGCGATTGTCCTTCCAGATGGTACGATCGTCGAGGGTTGGATCGGCGGTGGTTGTGCCCGCGCCGCGGTTGGCTGCGCCGGAGCAACCGCAATTGCGCGCCGCGAGCCGCAATTCATTTCTCTACGCCCTGAAGAACTGCTTGCTGCCGAAGGGGTGGCACCCGGTGACGAGAGACATGGTGTTCGGTTTGCGAAAAATGGTTGCCCTTCAAAGGGGTCGATGGACATCTTTATCGAGCCGGTTCTGCCAAGGCCCCATCTGGTGATTTTCGGGTCAGGCCCCGTAGCCTTGGCACTGGCAGACCTGGGGGGGCGCTTCGATTACTTTCGCACGCTTGCGGCCCCAGGCCTTGTAGAAGGGCCTGCCGACCGGGTCCAAGATGGCTATGCGATCGAAGCGCTGCCTGCCGGTCAAAGGTTTATCGTCGTCGCCACTCAGGGAAAGGGTGACGAAGCCGGGTTGCGTGCTGCATTGTCGTCCGGGGCGGATCACATCGCCTTTGTCGGATCGCGAAGGAAGTTTCAGTCACTTGCAGAAAAACTGACAGCGACAGGAATTGGGCAAGCGGCTATTGGTCGTGTCAAGGCACCTGCCGGGCTGGATATTCATGCGATTGGC
Organism: Thioclava sp. FR2; assembly: GCF_051200875.1. GTDB lineage: Bacteria > Pseudomonadota > Alphaproteobacteria > Rhodobacterales > Rhodobacteraceae > Pseudotabrizicola. The sequence continues at coordinate 3,042,589 of NZ_CP195191.1, forward strand.
CCCGAGGAAATCGCCCTTTCAATCTTGGCCGAAATCACGCTTTTGCGCAGATCAGCAGGCCGCGAAGGCGATCAAGCCCCGGAAACAGAGAACTACAATCGCGCCGAGACCAAGATCACGGACGAAACCAAATCACCGCAAGGCTTTTGGCGACGACTATTCCCACCACTGACTTCAGAACAATCCGCCATCATGGCAAGCGTTAAACTTCCCTGCTGCTAAAGGAACTCTCATGGATCTTTCCGACGAATTGGTTATCCCCGCACCCCGTGACCGCGTGTATAACGCGTTGCAAGATCCCGAGATTTTGCGTCGTTGCATTCCCGGTTGTGAGGAACTGGTAAAGCACTCTGACACCGAGCTTGAAGCGAAGGTCGTCTTGAAAGTCGGCCCGGTCAAAGCGCGCTTTGCCGGCAAAGTATTGTTGAACCCAGAAAACCCACCTGAAAAGTTTTCATTGCAAGGTGAAGGCAGCGGCGGTGTAGCGGGCTTCGCAAAGGGTGGGGCCGAAGTGTTTCTGGAGGATCGGGGCAGCGAGACCCTTCTGCGCTATGACGCAAAAGCCGACATCGGTGGCAAGCTTGCACAACTGGGATCCCGATTGATCCAAGGGACGGCAAAGAAGCTTGCGGCTTCCTTCTTTGAAGAATTGCAGAAGGTGCTTAGCGAAGAAGCGGCCACATCCTGAGTTCCCGTGGCCCGCAAAAATGCGGGTTATTCAAATGATCGCTGATGCTAGTCGCCCTGCTTTGGGCGAATAGCGTCAGCGAGGTGCTCCGGCAGATCAAACTCCTTGATCGCTCTAAGCCGCGCTTGATCCGACATTTTGCGCGCTGTCTTGCGGACAATGTCAAGGTTTTCGTCCAAGCCGCGTCCTTCCGCGAACGGGGCGAAATACCAGCGAATGAAGACAAAACAGACGACATCTTCGAGGGTCTGAACTTCGCTGTCTCGCTTGATGCCTTCTTTTCGTAAGAGAACTCCGACACGCTCTTGATCAGCCGTTGGATAGCCAACGGAAGCCATGATCTCGGCAACGCGAACGGCATGTCTGCGTCCCTGTTCGCGCCGCCATGCAAAATAGCCTTCTTTTCCAGCGGGATAATCTGTGCGTGGCAAAAGCCAACGCTCGATATGCTGACCGCGTGCCGCAATTTGGAGAACTTCACTTGCGCTTGGCACAAGGCGCGAAAGTTCAATTGTCATGCGCTGACCATAAAGGAACGCGGCGGGAAGCCCGTTTTCTATGTTTGGATCTGCGCGGTTGGCTGCGTCAATCTTTTCAAAGGCATTTTGTAGCCTGTTCAAAACGTTCGTCCTTTTGAAGCAACCCCCAGCAAGCCCAGGAGGCGTCGGGTCATCTCGAAACGATCCCCATTCTGAGTTGGCGAAAGAGATCTTGTCTTTCAGGTTAACTTTTCCGCTTGTTCTGCCAGAGCGGCTTAAGGATTTCTAGTGCCAGTAATAGCACTAATCCCGATCCAAGTGGCACGCCCAACCATTCCGTTGGCAGTGGGCCAAACCGGAAGATGTCTTGTGCGGCGGGCCATGTGAGGATCAGCACCAACAAGATCGCAACAGCGGTAAGAACGATCAGGAGTGCGGGTTTCGGGCGCCTTATGGCCGTCCACAGGGACGCCTTGAACGAACGGTTAACGAAAATCAAGGCAACGATGACTGCGATCAGCGAAATGAAGGTCAGCCCGCGCAGCACGTCTTCTGTCATCCCGATATGCGCGCCATAGAACAGAACCGCCGCCACGGTAATGAAAGACGCGATCCCCTGAGTGAGACTCCATCCCAGAAGTTGACCAGAGAATAGTCGCTCGTCCGGGTCGCGAGGAGGGCGCTTCATGATGTCGTCCTCTTCGTCTTCAGCTTCGAAGACAAGTGTGCAGACAGGGTCAATGACCAACTCCAGAAAGGCGATGTGTATTGGCCCCAAGATGATCGGAAAACCGAAGAGAAGCGGCATGATGGCCAAACCCGCAATGGGAACATGGACCGCGAAAATAAAGGACACGGCTTTCTGCAAGTTGTCGTAAATGCGTCTTCCCAGTTTGATGGCCTGCAGAATTGAACCGAAATCATCGTCCAAAAGAACGATAGCAGATGCTTCGCGTGCCACATCAGTGCCGCGACCGCCCATTGCTATTCCGATATGCGCGCTTTTCAGCGACGGAGCGTCATTCACGCCGTCACCGGTCATGGCAACGACGTGGTTTTCAGACTTCAGCGCATTCACAATACGCAGTTTCTGCTCGGGCATAATGCGCGCGAAAACATCGCATTCCAGTAAGCGTTTGCGAAGCGACGCATCGTCCAGCGCATTAAGTTCTTGTCCGCTTATCGGTGCGTTGCCGGCTAGACCTGCTTCCCGAGCAATTGCCAATGCTGTCAGGGGATAGTCGCCGGTGATCATTTTGACCGCTATTCCGGCTTGCCGACATTCGGCGACAGCTTTGGGAACAGATCCTCGAAGAGGGTCCGCGAGTCCGATTAGCCCCAGAAATGTGACGCTCAGGTCTTTCTGTTCTTCTGGAAGTTCCCCAGCAGCTGTTCCCGCCGCAATGCCCAGAACGCGCAATCCGTCGGCAGCCATCTGGTCCACGGATTTTGCCATCGATCGCCGGGCTTCCTCCGGCAAACCGCATAGGTCGGCTATCGCTTCAGGTGCCCCTTTTGCGGCAAGGAAAAGCTGTTTCGGGTCACGGGAAAGCCGCCATACCTGCGTCATGGCTAATAGTTCAGGGCGAAGTCCGTAGCTGTGGACCAAAGCCATTTCTTCTCTGGCAATAAGTTGAGGCCAACTTTCGAAAAAGGCCCGCTCCATGGGATCGCTAGGTTCCGGGTCACAGGCAAAAACGCCTGCCCTCAGCACTTTGCGAATTTCATCGTCAGGTTCGGTCGACCCTGCTGTGTTGTAAATCGTGCCTCCCGGAAGTCGGACTTGTCTTATGGCCATCCGGTTTTCGGTCAATGTGCCGGTCTTGTCGGTACAAAGAACGGTTGCAGCGCCCAGCGTTTCGATCGCCGCTGCTCGCCGCGTCAGAACCCGGGCCTTTGATAGTCGCCAAGCGCCCATAGCCATGAAGATGGCAAGTACAACCGGAAACTCTTCGGGTAGCATCGACATGCTGATCGCGATGGATGCCAGAATAGCATCCAGCCAATCATTCAAAATGTAGTAGTAAAGGCCGCCAACCAGCAAGCTGACAGCAAGTCCGACAATCATGAACAAGACCACAATTTGCCTTGTCTGTGCATAAAGCCGTGGGGTTTCAGTTGCCAACCCAGCCAGTGATGACCCAATCCGTCCGATTTCAGTATCCGTGGCCGTTGCTGTGACTGTGGCCAGCCCCTTTCCTCGAACGACCAATGTGCCTGAATAGACGAATGGAAGTTGATCACCGCCGGGTGGTGAATAATCCACCTCTACATCTAACGGTGTCGCTGACTTGGATACCGCAACAGCTTCACCGGTCAGGATTGACTCATCTATCCGCAAGTCCTGCGCCATCGACAGCCGCGCATCAGCGGGAACGCGGTCCCCTTCCGACAGAACGATGACGTCGCCGAGGACAACATCCCTACCTGCAATGCGTTGCCTTTGCCCGTCGCGGATCACCAAGGCTCGCGGGCTGCTTAGATCCTTCAGCGCCGCCAAAACCTTTTCGCTTCTCAACTCCTGTATCACGGTGATCAGGACAGAAAGGCATGCAAAGGCCATCAAGACCGCGGCATCCCGCAACTCGCCGATGAGCCCATAGATAAGCCCACCCCCCAGCAAGAGCGCCAGCATGGGTTCTTTGATGACGTCTAAAAGTATTCCCGTGGCCGTGCGACGATTTTCTGCAGGCAATTCGTTTGCGCCATTGGCCGCCAAACGGCGTTCTGCTTCCGCAGAGCTTAAGCCGGACAGGCCGCTGTCATCTGCCATGTCATCCTCTGTCGCTGCACCAAGACCGCACTTTCAATGCCTTAGCATGGTGTCGGATTGGTTCTATTCTTTCAACGCGACATAATACGACCCATTTTACGAGCCGCTAAGAAGAACAAGGCAAGTGTCCAGAAAACTGAGGGCACCGCTAATTGCCCAAGCTCTTCAGGCCCCCAAGAATGCTGTTAGCCCGCTCACCCAGATTGTCTTCGCCCGGGTTCAGTTTCAGGGCGGCAATCCGCGCCTGCCATTCCAGAGTTGCACGAGACATGTCAGGCGAAAGCCCCAGATCAGCCACCGTTTGTGCAACCTCGTTCATCTCTGCGGCTCGACGACCGCCGTGCACAATCATTCGTTCAAGATTGTAAGCGCCGCGCGCAGCCCAATTGAATCCGGGGTCAGATGCTTGCAGTGAGCTGAGGACTTCCGCTTCTACCCCAGCGGCGCGCGCAGCCAGAAAGCATTCGGCACTCAGCGCTTCCAGCCCTTTGATCATGACGGAACGCAGCATCTTTATGATTGATGCGCGGCCAATCTCTAAGCCCATGACAGCACCTGACATGCCAAGCGTTGCCAAAACTTGCTGAGCTTCCAGTGCGTGAGGGCCAGAAAGCAAAATCGGGACACGGTGTTTTTTCGGATGCACAGGGGCCATGATCGCCATGTCAACATAGGCACCTCCGGCAGCTTCGATGATGGCTCCTGCCCTTTTCTTGGTGTCTGGCGCGCAGGAGTTTCCGTCAAGCCAAAGAACGCCGGGCGAAAGGAATGGGGCAGACTGCTTTGCCGCGTTCAGGGATTTATCTGCTGTCACAAGGCAAAAGACAACCTGCGCGTCGGCCAGCGCCTCGGCCTTGTTTGATGAAAAGCTCGCACCATGTGACGTGGCCGCATCCTGAATTTCTTGATCGTGTCTCAGATCGCTAACCGCCAAGTTTGACGGGCGCATCGAGCCCCAGCCCTCGGCGAAGGCGCGCGCGGCCTCTCCAAATCCAATCAGGGCGATCTTGTTCGCAACCATTCGAAACCTCTCGAAATCCGGTGCCACAAAGGGTGCCGCAGAAGCGCCGATTTGAATAGCCGTTATAGCTTGAATTTATGCATCGTCCCCTTCTTTTCATTGGCGGACAGTGCTCACGTTCTGCAGGCTGCGGCCGATAAAATACGGAGTTACTTCATGACCGACGCCAAGACTGCGCTCGTTATTTCTGCTCATGCTGCCGATTTTGTGTGGCGCTGCGGGGGGGCAATCGCTTTGCATTCGGAACAGGGCTACCGGGTAACGGTTGTTTGCCTCTCCTTTGGTGAGCGCGGAGAGAGCGCGAAGTTATGGAAGCAGCCCGGAATGACATTGCAAAAGGTCAAAGATGTCAGAAAGGCCGAGGCCGAACGGGCCGCCGAGGCATTAGGGGTGCATGACCTGATCGCTTTTGACATGGGCGATTATCCTTTGGAATTCACGCGAGACGCCAAAGACCGTTTGGTAGATGTCATGCGTGCGGTGCAGCCATCCTTCCTGCTCAGCCATTCACAATATGACCCCTATAACACCGACCATATGCTTACGACGCAGGTGGTTCTTGAATGTCGATCGACCGCGCAGGCTTGGGGTCACAATCCGGGGCAAAAGGTGCTTGGGGCGCCGCAACTTTACCTGTTTGAACCTCACCAGACCGAACAGATGGGCTGGAAACCCGATACATTCCTCGACATCACGCCCGTGTGGTCCAAGAAACGCGCGGCCATCGAATGTATGGAAGGCCAAGAGCACCTTTGGGATTTCTACACCCGCGTCGCGCAGAACCGGGCAAACCATTTCACACGCAATTCGGGCGGCCAGTCCGGCGGACGTGACTGCAAATACGCCGAAGGGTTCCAGTCGATCTTTCCACGCACCGTGGATGAACTCTAAGAATGGAGGCTGCTATGGGTGACGTCGCACATCTGGGCCATGTCGAGATTTACACCGACAAGTTCGATCAGAGCCTTGATTTCTTTACCCGGGTCTATGGCCTGAAACTAATGGGCCAAGACGAGTCTTCGGCCTATCTGCGCGCTTGGGACGATTACGAGTTCCACAGCCTGAAACTCACGCGCCATCACACGACCGGGGTCGCGCATATCGGCTATCGAGTGTCATCTTCCGAGGCACTGGAGCGCCGCGCTGCTGCGATCATGGCGAGCGGATACAAGGTTCTGGGCTGGGTCGATGGTGATCTAGGCCATGGCCGGGCTTTCCGATTTGAAGACCCCTTTGGTCATGTATTTGAGCTTTACTGGGAAACGAAAAAGCCCAAAGGGCAGGGGGCCGATGCGCCCGCGCTCAAGAACACTGCCAGCGCCTTTAGCGGTGCCCCACCACGCCGGATTGATCACCTCAATCTCTTGTCTTCGGATGTAGGGGAATTCCGACGTTTTATGGAAACCTGTCTCGGCTCTAAGGTCACCGAGATTATCCAGCTAGACAACGGGCGCATCGGCGGCTGCTGGTTTACCGTGAATAACAAGACTTACGATCTGGCTTGTACCGAGGAACATGGCGGCGGTGTCGGGCGTCTACACCACGTTACTTATGCCACCGATCAGCGCGAAGATATTCTGCGCGCTGCCGATATCTTTCTGCAAAACGGCGTGCACATCGAAACCGGGCCCCATAAGCACGCCATTCAAGGCACCTTCTTTCTTTATGTCTGGGAACCGGCCGGCAATCGGATCGAACTTGCAAACGCTGGTGCGCGGCTGATCCTTGATCCCGATTGGGAAACGGTGGTCTGGACCGAAACGGAACGGAAAAAGGGTCAGGCTTGGGGACTGAAAACCATCGAGACTTTCCATACCCATGGCACGCCTCCGGTAAAGAAGGACCACTGACATGCCGATCGTGGTGCAAAACATACCCCGCGCCGAGCGGTCCGTGATCGAAGGACTGGCGCGGGCGGGCGTAGCCACCGTGCACGAAGCGCAGGGGCGACGGGGGTGCTTGGCCGCCCATATGCGCCCAATCTATTCTGGCGCACAAATCGCTGGATCGGCCGTGACCATCAGTGCGCCTCCCGGTGACAACTGGATGCTGCATGTGGCGATCGAACAATTGCAGGACGGAGATATCCTTGTGGTTGCTCCAACGTCACCCTGCGACAACGGCTATTTCGGCGATTTGCTGGCAACCTCGGCCATGGCCCGCGGGTGCCGTGGATTGGTGATTGATGCGGGTGTCCGTGACATTCGCGATTTGAAAGTGATGGGCTTTCCGGTCTGGTCAAAGGCTATCTCTGCGCAGGGCACAGTCAAGGAAACCTTGGGCGATGTGAACGTTCCGATCGTCTGCGCAGGCCAGGCCATTCATCCCGGCGATGTGATTGTGGCCGATGACGATGGTGTGGTCGTTGTCACGCAATCCGAAGCAGCGACAGTGCTCGCGGCTGCCGAAAAGCGACTTGCTGCAGAAGAGGCGAAACGCAAGCGATTGGCTGCGGGTGAGTTGGGGCTGGATATCTATGACATGCGTCCGCGACTTGCCGAGAAGGGCCTGAAGTATGTCTGAGACAGGTATTCCCTGTCTGTGGATGCGTGGGGGTACGTCGAAGGGGGCTTACTTTCTTGCCCGTGACTTGCCCGTTGACCCCATTGCCCGCAACGAGTTGCTTCTACGCATCATGGGCAGCCCGGACCCACGACAAATTGACGGGATCGGAGGAGGAGACCCTCTGACCTCAAAGGTTGCAATCCTTTCCCCTTCGTCGCGGCCAGATGCGGATGTGGACTACCTGTTCCTGCAAGTCTTCGTTGACCAGTCCTTGGTAAGCGACGCGCAGGGCTGCGGCAATATTCTGGCTGGGGTAGGTCCAGCCGCGATCGAGCGCGGAATGGTGACCGTGAAAGGCGAAGAAACGCCTGTTCGGATTCATATGGTCAATACCGGAGAGGTCGCCTTGGCCCGGGTGGCAACGCCGGCCGGGAAGGTCAGCTATCGCGGTAATGCAGCGATTGACGGTGTTCCCGGAACTCATGCCGCCATTCCATTGATGTTTCAGGGCATCGAAGGGTCCATGTGCGGTGCCCTTTTGCCCACGGGCAATCCGGTCGATGTCATTGATGGCATAGCTTGCACGCTGATTGACAACGGTATGCCCTGCGTCGTGATGGCCGCATCGGATTTTGGCCTGACGGGGGAAGAGGGGCGTGAGACACTGGAAGGCATGGGTGACCTCCGGAGACTTGTCGAAAAGATTCGGCTGCAGGCCGGTCCGTTGATGGGTCTGGGCGATGTCACTGAAAAATCGGTGCCCAAGATGACGCTCGTTTCAGCGCCGACCAATGGCGGCGCGATCCGGACACAAAGTTTCATACCGCACCGCGCCCATGCCAGCATCGGTGTCTTTGCCGCCGTTTCGGTCGCGACCGCCTGCACTTTGCCTGACGGTCCGGCACAGCGGCTTTCAAGCATGCCGAAGGACGGACGCTTTCTTATTGAGCATCCGTCGGGTGTGGCCGAGGTTCTTCTGGATCAAGACCCGAGTGGGAGAATTCTTGGAGCAGGTACTTTGCGAACAGCCCGGAAACTGATGGATGGGATGGTCTTTCCGTCGGTTTAGGCTGGCAGTGCCTTGCCGCTAGCCCAACAGGTAGGCTGAAATGCCCAAGCAAGTATTCAGACCAGATCCTGTAAGGCGAATGCCACCAAGTGCTATGGCATTTTATTCTTTACGCAATGTTGGAAAGTGGCAGCCCGTAGGGGAGTCGAACCCCTCTTTTCAGGTTGAAAACCTGACGTCCTAACCGATAGACGAACGGGCCACTGGGCGGCTCATTAGCCTAGCCCGGCGCGCACTGCAAGAGTGGAACGCTTCGTCAGCCGTCGATTTTTTTTCCGATGACGGCGATGGCTTGCTGATACACCGTTGCCGCATTCCATTCCTTGATCACGGCAAAATTGGGCTCTCCCTGTTGGTAGCCCTTTCCAGCTTTCCAGCCTTTTTTCCGTAGATAATTGGCGGTTGTCGCCAAGGCATCAGTCTGGTTGCTTAAGTCTACTCGGCCGTCGCCATTTCCGTCCACGCCATATGCCAACGCGTTTCCGGGCAAGAATTGGGTGTGCCCAAGCTCTCCATGCTTTGCGCCCACTGTCTTGGACGTGATGGTTCCCTGATCCACCAATTTCAACGCGCCGATCAGATGCGGCCGGAAAAAATCTGACCGGCGGCAGTCGTAAGCCAGCGTCGCGATGGCCGAGACCACGTTCGTATCGCCCATGAAAGAGCCAAAACCGGTTTCCATGCCGTGGATGGCGATTAGCACACCCGCTGGGACGCCATATTTGCTTTCCAGCGATGCGTAGAGAGACGCGTTCTTGGCTTTTCGAGACCGTCCTTGTTTTGCGATCGTTTCACCGCCACGCACCTGCATGAATTTTTCAAAGGTGTATTTGAAGCTTTTCTGATTGCGGTCCGCGGCAATGGTGGCCTTGGAATATGAGGAACCCATAAGCGCTGCGATACCGCGTTCGCGGACGCCCTCTGCTTTTGCTTCCGCTGCAAACTCAGCCTTCCAAGCTTCGTATTTTCCGCCAGTATCGGAGCAAAATGCTGCCAAGCTTGGTGAAGCGAGGATTGCAGCAGCCAAAGTCAATGCAGTCAGACGAAATGCGAACATTTAAAACTCCGGTCACATGATGGGTCAGAGTGTAAGGCCTGCAGATATTCAATCAAGTGCTAGCTTTCTGCACTTCGCAATTCCGCTGGACGCCTTTGGTTCACCGTCAGAATGAACGCTGAGACAGGGCGCAATGTCACTGCGCTAATTCAACGTCGTTTGCTGCAACAGGCTGGCGATGTCCTCTAGGTCTGCGGCCGTGCCTTCCGCCGCATTTTTTGATTGTGCAATTGAGGGGCCGTCTGATCGTGGCACTTCTCGGGTCGCGGACTGTGCCAGCCGTGACCACGGATCTTCTCCCTGAAGGGCGACTTCGCTCCATTCTCCCGTCCAGCGTTTCACCCGCATCGCTTCTTCGTCTTGGCCCATGGCCGCCAGCAAAAGTGCAAGATCCTCGTGCTTGTTCAACGCCGCCAAGGCCTCCGCACGAAGGTCCGATAAAGACGGGCTTTCGACGCCAACCAGAATATCGAGTGCCCGCCTTCCATCACGCTGAGAAAGGGCAAGTCTGGCTTGCATCTCGTTCGAGGCAGCCGCCGGGTCGACCCAATCTTCTGCCAATGTGGGCAATCCCAAACTGAGCAAACGGTCAAAGATCAAAGCGCGGTCTGCGGATGTCACCGCCAGTCGATCTGATGGGTTCGTCTGCGACGCCATGGTGAGCAGCAGGCCATCGCCACCTTTTTCGGCAAGGAGACCCCAAACATCGCGAACTGTTTCCGGGTCCAGATTTGCAAGAGACAGGGCAGCCTCAAACTCGCCCTCCAATGCGCGGGTCACGGCCAGTGCACGGGTAAGGGCAGGACCATCCGGCCCTCTAGCTTCAACAAAATAAAGCGCCTCCAGTTCTGTCAGGAAATCGACACCTATCGATTGCTTCTTTCGGAAAGCCGTTTCTGCCTTCAAGATCAACGTTTTCAGGTTGGTATGCGCGGTTACGGAGTCAATGTGATGCTGGGCGCCGTCCAGATCGTGCTTTGCCAATGAAATCTCGGTCGCAACCAATGCAGCGCTGTCTTTGGCGGGGGGCATGGCGCGAGAGAGGGTTGAGGCAATCAGATCTGCACTCTCAAGTTTGTTCGCCGCAATCAGCTTGGCGGATAAATCTGATGCGAGACTGGTTTGCAGGTGCACGGGTAAGGCCATGAAGGCCTGCACAACGCTATTCGCATCCACATTCAAGGCGTTTGCGTCACCCGGCAATGCTGCCAGAGCCCAAAGTGCCAACTGGCCTTTGCAACTGGTCTGGTCTGCAAACGGGTTTTCTCCGACTGGATGACCGTCGAGGATCTGTGAAATAGCCACCAAAATGTCCGTCGAGTCTGAAGACAGGCCGAAACTTTCAATAAGGTTGCGCGCTTCTGCCCCGAAACCAAAGTAGAGATGTGTGCGAACGGCGGCAAGCAAGGCGGGTTGATCGACCAGATCGAATTCTCCCAGAATTGCATTCCGGGATTTTGCAAGAGCTTCCGCCGGAGACCCTTCTGTATGCCATTGGGGAATGGCAACATGGTCTTCGGGTCGGCAGAGTTGCCCCTCATCTGACAAAGCTGGAACAGGCCCGATATGCAGGTTCAGTTGCCTGTCTGTCTCCAAATTCTTCGGGTCAGACGGAGTGTGTTCAGGCGGGCGAAGTTCAACAATCCCCGTTGCACTTGCAGCATCAATGCTTTTCGCAAGTCGTTGGCGAAGGTCTTGCAGCTGTAAAGAGGAGATCAGCGGGCTTTCGGCAGACCCTTCACGGGTGGACAGCGGAAGACTGCGCTCCATCGTTGTCCATTGATAGGTGCTTTCAGTCCTTTGATGCGGTCGCGCGCGGGGGCGAAGCGTTTGGATCGTGCCGAGGGGAGGCAGAGCGGACCCAGCCAAAGTTGTTTCAAACACGGAAGCGGGCGGTGCCGCGCCATCGTGAATGTCGATGACGATCAGGCCATTGGCCGCGGCCTCCATCACGGCATGGCAGGCGCATCCGATCCCAAGGATCAAGTTGCCGGAACGGGGGTCCGCCCAAATGGATTTCAGCCTTTGCCGCCCAATCAATTGGAACACCCGGGTCAAATCATAGGCCGGATTGCCTTCCGTGATGGCGAGTTCGTATCCGGTCTCCGTTCGTCCGAAGGCCACATTCGGCTTTCCGTTGAACTGCAGGACGAGTCTGGTGAATGCGCCATGTTCACCGGTTTTCACGACGACCTGGGCAGAGGCCGGTGCCGCAAGTATGGCAAACACAAAGAGCAGAATTCTCATGCTGCCTCCTGCTTCAGGCTGCGCAGAGATTCCTCGATTTCGGTGAAGCTGGGTCTGACACCATTCGGCGTGTTTTGGCGCCCCACCTCGATACAGATATTGGCGGGATGCTGGTGCAGGTTTGCGACCAGTACTTCTCGGATCAGCTGGTAAAAATGATCGTCCTCTTCGACAACTGCGCGCACCTTGTTGGCAAAAGGCCCAACCAAGCCATAAGCCAGAAAAACGCCTAGAAACGTGCCGACGAGGGCGCCGCCAATCATCTTTCCCAAGACTTCCGGGGGCTGATCAATGGAACCCATGGTCTTGATCACGCCAAGCACCGCTGCAACGATTCCCAGCGCTGGTAAGGCATCGGCCATGGATTGTAGCGCATGGCTTGAGTGCAGCGCATGATGCCGATTGGTTTCCATGCGCTTGTCGAGAACCTCCTCGACCTGATGCGGATCATCATAGTTCATCGACGCGGCACGCATCGTGTCGCAGATCAGATCGACAGCTTCGTGATCCGATTGGATCTTCGGGTAGCGCCCAAAGATGGAGGAGTTGGACGGTGCCTCGATGTGCTCCTCAAGCCCGACGGGGTTGCTCCGGGCCAGTCGGATCAGCTCAAACAAAAGGCACAAGAGATCGCGGTAATCGGCGGGCTTCCATTTCGGGCCTTTGAACACTTTCCCCACATCCCTTGCGGTCTGTCGCAGGCCGTGGGAATCATTCGAAATCAAGAAGGCGCCGGTGGCTGCCCCTCCGATCATCATGAATTCGAAGGGAAGCGATTTGAGGATGATGCCCAGTTTGCCGCCTGCAAGGAGGTATCCGCCAAACACCATCGCGAAAATGACGCCAATTCCGATCAATCCCAACATGACCTGCCCCCGTAACTGTCCTTCGACCGAAAAACTTTCGCCAATTTCTACTCCTTGGGCGCCAAGGCATTTCGTCCAGCGACAAGGACGCTGATCGAATAGGCCTTATCGGGTTCCATACCCGACATGATGGCCGCTGCCGCATCTGGGCGCATCCGCCCCAAAAAGCCTGCGGCAAATTCTGGGGCCATGGTGCCAAACAGTTTTGCCGCATCGACAGGCTTCATCGCCTCATAAACGGCAGTCAGACGCAGCAGGTCATTTTCGGCAGCACCGTCAGCAATGGCTAGGGTCGCCCGTAAAGAGGCCTCGGCTTCCCTTAACTCGTCCAGCCTTCGGGCTATCACCGCTTCTGACAGCTGCAATGCTGCGATCCTGTCCTTCAGCGAGGCCTCTCGCGTTGTTACCTCTGCGTCCCTTCGCTTGAGTGCCTCTGCCAGTCTTTCCGGAGGTTCTGGGCAGTGAAGCGGCCCCGGACTTTCTTCCTTAGACGGCGACGCCTGCAATGCCATCGCTGCGCCAATTCCGTGGTTGATCCGTAAGGCGGCCGAAAGCGCAAAGAGAAGGGCGATCAGCGTCAGAGGGCCAATTGATCTGGGAAGCCCAAGCTTGCTCATTCGGCCACCCGCTGCGCTTGCCTATCAAACCGCCTGCGGACGAAGCGCACACGCCTTTCATCATCAAATTCAGGATCTTGCGGCAAGGGCTGCGTTTGAATGTCGTGCATTGACGCAAGCATGATCTCCAAACGGGCCGCCGCCGCTTCAGCGCGTCTCACCTGCGTCTCAAGGGAACCTTCTGACCGTTCTGCCGATGTTTTCGCCCGGGCGAGGGCTGCGGTCATATCGTCAACCTGGGCGGAAAGGACAGCGATGGCGCTTCCCATCCCCGATTCAAGCGTGGTGAAACGCTTCAGCCGACGCGACAAGAGATAGCAATAGAAAGCCGCCGCAAAGCCACCGGCAGCCACAAGGAAATCTGCGATCAACGTCATGATGGGCCCAGTCAATTAAGAACGAATTCCGAAATGAGAAGATCGGTCACCCGCCCTTCTCCGGTGACAATCTGAATGCGCCGGAGCATCTGCGCCTTCAGCCTTGAAAGCATGGCAGGGTCTTCCAGTTGCGCCACTTCAACGGCGCGAAGGTAGCTGTTCAAAACGTCCAGAATCCGCGGTGCCATCTGGCGCACTTCGTCAGCGTATGGTTGGGCGGTTTCCAGCTGTGCCGCGAATCGCAAGTGGCGTGCCGTCGATGACGTCCCCAAGGAAACTGTCAGCGGATCCAGCGCCACGAAGCCGACATCCGGCAGCGGTGCGACACTGTGGCTGTCTTCCTTGGAACCAACGCCGGGAAGAGGGATAAGCCCAAGGTAAGTGACCGCAAATCCGCCAGCCCCAAGGATCACGGCGCCCAGCAGCCCAAGAAGAGTGGATTTCTTGCCGATCTTGGGGGGCGGGGCCGTCTGTGCCGTTACATCTGTCATTCTGAACCTCGATCTTCGGTGCAGAACAAAAATAGATCGAAGGTCACTAACCGATTGTTAAGACGCGTCCTTCATTCCTTCGAACAGCGGGGCAGAATGCTTCGGGACGGAGGTGAGGGTGAACGATCTTCTGAAACTGTTGGGGCGCCTCAGCTTGGCACGCCGCCTGATTCTTGGCGGTGCCACATTGGGTGTATTCGTCGGAATCCTGGCCCTTTCCCGCCTGGGTGCAGAGGCGGAAAGCAGCCTTCTTTATGCAGGTCTTGATTCCCATGCTGCCGGGCAGGTGATCGCAGCACTCGATCAGGCGGCAACGCCCTATGAGGTGCGGGGTGACGCGATCTATGTGCCCGCAACCGCACGCGATTCTCTTCGCATGCAATTGGCGGCACAAGGCCTGCCATCGACAGGTGGGCAGGGGTACGAATTGCTCGACGGGCTTTCTGGTTTCGGGACCACGTCGCAAATGTTCGATGCTGCCTATTGGCGCGCGAAAGAGGGAGAGCTTGCGCGCACGGCTCTTGCCATGCCGAATGTGCGGATGGCGCGGGTCCACATCGCCGCGCAGAATTCGAATGCCTTTCTTCGCTCATCCAAGCTGTCGGCCAGCATCACCGTCACGATGGCCACGGGGTCAGTGACGCGCGAACAGGCCGAAGCTCTGCGCCATCTGCTAGCCAGTGCGGTGGGTCAATTGACCCCGGCAGATGTCACGGTGATCGATTCGGTGGCTGGAATTGTGTCGCCAATGGGGGAGGTGTCTGGTCAGCAGGATCCCCTAGGTAAGGCCGAGGCCCTGAAGCACAATCTGGAGCGTTTGCTTGAGGCCCGCGTTGGCCCGGGCCGGGCCGTCGTCGAGGTTAGCCTTGAATTCGTCCGCGATCGCGAGGCGATCACCGAGCGGGTGTTCGACCCGCAAGGTCGCGTGGCCGTTTCGTCGGAAAACGAAAGCCGTTCGGAAAATGCGACTCAGCCCGCGGGGGATATTACCGTTGCCTCGAACCTGCCCGACGGGGATGCCGCGTCGTCGGGCCAAGGCACCAGCCAAAGCACGACCAGCCGTGAAAGGGTCAATTTCGACGTCTCGCAAACGCAACGGGAGATCGTGAAAGAACCGGGTTCGATCAAGCGCATGACCATTGCAGTTTTGGTTGACGGAACGGTTGCTACGGTGGCGGATGGTGCAACGACTTGGCAACCGCGATCTGATCAGGAACTCTCTGATCTGCGGGAACTGGTCTTTGCCGCTGCCGGGGTTGATGAGTCGAGGGGGGACGTCCTCACCCTTAAATCGCTTGAATTTCAGGCCATGGCCCCACTCGGCAGCGCCGCAGAGGCAGGGCTTTTGTCGATGGTTGGCCCGGTCAATCTGATGTCCCTTGTCCAGCTGTCCTTCCTTGCCCTTGTGGTTCTTGGTCTGGGTCTCTTTGTCATGCGGCCGCTGCTTCTTCAGGCGCGCAGACAACCGGCAGACTTGGGCAATGCACGCGCGGCCTTGCCGATGCCTGCTCCGAATGCCGCTGCCTCGGCCACGGCTCTTACGGGCGAAATCGCCGAGGACGACGATGCGCCCGGGATGTCTATGGTCACGCTTGACCGGTCGCGTGACGGTGCGGGGGATCCGGCCGACCCTGTCGCCCGGCTCAAGCGCCTGATTGACGCGCGCCAAGCAGAATCGGTTGAAATTCTGCGCGGCTGGCTTGAGCAGCAAGAGGATCGGGTCTGATGGTTCTTCGACTTGAAGTGTTCGAAACGCCTACCGCAGTCTCCGATACGGTTGTCCTCCAATCGGCCGAAATCGAAGAAGCGCGCCTGCAATCCTATGAAACCGGCTATTCGGCGGGTTGGGAAGATGCGCTGGCCGCAACCTCTGCCGAAGAGGGCAAGATTTCGGCCGAATTCGCCAACAATCTCCAGCACATGTCCTTCACCTATCAGGAGGCGCGCGCCCAACTCTTGCGGTCAATCAAGCCGGTTCTGGTCGAGGTGACGACAAAGCTTTTGCCCGAGGTAGCAAGAGAGGCAATTGCGCCGGTTGTCCTCGATGCGCTGATGCCCTTGATCGACGAAACCTTGGACCAACCCATCCAGATCCTGATCAATCCGGAATCCCGCCCCGCTGTAGAAAGGCTTTTGACGCAGGCCGCGGGGATGACGCTGGAAATCGAGGAAGAGCCGACTTTGGGCGAAGGCCAAGTCTATGTCCGGCTTGGCAAATCGGAACTGAAAATTGATCTCGACGGCGCGGCCGCAGAAGTGATCCGCGCAGTGCATGATTTCTTTGACTATTCGGAACGGGAGGAAACCCATGGATAGGTCAGCCGAAAAGAACCCCTTCGCCCAGGTTCCGATCGAAATCACAATCTCGGTCGGTCGGGCGCGACCATTGGTGAAAGACCTTCTGACGCTAGCCGAAGATGCCATTCTTCCGCTGGACCGACGCGTCGAAGACCCGGTCGAGCTTTATATCGGCGACCGTTTGATCGCACGGGGTGAGTTGCACGAACTGGAAGGCGATCGCGCAGGCCAACTTGCGGTGCGTTTGATCGAGGTGGCCGATTTGCAGTCTGGTCTATAGGCCAATCATGAAGCGCATTATCGTGTCGGCCATGGCGCTGGCGCTCGTCCTGGCCTTGCTGCCGGGGGGCGTGCTGGCGCAACAGATGAGCATTGATCTGGGCGATGGGCCGTCCCTGTCGTCTCGCAGCATTCAACTGATCCTGATCCTGACGGTTCTCAGCCTCGCGCCGGGGCTGGCGATCATGGTCACCTGTTTTCCCTTCATCGTCACCGTCCTCTCCATCCTGCGGCAGGGCATGGGGTTACAGCAGGCGCCGCCGAATATGCTGATCGTCAGTCTTGCGATGTTCTTGACATGGTATGTCATGGACCCGGTTTTTACCGAGGCATGGGCCAATGGGATCGGCCCTCTCAGCCGCGAAGAGATAGATATTGGTGCAGCCCTTCCGCTGATCACGGCCCCGTTCCGGGCCTTCATGGCCTTGCGCGTCGACCCGGATACCTTTGCCCAGCTTGCGGCCTTGCGGCCCGAAGCGGTGCAAATCGACGCGGCAAACGCCCCCCTTTCGGTGCTGGTCCCGTCGTTCATGCTAAGTGAAATCAAGCTGGCTTTTCAGGTGGGTTTCCTGATCTTTTTGCCGTTTCTTGTGATAGATCTCGTCGTTGCTGCGGTCCTGATGTCGATGGGGATGATGATGGTTCCCCCGGCGGTGGTCTCGCTTCCCTTCAAGCTTGCCTTTTTCGTGGTCGCCGACGGGTGGAGCCTTGTGACCTCTGCCCTTGTCAGGTCATACCTTTAGCCGCGCGCGGGTTCACTGTCCCAACTGGAAAGCCGTCAAGACAGCCTTGGCACTGTCGCTGTCCCATTCGGCATCACCGATCAGGCGCGCCACTTCCATGCCTTCGGGGTTCAGGATCAGGGTCACCGGCAAACCCATCACAGCCGCAGACCGCGCAAGCTCTGATTTCGGATCGCGCAGAATGGGCAATTTGGTGATTTCCGCCTCAGTGAAGAACTTCTGGATCCCCGGCACGGCATTGCGCCCCGTTGCCACCGGCACCACGGCAATCTCTGGCATCGCCTCCTGCAGGCGCTGAAGCGACGGCATTTCCTTGCGGCAGGGCGCGCACCATGTTGCCCAGAAATTTAGAACCACCCATTTGCCGCGAAACTCGGCCAATGACCGCTCAGCATCGGTTTCATCCAGCAACACCACCTCGGCTAGGGCCACAGGGGTTTCATGGATCGCCAACTTCTTCATGTCGCCATCGCGCAACTCTGCGGGTGACCCCTGTGCAAGGGCCGCATTTGCACCCAAGACTAAGGCCGTATAAAGGACGGCAAGAGTTTTCCGCAGCATGTTACCTCCGAAGGCCGCAGTCATGACCGCATCCGACAATTCCCAATCCGCCAACCAGATGTGGGGCGGGCGTTTCGCCGAGGGGCCGGACGCCATCATGCAGGCGATCAACGCCTCCATCGGGTTCGACCGCAGGCTCTACGCGCAGGATATCGCAGGCTCGCGGGCCCATGCGGCGATGCTCGCCGCGCAGGGCATCCTAAGCAGTAAGGATGTTGAGGCCATCGGAAAAGGCCTGCTCACCGTCTTGTCAGAGATTGAAACGGGAAATTTCCCGTTCCGGGTCGAACTGGAAGACATTCACATGAATGTCGAAGCACGGCTGAAGGAAATCATCGGCGAACCGGCCGGCCGCCTGCACACCGCGCGCAGCCGCAATGACCAGGTTGCCGTCGATTTCCGGCTCTGGGTCCGCGACCAGTGCGATGCGGCAATCAATGGCCTGACCGCACTGATCAAGGCCTTCCTCGCACAGGCCGAACAGGGCGCTGACTGGGTGATGCCGGGTTTTACCCATCTGCAAACCGCGCAGCCCGTCACATGGGGCCATCACATGATGGCCTATGTCGAAATGTTCGCCCGCGACCGCTCGCGCTTTGAAGATGCCCGCCGCCGGATGAACGAATGCCCGCTGGGCGCGGCCGCTTTGGCTGGCACCTCCTTCCCCATCGACCGCCACGCCACTGCCGCGGCGCTGGGCTTTGACCGCCCCACGGCCAACAGCCTCGACTCGGTTTCGGACCGCGATTTCGCGCTGGAATTCCTCTCGGCCTCCTCGATCTGCGCCATGCACCTGTCGCGTTTCGCCGAGGAACTGGTGATCTGGTCCTCGGCCCAATTCCGCTTTGTCCGCCTGTCGGACAAATGGACAACCGGCAGCTCGATCATGCCGCAAAAGAAAAACCCCGATGCCGCCGAACTTCTGCGCGCCAAACTGGGCCGCATCCTTGGCGCAACGGTCGCGCTTTTCACCATCATGAAGGGTCTGGCGCTGACCTATTCCAAGGACATGCAGGAAGACAAAGAGCAGGTCTTTGACGCCGCCGACAACCTGATGCTGGGCCTTGCGGCCATGACCGGGATGGTCAGCGACATGACAGCCAACCGTGAAAGCCTTGCCACCGCTGCGGCCAGCGGGTTCTCGACCGCCACTGATCTGGCCGATTGGCTGGTGCGCGAATTGAACCTGCCGTTCCGTGACGCGCACCATGTCACCGGAACACTGGTCGCCATGGCAGAGTCGAAAGGCATCGACCTGCCCGACCTGACCTTGGCCGATATGCAATCCGTCCATGCCGGTATCCGCGCCGATGTCTTTGACGTCCTTGGCGTCGAAAACTCGGTCCGCTCGCGCCAATCCTATGGCGGCACGGCGCCGGATCAGGTGCGCAGCCAGATTGTCCGCTGGAAACAGCTTCTCGGCTGATCTGCAAAGCGTGATCGCAGGGGCCTTGCGTCGCAACAGGGATCAGCGCATCAAATGCCACACGGGCCCGTGACGGCCCGTTTGTCTTCATTTTTTAAAAGGTGTGCAAATGCGTTATACCCTGTTGATCACTCTCCTGGCCCTCGCCGCATGTGGCGCTGACGGAGCCCCCGAAACGCCGGGCGCCACCATTTCAGGTGACGCCCAAGTCGGGGTCGTGATCGAAAACTAAGACTCTCCGTTACAAGGTCAGGATCGTCTGGCCCGTCGTCTGACGGGCCTCCAGCGCCCGATGTGCCTCGGCCACCTGCTCCAGCGGGAAGCGCTGGTCGATCCTGATCTTCACCGCCCCGCTTTCCACCTTGTCGAACAATTCGCGCGCCATCTGCTGGCAGGTCGCATGGTCGGCGATATGGGTGAACAGGGTCTGCCGCGTGACCTTCAGCGACCCCTTTGCCGCCAAAATCCCCAGATCAAAGGGCGGCACCTTGCCACTGGCATTGCCAAAGGAAATCATCATCCCGAACGGCTTGATGCAGTCCAGCGATCCGTCAAAGGTGTCTTTGCCCACCGAATCCATCACCACATCCACGCCCTTGCCGCCGGTGATCTCTTTCACGCGGGCCACGAAATCCTCGGTCCGATAGTTGATCACATGCGCCGCACCATGTTCCTTGGCCAAAGCGCATTTCTCATCCGACCCGGCGGTGCCGATCAGGGTGATGCCTTCTGACTTTGCCCATTGGCAGGCGATCAGGCCAACGCCGCCTGCGGCGGCATGGAACAGCACTGTGTCGCCCTTCTTGATCGGGGTGGTGCGGCGGAACAGGTATTGCACCGTCAGACCCTTCAGCATCATGGCCGCGCCTTCGTCGAAGGAAATCGCGTCGGGCAGGGGGCAAACCTGCGCGGCGGGCATCACCCGCGCTTCGCAATAGGCCCCGGGCGGGGTCGCGGCATAGGCCACGCGGTCGCCTGCCTTGATATGGGTAACGCCTTCGCCGACGGCCTCAACCACGCCGCTCGCCTCCATGCCAAGCGCGACGGGCAGGGTCATCGGGTAAAGTCCCGTCCGCTGATACACGTCGATAAAGTTCAGACCACAGGCGCGATGCGCGATGCGCACCTGCCCCGGCCCCGGTTCGCCGACCGGGCGATCAACCAGTTTCAACTGCTCTGGCCCGCCATGGGCCTCGATGATGATGGTGCGTGCCATGATACTCTCTCCCTTTTGGCCTGATCCTATGGCGCGCTGCGGCGATTTCCAGCCCTGAACGCCAGCACGCTTTGAAATCATGCAGCGCCTTGGCTAATGCCGCGCCAGACTGTATCAGGGCGAAAATCTGCTTCCGGGGGGCACTCGCATGGACCATTTCCTTCACAAGGGCGGCATTCTTCACGCCGAGGGCGTGGCCATTTCCGATATCGCCGCGCAGGTGGGCACGCCCTTCTACTGCTATTCGGCGGCAACGCTGACTCGCCACTTCACTCTTTTTTCCGAGGCGCTTTCCCCGCTGCCCCACCTTGTCTGCTTTGCGATCAAATCGCTGTCCAATGTGGCTGTCCTGAAGCTTTTGGGTGATCTGGGCGCCGGCATGGATGTGGTTTCGGGCGGGGAATATCTGCGGGCCAAGGCCGCGGGCGTGCCGGGCGACCGCATCGTGTTTTCTGGCGTCGGCAAAACGCGCGAAGAAATGCGGCTCGCACTGACCGGCGGCATCCGCCAGTTTAATGTCGAAAGCGAACCGGAACTGCGGGCGCTGTCCGAAGTCGCGACCGCGCTTGGCGTCACCGCCCCCATCGCGCTGCGTGTGAACCCGGATGTCGATGCCAAGACGCATGAGAAAATCGCCACCGGCAAATCGGAAAACAAATTCGGTGTCCCCATCGCCAAGGCCCGCACTGTCTATGCCGAAGCGGCCAGCCTTCCGGGCATTGATGTGGTGGGCGTCGATGTGCATATCGGCAGCCAGTTGACCGACCTTGCCCCGTTTGAGGCCGCCTTCACCAAGGTCCGCGAACTGACGCTGCAATTGCGCGCCGATGGCCACAATATCCGCCGTCTCGACCTTGGTGGTGGCTTGGGCATTCCCTACACCCGCTCGAACGAGGCCCCGCCGCTGCCCACCGATTACGGTGCGATGATCCAGCGCGTGCTGGGCGATTTGGGGTGCGAGATCGAGATTGAACCCGGCCGCCTGATCTCGGGCAATTCGGGCATCCTCGTCTCCAAGGTGATCTATGTGAAAAACGGCGAAGGCCGCGATTTCCTGATCCTTGATGCGGCGATGAACGATCTGGTGCGCCCGTCGATGTATGGCGCGCATCACGATATCATCCCGGTCATCGAAGGTGCGCCGGGCGATCCGACCCAACCCTTTGATGTCGTGGGTCCGGTCTGCGAAACCGGCGATACCTTTGCCAAGGGCCGTGACCTGCCCTTGGTGGCCGAAGGTGATCTGGTGGCCTTCCGCAGCGCCGGGGCCTATGGCGCAGTGATGGCCAGCGAATACAACACCCGCCCCCTGATCCCGGAAGTTCTGGTGAAAGGGGATCACTTCGCTGTCATTCGCGCACGTCCCACCTTTGACGAAATCCTTTCCCGCGATACCATCCCCGAATGGCTGTGACGTACCGTCTGGCCAATTGAAAGGCTGGCATGGCGCTCACTGATCCCTCGCAGGCGCTTGAACGCATCCGCATCCCGCTGCTTCTGACGCAGGCGGGCCTTTGGGCCGAGCGTCTGACGCGGGCCTTCTGGCCCCTGTCCAGCCTGATCATGGCCCTTTTCGCGGCCCTCGCCTTCGGTCTGCAAGACCACCTCTCGTTCAACCTACTCTGGATCGTTGGCCTTGCCACCATCGCGGCCCTTGCCGCGGCCCTTTTCCTTGGCCTCAGCCGGTTTCGCAAACCCACAAGGGCCGAGGCGATGGTCCGCCTTGATTCGCGCCTGCCCGGTCGCCCTCTGGCCGCGCTGGCCGACCAACAGGTGATCGGCACCGGCGATCCGGCCTCGCTGGCCGTCTGGCGGGCGCATTTGCAGCGCATGGCTGACCGCGCCGCACAGGCCCGCGCCGTCGAACCCGATCTGCGTCTTTCCTCGCGTGATCCTTTCGCGCTCCGCTACGTCGCGCTGACCGCCTTTGTCATGGCACTCCTTTTCGGCTCGCTCTGGCGCGTCGCCTCGGTTTCTGCCCTTGCCCCCGGGGGCGCCAATACCCTTGCCGCCGGTCCCACATGGGAAGGCTGGGCGCAGCCGCCCGCCTATACCGGCAAACCCACCTTCTACCTCAACGACATCACCGCCGAGTCCGTGGACCTGCCCGTTGGCACCCGCTTCCAGTTCCGTCTGTATGGCGAGGTCGGCGCGCTTACCCTCACGGAAACCGTCTCTGGCACCACGCCCGCGCCGAACGATCCGCCAACTGTCGCGCATGACTTCACCCTCACCACCTCTGGCACGGTCAGCATCGACGGCCCCGGTGGCCGCAATTGGCAATTCATCGCCACCCCCGATGCCCTGCCCACCATCACCGCCAGCGGCAGTTTGGGGCGCGAGGCCGATGGACGTTTCCGCCAGCCCTATTCAGCCACGGATGATTACGGCGTTGTCGCGGGCCATGTCACCATCACGCTGGACCTTGCCGCCATCGACCGCCGCTATGGCCTGACGGTCGATCCCGAACCGCAGGAACCCGTGGTTCTTGATCTGCCCATGCCCGTCTCGGGCAATCGCGCCGATTTCACCGAGACGCTGATCGACGATCTGTCGAAACACGTCTTCGCCAATCTGCCCGTCACGCTTGTTTTCGCGGCCAGCGATGCCGCAGGCCAAGAGGGCCTGTCCCAACCCCATTCCATCACCCTTCCGGGCCGCCGCTTCTTTGACCCGCTGGCCGCCTCTATCATCGAGTTGCGCCGCGATCTTCTCTGGTCCCGTGTGAACGCCCCGCGCAGTGCGCAAATCCTGAAAGCCATCACCTATCGGCCCGAAGAATTCATCCGCAACGAACGCGCCTATCTGCGTCTGCGGGTGGTGATCCGCCAACTTGATTCCGTCGCCGAAACCATGACGGTCTCGCTGCGCGATGAAATTGCCGATGAGCTTTGGGAAATCGCCCTTTTGGTGGAAGAAGGCGATCTCGCCAGCGCCTTTGAACGCCTGCAACGTGCCCAAGACCGTCTGGATGAGGCGATCCGCAACGGGGCCAGCCCAGAAGAGATTGAAGAACTGATGCAGGAAATGCGTCAGGCGCTGAACGATTACATGCGCGAATTGGCCGAAGAGGCGCAGCGCAACCCCGACAGCCAGATGTCCCAGAATATGGAAGGCATGCAGATGTCGGGCGACCAGCTTCAGCAGATGCTGGATGAATTGCAAAAGCTGATGGAAGAAGGCCGCATGGCCGAGGCGCAAGAGCTGATGGAAATGCTGCGTCAGCTCATGGAAAACATGCAGGTGACCCAAGGCCAAGGCGGTCAGGGCCAAGGTCAGGGCAATCAGGCCATGCGCGATCTGGGCGAAACCCTGCGGGATCAGCAAGACCTTTCTGACGATGCCTATCGCGACATGCAGGAAGGCCAGCAAGGGCAGGGTCAGCCGAATGGCGATGACCTTTCCCAGCGTCAGGGCGAATTGCGCGACCGTCTGGGCGAACTGGGGCAGGGTCAGCTTCCGGGCGATGGCTCAGAGCAAGGTGAGGCCGCGCGCCGCGAACTGGATCGAGCAGGCCGCGCCATGCGCGAGGCCGAAGAGGCCCTGCGCGACGGCGATCTTCCCGGTGCGCTGGACCGTCAGGCCGAGGCGATCGAGGCCCTGCGCGAAGGCATGCGGAACATGGGCGAAGCCTTGGCCGAAGAACAGCGCCAGCCGGGGGACAATCAGCAGGGCCAGAATCAGGGCGGCACAGACCCGAACAGCCAGCGTGATCCGCTAGGCCGCGAGCCGGGGGATTCGGCCCGCATCGGGTCTGACCGCAACATGCTTCAGGGCGAAGATGTTTACCGTCGCGCCGAAGAACTTCTGGACGAAATCCGCCGCCGCACCGGCGACCAGTCCCGGCCCGAGACCGAGCGCGACTACCTCAAGCGTCTGCTCGACATGTTCTAAGGAAAAGGCCCGTCCGACTGCCGGAGCGGGCCTTTTCATTGGCGCAGATCGTGTTGCGGGACTGTGCCCACGGAAAGCACACGGGAAAACTACGGAAAAACCACGGTTTCAACACCGTGGTTTTTTGCGTTTTCAATGGGTCAGCGGATGCGCTTTTCCGTCTTGGCGTCAAACGCCATGACATGCGCGGGGTCAAAACTGATCCCCACCTTCTCGCCCATCTTAACCCTTGGGTCTTCGCGCGATTCGATGATCAGCTTTTCGCCCGAAGGCGCGGTGACATGGATATAGCTCACCCCACCAAGCGCCTCGGTCACTTCCACCGTATGGGTGTCACCTGCGGCCAGCGTCAGGTGCTGTGGCCGCAGCCCAAGGATCACTTCGCTGCCTGCGCCCGGCAGCTTTGCCGAAACCGTGACAGTGCCGCCAACCCCTTGGCAGAAAACGCCATTTTCCTCAACCTTGCCCGCCATGAAGTTCATCGACGGGCTGCCGATAAAGCCCGCGACGAACTTGTTGTCGGGGTCGTGGTACAGGTCCAGCGGCGCACCCACCTGCTCCACGCGACCAGCGCGCAGCACCACGATCTTGTCGGCCAAGGTCATGGCCTCAACCTGATCATGCGTGACGTAAATCATCGTCGCGCCAATCTCGCGGTGCAGACGGGCGATTTCCACCCGCATCTCCACCCGCAATTCGGCATCAAGGTTCGACAGCGGTTCGTCGAACAGAAAAACCTCCGGCCCCCGAACAATCGCCCGCCCAATCGCCACCCGTTGTCTTTGGCCCCCGGAAAGCGCCTTGGGCTTTCGGCTAAGGTATTCATCCAGCTTAAGAATTCGGCTGGCTTCCTTGACCTTTGCGTCGATTTCCGCCTTTGGGTGGCCGGTCATTTTCAGACCAAAGCCCATGTTTTCGGCCACCGTCATATGCGGATACAGCGCATAGGTCTGGAACACCATCGCCACCCCACGCTCGGCCGGATCGGCCTTGGTGACATCGCGCGACCCGATGCTGATCTTGCCGTCACTGGTTTCCTCCAGCCCCGCAACCATCCGCAAAAGCGTGGATTTCCCGCATCCGGAAGGCCCGACAAACACGCAAAACTCGCCGTCCTTGATGTCCAGATCGACCCCATGGATTACCTGCACATCGCCATAGCGTTTAACGACCCGGTTTAGCGTCACACCTGTCATGTCTTCCTCCCTTGGCCAATCGGCCCTTATCTGGTCTCGGGAAAGCGCCAGCTTTCCGCATCGGCGGCGATATGTGCCGCTATGTCCTTGATTTTGTCTGATTGTTCTTCCAGCGCCGTCAGGCTGGCGCGCGATGTGGTCGAGGTGACAGAGATTGCGCCCAAGACCCTTCCGGCCTTTGTCAGGATCGGCACTGCACAACAAATAATGCCCGGTTCATGCTCTTCCCGGTCAAAGGCGTGACCGCGTTTTCGGATCTCGACAAGCTCGGCCCGCAAGGCTTCAGGGCTTGCAAGCGTGTGCGGGGTATGGCGGAAAAAGCTTTGGCGGGCGATGGCGGCCGCCAACTGATCTTCGGGCAAAAAGGCCAGCATCGCCTTGCCAACACCCGTACAATAGGCCGGCCCCACTTTCCCCGCCTGCGCGAACATGTCGACGGGCTTGGTCGCATTGCGTTTGTCCACATACAGAACCTGCCCGGAATCAAGCTGGGCAAGGTGAACCGTCTCGCCCGTCGTTTTGGCCAGCGAATCAATCCAAGGTCGCGCAATCGGCGCCAGAGATGACTGTGCCCAAGCCGAATGGGCCAACCGAACCAGCCGCATTCCAGGCGTGTATGTCCCGGTATCGGGGTCCAGTTGCAGCATCCCCTGATGGGTCAGGGTTTGCAGAAATCTGTAAAGCGTAGCCTTGGGATAGGGTGATTTTTCCAGCAATTCCGAGAACCGGACAGGGCGGCCGTGAATGGCGACCATGTCCAGAACGTCAAGCGCCTTGCCAACCGTCCCATCGCCTTGTCCCTCTGCCGCCACAATCGTCCTCCCGACACTGCGCTGTTGACAGCCATAACAATAGCGGACATAGTTTTCAATATTCAAGACTAAGTTTCACATAATGGAACCAAACGGGAGGAAACCATGGTCCATACAAAGAAAGGGGCAGCTGTCCTCGTCGCAGCGCTTTTGCTGTCGACCGCAGCGTCCGCGGAACAGCGCGTTCTGAAGTACAACGCCGACTACGATCCAATTCCGCTGGCCGCGATGGAAGCGCTGATTGCTGACTTCGAAGCCGCAAACCCCGATATCGACGTTCAGCTGAACAATTTCGATCACGAAGGCTACAAGACCGCGATCCGCAACTTCCTGACCGCGGACGCACCTGATCTGGCGAACTGGTATGCCGGGAACCGGATGGCTCCCTTTGTCGCCGCTGGTCAGTTCATGGACGTGACCGATGTCTGGGAAGCCAATGGCCTGAACGATGCCTTGGGTTCGGCTGCTGCTTCGATGACCATCGACGGCAAAAAGTGGGGCGTCCCCTACACCTACTATCAGTGGGGCATCTACTATAACCGCGACGCTTACAAAGCGGCTGGCGTTGATCTGCCGGGCGAAGGTGGCGTGACCTGGGATCAGTTCGTTGCGAACTGCGAAAAGTTCAAAGCCGCTGGCATCGACTGCCTAACCACCGGTACAAAGGCTCTGTGGCCTGGGGCAGGCATCTTCGACTACATGTCGCTGCGCACCAATGGCTATGAATGGCACATGGACCTGACCGCCGGTAAGGTGGAATGGACCAGCGAAGAAACCCGCAAGGTCTTTGCAGAATGGGCCAAGGTTCAGCCCTACATCACCGCCAACCACGCGGCGATCGACTGGCAGGACGCTGCAGCGCTTCTGGTTCAGGGCAAGGCCGCCCACTACGTCATGGGTAACTTCGCCGTTGGCGTCTTCAAAGAAGGCGGCATGACCAACGACAACCTCGGCTTCATGGTCTTCCCGGAAATCACCGCCGGCCTGCCGCGCGCCGAAGAAGCCCCGACCGACACCATCCACATTCCGGCTGGTGCCAAGAACGTTGACGATGCGAAGAAATTCCTCGCCTTCGTGGCCTCGGCGGATGCCCAGACCAAGCTGAACGCCGCCATCGGCCAGCTGCCCACCAACAAGAACTCGACCGTTGCCGCCGATGACCCGTTCATCTCGGCAGGTTTCGCCAGCCTGTCGAACGCCTATGCGCTGGCCCAGTTCTTCGACCGTGACGCACCTGCTGAAATGGCAAAGGCTGGTATGGAAGGCTTCCAGGAATTCATGGTCAAGCCGGAAAACCTGGATGCGATCCTCGAGCGTCTCGAGAAAGCACGTCAGAAGATCTACAAGTGATCTGACATCTGCCGGTGCGGCACCCTCCCGTCGCCCCGGCTCTTTTGCCCCGCGAGCGCCCGTCGCAGGTGCCGCGGGGCTTTAGCTCCGACCTTCCGCAAAGCCCACAGAAGGATTGCGCCATGTCCTCAGCGTGGAAAGCCCATCAGAGACGACTTGCCCCTTGGCTGTTTCTGGCCCCCGGCATTCTGATGTTCCTGATCTATGTGATCATCCCGATCTTCCAATCCATGTGGATCAGCTTTTACGACTGGGATGGTTTGGGCGAAGCGCAGTGGATTGGCACGGAAAACTATGTCGAGCTGATCGACGATGATGCCTTCTACACCTCGTTGAAGAACAACGTCCTTTGGCTTGTGCTTTACATGCTGTCGGTTCCGGCGGGCCTTTTCATCGCCATTTTCCTGAACCAGACCATCTGGGGCATGCGGCTTTATAAGTCCTTGTTCTTCTTCCCCTTCGTGATCAGCCAAGTCGTGGTCGGCCTGATCTTTTCTTGGTTCTACGCCCCCGGTTTCGGCCTGCTTTACGGCATCATCGAAAGCCTCACGGGCACCGGAGTCGCTATTCTGGCCGATGACCGCTATGTGACCTATGGCATTATTGCCGCGGGGCTTTGGCCGCAGATCGCCTATGTGATGATCCTTTACCTGACGGGTCTGAACAACGTTGCCCCCGATCAGGTTGAGGCCGCGCGTCTGGACGGCGCCAAGGGCTGGAAAATGCTATGGTACGTTATCCTGCCACAACTGCGCCCCGCGACTTTTATCGCAGTCGTCGTCACTGTGATCGGCGCGCTTCGCAGCTTTGACCTTGTCTCGGTCATGACAGATGGCGGGCCGTTTGGGTCGTCCCGCGTTCTGTCTTTCTACATGTATGAACAAGCTTTGTCGGAATACGGTTACCGCATGGGCTATGGTGCCGCGATTGCCGTCGTTCTCTTCGCCATCATGATGGTCTTCATCTCGGGCTTCATCTGGAAGATGTGGCGCGACGAAACGGAGCGTTAAGCCATGTTCCCCCGTCCCGTTGAACAACTCTCCCCCGCGATGCAGATGGCCTACAAACTGGCTGTGCCCGTCGCGCTTTTCCTGTGGCTCTTGCCGCTTCTGGGGGTTGCGGTCACCTCGGTTCGTCCGGCCTCTGACCTTGCGCAGGGCAACTATTTCGGCATGCCCTCGGCTATCGCGTTCGAGAACTATGCCTTGGTGTTCCAGAACACGCCGATGTTGAAATACATCCTGAACTCGTTCTGGGTGACGATCCCCACGGTGATCGGCGCGGTGGCGCTGTCCTGCCTGACAGGCTTTGCCTTGGCCATCTACCGCTTCCCGTCAAACCTGATCATCTTCTTCATGTTCGTCGCGGGCAACTTTGTGCCCTTCCAGATCCTGATGGTTCCGGTTCGTGACCTGACGCTGCAACTGGGCATGTACAACACATGGTATGGGCTGGCTCTGTTCCATATCGCCTTCCAGTCCGGCTTCTGCACGCTCTTCATGCGCAACTTCATCAAATCGCTGCCCTTCGAGTTGATCGAAGCCGCGCGGGTGGAAGGCGTCGCCGAATGGCGTATCTTCTGGTACATCGTCATTCCGCTGATGCGCCCGGCCATCGCCGCGCTGTCTGTTCTAGTCTTCACCTTCATCTGGAACGATTTCTTCTGGGCCACGGTCCTGACCAACAGCCCCGAAACCCAGCCAGTGACCGCGGGCCTGTCATCCTTGAACGGGCAGTGGATCGCGCAGTGGCATCTCGTCTCGGCGGGCTCCATCCTTGCCGCCCTTCCCCCTGTTGCGATGTTCTTCCTGATGCAAAAACACTTCATTGCGGGTCTGACCCTTGGGGCCGTGAAATGAGCCGATCCTGGCGTTTCGATACCCCGACCCAAACGCTGACCTTGCATTCCGATGGTGGCGTTCCGCGCGTCACCTATTGGGGGCCGTCCTTGCCCAAGGGCGAAGACCTTGCCCAGTTGGCGCGTCTGGCCACATCCGACGTGACCGGGGGCATGATCGACCGCTTGCCCGACCTGACGCTTTGCCCCTTGGCGCGCGACAGCTTTCCCGGCCAACCCGGTCTGATCGCCTATCGGGGCGGCGAAATGCTGCACCCCGACTTGCGCCTCTTTGCAGCGGATGATCACCACATCACCGTGCGGGACGACTCCTTGGGGATCGGGCTTCTGTTCAGCTTCACCACCGATGGAGACATCATCTCCGCCCGCACGGTGCTAGAGACGGATGAGCCGATCACGCTGCACTGGCTGTCCGCCCCGGTGATCCCCGGCCCGCAATCCGGCGATATCCTCGATTTCTCGGGCCGTTGGATTGGTGAATTTCAACCCGTCCGCAGCGCATGGACACCGGGCCTGCGCCTGCGTGAGGCGACGGGCGGGCGTTCGGGCCATGAACACCCGCCCTTCGCGCTTTTCCCCGAGGCAGGGGCCACGAACGGCCAAGGCAGCGTTTCGGCCATGCATTACGCTTGGCCCGGCGGGCACCGGATGCAGGCCGAAGAATTGCCCGATGGCCGTCGTCAGATCCAATGGGGCCATGCTGCGGGCACCCAAGGCACAGGCACAAGGTTTGAAACCGCCGATCTGCTGCTCACCCGGTCGAATGCCGGCCTGAACGGCTGCGCCACCGCGTTTCAACGCCACATCCGCGACCGCGTGGTCACTTGGCCAAACCCCACCCGCCCGCGCCCGGTGCATTACAATTGCTGGGAGGCGGTCTATTTCGACCACGACCTTGCTACGCTGAAAGACATCGCCACCCGCGCCGCCGCCCTTGGGGCGGAACGCTTTGTTCTAGATGACGGCTGGTTCGGGCGGCGCGATGACGACACCTCCTCGCTTGGCGATTGGGTGATCGACCGGACCAAATGGCCCAACGGTTTTACCCCGCTGATCGACCACATCAACAGCCTTGGTATGACCTTCGGCCTGTGGTTCGAACCCGAAATGGTCAACCGCAACAGCGACTTGGCCCGCGCCCATCCCGACTGGATTCTGGGGCCGGAAAATCAGGTCGAAGGCCGCCAGCAGCGCGTTCTGAACATGGCGCTTCCGCAGGTGCGCGACCATCTGTTCAGCCAGATCAGTGCGATCCTCTCCACCCATGACATCGACTATATCAAGTGGGACCATAACCGCCTGCTGCCGATTGCCGACGCCACGCAGGCTCATGGCACCTTGGACCTGATGGCACGGCTGCGGCAGGCGCATCCCTCGGTCGAAATCGAAAGCTGCGCCTCGGGCGGGGGTCGGATTGATGCGGGTATCCTGCGCCACACCCACCGTGTCTGGCTTTCCGACAGCAATGACGCGCTGGAACGCTTGCGCATCCAGCACGGCGCCGCCCTGTTCCTGCCCGCCGCCATCACCGGCAGCCATGTCGGCCCCCGTCACTGCCACACCTCGGGTCGGGTCATCGACATTCGAATCCGGGCATGGGTCGCCGCACAGCGCCATATGGGCTTTGAAATGGACCCCCGCGAATTGACCGAGGAAGAGGCCGAAGTGCTGACCCGCGTCACCGCGTGGTGGAAAGCAAACCGCGACTGGACCATGACCGCAGACATCCTGCGGCTCGACAGCGAAGACCCGGCCATCATCGCCGAAATGCAGCTGGCCCAAGACGGCAGCCGCTTTGTCGCTTTTGCCGGACGTGCCGCCACGTCGGGCCAAATTCTGCCGCGCCCCCTGCGGTTGACGGGGCTTGATCCCAACGCCCTCTACCGCATCCGTCTGGTCAATGTCGAAGACGCGCATCGCCTCTCACGCGGGAAACCCGCCTTGAAGAACGGCCCACAAGAAGCTAGCGGAGCATGGCTCATGCATCATGGTTTGACCCTGCCGTGGAGCTTTCCGCAAACCATGTGGGTTGTCGAAGGAGAACGCCTGTGACCATGCCCATCCGCCCCGACTGGATCGCCGTTGACTGGGGCACCAGCAACTTACGGGTTTGGGCCATGGGGCCAGAGGCGATCCTGGCCGAGGCAGCCTCAGACGAGGGCATGGGGGGGCTACAGTCCTCGGAATTCGAAGCAGCCCTTCTGCGCCTGATTTCCCCTTGGCTGGGCGACAGACCAGTGCCCGTCATCGCCTGCGGCATGGTCGGCAGCCGTCAAGGCTGGCACGAGGCCCCCTATCGCACCGTGCCCTGTGCTCCGGTTGACGCCAGTGGCCTTGTCTCGGTACCAACCCGCGACCCCCGCATTCAGGTCAGGATCGCACCGGGCCTGAAACAGATCTCGCCCGCCGATGTGATGCGCGGCGAAGAAACCCAGATCGCCGGGGCCTTGGCCCTGACCCCGAATTTTGACGGTGTCCTGTGCCTGCCCGGAACCCATTCCAAATGGGCCCATGTTAGCGCGGGCGAGGTGGTCAGTTTTCAGACATTCATGACGGGAGAGATGTTCGCCCTGATGTCCGAACAATCCGTTCTGCGTCACGGGATGCAGGGCGGCGGTTGGGACGATGCCGCCTTCGACCAAGGCGTGGCCGAGGCCCTGTCGCGGCCAGAACGTCTGGGGGCAAAGCTGTTTTCCCTGCGGGCCGAGGGGCTGATCGCCGAACTTGACGCAACGGCAGCACGGTCTCGGCTGTCGGGCCTTTTGATTGGAGTGGAACTTGCGGCCTCGAAACCCTATTGGTTGGGGCAGTCCGTCGCGCTGATTGGCGCGGAAAAGTTGTCGCGTGCCTATGCCCGTGCGCTTGCCGCCCAAGGCGTGACCGCCCGCATCTTGCCGGGCAGTGAATGTACCCTTGCCGGGTTGGCCAGCCTTGCCCGCCAAACAGAGAAGACCGTATGAGCCACCGCAATCTGATCGCCATTCTTCGTGGGATCACCCCACCCGATGCCATTCCCGTCGCCCGCGCCCTTGTCGACGCCGGGATCACCCGGATCGAGGTGCCGCTGAACTCTCCGCAGCCCATGACCTCGATCGTGGCAATGGTCGATAAACTGGGGGCACTGGCGCAGATCGGGGCGGGGACAGTGTTGACGCCAGATCAGGTGCAGGATGTGAAGGATGCGGGTGGCCGCCTGATCGTTTCCCCCAATTGCGACCCCGAGGTGATCCGCTTCACCAAAAAGCTGGGCATGCAAAGCTGGCCCGGCGTGATGACACCGTCCGAATGCTTCGCCGCGCTAAAGGCTGGGGCTGACGGATTGAAACTTTTCCCTGGCTCTCTGATCGGCCCCGACGGGCTGAAAGCCATTCGCGCCGTGTTGCCCAAGGGGACAAAGGTCTTTGCTGTCGGCGGGGCAGGTCCGGCCAACTTTGCCCAATGGGTTGATGCGGGTGCAGATGGCTTTGGCATTGGCACTGCGCTTTACACCCCCGGCCTTTCCGCGGACGAAGTGGCCGAGAAAGCTGCAAAGATCGTAGCCGCCTATGACGAGGTTCTGGGATGATCTTTGATGACCGCCCCTGTGACCTTGGTGAAGGCCCGCTCTGGCATCCCGGTCGCGCCCAGCTTTTCTGGTTCGATATCCTCGGTCGACGTCTGATGACCCGCATGGGCGATGAACAGCAGGAATGGCGTTTCCCCGAAATCGTCAGCGCCGCAGGTTGGGTCAGCCAGAACGAACTCTTGGTCGCCAGCGAAACGCGCCTCTTCCGCTTTCACCTTGAAACAGGCGCTTCTGAGACTGTCACTGCGCTCGACGCCGACAACCCCACGACCCGATCCAACGATGGCCGCGCCGATCCGCAAGGCGGCTTCTGGATTGGCACGATGGGCAAGAATGCCGAATCCGGGGCAGGGGCGATCTGGCGCTTTTATCGCGGCACGCTCCGCAAACTCTTCGACAAGATCACCATTTCAAACTCCATCTGCTTTCCGCCCGATGGCCGCACCGCCCAGTTTTCCGACACCGTCACAGGCCGCGTCATGCGCGTGGCGCTGGATACCGACGGCTGGCCAAAAGGCGAACCAGAGGTCTTTCTTGACCTCTCGGCCGAAGGCCTGAACCCGGATGGCGCGGTGGTCGACGCCAACGGCCTGACATGGCTTGCCGAATGGGGCTCTGCCCGCGTCTCGGCCTATGGTCGCGATGGCCGCCGTGTCCACCACGTCGCGTTCGATGCCCCCCATACCTCGTGCCCCGCCTTTGGGGGCGACACGCTTTACTGCACCACCGCCCTGCAAGGCATGGATACCGCCGCGCGCGCGGCCTTCCCCCATGCTGGCAAAACCTTCATGGCCAAGGGCGTGGCCAAAGGCCAAACCGAACATCAGGTGATCTTGTGAAACGCACGCTTGGCGTCTGCTACTACCCCGAACATTGGCCAGAACAGCAGTGGGAGGAAGACGCCGCCCGCATGGCCGCCCTTGGCCTGACATGGGTCCGCATCGGCGAATTCGCATGGGCACGGATGGAACCCACTCCCGGCACATGGGACTGGGATTGGCTTGACCGCGCCATCGCCACCTTGGGCCGCCACGGCCTGAAAGTCGTCCTTGGCACCCCAACCGCTACGCCCCCCCGCTGGATGATCGACCGCCACCCCGACATGCTGGCCGTTGACCGCGATGGCCGCACCCGCGGTTTCGGCTCCCGCCGCCATTACGATTTCGCCCACCCCGGCTACCGGACAGAGTGCGCCCGCATCGTCACAGCCATGGCCGAACGCTACGGACAAAACCCCCATGTCGCCGCGTGGCAAACCGATAACGAATATGCCTGCCATGACACGGTGCTTTCCTACTCCCCGGTTGCCCTGACCGCCTTCCGCAATTGGCTCGCGCAGAAGTACCAATCCCCTCAGGCCCTGAACCGCGCTTGGGGCAATGTCTTCTGGTCGATGGATTACGCCAGCTTTGACGAGGTGGGCCTCCCGAACCTCACGGTGACCGAGGCGAACCCCAGCCACTGGATGGACTACCGCCGCTTTGCCAGCGACATGGTGGTGGAATTCAACCGCATCCAGACCGACATCATCCGCAAGTATTCAATGGCCCCTATCGCCCATAACTACATGGGCCAGATCACCGATTTCGACCATTTCAAGGTCGGCGCCGATCTGGATATCGCCTCATGGGATGCCTATCCCTTGGGCTTCCTGTCAGACCGCCTGACCGCGGATGCCGATCACAAGCGCCGCTTCGTCCGCCAAGGCGATCCCGATTTTCAGGCCTTCCACCATGACCTCTACCGCGCTGTTGGCCGGGGCCGCTGGTGGATCATGGAACAACAGCCCGGCCCCGTGAACTGGGCGCCTTACAACCCCGATCCGCTGCCCGGCATGGCCCGCCTCTGGGCGTGGGAGGCCTTCGCCCATGGGGCCGAGGCCGTCTGCTATTTCCGTTGGCGTCAGGCCCCCTTTGCACAAGAACAGATGCATGCGGGCCTCTTGCGCCCTGACAGCGCCCCCGCCCCCGCTTTCCACGAGGCGGAAAAGGTCGCCCGTGAACTGGCCGAAATGCCAAACCAAGACTCAGCAAAGGCCCCGGTCGCACTGGTCTTTGATTACGAATCCGCCTGGGCCTGGCAGGTCCAGCCGCAGGGCCGCGATTTCGACTATTTCCGGCTGGCCTTCCACTTCTACCGCGGCCTCCGCCGTCTGGGCCAGAATGTCGATATCCTGCCGCCCGACACCACTGACCTCTCGGCCTACAGCCTCGTCCTCGCCCCCGGCGTGGCAACCCTCTCGCCCGAACTTCTGACAGCCCTTGCCGCGCATCAGGGCCACAGCCTGATCGGCCCCCGCACCAACGCCAAAACCGCCGATTTCGCCACTCCCGTGCCGCTTCCCCCCGATTTGCCGGGGCTCTCCGCAACTGTGGCCCGCGTCGAAAGCCTGCCGCCCGATGTGCCGGTTCCTCTCCAGAACGGCGGCCAATTCCTGCACTGGCGCGAAAAGCTGGAAACCTCCGCCTCTGTCGTCGAAAGCTCGGATGACGGCTGGCCTGCCCTCGTCACAAATGGCCGCCTCTCCTACCTCGCAGGCTGGCCCGATGACGCCACACTCGACCGCCTCCTGACCGACGCGCTCACCCGGGCAGACCTCCCCATCGACCCGCTGCCCGAGGGCCTGCGCCGCCGCGATAGCGCCACGCACCGCTTCTGGTTCAACTACAACCCCGTTCCCGTCGAATGGGCCGGAACCACCATCCCCCCTGCGGGCGTCCACTGGCAAAAGCTCTGAAGGCTGACGTCGGCCCTACCATTTTCTGTCCTTAAATATCCCGGGGGTCAGCGGTTTGGCCCAAGGGGCCAAGCCGCGAAAGGGGGCAGCGCCCCCTTGCCCTGTCCAACAGTCGGTCACCCGAAACATGTGCCTGTGGAGGCGCCAAATTGGCCAAAATCCCCGACTTTCGTGGGCGCGTCTTCGCCATTCCCCTGCCAGATGGCACGTTCAGCTTTGCCAAGGCCTTGATCTTCCCCGAAGTCGTGTTCTTCGATGCCCGCATTCCAGTGCCAGAAATGCCGCCCGATCCCTTTGCTTTGGGCGATCCGCTGTTTCGCATCTGGGTTGACAAATCCGCACAATCTGGTCGGACCTCGTGGCAAAAATTGGGGGAAATGGCGCTCACCCCAAAGGAACAGACCGGCACGACCTATTTCAAGAAAGATGCGCTGAACGGTAACCACTACCTCTATCGCGACGGCGCATTTGTCCTTTCCACGCGGCAAGACTGCGTCGGTCTTGAACGCGCCGCCGTTTGGTCGCGGGGGCAAGTCGAGTCCCGTCTGTCTGATCACTTCTCGGGTCGGCAAAACATCTGGGTCAACTCTTTAACCCCTTGATCGTAGCCCATAGGGCTTGGGCAGATCGCAGGTCAGTCTTCAGCCCGCTCCTTTCACAGAAACGCCCGTCCGGCGTAGGTCGGGGCTTGCCTCGACTCTGCCAGATCTCGCCCAGCCCGATAGCGCGCAACCCGGCCAGAAAACCCTCGTGCGATCCTCAATCCTTAAGAAACTCTAAAATCAAGGGGCTAACTCACTGATTTCACGAATAGAAAAAAACGTCCACGACGGGGACGCTCCTTGCGTCCCTCACGCCCCGACCGAAAGCCCAGCCTCACCGGCCATCAGGAAACAGAACCCGTTCGGCCCAAGGGTCAACCGTCCGCCCTCAAGATGCGCGGCATGACGGGGGCCATCCAATGCGCCCTCGGCCGCTATCGAAACCGGGCGCGGGGACAGGTTGAACAGGCAGGCCAACTCCTCCCCCCGGAAGAACCCCAGCACCGGATCAGGCAAATCCACGAACCGCGTCCGACCCAGCCGCAAGGCCGGTGTGGCCCGCCGATAGGCCAGCATCTCGCGGTAAAACTCCAGCACCGACCCCGCCACCCCGGCTTGATCCCCAACATTGCGCTTCAACTGCGGCGCCTTCACTGGCAGCCAAGGCGTCCCGGTCGTGAACCCACCCTGCTCTGACGCATCCCAAACCATCGGCGTCCGGCACCCATCCCGCCCCTTGTAATCGGGCCAGAACCGAATGCCCGGCGGGTCGGTCAATTCGTGGAATTCGATCTCGGTTTCAAGCTGCCCCAGCTCCTCACCCTGATAGAGACAGATCGACCCCTCGAAACTAAGCAGCATCGCGCAGGCCAGCTTTGCGACTGCCCCCTCGGCCCCATGTCCCTCCCACCGCGTCGCATGGCGGATCACGTCATGATTGGAAAAGGCCCACATCGGCCAGCCATCCGGCGCACCCTGAAAGAAGCCTTCAATCTTCTCGCGGAAATGCGCGGGCGTGAACTCCGGCCCCAGCATGTCAAAACTATAGGCCATATGCAGCCGTCCCGGCCGCGTATACTCCGCCATGATCTGCACGTTGCGATAGGGCGCGTCGCCCACCTCGCCCACCATGGTGCGGCCCTCATATTCGTCCAGCAGCGCCCGCATCCGCTCTAGCCAACCGATATTCTCGGGCCGCGATTTCGAGAATTCATGGTCCTGCAATTCATAAGGGTTCACCGGCGGGCGGTTGTCCTTGGGCACCAATGGTCCGTTCGAGCGCAATTGGTCATCGTGGAAATAGTAGTTCACCGTATCCAGCCGAAACCCATCCACCCCCCGCTCCAACCAGAAGCGCAGCACCGACAGCGCCCAATCCTGCACTGCCGGGTTGTGGAAATTCAGGTCCGGCTGGCTTGGCAAGAAGTTGTGCAGATAATACTGCCGCCGCCGGCTGTCCCATTCCCAGGCACTGCCGCCAAAAACCGACAGCCAGTTGTTCGGCGGGCTGCCATCGGCTTTCGCATCGGCCCAGACATACCAATCCGCCTTTTCTGCGTCTCGCGCCAAACGGCTGTTTTGAAAGAACGGATGCTGGTCAGACGAATGTGAAATCACCTGATCAATGATTACCTTCAGCCCCAACTCATGTGCCCGGGCCACCAGCGCGTCAAAATCCGCAAGCGACCCGAACAAGGGGTCAATGTCGGTGTAATCCGAAACGTCATAGCCCATATCCGCCATCGGGCTCTTGAAGATCGGCGAAAGCCAGATCGCCTCCACCCCCAAATCCGCCAGATAGGGCAGACGGGCCGTGATCCCTTGCAGGTCACCGATTCCATCGCCATCCGAATCCTGAAACGACCGGGGATAGACCTGATAGGTCACTGAACCACGCCACCATTCGCCCATTTTCGCCCCCAAAAGTACTTTCAGATATCCAAACCGTTTTGAGACGGAACAACAAGCCGCATTTCAGACAGGTTGCCGCGCCACCGCATGCCACGGTATACGGAACACATGCGATTGACTCTGAGCGAAATTTACGACCAGCGGATCGAGGCGGGAACATTGCGTTCCGACCCGGCCCAGCATGCTGTCCTGCCCAAGCTTGAAGAATTGCGGCTTTGGCTCGAAACCCATTCCACGCGCCGCACCGGGCTTTTCGCGGGTCTCTTCGCAAAACCGATCCAGCCGCCAAAGGGGCTTTATCTTTGGGGCGGGGTTGGGCGCGGCAAATCCATGCTGATGGACCTCTTCACCGACGCCACCCAGATCACCCAGAAACGCCGGGTACATTTCCATGCCTTCATGCAGGAAATCCACAAATCCATTCATGCTGCCCGAAAACGCGGTGTCGAAGACCCCATCATTCCGGTGGCCGAGGCGGTGTCGAAAGACCTGCGGCTCTTGGCCTTCGATGAAATCCAGATCACCGACATCACCGATGCGATGATCGTGGGCCGCCTGTTCGAGCGGCTTTTTGCGGCCGGGGTTGTCATCGTCACCACCTCCAACCGGGTTCCTGAAGAGCTTTACAAGAATGGGCTGAACCGTCAGCTTTTTCTGCCTTTCATCGACCTTATCCGCGAAAAGCTGAATGTGGTCGAACTCGAAAGCCCGAACGATTATCGCCAGCATCGCCTGCAAGGGGCGAAGGTCTATTTCCACCCCGCCGGGCAGGTGCGAGGGGAAATTGCGGCGATCTGGGAAGATCTGACAGGGGCTTCAAAGGGCCAGCCGCTCCGCCTGCCCGTCAATGGGCGAGAGGTCGAACTGCCGCAATATGCAAACGGGGTTGGGCGTGCCAGCTTCTGGGAACTCTGCGCCCGCCCGCTTGGCCCGGGTGATTATCTCGCCATCGCCGATGCAGTTCGCGTCCTGATCCTCGAAGACATCCCAACCCTTTCGGCCTCGAATTACAATGAGGCGAAACGCTTCGTTACCCTGATTGATGCGCTTTACGAGGCAAAGGTGCGGCTGATCTGCTCAGCCGCGGATGAACCGGAACGGCTGTATCTCGAAGGCACCGGCGCTTTTGAATTCGAACGCACAGCCAGCCGCTTGCGCGAAATGCAGGCCGCCGACTGGGGCAAGTCCTGACCTGCCTTTTGGCCTTTATCTTGGTCCAAATATCCCGGGGGGAGCGGTTTGGCCTTGGCCAAAACGCGTAGGGGGGCAGCGCCCCCAGATCCGGTTCCGGCTCAGCCCCAGACCTGCCACAAAAGGCGCGCGGCCATCGCGGTTGAGGTTGCAACCAGCAAGGGCTTGATCAGACGCGCCCCGATCCGCATCGCCAGTTTAGCGCCGACATAGGCCCCCGCAATTTGTGCCAAGGCCATGCACAAGCCGACGATCCACCAGGTCGCGCCGGAAAAGACAAAGACCAGCAGCGACCCGAAGTTTGACGCGAAATTCAACAGCTTGGTATGGGCCGTGGCCTTCAGGACCCCATAGCCCGCCAGCATGACAAAGCCCAGCATGAAGAAACTGCCGGTTCCGGGGCCAAAAAATCCGTCATAGGCCGCAATCAGCGGCACGGCGGTAAAGGTGAACAGGGCAGGGGTCATGCGCTGAACGCGGTCTTCGTCTGACAGTCCCGGTTTCAGGGCGAAAAACAGCGCCACGGCGACCAGAATGATCGGCATGATCAGGCGCAAAACCTCGGCCGGGATCAGATGCGCAACCATTGCCCCCGCTGCTCCGGCCGCGCCGGAAACCAGTGCCATCCGCGCCTGTGATCGCAGATCAACCTTGCCAGCCCGCGCATATGACAGCGCCGCCGTGGCAGAGCCAAAAGTGCCTTGCAGCTTGTTCGTGGCCAAGGCTTCGACGGGCGAGGCGCCTGCCAGCAACAGGGCAGGGACAGTAATCAACCCGCCGCCCCCGGCAATGGCATCAACAAAGCCCGCCAGAAAACCCGCAAAGACAAGAAGGAGGGCAAGATCGGCTGCAACTTCGAACATGGTCAACTGCTTATAATTGGTAGATCCGATTGACGCGCCCCACCACGCGGCCATCGCTCAGGGCAAATCCGGGGTCGGAGCTTGCGTCTGTAAATCCGATCCGCGCGTAATAGGCCAGCCCCGGCACATTATCGGCACGGATCGAGGCGTGAATGTCGGCAAGTCCCGCCTGGCGCGCCAGATCCACCGTCATTGCAAACATTGCCGCACCGATCCCCTTTGCATGGGTCTCGGGATCGACAAAAGACCCGATATGCGCATCGCCCTGCCACCAGCCGATGGCCTGCCAGCCAAGGATCGTATCACCCTCTTCTGCCACGACCGAGGTGATGCAATCTGGCCCGTCGATGTAATCCCGCCGAACCGTCGCGGCCGATTTTGCCACCTCATGCGCGGTCGTGCCGCCAATGGCGATGATGCGGTTCAACAGGGCCGCCATCTGGCCCCCATCCTTGACCTCGGCCCTGCGGATGATCACTTCACAAAGTCCTCGGCGTCATAGCCTTGCAAGTACAATAGCGCCGTCAGATCGCCGTGGTTCACCCGCACCGAACATTGGGCCTGAACCGAAGGCTTTGCATGCAGGGCGACGCCCATTCCGGCACGGTTCAGCATGGCCAGATCATTCGCACCATCGCCCACGGCCACCGCGTCTTCGGGCGTGATCCCCAACCGGGCCGAGATTTCGTTCAGGCTGTCCAGTTTGGCCTGTTTGCCAAGGATCGGCATGGCCACCTCTCCGGCCAGCGTTTCGCCATGAACCAGCAGCGTGTTGGCGCGGTTCTCGTCAAAGCCCAGAACCGCGGCGATCCGCGCCGTGAAAGAGGTGAAGCCGCCTGATACCAAGGCCGCATAGGCCCCATTGGCCCGCATGGTGGCCAGCAGCACCTTGCCCCCCGGCATCAGGGTGATGCGGTCGCGGATCACATCATCAATGACCGAAACCGGCAGACCCTTCAGCAGCCCGACCCGTTCGCGCAGTGCGTCCTCAAAATCCAATTCGCCATTCATCGCGCGTTTTGTGATGTCGGCGACATAGGCCCCGACACCGGCCTCGTCCGCCAATTCGTCGATGCATTCCTGCTGAATCATCGTCGAATCCATATCGGCAATCAGCATCCGCTTCTTGCGCCCCTGTGCAGGTTGCACGGCCAGATCCACCTTCAGCGCCTGCAATCCGCCCCAAACCTCCCACAGATTCGCGGGCATGGCCTCCAGCGGAAACTCTGCCGCCACGCCGGGGTTCAGCCATTTCGCGTCACCCCCGCCCCAGGCATTGCGCAGCGATTCAACGGTGACACGGTCCAGAACAGGGGTTTCGGGGTTGGTCAAAAGTGTAGCGACAAACATCAGGTTTCCGATCGTGAACAAGGCGCGTCGTTTTCAGGGGTAGATGCGACGCTTTAGCCTCATTTTCCCGCTTGTGCCAGATCAGGTGCCCATATATCCACAGCGGCGGGACACCCTTCCCCAACGAAGGGCATATATCTGGAAGGATACCAGACATGGCAATGACCGCCCCGGCACAGCGCCCGGCAAACCCGCGCTTTTCTTCTGGCCCCTGCGCCAAGATCCCCGGTTACTCCCTTGATATGCTTGCTGATGCGCCCTTGGGCCGCTCGCACCGTGCCGCTGTTGGCAAGGCCAAGCTGAAAGAGGCGATTGACCTTACCCGTGAAATTCTCGGCGTCCCCGCCGATTACCGCATCGGCATCGTTCCCGGCTCTGATACCGGCGCTGTCGAAATGGCGATGTGGACGATGCTGGGCGCCCGCCCGGTGGAAATGCTGGCTTGGGAAAGCTTTGGCGAAGGCTGGGTCACCGACGTTGTGAAACAGCTGAAGCTGGATGCCACCGTCAAAAAGGCCCCCTATGGCCAGATCGTTGACCTGACCACCGTCGATTTCAACTCTGATGTCGTCTTTACCTGGAACGGCACCACCTCGGGTGTCCGCGTCCCGAATGGCAATGCCATCCCGGCCGACCGTCAGGGCCTGACCATCTGCGACGCCACCTCGGCCGCCTTTGCAATGGACCTGCCGTGGGACAAGCTCGATGTCGTGACCTTCTCCTGGCAAAAGGTGCTGGGCGGCGAAGGCGCGCATGGCATGCTGATCCTGTCGCCCCGCGCGGTGGAACGGTTGGAAACCTATACCCCCGCATGGCCGCTGCCAAAGGTCTTCCGCCTGACCTCGAAGGGCAAGATTTCCGAAGGCATCTTCGTGGGTGAAACCATCAACACGCCGTCGATGCTGGCCGTTGAAGATTACCTTGTCACTCTGAAATGGGCCAAGGCCATCGGCGGCCAAAAGGCGCTGATCGCCCGCGCCGAAGCCAATGCACAGGTCATCCACGATTTCGTGGCCGCGCATGACTGGATCGCCAACCTCGCCGAAGAC
Organism: Thioclava sp. FR2; assembly: GCF_051200875.1. Lineage (GTDB taxonomy): Bacteria > Pseudomonadota > Alphaproteobacteria > Rhodobacterales > Rhodobacteraceae > Pseudotabrizicola. The sequence goes on from NZ_CP195191.1 coordinate 3,085,620, forward strand.
CCGGCCACGGCCTCGACCACCAGCGTCTGCCTGAAATTCACCGATCCGCGCATCACTGACGGCGCCGCCTTTGCCAAGGCCATAGCCAAGCGTCTGGAAAAAGAGGGTGTCGCCCTTGATATCGGCGCCTATCGCGATGCCCCTGCAGGCCTGCGCATCTGGTGCGGATCGACGGTAGAAACCGCCGATGTCGCGGCCCTGATGCCTTGGCTGGAATGGGCGTTCGAGGCGGAAATCGCCGCCCTTGCCGCTGCGGCCTAAGATCATTCGGCGGGGCGACAGGCCCCGCCACCCCCCATATCCCCAAAGATACAAGGAGCCCGAGCATGGCCCCCCAAACCAAACCGCGTGTTCTCGTTTCCGACGAACTTTCTGAAACCGCCGTCCAGATCTTCCGCGACCGTGGCGTCGAAGTCGACTACATGCCGAAACTTGGCAAAGACAAGGAAAAGCTGGCTGAAATCATCGGTCAATATGACGGTCTCGCCATCCGCTCGGCCACCAAGGTGACCGACAAGCTTTTGGCCAATGCCACCAACCTCAAGGTCGTGGGCCGCGCCGGGATCGGCGTCGATAACGTCGATATTCCGGCCGCCTCGAAAAAAGGCGTGATCGTGATGAACACGCCCTTCGGCAATTCGATCACCACTGCCGAACATGCCATCGCCATGATGTTCGCCGTTGCCCGCCAGCTGCCCGAAGCATCGGTTTCGACCCACGCTGGCAAATGGGAAAAGTCCAAATTCATGGGCGTTGAACTTTTCAACAAGACCCTTGGTGTGATCGGCGCCGGCAACATCGGCGGCATCGTCTGCGACCGCGCCGTTGGTCTGAAAATGAAGGTCATCGCCTTCGACCCCTTCCTTTCGGAAGAACGCGCCAAGCAATTGGGCGTGATCAAGGTAGAGCTGGATGAACTGCTCGCCCGTGCCGATTTCATCACCCTGCACGTCCCGCTGACCGACAAGACCCGCAACATCCTGTCGCGCGAAAACCTCGCCAAGACCAAAAAAGGCGTCCGCATCATCAACTGCGCCCGCGGCGGCCTGATTGACGAAGCCGCGCTCAAGGATGCACTGGATGCGGGCCATGTCGCTGGCGCTGCGCTCGATGTGTTCGAGGTGGAACCCGCCACCGAAAACGTGCTGTTCGGCCATCCGAACGTGGTCGTAACCCCGCACCTCGGCGCCTCAACCAACGAAGCGCAGGAAAACGTCGCCCTGCAAGTCGCAGAACAGATGTCGGACTATCTCCTGACCGGCGCCGTGCAAAACGCGCTCAACATGCCCAATGTCAGCGCCGAAGAAGCCGCCGTCATGGGCCCGTGGGTGAAACTCGCCAGCCATCTGGGCGCCTTCATCGGCCAGATGACCGAAGAGCCGATCAAGGCCATCAACATCCTCTACGATGGCCGCGTAGCCGACATGAACATCGCCGCGCTGAACCAGTCGGTGATCGCGGGCGTGCTCAAGGCACAGAACCCCGATGTGAACCTCGTCTCGGCTCCGGTCGTGGCCAAGGACAAGGGCATCCAGATCTCGACCACCCGTCAGGACAAGTCGGGCGCCTTCGATGCCTATATCAAGGTCACGATGGTCACCGACAAGCGTGAGCGTTCGGTCGCGGGCACCTGCTTCTCCGATGGCAAGCCGCGCTTCATCCAGATCAAGGGCATCAACATCGACGCCGAAGTCGGCGAACACATGCTCTACACCACCAACGAGGACGTGCCGGGCATCATCGGCCTTCTGGGTATGACCATGGGCAAGAATGGCGTGAACATCGCCAACTTCACCCTTGGTCGTTCCGGCGTGGGCCAGGATGCGATCGCACTTCTCTACCTCGATCAGGCGATCGACCCGAAAGTCGTCGACACGCTCGAGGCCACCGGCATGTTCCAACAGGTCAAGCCGCTGCATTTCGAAGGCGCCTAAGGAAAAAGGGGAGGGCATCCAGCCCTCCCCGTCAAAATTGCGTCCGGCCAGCGGTTCGCAAACGCGAACCCGCCAACTTACCCTACTGCGTCGTCACCGAGACGGTGGGCGACGCCAGTGGTAGCGAACATGTTCGACCGTTTCGTAGCGGACGCGCGTATAGTCCCGCACCCGTACGGTTTTCCGTCCTACGATCCTTCGTTCCATGACAACCTCCTTTTATGAGGGTTGAAAATGGTGAGGCCCCATGCGATACTTTCTTTCGATGTATAGTATCATGGGCCTCACCGGCTCCTGCCGCTAGAACGCCAATCAGGTAACGACTGATTGGCGTTTTTGTTTTCCTGCGACCCGCGCGGCGGACGGACAGGATGATTGGGTATCTTCAAAACGGCACTCCAGCTGAATTTCTCTGTAAGAAGATACGCGGATCGGCCGCTTGCGTCAACGGATTGGTGCAAAATTGCGCCATATGCAACGAATTCTGTTGATGAAATTCGTATTCATGATAGAAGTATTTGCAATCGGAGGGGCGTCATGGACATCGCGGCGAGATTGAAATTGGAAGAAAGCAAGCTACTTCAAAGGCTTGCGGAGGTGCGTGCGTTGATTGATGAGCAAAGGCAGTTGCAAGCACGTATTGACGCTGCGCTTGGAGGCAACCGTGAATATTCTGATGATCCTGACGTTCAAACCACTAGATATGGCCACGTAGATGAAGGGATGACCGAATCGGGTCAGTCATCAGGCACAAAAAGGCGCCGCTCGGTTTCCTCGGAAGTACGTCAGTTTGAGGAAATCGTTACTGAAATTCTGTCGTCTGCTTCTCGTCCGCTAAACCGTAATGAAATGTACGATGCAATTTTGCAGCGTGGGTTGCCTATCGTGGGGGCGACTGACGCAGACAAGAAGAATACTCTAGGGTCTCGATTGACGCGTATGCCGGGCGTTGAGAATGTAAATTTGCGTGGCAAACGGGGGTATTGGCTGAAATCGCGTGTAATTGGCGAAAGTTCTGATCCTAGAGAACAATGAACCTGCCTTCGTCTGTTCATGAATATGTCCCGGAGGCTTCGTTGACGTGAAGTCCCTCGCGCGACTTGCTGCCGCAAGACCCGGTCGCAAACAGGCGATTTCCGATCCGTTCCGCGCAAGATATTCTCCGAAAAGGCCCTCACCTTTGCCGCGAAGATCCGCGAAAGGCGCGCGCCATGTCTCATGCCTCCCTTCTCGACACGGCCCTTGCGGCGATATCCGATGTCTATGCTGCCGAGGACCGTGCAGCAGCGCGGGAAACGGCCCGCCAGCTTCGGTTGGCAATGGGTTGCCCTTTCGACACCGCGCATCAGCCCTGCAGCCTTGATGCCGAAATTCGTGCCTGCCTTGCGTTCTCGACCCTGCCGGTGGCACAGGCCATTCTTGCCGCCCAGGATTTCATCCCCTGGGGCATCAATCCCGTTGCGGGCCTGATGACCGAACAGGCCGCAGCGATGGTTGCGGTCTGCACCTTGCTTGATCCCGATGGCCCGATTGTCAGCCCGGATTTCCGCCTTGGCCTTCTATACATGCGCCCCGGTTCTTACTATCCCTTGCATGACCATGACGCCGACGAAACCTATGTTCTGATCGCCGGAAGCGCGCTCTGGACCGCGGGCGATGACCGCCGCTGGCGTCATGCGGGCGAAGCCATTCACCACCCCTCGCACATGCCCCACGCCTTCCGCACCGGCGATACCGGCTTTGTCGCGCTTTGGCGGTGGAGCGGTGACATCAATAACCATTCCTACCGCTTCCTTCCCGACCCCTAGGCAACAGGGTTCTGACGGTCTTGTGACCAAGGGTTGCAACGGGTTGCCCCTTGCATCGCCATCCCGTAACCATCGCCCGTAGCAGCGGCCACCAAGGCCCAAGCCAGCGATAAAAGGGGGCAAGCGATGCGCGCCTATGCCATTGGCGACATTCACGGCCATATCGGCCTCTTGCACGGCGTGCATGAGCTGATCGCCCGCGATATGGCCACGCATGGTCCGGCGCAGGTTGTCCATGTGGGCGATCTCGTGGATCGCGGCCCTGACAGCCGCGCCGTCATCGACTTTCTGATCCAAGGTCAAAACGAAGGGCAAGACTGGGTCGTGCTGAAAGGCAACCACGACCGCATGTTCCGCCGGTTTCTGAACGACCCGAACGAGCCCGAGCCGGGTTTGCGGCCTGATCTGTCTTGGCTGCATCCGCGTCTCGGCGGGCCAGACACGCTTGCCTCTTACGGTGTCCATGCGCCGGGCGACCGTCCTGTCGCGCCGGTTCATGCCGATGCCATTGCCGCCGTTCCGGCCGCGCATGTGGCATTTCTCGACGGTCTGAAAACTTCGCACCAAATCGGCGATCTGCTTTTTGTCCATGCGGGAATTCGCCCCGGCATCCCGCTGTCAGAACAGGACGAGAATGACCTTGTCTGGATTCGTGCGGCCTTCTTGGACCATACCGAAAGCCACGGACCGCTGGTCATTCACGGCCATACCGCCATCGAAACGCCGACGCATTACGGCAATCGCGTGAACATCGACAGTTCCGCCGCCTATGGCGGGCCGCTTTCGGTGATCGTGCTGGAAGGGCGCGAGGTGTTCCATCTGACCCCACAAGGCCGAATTCCCCTGCGCCCTCAGGGTTGACGGGCCGAGACGGCAGCCAAGAGAAGAACAAGCAGGGTCATAAGGCCCAGATACTTCCGGTCTTGCCGAAACAGATGGTCCGTCAAGAACACCTTCGGGGCAGATAGCGCATCTCTTGGGCCGGGAAACATCTTGCCGGTTCTCAGACGAAGCACACCCGCCAGCCTGAACAAGGCCCGAAAGGCCAGGAACGCCCAGACCGCAAACACGACCCCGATCATGCCCAGCAGGATGATCCGGGCTGGGGTCATCTCTGGCACCCCAATCGCAAGTTCGTATCTGGTCGCAGGCTCGTCATAGGCCCAGTCTGCCCGAGCCACGCAGTTCGGGCAAGCGCAGTCGCACAACCAGCCCGGCCCCCGCTGCCCCGGCGGCCGCGATGATCAACACAAGGAACAGTCCTCGCCCACCAATCTCATCCAACAGGCCGCCCAGCAGAATGGGCGCCAAGATGCCTCCAACCAATCCGGCGGCGATGATCGTTGCCGGGGTCTTCGGGTGGTCGCCCATGACCTTGCTGGCCGACACATAGAAACTTGGGAAATAGAGCCCCGCAGCCAGACCGATGATGACGAAGAACGGCCCGGGAGAAACGATCAGGCCCAAGGACAGACAGGCAACCGAAAACAGCATTGCGCCAATATAAAGGGTGAACGGGGCGACCAGATGCGCAACCAGCACCAGCCCGACCCTTGCGCCCAGAAAGGCGGTGAAAAAAGCGCTCAGGTGCTGCGCTGCCGACTCTTCACTTAGCCCCAGATCAATCAAGGCGGTTGGCCCCAACCCAATCAGGCAAGCTTCAAGCCCGATCCCGACAACGGCGAAAAGTTGCAGGGCCAGATGCGGATGAAACTCGGCAACCACAGTCTCGGCACTGGCCGATCCGGTCCGGCCGGCGGGACCAGCCCCAAGCCAGATCGCAATGGCCATGACGGTGACCAATCCAAAGGTTTGTGCGGGGTTCGACCCCATCCAGACAAAGATCAGCGGGATGGCAATAGCCCCGATCCCGAAGCTGGCGTTCAAAAGGCTCAACATGGCGGTGCCCTTGTCGCCAAAGGCGCGCAAGATGCGCGGGTTGAACACCACCGTTGCCGCGCCATAGCCGGCCCCAAAGACAAGCGCGCCACCAAAGGCGCCAAAGCGACCCGGCCCAAAGGTCACAAGGGCGGCACCCAAGGCCATCGTTGCAATCACATGGCGCGGAACAACACGGGTTCCGGCAAAATACATGAAGCCAACGCCAATCGCGCATCCGATCCAATGGGCGCTGACCAGCCACGCCGCAGCCGCCATCGACAGATCAAGGTTGCGCGCAAAAGCGGGCAGGGCTGGCCCATACAGTGACTGCCCCGCGCCCATCATCACAAAGGTCGCAACCCCTGCCGCCAACAAGCCGAAATTCGCCCGGATCAGTTCTTTCATTTCGGCCTCTGGGAAAATGTTTGCGCTATCTCTCTGCCTGCTGCGACGCAGTGTCAATCGACGCCACGTCATCTCCCCAAGTCGTTGTTCAGCCGCTACACTCGCCCCCAGATTCAGGAGGCTTTCATGACCGATATCTTCATTCTTTCCGGCGCACGCACGGCCATTGGCACCTTTGGCGGGGCCCTGTCGGGCATGGCCCCCATTGATGTGGCGACCCATGCCATCAAGGCCGCAATCTCCCGCTCTGGTTTGGACGCTGGCCAGATCGAACACGTGGTTATGGGCCACATCATCAACACCGAGCCGCGTGACATGTATCTGTCCCGCGTTGCGGCCATGAATGCCGGCATCCCGGAATCGACCCCGGCCCTGAACGTCAACCGTCTTTGCGGGTCGGGCGCGCAGGCTGTCGTGTCGGCGGCGCAGCACTTGATGCTGGGGGATTGTGAGATTGCCCTCGCCGGTGGAGCGGATTGCATGAGCCGCTCTCCCTATATCCTGCAAACCGCCCGTTTCGGTCAAAAGATGGGGGACACCAAGGCGCTGGATATGATGACCGGGGCACTCACCTGCCCGTTCGGCACCGGCCATATGGGCGTCACGGCTGAAAACGTCGCGGCCGAACATGACATCAGCCGCGCGGCACAAGATGCCTTTGCGCTGGAAAGCCAAAAGCGCGCGGCCGCGGCCATCGCCGGGGGCCGTTTCGTTGAACAGATCGTTCCGATTGAAATGCAGGGTCGCAAGGGCACCGTGGTCTTTGACACCGACGAACATCCAAAGTCGACAACGCTAGAGGCTTTGGCGGGCCTGAAGCCGGTCTTCAAGAAAGACGGCACGGTGACGGCAGGCAATGCCAGCGGGATCAATGATGGTGCCGCTGCCTTGGTTCTGTCGCGCGGTGTGCCGGCAGGGGCAAAGGCGCGGGCGCGGCTTATGGGCTATGCCCATGCGGGCGTGGACCCAAAGGTTATGGGCGTCGGTCCGGTGCCAGCGGTGCGCAACCTCTGCGCCAAGCTGGGGATGAAGCCGACAGACTTCGATGTTGTCGAATCGAACGAGGCTTTTGCCGCACAGGCCATCGCGGTGAACCGCGAACTGGGTCTCGACCCGGCCAAGGTTAACCCCAATGGCGGCGCGGTCGCTTTGGGTCACCCTGTGGGGGCAACCGGCGCCATTCTGGTCGTCAAGGCCATGCATGAACTGGAACGCACGGGCGGAAAGACGGCTCTGATCACCATGTGCATCGGCGGCGGTCAGGGCATCGCTTTGGCGATCGAACGGGTCTGATCCTGAAAATTCCCGGCACCCCCTGTCTGCACGGGGGGTGTACAGGGGGTGTACGCAGGGTGACAGGTGGTTTTGGGAGGAAGTTGGTCTAGCGAACCCGAATTTTCGTCCGGGCCGAACGCCCTTCGGCGTCGATCACCGAAAGGGTGTAAAACCCGGAATCCGGCAGGTTCAGAACGGTGCTACGCCCCCGTTGCGCCACAGCCAATGGAACGCCATTTGCCAGCCAAGTGAACGGCCCTTGGCCCCCTTGAACCTTTACCAACAGACCGGATGGCAGCAATTCGACCTCCGACCCTTCCGGCGGAAAAGCAACGGCAGGGTCATTCGATCTTGCGGCCAAACTGTCGGCGCGCGACTTGAACCGTTGCAGCGGCGGTGGCAATTCTGCGTTTGAGATCAATAGAGTAGAGGATGGTGCCGATGGTTGTGGGGTCAGGCGCCGCTTTAGCCGGGAAAAGGTCTGAAACAAGACCGGGGCCGCGACCTCTGCGCCAAAGGCCCCCGGAACGGGGGTTCCGTCGGGTCTGCCCAACCAGACGCCGATGACATGGTCACCATCATATCCAATAGCCCAGGCATCGCGATGGCCATAGCTGGTGCCAGTCTTATAGGCCAACCGGTTTTGCGGCGCGCCCGGCGGGGCTGCAAGTCCGGCCAGAACGTCACCAACCTGCCACGCGGCGACCGCGCTAAGCACCCTTTGCCCCTCATCCCTCTCTCCCCCAACGCGATAGGTTAGGGGAAGGGCGACACCACCTCTGGCAATGGTTGCATAAATTTGCACCATATCTTGCAGGTTTATGCCAACCCCACCAAGCCCGATGGCAAGGCCGGGTTGGTCACCGGGAACGATGGCACGAACCCCGGCCTTGTCGAGCGAGGCCAAAAGTTTTGCAGGACCGATGGCATCCAGAATCTGGACGACCGGCAAGTTGAGCGAAAGTTGCAGCGCCTCTCGCATCCGCACTGTTCCACGGAAAAGACGGTCAAAGTTCTGCGGCGCATAGGTTCCGAAAATCATCGGGCGATCGTCGATCAGGGTCTCTGGGTGGCCCAATCCCGCGTCGAAAGACAATCCGTAAATCAATGGCTTAAGTGTTGACCCCGGGCTTCTCAGCGCTTGGGTCATGTCGACAAAGCCCTGTCGGTGATCGGCCTGAAACGCCGCCGATCCGACACTGGCAAGGATCTCGCCAGACTTATGGTCTGCAACAACGATGGCCAACTGAACGCGCTCTCCCTGACCGGCGATCACGTCTTTGGATAGCTTTTCCAACGATGCCTGAAGTCCGGCGTCAAGTGTCAAAAGATGAACCCGCGACACCGGGTCTTCGGCCACGGACCGATCCGCAAGATGCGGTGCCAAGGCTGGAAAGTCGCGGCGAAGATGAGGAACAGGTTCGGTCAAAGCGGCCACGGCCTGATCTGCCTCAATGATGCCATCCCGAGTGGCCCGCGCCAGAACTCGCTCGCGCGCGGCTACCGCCCTGCCATGAGATCGGTCAGGACGACGGCTTTCCGGTGCTTGGGGAATGGCTACCAGAAGCGCTGCCTCGGCTGGCGTCAACCGCTTTGGTTCCTTTCCAAAATAGGCAAATGTTGCGGCGCGCACCCCCTCTAGGTTTCCGCCAAAGGGCGCAAGGTGCAGATAAAGCTCAAGGATCTGTTGCTTTGAAAGACGCCGTTCCAAGGCCCATGCGACCCGCATTTGCCGGAATTTACCGCTGAGGGCGCCGGTGCCGCTGTCTTCCAAAAGGCGGGCGACCTGCATCGTCAGGGTCGATCCGCCAGAAATGACTCGCCCGTTGACGGCCGCCTGTCTTACCGCCCTTGCCATGGCCCTAAGGTCGACCCCGCCATGCGTGAAGAACCGCTTGTCTTCATATGCGATCAGCATTTTCACATAGTCGCTGTCGACCTCTGACCGGGTGACAGACATGCGCCAACGCCCGTCGGATACGGTATAGGCACGCAACAACGTGCCCTCATGATCCTTGACTTCTACTGATGTTTCCAGCGCCAAAGGTGGCAGTTCAGTCTGGTCGACCCAGTCGGACCAACGATCATGCGAGCAGGCGGTCAGCCAAAGGCAAACCGCCACAGAAAATATGGAACCCGCAGCTTTCATTCCAAAATCGTCACATTCCCCGTTTCACTTCTGGCGCGGAACATGGGGCGATACATGTCTTCGACAGAAGCGGCGGGATGGTGGAACTTGCCTAGGGAAACTGCGCGAACAATGTAGCCGAGACGGAATGCGTTGCCGTTGTCGCGGTCGATGGCGGTCAGGAAGCGTTCTTGCCGGAATTCGCTATGAGCCACTTCGGACTCGAGCCCCAACCATTCTAGATTGGCAAGATTGCCCCCAGAGATGAGATTTGGATTGTCGATCTCAAATCCGGCGGGAAGCGGGTCATTGACCATCAACCGCGCCTCTCCAGAGGCAAATGGCGTGACTTCCAGAACAGTGACCAAGCGATCGCCAACGGACAGGCCGTCAAGAGAGGCCACCTCGCCGTCAAGCGTGTAATAGGTCCGCGTGATCGCGTAGCCATTTCCGCCGGCAATTTCTGGCTGCGAAGGAACGCCATAGGTTGTCAGCGTCAGTTGCGTGTCGGCGCCAGTATTCGTGATTGCGACGGGTGCAGTAGAATTGTCCAGCACGTGCACAAGTGGGCCCGATACGGGCTGACCGTCAATCAAAATGCCATCGGTTCCAGGTTTGTCGATCAAGGCATTTGTGGCCATCAGCGCCCAAGTCGCTTCTTGCGTGGAAAGGCCGTCGACCTCTCCGGAAATGCGACCGATCAGGGTTTCTCGGTTCACGACCTGCGTTCCTGACTCAATGGCCAGCGTCAGAAGAGCAGCCGAGTCACGGTAATGGGTTCCGTAATCTGCCCGCCAAAGCTGCTCGGTTTCTGTTTGCATCAAGGCATCCATCCGTGCGGCGGCCCTGCGGAACATTGCGTCAGCGCGAGATTGGTCGCCATAGCTGGCCAAAGCCGCACCCAGTTGTGCCTGTGCCAAGGCGGTGCGGAAATCGTCCCCTTTTACGTCGGCATAGTAGCGCAAGTCGCCAATCGCAGCGGCCCCTTCGCGGGCCAGAACCATAAGGGCGTAGGCCAAGGCTTGACCGCCGCCATTCGCGCTTTCATCAAACTCAGGCGCATAGTTCACTTGGTTACGTAGGTTGTCTAGCGCCTGACGGAAGGCGAGGTCAGGAACGGCATACCCTTGGGCGCGCGCGCGCGACAGGAAGTCGGTGACATAGGCATCCAGCCAAAGGTCGCCATTTTCAGGGCCCCAAAGGCCAAAGCCACCTTCGGCGCCTTGGTTGGTCAGGATTTCTGCCACTGCCTGTTCAATGCGAAGCGCAATGTTGTCTGCGCCCGGCAGATCCATCGCTTGGGCGACCTCATCGAAATAAAGAAGCGGCAGGGCTTTCGAAGTTATCTGTTCGGTACAGCCGTAGGGGTAGCGATCCAAAGATGCCAAAAGTCCCGGCGCATTGATCCGCGCAAGGGGACCGATGGCAATGGTGGCTTTCGCGGTCCCCGGCAAGAGGTCGGCGAAGGCGTTCTGGTCGAAGGTGAGTGTCTGCCCCTTCGCCAAGGTCATCCTGTTGGTCCGCGCGACTTCTGGGTCATTTGACTGAACAGGCAGCATCAAGGTCTTTTGCAAGACCTTTCCATCCGGTGTGGTCAGAGACACGTTGATCTTGTGAAGTCCCGCAGACTTGGCGGTGATAGGGACAGCGTAGACTGCTTTCGCCTGATCCCCCAATTCAAAGCCCGAAGGCATTTGGCCCAGCGTGGCTCCTTCGGCGGAGACGTCCAGTTCCATTCTGCCAGACGGACCAGTGGCATGAACGATTTCCAGCAACAGGCGGCTTTGGTCACCGGGCGACATGAACCGCGGTAGGCTTGCCGTGACGACAACGGGATCGCGGACCAAGACATCGGCACTCGCCTGTCCGACGCCAGTTTTGGACCAGACCACCGCCATGACTTTGACAGAGCCGTTGAACGAGGGAAGGTCAAAGGATGTGCGGGCATATCCGTCGCTGCCTACCGTTACCGGGCCGGTGAAATAAGCGACCAGTTCTTCTGTCGGCGGTGGTGCCTGCAATTTGGCCTGAGCGCCTGCATCGCCACCTGACCTGACCTGACCTTCGGCACCGTTCATTCCGTCGATCAGGCGACCATAAATGTCGCGGATCCCGACGCCTAATTTGCGCTGACCAAAGTAGTGCCCAGAAGGATCCGGGGGCGTGAATGCTGTCAGGTTCAGGATACCCTGATCCACTGCTGCGATTGTGGCATAGACGGTTTCCCCTGTAACCGCTCCCTCTACCTTTACAGCAATATCAAGCGGGCCTCGCGGGGCTGCTTCTGAAGCCACCATTACATTGGCGGAAAGTTTGTGTGTCCCCGGATCAATCGACGCATGAGCCAATCCAAGCGCACGAGACGGATTGCGCCCCGAAGCGATATCCATCGGGCGCAGAACGCTTGCAGTCACATAAACCCCGGCACCCCATTCATCTGTCACCGAAAGGGGGATGACATTTTCACCTTCCTGTACCTCGACCGCTTGCATCGCAATCAGTCGATTGGACAAAACAGTTACAAGGGCTGTTCCAGCGCTTTTCGGGACGATCCGAAGATTTGCAGTTTCGCCGGGTTTATAGGCTGCGGCATCAAGCGACAGCTCCAATGTGTCGGGTGTAGATGTCACATCTGCCGGCGCGTACCAACCGGCGTAGAAGGTCGTCGACGTCACCGCATAGGTGCCGTCAGAGCGTTCCACGCGAAGTTCATATTCGCCCCAGGTCACCGGCGCTGCGATTTCCAAAGGTTGGCCACCTAAAACGGCCTCACCTTCGGCGGTGATGCTACGCGAAGTCACAGGTTCCCAGTTCCAATTTCCGTAGGACTGGTACCACTGGTATTCCGTTTCGATGCGGCTGAGCACCCATTTGACAGGCATGGCTTCTGAATTGCCGTTTTCGCCGACCGAGATGAGGTTGAAGCGTGCCTCAGTGCCTTCGGCGACAACGTCGTCGAAAAGCGGCTTAATACCGATCATTGCAGAAGTTGGCACCAGTGACTTGGTAACCTGGCGCTCAACGGGACGGCCCGAGCCCTCGGCAACGCGGACAGTGAAGCGAGCTTCCAGAGGGTGCATCGGGTCATCGACTTGTGGTAGGATCGGAAAGAGCGTGGCCACGCCCGCTGAATCCGTGACATCGCCACCAAAGCTTTCCAGCCGCGCATCAAAGGGTTCATCATGCGGACCGAAGAAATAGCCTTCGTAACCGTCAATGGATTGTGCGGCCCGCAGAAGGACTTCGCCTTCAATTTGCAGATCAGCCCCCGGAGCACCAAAGAGATAACGCGCCTCGACCGAGAGTTCCGGCGCTGCTTGCAGATTTAACGGCTGGTCCCCCAGCGACAATGTGAAGTCGATACGCTCTGGCAAGAAGTCTTCGACCAAGAAAGTGCGCGAGGTCAGTGGCGCAGCTTCCAGATCTGCCAGAACCTCCAATCTCCAGACGCCACGCGGGGCTGATCCAGAGATCGGAAGTTGGAAGACATGCCCGCCGGCCCCGGCATCATCTGCCAGAATGCGCGAGTATTCGACGCCATCGGGGCGTTTCAATACCGCTGTCAACGGTAATCCGACGACGGCTTCGGCTCGGCTGTCACGGCTAAGTGCGGTCACATAAACTGTTTCACCTGCCCGGTACGCGCCTCGATCGGTGGTTAGGAAGACATCGACAGGCGGGGCCGGTTCACGACCTTCGACGCCGCGATCTGAAAGATCGAACTCAGGGTCCGTGAGGGAAAGAAATGCGATGTCCGATTCACCGTCTTTCGCAACGATCAAAGCCGGGGCTTGCCCGCCTGTTCCGCGCGTCAGACTTGCATCGAAACGGGCATATCCCTGCTCGTCTGTGGTTGTGGTTCCAAGGATTTCATTCGAAGTGGAAAGCAGTTCGACTGTCACACCAGACTTTGCAGCCGCGCTGCCCAAGCCACGCACAAACACATGAAGGCCATCGACGCCGGAAAGCGAGGTCAATCCAAGATCAGAGACGACGAACCACTGCCAGCCCGGGGCCACGTCATAAGGGTCTTCTCCGGGAACGGCAGCTTTCATGGCGTAGACACCTGCCGGGCGCCCGGCCAAGGCATCTGACAAGGGAAGCCGGGTCGTAACATCCTTGTTCACATCCAAGCCGACGGTGGCCTGTCCAGACCAGACTTCGGACCCGACTTCCCCGCTGAAATTGCCTTCCTGCCAATCGGCCATCGGTTGGCTGAAATAGCCGTTTTGAAAGGCGCGTAGCAAATTTCGGTCGGTCACACGATACAGGGTCAGATCAAGCTTTTCTGTGTTTGTCGTCACCACGGGAAGCGCAGCGGAATCGCCCTTGGGCAGCACATAAGACCGACCAGGGAACCGAACCATCGCCGCGCGGTCGCGAATATAGGATGTCAGCGCGACAGATTTTGCCAAAGTCTGCCCATCGGCCGCGGGAAGGCCTTCGCGGAAAGTAACGGTGTAGCGAGCCCCGTGAACCAGTCCTTCGACGCAAAGGTTTCTCCAGCCATCAGAAGTGACGGTCAGCCCGGGTTCGGGAAGCTGGACGAAAGTTTCGTAGTCGACGCCGGACTTGATCAGGTCTTCTGAAAAGGTGGCACAGATGCGCGGCCGGATACTGTCAGACTGGACCTGCTCCTCGACGATCCGAAAGCCGTATTTTCCGATGGCAGTATCAAGAAGGGCTTCGGTGTCGTCCCGGAATTGCAGCGTCTGTGCCAGCCGTAAAGCTTGGACAGTATCTCGGCCGCGGCTGATTTTTTCTAGCCCCTCACCCATTGTGACAAGGATAGTATGGCGCAGAGCTTTGTTGTCGGTTCTGAGATAGGCATTAATCGCGGCTTTGACTGACTGCTGCAGGTGGGCGCGAGCATTTCCCGGTTCTGCCGTTGCGGATGCAACGAGCAGCCGAGCGTATTCTGCCCAGTCTGACCCCGCATCGGTCAGATTGGTTGCGGCACCCATAAAGCGCATGGCTTGAATGGTATTTCCTGCGCGTTCCGCTTCGGCTGCGGCCGTCAGGTGGTCTTGCGCAGTAAAACCGTTTGAGGTGTGGGTCCGGCCAAGTTTTTGCGCCATATCGCGGGCGTCATCTATTTCGTAGTTCGAAATGAATTTCAGATCTGAACGGCCCGCTTTGGCCAAAGCTTCTGCTCCTGGCGCAGCAGCAATCACATAGGCAGAGACGGCATTCGGGTAAGGGCTGGACTCACCGGGGTCTTGCTTTGGAAAACAGCTATTATTCCGTGTGTTGAAGGTAAACGCCGTGCAGCGACTATTGGTCAGACATGCCTTTTCACAGGCGTCTAGCGTCGTATCAAAGAGCTGCGCCACATCCCCGCCTGGCAGATCTACACCCGGGACAACGTTTATGCGCTTTGGAGGAATGATCGGCGCGTCCTGGGCCACAGCGGTGCCGGTGAGAAAAATGCCAATCAAACTGGCTTGCAGAAAACGGCGCATCCCAAATCCTCCGGTCGTGAATGGCTTATGGTGGCACGGCCTTTGAGAGTCGCGCAAGCATTCCCAAGGTCAGGAATTCCTTTGTCATGTTAAGGTTGGATTCATTTTGTTTCTCATATGTTCCCATTTGAGCGCCACTCAGACGACCGTGCGTAGGGAATGCGGAACATGGAGTTGACCGAAAGACTGGCGAGAGAAAGGCGCGCTCGTTTGGCGGCAGAAAGGCTGCTTGAACATAAGCAACGTGAGCTTTTCGCGGCGAATGAAAAACTGGCCCTCCATGCCCGGGGGCTATCCGTTCAGGTCGTTGAGCAGCGGAGTGCTGCCCGAACCGCGCGGAACGAAGCAGATGAATTGAAAGGCCAGAACGCCCGTTTCGTTGGTGAGTTGGAGCGCGCCCACACCGCCGCAGTCATGGCAGAGCGGCGCCTATGGGATTCGATTGACACCATTCGTGATGGCTTTGCGGTGTTCGACTCTCGGCAGAATCTGGCTGCAGCCAACCGCGCCTACCTTCGCGTCTTTGACGGGATGAATGTTGGAATTGGGATACCCTATGTCGAAATCCTCAAGCTCTGCGCGTCCTCCGGTTTGGTTCGCCTTGGAGCCGAGGAGCCTGACCACTGGGTCGAGCGAATGCTGCGACGCTGGGACAATGATCCGATACCGGCTGAGGTTATTCAGTTCAGCAACGGCAATTATACGCGTCTCGTCGATCGCAGGGCGCGCGACGGCGACATGGTCACTCTCGCTTTGAATATTACCGAGCAAATGCGCATCTGGGCCGCACTAGAGGCAATCCCGGATGGGTTTGTGCTTTTCGACAGGGAGGATAAGCTTTTGATCTGCAACCAACGTTACCGTGACATTCATCCTGAAAGTTCGGACATCCTTCAGCCCGGGGTGACCTTTGAAGAAATCCTTCGCCATGGACTGATCCGCGGAAAATACGCGGATGCAGTCGGTCGCGAAGATGAATGGCTTGAAGAACGGATGGCAGCGCATCGCGCTCCGTCGTCTATCAGCGAACAAAGAATGGGGGATGGTCGGTGGCTTCGGGTTCTTGAACAGCCGACGCCGGATGGTGGTCGGGTGGGACTGCGTGTTGATATTTCAGGCTTAAAACAGCAGCAGGCAGAACTGGAGGCCGCCCGGCTTCAGGCGGAAGCGGCAAACCGCGCGAAATCCGCCTTTCTTGCGAACATGTCTCACGAAATTCGAACCCCAATGAATGGGGTTGTCGGTATGGCCGAATTGCTTTGCGATACGGCTTTGACCGAAGAACAGCGTCTCTTTGCTGAGACGATCAAGTCGTCGGGTGAGGCGTTGTTGGTCATCATCAACGACATTCTCGACTATTCGAAGATCGAGGCGGAGCGGCTGACGCTGCATCCAGAGCCATTCGATCTTGAGCGCATGATCCATGAAGTGACCATGCTTTTGCAGCCAAGGGCCCGGGCCAAGGGCATAGATCTTTTGATCGACTATGACATGTTCTTGCCGACCCGCTTTGTCGGGGACCCGGGTCGGGTCAGGCAGGTCCTAACGAATCTGTTGGGCAACGCCGTGAAATTTACCGAGGTCGGCCATGTTCTGGTTCGCGTGATCGGTCTTGATGAGGAAGACGGGAAGCAGGCCTTGCATGTGACGGTCGAAGATACCGGAATAGGTATTCCCCCCGATCACCTGGATCACATTTTCGGTGAGTTCAACCAAGTTGAAAGCCAGCAAAACCGCAAGTTTGAAGGGACGGGTCTTGGCCTCGCTATTACCCGGCGACTGATTGAGCGGATGGGTGGGTCCATTTGGGTCGACAGCGAACTGTCCAAAGGTTCCTGTTTCGGCTTCCGCGTGGCGCTTCCGGTATCGGAAAATACTGATCCGACCCGCGCACCGATTTCGGTTCGCAAAGCTCTTGTCGTCGATGATCAGTTTATCAATCGCACCATTCTGGAGCGCCAACTGACGCCACATGAAATTCAGGTAACTCTGTGCAGATCGGGTGCCGAGGCTTTGGAAATCTTAAGGAAAGACCCAGATTTTGACGTCATTCTTACAGATCACGAGATGCCAGAAATGGATGGGTTGGCCTTTGCACGCCTCGTGCGTGCCCAAGGGGTCGGCACGCCCATCGTCATGCTGTCGTCAAACCCGGTCGGTGCGCGAGAGCAGGGTGGCGATTGCGGCTTGTCTGGCATTCTGCAGAAGCCTGTGCTGCGGGCCGATCTCTATCGGCACTTGCAGGCACTTTCCGTGCCTGAAATTGAGAGATCTCCCGAGCAGCCCACACCTTCTCCAGGATTGCGGCGTATGCGTATTCTAGCGGCTGAAGATAACCGAACCAATCAGTTGGTTTTTGGCAAGATGGTTCGATCGCTGAATATCGACCTGACCTTTGCTGACAACGGGCGGGAGGCGGTTGAGAAGTATCAACAGATCAAACCAGATCTCATCTTCATGGATGTCTCCATGCCAGAAATGGATGGGCGAGAAGCGACGCAGGCAATTCGAAAAATGGAGGCCGGACACACTCGTGTTCCCATCGTTGCCTTGACAGCTCATGCGATGGACGGAGACGAGGCTGGCGTCCTCGCGTCTGGCATGGACCGCTATCTGACGAAACCCCTAAAGAAATCGGCGATTATCGCTGCGATGACAGAATTCTGCCCAGAAACTGCGAGCCCCATTGAAGATACTTGACCTTTCAGGCGGCGGCCTCGGCGGTCACAGGCCTTGAAAATACCAGTTTGTCTTCGCCCGATAGTTCAGAACGAAACCGATAACCCAGTTGTGAGAATGTCTGAAGGTCGGCGGGATTTGACAGTTCGTTGTCACAAATAAAGCGGGTCATCGAACCCCGTGCGCGTTTTGCCCAGAAGCTGACTGTCTTCAGGCCGCTTTCAGTTTCTTCCATAAACAAGGGCGTTACGACCCGCGGCTTCAGACATTTCCGATTTACGGCGGCGAAATATTCGACACTGGCGCAGTTCACGATCACTGTTGCCGACTTTTCCTGAGCCAATTGGTTGATCGACTTGGCAAGGCGGTCGCCCCAATAGGCGTATAAATCTGGCCCTTTTGGGTTTGCCAGACGGCTGCCCATTTCAAGACGGTAGGCTTGGATGGCATCCAACGGACGCAACAGCCCGTAAAGGCCTGACAAGATGCGCAAACGAGAAGTAGCCCAATGCAATGTTCTTGAAGACATCGTCCGCGCCTGAAGCCCGACATATGTATCGCCCGCAAAACAGTGAACTGCAGGGAATACAGTGCCCGCATTTGGAGTCGCTGAAAAAGCAGCAAAGCGGCCTTTGTTCAGGCGCGCCAAATTTTCGGAAATACCGCTTAGTCTTCGAAGTTCATCGACGGTTAACTTCCGCGCAATGCGAGCAAGCTTCAGCGCATCCTTGGCAAATTCGGGGTCGGTCAGAGTGAGGCCATCCGGCAAGGCGTAGGGGGTTTCATCCAGCTTTTTGGCAGGTGAAATCACAGTCAGCATCAGTTCTTCCTTCGTAGGCGGGCACGGACGGCAAGGGAAATGGTTTGGCTTAGCCAGAGGTCAAGACGTTCAAGAAGGCTGTTCCGAACCGTTCGATCTTGGCGGGCCCAAGATTGGCGACCCTGTCGAGGTCTGACAGCGTCGTGGGCCGACGTTCAGCTATACGTTTCAGGACGGTTGGAGAGAGAGACATTGGTTTTCCGGTTCCATCATCGCCTCGGTAAAGGCTTTGGGTGACTTCAGCCAACCGATCAAAAACATCGCCAGCTTGCTGACCGGCCAACTTCATGCGGACAGGATGCATCGGGTCAGCAACGCCGTTAATGACCGACAGGAACTCTAGCCCATAGATTTCCAGCTTCTTTGCGCCAACACCAGTTATTTGTGCCATGTCGTCCAAAGTTGACGGCTTGAGTTCCGCCATCTCGATAAGCGTGCGATCAGCAAAAACAACGTAGGCTGGCACAGTCGCCGCTTCGGCCAAGGCCCGTCTTTTGGCCTTCAACGCAGAGAGAAGTGGGGCGTCATCTTCTGAAACCAAGGTCTTGATCGCGACGGAGGAGGACGCGGCAGAAATTGTATCACGTCTGAGGGTGATTTCTTTCTCACCGCGCAAGATCGGGCGCGCAGCATCGGTCATGACAAGCGCTCCGAACTTCTCGGGGTCCGGACGCACCAGATCATGTCCCATCATCTGGCGAAAAACTGCCCCCCATGCAGCGACCGAAAGCTCTCTCCCGACACCGAAGGTGGGTAGATAATCGTGGCCGCGGTCTCTAATTTTTTGTGTGGGTCTTCCCACCAGAATGTCGATGAGATGTCCGGCGCCGTAGGACTCGCCTGTACGCAAAATGGCAGAAAGGGCCTTTCGCACGGCTTCTGTCGCGTTGAACAGAGTGGGTGGTGCATCGCACAGATCACAATTGCCGCACGCTTCGGATGTTTCGCCAAAGTAGCGAAGCAGGGTTTGGCGGCGGCATTTCGTTGCCTCGGCCAACCCGAGCAACCCGTTCAAACGTGAATGATCTGCGAATTTCCGGTCTGCAGGGGCCAGCCCTTCGTCAATCTGCATCCGGCGAAACCGGATGTCTTCCGGGCCATAAAGTGTCAGTGTTTCTGCAGGAGCACCGTCACGTCCTGATCGGCCAATCTCTTGGTAGTAGGCCTCTATGGATTTCGGCAGGTCAGAATGTGCGACCCAGCGGATGTCGGGCTTGTCGATCCCCATGCCGAAAGCAACTGTCGCAACAACGATCAGGCCGTCCTCGCGTTGAAATCGGGATTCAACTTCCCGACGATCATCGGCCTCCATTCCGCCATGATAATGGCAGGCTGGGTGTCCCGCCGCGCGCAGGGCTTGCGCGAGAACTTCGGTCCGCGCGCGGGCTGCGCAGTAAACAATTCCGGACTGGCCTTTGCGGGCCGCTGCAAAACGCAGGATTTGTTCCCGTGGCTTGTTCTTGACTTCGAACGCCAAGTGAATGTTTGGCCGATCAAAGCCACGCAAAAAGGTTTCAGGCGCCGTGCCATCGAAGAGGCGTGTTACGATTTCGGCGCGTGTCTCTTCATCAGCCGTAGCGGTAAAGGCCGCCAATGGCACTTGCAACTGCCGCCGCAACTCGCCAATCCGCAGATAGTCTGGCCTAAAGTCGTGCCCCCATTGGCTGACACAATGTGCTTCGTCTACCGCAATCAAATTGCATTTCGCGCGGCGTAAAAGTTGTGACGTGGCGCTGGAGGCCAACCGTTCGGGGGCCATGTAGAGGAGTTTCAATCGGCCGTCGTCGATTGCTTGAAATACCTCTTCCGTCTCGGCTTCGGTATTGCCAGAGGTCAGAGCGCCTGCCTCTACGCCAGCAGCCCGCAATGCGCGGACTTGGTCGCGCATCAGGGCGATCAATGGGGAAATGACCACAGTAACACCATCGCGACAGAGAGCCGGTAGTTGGAAGCAAAGCGATTTGCCGCCACCCGTAGGCATGATTGCAAGTGTGTTGCGTCCATCAAGAACCGATCTGACAATTTCTTCCTGACCGGGACGAAAGCCAGGGAAACCGAACACGCGGTGCAAAAGCTCAATCGGGTCAGTCATCAGTCTTCTGGCGTGACTTACATGCCGCCAGTCAGGATCAGCCGCTGGAGGAAGAAAATCGCGATAAGCACGATCAGAGGCGCAAGATCTATACCCCCGAGATTGGGGAGGAGCGACCGAATGCGGGAATAGAGAGGTTCGAGTAATCTGTTAATCCCGTACCAGATCTGAGCAACAAGCGGCTGTCGCAGGTTCAGGACCTGAAAGTTGATCAGCCAAGACATGATGATGTGAATCAGGATGATCCATTGGGCGATACGCAGAATCAAAAGCAGGGTATCAAGCAACGCGGTCATCGTGTTGTCTCTCTGACAATAGCTAGGGGTAGTGGTAGTGGTATCGTGACCCCCCAATAAGAGCAATGGTCTTCGTTTGGCTTTGTCCTGAAACCCAACAAAATCGAAAGTTTCCGTCGCGTTCACCTTGACCTTCACGTCAATCCGTTTCACGCCACCGTCGAACGGAGACATACTATGTACCCATATTTCCGCATGATGAAGGAATTGATCAAGTTTCGGAACGCACCGAAGCTTGGGTTCTTTGACACCCACATCAGTACGCATCGCATCTGGCCATGGGACTTGGACCCATGGATGGAGTTGAACAACGGTCGCACGTTGACACTCTACGACCTCGGCCGAATTCCGCTGGCCAGCCGCATGGGGTTTCGGAAGGTCATGTCCGAAAATCGTTGGGGAATGACGGTCGCCGGTAACACTTTGCGATATCGCCGCCGGGTCAAGGTCTTTGAAAAGGTCACGATGAAAACCCGGCTTATTGGGTGGGATCAGCGTTTTCTTTACATGGAACAGTCCATGTGGAGAGATGGAGACTGCACTTCGCACATGCTGATCCGTTCGGCATTGGTGCAGGCGTCACAGGGGCGTGCGGGCATTGTGCCTCCTGCAGAGTTGGCAAAGGCGTTTGGTCAGTCGGATGTTAGCCCTGCCTTGCCCGAATGGGTGCTCGCCTGGTCGGGCGCAGACGCGCAGCGTCCGTGGCCACCTCTGATGTAAATCTCGTCGCTTGCGCTGATTTTACTTTTCGGGCTTGATCGCGGCAAAGGTCGAAACCGGCCGCGATGGGGGGCGAAAATGGACAGCGCAAAGAAACGTATTTGGGGCTGGTATTTTTTTGACTGGGCCAGTCAGCCTTACAACACGCTTCTTTTGACCTTTATCTTCGGGCCATATGTCGTCTCTGTGGTTGGGGACGGGTCTGCAGCGCAATCCATCTGGGGCTATGGCATTGGTGCTGCTGGCATTCTGATTGCCATCTTGTCACCGTTATTGGGTGCTGTCGCTGACAAGGCTGGCGGGCGGATGGGTTTTATTTGGCTCTTTTCGATCATGTATGTGCTTGGGGCATGGATGCTTTGGTATTCGGCGCCGGCAAACTTCAACGTTTGGTCGGTGATGATCTGGTTCTGCATCGGCTTGATCGGCATGGAGTTCGCGACGACATTTACCAACGCCATCCTGCCGGATCTCGCCCCCAAGGAAGATCTGGGTCGAATCTCAGGTTCGGGTTGGGCCTTTGGCTATCTAGGGGGGATTGTTGCCCTTGTGATCATGCTTTTGCTGCTTGCCGAGGGCCAGAACGGCAAGACCTTGATTGGAATATCGCCCATCTTTGGGCTTGACCCGGAAACCCGCGAAGGCACGCGCGCCGTAGGGCCGCTGACGGCAATCTGGTATGCGGTTTTCATGATCCCTTATTTTCTTTGGGTACGGGAGCCGAAGAAAGCAGATGCGGTCAGTATCCAAGAAGCCATTCGCAGTGCTTGGCCCGAGCTAAAGTCGAGCTTGCGGCAGCTGCCGTCCCAGAAAAGCTTGTTCAACTATCTATTGTCTTCAATGTTCTACCGGGACGCATTGAACGGAATGTACACCTTCGGGGGTATTTATGCGGCTGGGGTCCTTGGTTGGCAAACCACGCAGGTGGGGATTTTCGGAATTCTCGCGGCTTTGACGGGCGCTATTTTTGCTTGGCTTGGTGGAAAGGCGGACAGTCGATTTGGCCCTAAGCCGGTGATCATTCTGAACGTGCTGGTGCTTACCGCTGTCGCAGTTGCCGTTGTCTTTGTCAGTCGTGACAGTGTCTTTGGCGTTTCCGTTGGCCCCGAGAGCAAACTGCCAGATATCGCGTTCTATGTTTTGGGTGCCCTGATCGGAGCGGGTGGCGGATCGCTTCAATCTTCCAGCCGGACGATGATGGTGCGTCAGGCAGAACCGGAAAAGATGACGGAAGCGTTTGGGCTTTATGCCCTGTCCGGCAAGGCAACCTCTTTCATCGCGCCATTGGCCATTGCGGTCGCCACAGATATAACGGGCAGTCAACAACTTGGCGTGACACCCCTTATTGGGCTCTTCCTGATTGGGTTGGTTTTGCTACTGTGGGTCAAACCTGATGGTGAACGGATTTCCTGATGTTTCGTATTCTTGCGATTGCTGCGCTTCTTTCCCTGCCAGCCACGGCATATGCAGAAAAGTTGGCCAACAAGCTTTTGGGCGCAAAAGAAGTAGCGAGCCAGCAGGCGCCGATGCCAATCGGTTCATATGCAAAGGGCTGTGGCGCGGGTTTGGTTGAACTGCCGGAAACCGGGCCCAGTTGGCAGGCCATGCGGTTGTCGCGAAACCGCAATTGGGGTCATCCTGAAATGATAAATTTCTTGGTAGACCTGTCGCAGACTGCACAGCGGCTTGGATGGGCCGGCCTTTATGTCGGGGATATCAGCCAACCTCGCGGCGGGCCAATGACCAGTGGGCATGCAAGCCATCAGATTGGCTTGGACGCCGATATCTGGCAATTGCCGCCAAAGAGGGTCAATCTTAGCCGCGCGGAGCGCGAAAAGCTCAGCTCCATCCCCGTCCGGTCTGCTGACCAGAAATCCGTGACGAGGAACTGGACGCGCACGCACCATGAATTGATGAAGGCAGCCGCGCTTGATCCGCGCGTGGATCGCATCTTTGTAGCGGCGGCTGTCAAAATCGAGATGTGCAAGACGGCGAAGTCTTCGGATAAGAAATGGCTTCAGAAAATTCGCCCGATCCAAGGACACGACAGCCATTTCCACGTTCGTCTCAAATGCCCTGCCGGGGCGCGCCTGTGTCAAACGCAAAAGCCTTCGGTGAATGAGTTGTCGAAAGGCGGGGACGGATGCGATGACACGCTGATGTGGTGGGTGACAGATTACCTGAACCCGCCAAAGCCAACTAAAAAACCGAAAGAGCCAGCAAAGCGTACACGCCATCCGCGCGAGTACACGATGGCGGATCTGCCCAAGCAATGCCTAGATGTTCTCGCCTCGCCCTGACTCTGGGCGCATTTCTTGGCCTCGCATTGCAAGGAAGCGCGGGTGTCACGCCCCCGGCCAGCTTGGTCGGGGCATTTCGTTGGCATGTTGACGATGATCTTTTCGGTGGGTTTTCTGCCCTGGAAATCTCGGCAAAAGGCGACAGTTTCACAGCGCTGACGGATAAAGGCAGCTATGTCACGGGTCAGATCTTCCGCGATGTCGATGGTCGGATCACCGCTGTAAAGAACGGTACGATGTGGCGGCTGAAGTCGAACGTGAACGAGCCGCTGAAACTGGATCGCAACGATAGTGAGGGGCTGGCAATCGCGCCTGATGGAACGGCCTATGTGTCGTTTGAGGGGATTGCGCGTGTCTTGCGATATGACCGCATTGATGGATTGGCTGAAAATCTTCCCCGGCCAAAGAGCTTTGATCGGTTCCCGAGGAATGCATCGCTTGAAGCCTTGGCGGTAGATCAAAAAGGCGCACTTTACACGTTTCCGGAAGAATTGACCGGATCAAAGCGCGTGCGCCTTTTTACAGGTCAACCTGGGAATCCCAATGGGCCGGATTTCCCCGTTTGGAGATACTCTGGCGGGCAATGGTCGCAGCCCTTTGTTTTGCCGAGACTTGGGAATTACTTACCTGTGGGCGCTGATTTTGGGCCGGACGGGAGGCTTTACGTCCTTGAACGTCAGTTCAGAGGCATCGCTGGATTTGGAAATCGTGTACGGTCATTCGTGGTCGGTCGCAGGGTGCTTTCCGATGAGCGCACTGAGATGGAAAGCCCGATTGGAATGCACGATAACCTTGAGGGTTTGTCGGTCTGGCGAGATGCGAAAGGGCGAATTCGTCTGACGATGATCTCCGATAATAACTTTCTCCCGATTCAGCGTACCGAGATCGTCGAATATCGCGTGGCGGATTGACAGACTGCAAACACGGCATTAGTGCAGCGCGTCCCCAACAGGGGGGCAAGTCTCCGCGACCTTGCATAAAAAACGGATCAGATCATGCAAAAACTACTGCCCGGCATTCTTGCCATGGCCGCGACCGTCGTGGCCTCAAACATACTAGTGCAATACCTCTTTGGCCAATGGCTCACTTGGGGGGCATTGACTTATCCGATCGCCTTTCTTGTGACGGACCTGACGAACCGCATCTATGGCGCAAAGGCAGCCCGGACTGTGGTCTTCGCTGGCTTTGTCACGGGTGTCTTCTGCTCGTTGATTGGGACGCAGATCATGCTTCAAGGCGATGGCTACACCTATCCGGCGGTGACGCTGCGGATCGCGATCGGATCGGGTCTCGCATTTCTTACGGCCCAAATGCTTGACGTTGCGGTCTTCAACCGTTTCCGTGAAGGCAACTGGTGGCGCGCGCCATTGGTCTCAACCCTCATTGGATCCAGCGTCGACACGGTTATCTTCTTTACCATCGCATTCTCGGCAGCCTTGACCAGTCTTGAGCCCTCGAATGACGTCTCTTGGGCCGGTGAAGTTTTGCCTTTGTTGGGCATAGGCCCCGAGGCCCCGCTTTGGGTTTCGTTGGCCGTTGCTGACTGGGGCGTAAAACTGTTGCTCGCTTTGTTGGCACTTGTGCCGTTCCGGCTGATTGTCGGAAAAGTTACAGCAAAGGTTGCGTAAAAAGATTTGACAGACACAAAATCTGTGTCACGCTCATCTTATCGGCAATCTTTTGAAAGGAGGTGATCCAGTGTCTAGAGTGATATTGGAGAGAGGTGTCGGGACAGTCGGGAGGCGTGTTTTCTAGGGGCAGCCCTCTAGCCAAACAAACCGCTTGATTGGGCCTTTATCCTAACTGGCCCATCTCCTTGGAACTCGGAAAGGGTTGCCGTACCACGGCGACCCTTTCTCTATTTTCGGCGTCTGTCGAATGTATTTTCGAAGCCCTTTCCCGTGCGCGCGGCTTGGCGTAACGTCCGCCGCATGCTTCGGATCAATGACGCCATTACCATTGCCGACTGGGAACTGGTCGAAACCTTTTCGCGCTCGCAAGGGCCGGGTGGGCAGAACGTCAACAAGGTTGAAACTGCTGTCGAACTGCGGTTCGAAGCTGAACGCTCTCCACATCTGTCAGATCCAGTCAAAACGCGCTTGAAGCGTCTTGCTGGGCGGCGATGGACAAATGATGGCGCGATTGTCATCCGCGCCGAAGAAACCCGCAGCCAAGCTAGAAATCGGGAACTTGCCAGAGAGCGTCTGGTCGAGATGATCCGACAAGCTCTTGTCGCACCTAAAAGGCGGATCGCGACGAAACCTACTTACGGAAGTCAGTTGCGGCGGTTGAAGGCAAAGACGGTGCGATCTGAGGTGAAATCAGCGCGTGGCAAAGTGGATCCCGAAGAATGATTGAAGACCTGAACGAACGCCGTGCCCGTCTGATGGGGCCAAACGTGCCAACCTTCTACCGCAAGCCTGTTCATATTGTGCGCGGTGAAGGCGTGTGGCTGTGGGATGCAGATGGCAAACGCTATCTCGACTGCTACAATAACGTGGCCCATGTAGGCCATTGCCATCCCAAGGTGGTTGAGGCGATCTGTAAACAAGCCGCCACCCTGAACACCCATACGCGCTATCACCATGAGTTGGTCCTGAACTACATTGAAGAGCTGACGTCAACGCTTGGACACGGCATTTCTCAGGCGATCATGGTGTGCACTGGGTCTGAAGCGAATGATCTGGCGTTGCGAATGGCGCAGGCAAAGACGGGAAAGACCGGCATTATCGCCACGGATAACACCTACCACGGAAATACAGCAGCAGTCAGTCAACTTTCCACGCGTCGCCCCCCGATCGGAGGGCGTGCGCCGAATGTACGTTTGGTGCCGGCCCCTGAAACAACGAGGCCCTTGGGTGGGTCGCTGCAGGCGCAAGCCCAGGCTTTCGCGCAGAATGTCGCCAAGGCAATTCAAGAGCTTGAAGACGCTGGTTACGGTTTCTCGGGCCTGATGATTTGCCCGGTGTTTGCAAATGAAGGACTCCTTGCGCCCGTTCGTGGTTTTCTGGATGCAACTGTCGAGGTCGTTCGCCGGGCCGGTGGCTTGATCCTATGTGATGAAGTTCAGCCGGGATTTGGACGTGTTGGATCGCATTTTTGGGGCCACGATGCCTTGGGATTTGCCCCTGATGTGGTGACGATTGGAAAGCCAATGGCCAACGGACACCCCGTTGCGGCCTGCCTTGCAAGGCCGGACATAATGTCAGCCTTTCGCGATCTCTTTGGCTACTTCAATACGTTCGGTGGCAACCCAGTCTCTGCAGCGGCATGTCTGGCCACCCTTCATGTCATCAAGGAGGAAGGGCTGCAGGAGGCTGCGGCGGATACTTCGTCATATCTTCTTGAACGTCTCAATGCGCTTGCACATCCGAACATCACCAATGCACGGGCAGCCGGGATGTTCTTTGGACTAGAGTTCGACGGTGAGAGGGCCGAGGAACTTGTCGCGGATCTTGTCGAAGATATGGTCGATCGTGGCTTTCTCCTCAATCGAATTGGACGCGGCGGGCGCACGCTGAAGATGCGGCCCCCGATGCCATTTGGCAAAGAACACGCGGATCTGTTGGCGGACGCGCTTGAAGCCGCATTGGCGATCCGATGACAGAAGCAGAAGAAGCCGCAAAACTGTGGCAAGGCAGGATCATTCGGTCACTTCGACTCCGCGAGAACGAAGTTTATGAGGCGGAAATTTCCGGAAAGCGGGTTGCTCTTCGGTTGCACAGGATGGGTTACCAATCGGCTTCAGCAATCCGGTCAGAATTGTGGTGGTGCGACCAGCTAGGGTCGCGCAGTCTACCTGTGGCGACTCCCATTGCGGCCAAAGACGGTAATCTTCTCGCTACGCTATCCACTGGGCGATACGCTTCAGTCGTCAGTTGGGTGGAAGGCGAACCTTTCGGCGAGGCTGGCGTTCCTCATCCGCTTACAAGCGAGATTCAGATCGCGCGGCATCATGCATTGGGTGAATTGTTGGCCAGAATTCATATCGCGACCGATGAACTGACCTTACCCGATTGGTTTGACAGACCTGCGTGGGACCATGACGGATTGGTTGGCAATGCGCCACTTTGGGGGCGCTTCTGGGAGCATCCACTGGCAGACGCAAACCAGAAATCATTGCTCCTCGCCGCACGGGACTGGTTGTCGGTGCGGCTTCGCAAATGCCAATCTCCTGTCGGTCTTATTCATGCCGATGTCCTGCGGGAGAATGTTTTTGTGAATGAGGGTTCACTATCGTTGATCGACTTTGATGATAGCGGTTTTGGCTACAGATGGTTTGATTTGGGAACGGTGCTCTCCCAAGACCTGTACGAACCGCAGTTTCCAGCGCTGCGAAATGCACTTATTGACGGCTACCGTTCGTTGCTTCCGGTGAACGGAGATGATGTGGATGCCTTTACTCTGGCCCGTACGCTCGCCTCAGTTGGTTGGGCAAGCAGCCGTCTTGCAATGGACCACCCTGTGCAACGCAGTCACTTGGACCGCGCTCTGATGATGGCGCACAGGCTTATTTCCAATGCTGGAATCGGTTGATGAAAGGATTGTGAACAGATAGTCAGCGCATGTAACTCGGAAATGACACCTCTGTGACAGGCGCGCGACATGACTGATCAAACCGGAGCTCCCAAGAACCAGTGGAAGACACTCGACAAGGATCTTGGGCGCATTGTGCAGCTTGAGCAGGCTCTGACCTATGTAAACCGGCCAAAAATTGCGATTTCCGTCAGTGTCGTCTTCGTTCTGATCTGTGCGGCGGCAGCTGTGCTTTTTGCCGGGGGGTCCAGTTCGACGATGATCATCGTCGTAGCGGCAGCCTTCGGGGCTTACATGGCGCTGAATATCGGCGCGAACGACGTCGCAAACAATATGGGGCCAGCGGTCGGCGCGAATGCGCTTACGATGGGCGGTGCCTTGGTTATTGCGGCAGTATTCGAGACGCTTGGAGCGCTTATCGCGGGTGGCGATGTTGTGTCTACGATTTCCGGCGGGATTGTCGCTCCGGAAGCTGTTGACGACCCTGCCATCTTTGTTTGGGCAATGATGGCGGCCTTGATTGCTGCCTCACTTTGGCTGAACCTCGCCACTTGGCTAGGTGCGCCGGTATCAACGACCCACTCCATCGTGGGCGGCGTCATGGGGGCCGGGATTGCGGCTGCCGGTTTCTCGGCGGTGGCTTGGCCCAAAATGGGCCAGATCGCAGCAAGCTGGGTGATTTCACCAGTGCTTGGCGGATTGATCGCTGCTCTTTTCCTGGCCTTCATCAAGGCATTTATCAACGATGTTCCAAATAAGATTGAAGCCGCCCGCCGGTGGGTTCCTGTCTTGATTGGCCTGATGGCTGGTGCGTTTGCGTCGTACCTTGCTGTCAAGGGGTTGAAGAAAATCGTCGACGTTAGTCTTGGCCAAGCCCTTTTGATCGGGCTGGTCTTGGGTGGGCTGACAATCCTTGTATCTCGTCCTCTGATCGTTCGTCAGTCCGCCGGGCTGGAAAACCGCAAGAAGTCTTTGAAGAAATTGTTCGGTTTGCCACTGGTTGTATCTGCGGCGCTGCTGTCGTTTGCGCATGGGGCAAACGATGTTGCGAATGCGGTTGGTCCCTTGGCAGCTATCGTTCACGCTGTGCAGGATAATGCGACCGAAGCGAAGGTCTCGATCCCACTTTGGGTCATGGTGATTGGGGCCGCAGGGATCTCATTTGGCTTGGTGCTATTTGGGCCGAAGCTGATCCGTATGGTTGGGTCTGAGATCACCAAGCTTAATCCGATGCGTGCCTACTGTGTTGCCTTGTCGGCTGCGATTACGGTCATCGTCGCCTCTTGGCTTGGGCTTCCTGTCAGTTCGACACATATCGCAGTCGGTGGCGTGTTTGGGGTCGGGTTCTATCGCGAATGGCACGCCGAGCGCCGCACGCGCAGGCTGGGGCTAGAGAAAGGCAAAGCCGTTGCACCTGACGAGCGCCGCCGCCGCAAGCTTGTTCGCCGTTCACACTTCCTTACGATCGCGGCGGCCTGGGTTATTACGGTTCCGCTGACCGCGCTGCTGGCTGCAATCGTCTTCCTGTTTCTGCGCGCGATTGCCTAAACGACAACGTCCATAGCGTCTTGCTGGCCGACGCCGAACACACGTTTATAGCGTTCAATTTCGTCCGCGGGGCCCATTGCCTTGTTGGGGTTGTCCGAGAGCTTGACTGTCGGGCGACCGTCGGCACTGACTGCTTTGCAGACGAGACTGAACGGCGCGAGTCCATCGTTTGGCGCAAGACCACGGAAATCGTTGGTCAACATGGTGCCCCAACCGAAGGAAACCTTTACCCGGCCGACGAATTGCCGATGAAGCTCTTCAATCTTTTCAACGTCCAACCCGTCAGAAAAGATCACAAGCTTTTTGGTTGGGTCTTCGCCGCGGTCTTTCCACCATTTGATCGCCGTCTCTGCCCCCGTGGCAGGGTCGCCCGAGTCAATCCTTATGCCAGTCCAACTGGCGAGCCAATCTGGTGCCCGGCTTAGAAACCCTGCTGTCCCGTAAGTGTCAGGTAAGATGATACGCAGGTTGCCGTCATGCTCTTCATGCCAATCTGCAAGAACTTGGTAAGGGGCTTGGGCAAGGGCTTCGTCCGTTTCGGCAAGCGCCGAATAGACCATGGGCAGTTCGTGTGCGTTGGTTCCAATCGCCTCCACTTCCCGACGCATCGCGATCAGGCAGTTCGACGTTCCGATGAATTTTCCCTCAAGGCCTTCCAGCAGTGCCTGAACAGCCCAATCCTGCCAGAGGAAGGAATGGCGACGGCGCGTTCCGAAATCGGCAAGTTTCAAACCGTCGATCTGGCGAAGGCGTTCGACCTTTTCCCAAAGCTTGGTCATGGCTCTGGCATAAAGAACCTGTATCTCA
This sequence comes from Thioclava sp. FR2, assembly GCF_051200875.1. Taxonomy (GTDB): domain Bacteria; phylum Pseudomonadota; class Alphaproteobacteria; order Rhodobacterales; family Rhodobacteraceae; genus Pseudotabrizicola. The sequence continues at coordinate 3,116,311 of NZ_CP195191.1, forward strand.
AAACGGCCCATCTCTTTCAGGACCGCGCGTGACCGCAATTCCATCAGCACCGAAAGGGCGGGAATCTCCCACAACATGACCTCTGGCCATTTGCCTTCAAAGGTCAGTTCGTATTGGCCGTTGTGCTTTTCCAGATGGTAGGGCGGAAGCTGTAACTTCTCGAACCACTCCATGAAATCCGAACGGAACATCTGGCGTTTGCCGTAGAAGGTGTTGCCGCGCAGCCAAGTGCTTTCGCCGCGGGAAAGACGCAGGCTTCGGATGTGGTCCAGCTGTTCGCGCAGTTCTCCTTCATCGATCAGGTCAGCAAGCCGGACATGCTTTGATCGGTTGATCAGGCTGAAGGTGACCGACGTTTCCGGCTTATTGCGGAAGATCGACTGGCACATCAGCAGCTTATAAAAGTCCGTGTCGATCAAGGAACGGACGATCGGATCAATCTTCCATTTGTGATTGTGCACTCGTGTAGCGATGTCGACCATTTCGGACTCCCCCGGACGCCCTTTCGTGCCCTAAACCACCAGCCTTGCGCAAGGGGCAGCGAGTCTCGGGGGATTGTCCGAATATTTCACCATCAAAGCAGGGCAATAGGCTTTCTGCCCCTTGTCAATCCAGTAGGTTTACACCCGCTGCCAGCATTTGATCCTTCGCTTCGGCCAGCGAGTTATTAAGATCAATGCCGCGGCATGCACCCAAAAGGACAGTTGCGTCAAATCCAAGTCTTGCGGCGTCCAATGCAGAGTAGGCCACGCAGTAATCTGTCGCCAATCCGACAAAGGTGACAGAAGTCACGCCGCGTGACCGCAAATAGCCCTCAAGCCCTGTCGATGTCGCGTGGTCGTTTTCAAAGAAAGCGGAATAGCTGTCGATCTGCTTTCTGAACCCCTTGCGGATGATCAACTGGGCAGCATCGGTCTGCAGTTCTTTGTGAAACTCCGCGCCGTGGTTGCCTTGAACGCAGTGGACTGGCCAAAGCACCTGTGGTCCGTAGGGCATCGTCGTCAAGCTGAACGGTTCGGCTCCGGGGTGGTTGGCCGCAAAAGACGCATGTTCTGAAGGGTGCCAATCCTGTGTCAGGACAATGGTGGCGAAATCAGCCATCAATGCGTTGATCCGGGGAATGATCTCATCGCCACCAGCGACCGCCAACGCTCCTCCGGGGCAGAAATCATTCTGGACGTCGATCACGATCAAGGCTTCGCTTTGGTGCCGCATCATGCGCTTCCTTTTCTTTTCTAACTGCGTAAGCGGCTTGTCCCTCCTGCGTCAAGCGATGCGCTTGAATTCAGTACGTTCTCGGTGCAAAGGCAGAATATGCAAATCGTCTGTGCCCTCTATCATTTCACCCGCTTCACGGACCCTGCGTCCTTGAAGCTGCCTCTGCTTGAAGTTTGCAATGCGAATTCGATCAAGGGTTCGTTGCTCTTGGCCAAGGAGGGGATAAACGGAACGATTGCCGGCAGCCGTGCGGGTATTGACGCCGTGCTGGCCTATATTCGCGGTTTGCCGGGATGCGCTGACTTGGAGTGGAAGGAAAGCTATGCCGAAGAGCCGCCATTCGGTCGGATGAAGGTAAAGCTGAAACGCGAGATCGTGACGATGGGTGTTCCGCACGTGGATCCAAAGGCGCGAGTTGGACATTACGTCGAAGCAAAAGACTGGAACGCCCTGATCAGTGCCCCGGACGTTGCGATTATTGATACCCGAAATGATTATGAAGTCGCAATTGGCACATTTGCCGGGGCCGTTGACCCCCTAACAAAGTCTTTCCGGGAATTTCCTGCGTGGTGGGAAGAAAACAAGCATCGGTTTCACAACAAGCGTATCGCCATGTTCTGCACCGGCGGAATCCGTTGCGAAAAGTCGACGAACTTTCTTTTGTCTCAGGGAATTGATGATGTCTTCCACTTAAAGGGCGGCATCCTGAAATACCTTGAAGAAGTTCCCGAAGATCAGAGCCTCTGGAAGGGGGAGTGCTTTGTTTTTGATGGCCGCGTGTCGGTTGGTCATGGGCTGAAACCGGGCGACAATGAAAGCTGCGGTGCCTGCCGTCGCGCTGTCACGCCCAAGGACCGTGCCCATCCGGACTATGAAAAGGGCGTATGCTGTCCAGCCTGCGTCAATGACTACAGCGCCGAAGACAGAGCCCGTTTCCGTGAACGGCAAAAACAGATGGACTTGGCTGCCGCGCGCGGTGAAACGCATCTTGGCGCGTAAGCCGAGACTCAGCGAAATGCGGTCATGATCTGATCCAGCGGCTTCTTGCGTTTGGCAACGGCCGGGACCGTTGCCCCTTCTGCCGGATAGCCAACAGGAAGGATCATCACGGCCTTTTCCTGAGCGGGCCGTCTACAAAGTTCGGGTAAGAACTTCATCGGGTTGGGCGTGTGTTCCAAGCAGACCAGACCCGCATGGTGCAAAGCTGTGATCAAGATCCCTGTGGCGATCCCGACGCTTTCTGGAACGTAGTAATTCTTATAACGCTCGCCGTCTTCGGTAACGCCGAACCGCTGAGCAAAGACCACGGTCAACCAGGGTGCATCTGTCAAATGCGGCTTGCTGACCCCTGTGCCAATGGGCTCCAGCGCCGCAAGCCATTCATCTCCTGCGCCACCCGCATAAAACTCCGCTTCCTCGATTTCGGCCGCCTCACGGATGCGCGCTTTCATCGCTGGATCAGCAATTGCGGCGAAATGCCAAGGTTGGTGATTGGCCCCGGAGGGAGCCGTTCCCGCCGCCGCAATGCAGGCGGAAATGACTTCTTCCGCAACGCCTTCACTTGAAAATTGTCTAACCGAGTGTCGTTTCCTCATGTAGTCACGAAACGCGCAAGCCGCTTTCAGGCTTTCCTCCGCCGGAAGTTGTACGCGATCAGGAAGAGGAAGTGCTTCATACTTGACCTCACCCTTGCGATACATCTCAGCCGCCTCCGATCAATGCTCCTGCTGCAAAGACCAAAGCACCGCCAAGAACGACTTGCAACGCTGCGCGAAGAAAAGGCGTTTCCATATAACGGTTCTGGATCCAGGCGATTGCCCAAAGCTCGACGAAAACAATGATCATGGCCAGCGTCGTGGCTGTCCAGAATTCTGGGATCAGATATGGCAAGGCATGGCCCATGCCACCAACAGTCGTCATCACCCCGCTTGCCAGCCCGCGCTTCCAGGGGCTGCCGCGCCCGGAAAGAACGCCATCATCATGGGCGGCCTCGGTAAAGCCCATGGAAATGCCGGCGCCGACACTCGCGGCGCTCCCGACCAAGAAGGTGGTCCAAGTGTCCTGCGTGGCAAAGGCCGTGGCAAAGATAGGCGCCAAGGTTGACACCGATCCATCCATTAGGCCGGCCAAACCGGGTTGAACCCAAGTCAGGATGAATTGTCGCTTTGCTGCCCGGCCTTCTTCTTTCTCGGCGCTTTCGTCGACATGTGTCGAAACCAGATCATCGGCTTTGCGCTTGTGGCCCGCCTCAGCTGCCGCTAGGTCACCCAAGAGTTTCCGCGTATCAGCATCCGAAGTCGCCTGAGCGGCCTTCAAATAGAAAGCTTCGGCCTGATGCTCCATTGCCTCCGCCTCGGCGCGGATCGTTTCCAGGGGGAGGTTCTCAACCAGCCAGATCGGTCTGCGGGCATAGAACCCTGCCACGTGCTCGCGTCTGATCAGCGGGATCACCGAGCCAAAGCGCCGTTGGTGAAGGTCGATCAACTTTTGCCGATGACCGTCTTCTTCTACAGCCATGCCATCAAAGACAGCGGCCGAAGCTGGAAAATCTCCCCGAAGCCGTTCGGCATAACTCCGGTAAATTCGGGCGTCATCCTCCTCCGAGGATATTGCCAAGGCCAAGACCTCTTGCTCGGAAAGATCAGAAAACCTGCGCCGGTTGGTTAAAGCTGAAAGCATGGGCCACCTTTTAGAATGATTCTAACATAAGCTTCCTCCAGAATGTTGCAAGCCTTCGAATTTTGCCAAAACTGAACTGATCGGTTTATTTTTGGCTTGTGAAACTAAACGAATCGGTTCAGAAATATATGAACGAAACGGTTCAGTTTGGAGAATGAAATGCGCAAGATCGTTTTGGCCCTGACACTTTCCCTCGCTGCGGCTCCGGCCTTTGCCGGTTTTGGCAGCATTGATTTGCCTCGGCTTGACTGGCCGACCGATGAAACGGTCACAGGATCAACCAAAGGCTGTGAATTAGATCCAAAGACTGCGGTCGAAGCGCCTGCGTGCCAATAACCTGTCCGCTTGCCGTCGCCCCTAGACCTGACCTATGGTGCCCCAAAGGGAGTGACATGGGCGCGACGGCACAACAGGAAATTCGGAAAGGACGAAAGTTCGATCAGGTGCTCGAAGGTGCCCGAACGATCTTTCTTCGCGATGGTTTCGAGGGCGCTTCGGTTGATGACATCGCCCGAGAAGCCGGAGTCAGCAAGGCAACGCTTTACAGCTATTTCCCCGACAAGCGCCTTTTGTTCATGGAAGTCGCAAAAGCCGAATGCCGCCGCCAGGCTGATGAGGCAGAAGAGCTTATCAACGACAGCGCACCCGTCGAACAGGTTCTGCGACTTGCCGCTGAACGGATCATGGAATTTGTTCTGTCAGATTTCGGTCAGCGCGTTTTTCGAATTTGCGTGGCCGAGAGCGACCGCTTTCCCGGCTTGGGCCACGAATTCTATCACTCCGGTCCCGAACTGATCCGGAACCGCGTTGCAGAGTACCTAGAAAAAGCTGTTCGACGTGGGGCGCTGCAGATCACGGACATCCCCTTGGCGGCCGAGCAATTCTTGCAGCTTTGCAAGGCTGACCTTCACGAACGAATGATATTTGGAATGGCGGACTGTTGCTCTGCCGTCGACCGTAAGAGGGTGATCGACGGCGCGATTTCGATGTTCATGGCCCGCTACGGCGCTTAGCCGTTTTCCCGCAAAATCGCGCCAGCAAGATAAAGCGACCCGCAGATCAAGACGCGGGCCTGAGGGTTGGAGGCGACGATCTGCACCAAGGCCGCCGCAACGCTATCTGCTGTTTCCGCTGAAATTCCAACGGCTTGCGCTGCGTCTCGGGTTGCCTCTGCCGGAAGCGTGTTCTTTTCTCCGGGGATCGAGACAGCGTGCAATTTGCTGACTTGTCCTGCCAAAGGCGCCATGTAGCCGCGCACGTCTTTTGTATTCAACATGCCGCAGATCAGATTGGTCTCTCGCGATGGCATCCGGGCCAAAGTCGCGGCGACCGCCTCGCCGCCAGCGGGATTGTGTCCGCCGTCCAGCCAGAGTTCGACAGAAGGCGCCGCTTCGACAAGCGGGCCGTGTTTAAGACGTTGCATCCGGGCGGGCCAAACGGCCTTCGTTACTGCTGCCTCGCAGGATCGTTCGCCAGATCCAAGCAGACGAAGAGCTGCGATGGCCATTCCCGCATTCTGGAACTGATGCAGACCCGGCAGAACGGGTGGGGGAAGATCAAGAAGGCCATTTTCGTCTTGGTAAACCAGAAGGTTACGCTCTTCCCAAACCGTCCAGTGCTGCCCATAGGCAAAGACCGGAGCGCCGAGCCTTGCCGCGCGGTCTTCGATGACGGCCAAGCCTTCTTCGGATTGAGGTCCGACGATGACAGGCACACCGCGTTTTATGATGCCAGCCTTTTCGCCCGCAATTTTGGCCAAGGTGTCGCCCAGAAAGGCCTCGTGATCCATGCTGACGGGCGTAATTATGGTAAGTGCCGGATTTTCAACAACATTTGTTGCGTCAAGTCGGCCGCCAAGTCCCACTTCCAACAGGGTGTAGTCTGCGGCAGTCCGTGCGAAAGCCAGCAGCGCGGCGCAGGTCGTGATTTCAAAGAATGTGATCTCATCCGGACCGTTTGCCTGAACACATTCGTCCAAAAGTGCCGTTAGTGCCGGTTCGCTGATCAACTCGCCAGCAAGCCGAATCCGTTCGTGAAACCGCGCCAGATGCGGCGAGGTGTAGGCGTGTACTGTCTTTCCGCTGGCCTCAAGCCCCGCGCGGATCATCGCCTGAGTGCTGCCTTTGCCGTTTGTACCCGCAATGTGAATGACGGGCGGCAGGCTTTTCTCAGGATTGCCAAGTGCGGCAAGCAGGCGGTGTACCCGGTCCAACGTCAAATCAATGACCTTGGGGTGCAAGGTCATCATGCGCTCTAGGATCGCGTCAGAAGATTGCGACAAGATTAACCTGCCGTCGGCTTTTGATCAGCGCCCGTTTCCGCTGCAGCGCCAAGGTCTGCGGGCGGGGGAAGATCGCCTTTCACGGCGGGGGGCATACCTGTCAGCATCCGAATGATGGTGATCAACTCGTCACGCATTTGCTTGCGATGCGTGACGCGGTCCAACATGCCGTGATCCAGCAGATACTCGGCGCGCTGGAAACCTTCGGGAAGTTTTTCGCGGATGGTTTGTTCGATCACGCGGGCACCAGCAAAGCCGATCAGGGCATTTGGTTCTGCGATCTGAACATCGCCCAGCATGGCGTAAGAGGCCGTCACGCCACCGGTAGTCGGATGCGTCAGAACCACCAGGTAGGGCAGGCGAGCGTCCTTAAGCATTTGAACTGCAACGGTTGTTCTGGGCATCTGCATCAGCCCCAGAATACCTTCCTGCATACGGGCGCCGCCGGCGGCGGAGAAGAGGATGAGGGGGCGTTTCAGTTTTACGGCGCGTTCGGCTGCGGCGATGATGGCATTGCCGACATACATCGACATCGAACCACCCATGAAGGCAAAGTCCTGCGCGGCCATCACAACCGGAGTGCGGCCCATTTCGCCCTCGGCGACCAGCATCGCTTCCTTCTCGCCCGTTGATTTCTGGGCGGCCTTCAGGCGTTCGGGATATTTCTTCTGATCACGGAAATGCAACGGGTCCGATACGGGTTCCGGCACCTTCACTTCGTTGAAAATACCACCGTCAAACAAAGACTTAAACCGATCACGCGGCGAGATGGCCATGTGGTGATCGCAGTTCGTGCAGACGTTCAGGTTCCCCGCGAGTTCGCGATGGAAGAGCATTGTTCCGCATTCGGAGCATTTCGTCCAAAGGTTCTCGGGCACCTCGCGGCGCGAAAACAGCGAGTTGATCTTGGGGCGAACGTAGTTCGAAATCCAGTTCATGCGGGTGAGCCTTTCGGGTTCCGACGATTGCCTTGAGATAGAGAAACAGGGGGCGAATTGCAATCCGATGGGTGTCACCCTTTGTACACCCCCTGTGCAGACAAAAAGCTGCCGCAGGAAATTTGCCGTCAGACCTGATAGGCCTTTGCTGGCAGGCGGAGGATCAGGTTGGGGTCGGGGCTGATTTGTTGCCAGATGTCCCAAAGGCTGGCCTGACCGACGCCGAAGAAGTTGCCGCCGGTTTGTTCCAGCATGTCGGTGATGATCTGGAAATGCAGATGGGGCGCCCATCCGCCATTTTCGTGCCAATCCCCAAGGTCAGCGATGTGCTGCCCCGCCGTCACCTGCGCCCCATGCGACAACAGACGGGCCAGGCTGCCGCCGAGATGGCCGTAGAGGGTAAAGAACGGAGCGTCTTTGGTCCGATGTTCCAGAATCAGGGTATGGCCGTAATCAAGCGGATCTGCGTTATAGGTCAGGACATGCACTTTACCGTCATAGGGGGCATAGACAGGCGTTCCAGCCGGGGCAAAGACATCAATCCCCAGATGGATCGTCCGGCGTTCCGGGCTGGCCGTGTCTGCGAATTGCGGCGTGGCATAGACGGAGCGGTTTTCACCATAAAGCCCCAGCCCATAGGTCGCGCCGTTGGTCGCGAACCATGCATCGAAGGCCCGGTCTGAAAAGGCAGGCATGTCGGGCCGTTCGCCGCGCGTGGGCAGGGCGGTGTTTGGTGCATTGTCGAGTGCTGGGGAGAACAAGGCTGCGGGCGAGGACTGTTTGAGATAGTCCACCACGGCTGCCGCACCGCGAACCGCCTCTTGCCCCAGACCCGCACGCAAGACGGCCCGCAGCAGGCCTTTGTCGATGGGGGCAAGTCGCTGCGCGACAGGGGCGGGCGCGTCCGACAGCAGTCGGGGCAGATCTTCGGCCGGGATGCCGGATTGACGAAGGGCTGCGTAAAGATCGGGTTGGTCGGCAATCATTGGTTCATCCAAAGTGTATAGGCCCAAACCGCGCCGAACAGCACGGGTTGGTGGATCAGGTAGATCGCAAGGCTGTGTCGCCCCGGCCAAGCCAAGGCGCGGCCGATCGGCCCCGGTTGCCAGCGGGCAAGGCTGGCCCAAAGCCCAGCCGTATCTGCGAGCCGGGCGAAAGCGATGCCAAAGAGGATCGGGCTGAGCCAAGGCAGGATCGGCTCGTAATCCATCATCTGCGGAATTTGCGTGGAAAGACCCAACCAGAGCAGCGAGGCATGATTGAAGAGGTCGGTTTTCGGGTAATGCGGTGCGGCGAAGGCGGCGACGGCGGCGACCAGAACCGCGAGAACGGGCAGGCGCAGAAAGGCAAGGCCGATGAGGCTGCCCGCCGCGATCATGTGAAGGATGCCCCAGCGAATGAACTGGGCCCCCATGGCGTAATAGGTTGCGACCGTGATCAGCAGAGCCGCAAAGGAGACCATCACGAAACGGCGCATGAAGGGGCGCCAGTGAATGCGATCACGATGCGCAAGCCAGAGCGATACGCCGACAAGGATCAGAAAGCTGGAGGCGATACCTCGGGCAAACCACGGCCAAAAGCCGCTAAAGACGAGCCCCGGTGCGGTATGGCCGAAAAGCATGAGATCAAACGTGAAGTGGAAGACAGCCATGCAAAGAAGCGCGAGGCTACGGGCATGATCCAATGCGAAAATGCGCCTGCCGATCGGTCTTGCTTGCCCCATGCCAAATCCAACTGATGTTTCGCCGTCAGGCTATCTGAGGATTTATCCAAACAAAAGGCCCGGTGCGTGGACCGGGCCTTGTCTGATTTGGAGGCTGAACTGTTCAGTTGCCTTCTGGCAGTTGGACCGCAGTACCGATTTGCTGCACATAGAAATCGTCGCCTGCTTCAATCGCGATTTCCACGGCTTCGGCGCAGAAGGCTGCCTCATTCGCGGCGGCATCTTCCAGTTTCATGCCAGTCAGCACACCAAAGGCAATCAACGAGAAATCGCGATGGCGCTGCATTTCTTCGGGGGTGCCGTCTGGCAGGTCGTCATGGGCCGCTTTGACGATATCGGCGTAAAGCGCACCTTCATCGAGGGTGAGATCGGCGCAGAGACCAGCCGCCGCCGTTGCCCAAGCCGAGAGTTGCAGGCCAGCCATCATTTCATGCGAAAGCTCTTGGGAAAGGCGCCCCAAAGCAATGTCATGGGCGCGGATCGAAGCCGCATCGACCTGCGATTCCGGCGCAGCAGCGTCGGCAGCGGGGGCTTGGCTGTCTTGGGCAAGCAAGGGCGACGATATGGCAAGTCCAGCCGCGACGAGGAAAGAACGGATAAGTACTTGTTTCATGTTCATTCTCCGTCGGCGTAGTATTGGCGGGTATAGCGCGGGTCGAAATTGCCGTTGCGATAGCAGGCGCTTTGCGCGGCATAGCATTCGACGCCCGGTTCCGGGTAATCAATGCGGCCGGGAGAGGTGTAGCTGTTGTCGTAGGAATTGCCGCCATTCTTACGGTTCACCGAGTCGATGATGGCCCCGGCAATGGCCGCGCCAATGATGGCCCCTGCCACGTCGCCTGCCGAAGCCTTGCGCCCCGCCGAGACCTTGACGTTGACGTGATCTGTTCGACCGCTGGACGTGTTGTAGCGGCAGGAGAAACTGAATTTGTCCTGCCCGCTGCGCCCTGCACCTGTTACCGAAAACGAGTGATTGGCGATCTTCTTGACGCTTGATTTGTTAAAGCGCGTCTCGGCGTAATGGCCTCGGCGTTCAAGTTCGTTCAGCGCGGCGCCTTGGCAGAACCTCGTGGCCTCAGACGCGCCATTCGCAAGGGCGACAGATGCTGGCAAGGCCATGACTGCCGCCAGCGTTGCGGAAAATATAAGTCGTCTCATCTTGCCGCCAATTCTTTAAAAGGAAATCAATCAGGCTTGGGTCCGTATTGGTTGGGGCCGTCATCTCCGGGGCGGGTCAGCCAAATGAGCATCAAGATGAGCACGATGAGCGAAAGGATTGACGCAATCAGCGCTCCGGTTGCCCCGAGGACCAAGAAGGTGGCGGGAATGGCCATGCCTGAACCGATCCCACCGCCCATGCCGTGGTTTTGCATGATGCCCGCCCCTAGGCCCGCCATGACCCCGGAAACTGCGTATAAAAGGCCCAAGGCCGCGGGAAGGGCTGCAAACCAACCGCTTTTGCCGATGTCGTGCAGGCGACGGACCAAAACGGCAAGCGCGGGTAGAAGGATGACCAAGCTGAACAGGGCGCCGATGGGTTCGGTGCGATCTGCGCCACCTTGCGAACCGAAAAGGATCTGATCGACCAATCCGGCAAGCAGGCTGCCGAGAAAGACGAAAAGAACGAACCACCAATATTCTGATCTGCTTGCCCTTCCGTCGAAGGTTTTCCATTTGGTGTAAGCAGAACCAATCGCATCGCGTGCTTGCATATGTCTCTCGTGATTGCAGAAAATGAGCTGGGCTAATGAGGGCAAGCTTATCACCCGCCAAGACTTTGGCAAAAACTTTGTCGCCAGCCGTTTGGACCGAATGCCGCCCGAGATCGCCCGAAAAGCGACATGAACGGGCCATGTTACCGTCCTGTTCATGATGAAGATGGTCGGAATTTAATCATTCCTGGTTTGCTTTATGAAACGCTTTCCCATCAGAAAACTTGCATCAGGTGCCTGGGTGGTCCTTGGATCCTTTGTTCTCGCCTGCCTCACCTTGAATCTTGTCTTTGGACGCCCCGGAGCGCCGGAAACGGCCTTGCTGAGGTTGTTTGATTAAAGAGACCCCATTCTTCGTCTGAAGATTAGACGTTAAATCTGTCTATGACCGAGCACATGCTTGCCCGGACTGTTCTCTCCCCTTATCCAGAAGAAAAGGATCAGGGAGGGTTCGCCTATGTCCAATCAGCGCTTTGATAAATCGAAGTTGCCCAGCCGCCATGTGACCGAGGGTCCGGCACGGGCGCCGCATCGCAGTTTTCTGTATGCGATGGGGCTGAGTGAAGAGGAAATCCACAAACCCTTGGTGGGCGTTGCGACCTGCTGGAATGAGGCCGCGCCCTGCAACATCAGCCTGAACCGTCAGGCGCAAGTGGCGAAGCATGGGGTGAAAAAGGGCGGTGGCACGCCGCGCGAATTTACCACCATCACCGTGACGGACGGAATCGCGATGGGGCATGAGGGGATGCGGGCCTCGTTGGCCAGCCGCGATGCGATTGCCGATACGGTGGAACTGACGATGCGGGGGCATTGCTATGACGCGCTTGTCGGTTTGGCCGGGTGCGACAAGAGCTTGCCAGGAATGATGATGGCGATGGTGCGTCTGAACGTGCCGTCGGTCTTCATCTATGGAGGGTCGATCCTTCCGGGCCGGTATGAGGGACGGGATGTCACCATTCAGGATGTGTTCGAAGCGGTGGGAAGCCATCAGTCCGGCAGCTTCAGCGATGCGGAACTGGCGGTGCTGGAGCGTGTGGCCTGCCCGTCCTCGGGCGCATGTGGGGCGCAGTATACCGCGAACACGATGGCCTGCGTGTCTGAGGCGATTGGTCTGGCGCTGCTGAACTCGTCGGGTGCACCTGCGCCCTATGAAAGCCGCGACCAGTATGGCGAGGCGAGTGGCGAAGCCGTGATGCGGCTGATCGAGAAGAACATTCGCGCCCGGGATATCGTAACGCGCAAAGCCCTTGAGAACGCGGCGCGGGTTGTGGCCTGTACCGGCGGCAGCACGAACGGCGCGCTGCATTTGCCTGCGATTGCGAATGAGGCTGGCATTGATTTCGACCTGTTCGATGTGGCCGATATCATGCGCGACACGCCCTATTTCGTCGATTTGCGTCCGGGCGGGAAATATGTTGCCAAAGATCTGTACGAAGTGGGCGGCGTTCCTGTCGTGATGAAGGAACTGGCCAAGGCTGGCCTTTTGCATCTGGACTGCCTGACCGCCAGTGGCGAGACGCTGGGTGAGGCACTGGAGCAGATCCGTGGTGAAGCCGATGGGCGCGTGATTCACCCGATTGCGACGCCGATCACCAAGACTGGCGGTGTGGTTGGCCTGAAGGGCAATCTGGCGCCCGATGGGGCGATTGTGAAAGTGGCAGGGATGAGCGAGGCCGAGCAGGTCTTTACCGGCCCGGCCCGTGTGTTCGAAAGCGAGGAAGAGGCTTTCGAAGCGGTGAAGACCCGCGCCTATAAAGAGGGCGAAGTCATTGTCATTCGCAATGAAGGCCCCGCGGGCGGGCCGGGGATGCGCGAAATGCTGGCGACGACGGCGGCGCTGTCGGGGCAGGGTATGGGCAAGAAGGTGGCCCTGATCACCGATGGTCGGTTCAGCGGTGCGACCCGCGGTTTCTGCGTGGGCCATGTGGGACCAGAAGCGGCGCATGGCGGGCCGATTGCGCTGTTGAAAGATGGCGACATGATCACGATTGACGCGGTGTCGGGCAGTCTGAGCGTGGCTTTGTCGGATGAAGACCTTGCGGCGCGGAAGGCCGCTTGGGCTGGTCCTCGGCCAACGCAGTATGAATCTGGCGCGATCTGGAAATTCGCCCGCATGGTGGGTGGGGCTCGTTGGGGGGCGGTGACGCATCCCGGGGCCAAGGCGGAGCGCCATGTCTACATGGATCAATAAGGCCGCAAGGCGCGCGGCGTTTCCGATCCTTGTCTGCGCGGGGTTGGCGGGGTGCCAGCAGGGAAATGGCCTGCCGGTGCTGTCTTTGTTGCCAGCAAACGAGGTGCTTTCAATTTATGGCGGGGATGTCCGGGTTGCTGGCCCCCGTCACTATTGCCCCGACAAATCGAGCCTGCGTGAAACCGAAGAAACCGCCATCGTGCTTTTGGGCCGATGCTCTGCATCCAGTAAGGCGCCGCCCGCAGTGGTGACGGTTTCTGTGGGTGCCAAGGGCAGCGCCGGTGTTTTGCAAAGCGACGGTGCCGCCCTTGCCGCCTTTCTTCTTTCTGACGCGGGGCGGGCTTCGCTGAGCCGGAACAATCGGGCAGGGGACATAGATATTCGGGCTGCGCGTATGGAGAAGGGTGTCTTTCTGGTGCAGGTCGATGATCGCGAGCAAGGTCGATACTGGCGCGGTATGCTGCCGGTTGCGGGCTATCTGGTATCTGTAACGGCGACAGGCCCTTCGCTTTCGCCTGATGAAAGTCACGAACTGGTTCAGCAAACGGCACGCGCCTTGCAGAACGCGAACCGTCCCTAAGCTGTTGGATTTCGGTCAGGATGCAGCTTTGGGGTAGCGTCTTAACTCTTTTGCGGCAATAAAGGAATCGTTTCCGGGCCGTGAACAATCGCACGCGTCCTGGCGTAAAATCCCGGGTGTGTTTTTCGGAAGATAGAATGGCTCGCTGGCTGAAGGACAGGTTCGAACTACTCGCGCAAAAGCGGATGCAGCGGCGTTGGGCCATGCTGGCTGAGCGGGCAATTCAGATGGATCTGGATGAATTGCGCGGCCTTCGTGGGCGGGCGCGATCCGTGCGGCGGCATCTGGACCGGGTGATCCATGAGGCCGAACACCGTTTGGCCTTGCCGGTCATCGGGTCGAATGCGATGCGCAAACCGCTTGGCACCGATTGGTCTTGGCGCCCTGACCTTTGGAAAGGGCCTATTCCTGTTCCCGGCTTTTCGTCGGTGCCCGGGCGTGCCGCGATTTGTGACGGAGCGACGGTGTTTCACGATTGCCGTCGCAGCGAATTGACCGTTCGGCAAATCCGGAACACGCGGGAGGCCGATCTTGCGCCCTTTGGCTTTCGGATGGACGTGTTCCGTTTCGATGGCTCTTTCCTGAGCCTAGTCTTGGACCTGCCGCCGGCTGCCGCAGAGGGGCTGAAATTGCGGCATTTGATCCGGCTGGATGTGATTGTCGAGATGGAGAAGCCGCTGGAGATTTTTGCCCGACTGAACATCAAGCACGGGCCGAACGTGGAACAGATCGTGCGGGAACTGCCGCTGGGCGACGAAGAGGTGATGGTCGAGTTTGACTTGGCCTATACCAAGGTGAACGAAAAACGGGTGGAGCGGTTGTGGGTCGACCTGATTTTCGAAGGGCCGGAAATGAACCAGATTATCCTGCGCGATGTGACGCTGAGCCGTCGCCCGCGGGCGGAACTGTGAGGCGGAAATGCTGGAACGCAAGCTGACCAAGACGCGAATCCGCGGCGGTGTCTGGGAGGGGGTTTTCGCAGGGTCGGAAACCAAGCCGGATCTGGAAGTCTTGTTGCTGGAACAACCCTTGGCCGGGGTGCAGGTTGAAGCTGTCGCGGGCCGCGAAGGCGAATGGGGCGTGCGCGTCCCTATTCCGGCAGAGGCGTTGAGCGAGGGCGTTCAAACGTTTCTGATGCGGGAAAAGGGAACGACCGAAACCTTGGCGCATTTCACGGTGATTACCGGCGTTGCGATGGAAGATGACATGCGCGCCGAGGTGGATTTGCTGCGCCAAGAGCTGGACATGCTAAAGCGCGCCTTCCGCCGCCATTGCCTTGAAACCATGAATTGAAGAACCAAGCGCGGGGTTGAACAACCCGGCTTTCCGTGAAACGGTCAGAGGATGATGGTCTTGGTTCATTGATGCTTCCCATCCTTCTGAAAACCCTTCCTTTCTTTGCCCTGATTGGCGTCGGCTATCTGGCCGGTCGGACACGCTTTTTCAGTGCCGAGGCGACGGCGGCGCTGACCAAGTTCGTGTTCTATTTCGCGCTTTCGGCGATGCTGTTTCGCTTTGCGGCGAACCTTTCGCTTGGCGAGGTCTTTGACTGGAATTTTGTCTTTGCCTATCTGTCGGGCTGCCTTGTGGTTTACGCGATTGCGACAGCTGTGGCGCTGTGGCGGCGCGTTTCGGTAGAGGAAGCCGCTGTCGAGGCGCAATGCGCGGTCATCGGCAATGTCGGTTTTCTTGGCGTGCCGATGCTGGTTTTGCTGATGGGTGAGGCCGCTGCCGGATCGGTGCTGATGGTCTTGGCCATCGACCTTATCGTTTTTTCGTCGCTGATTACGCTGGTGATCACGGGTGTCCGCGAGGGCCGCATGAGCCTTGGGATTCTGAGGGTTCTGGGGTTGGGGTTGCTGAAGAACCCGATGATCGTTTCCATCGTTCTTGGGCTGGCCTGGGGCGCGACCGGTTGGACGGTGCCCGGCCCGGTCAATGAGTTTCTGGGGACATTGGGCGCTGCGGCCACGCCGGGGGCGCTGTTTGCCATTGGCGCATCGCTGGCGGGCCGGTCGGCAGAGCGGATTCAGGTGGCGGGCTGGCTGGCCTTTTGCAAGCTGGTCCTGCATCCGGCGGCGGTGGCTGTAGCTGCGCTGCTGTTCTTTCCGGTCGAACCTTTCGCCGCATCGGTCATGATCGCGGCTGCATCGCTGCCGGTTGCGGGCAATGTCTATATTCTGGCGGCGCATTACGGGGTTGCGCCGCAACGCGTTTCAACTTCGATCCTTTTGTCGACCGCAGCCTCGGTGCTGACGGTGACATGGGTGATCGCCTTGGTTCATGGAGGATGAGAAGAATGAAGACGGTTTCGGAAAACCGCTGTTTCGGGGGCGTGCAGGGCGTCTACACGCATAGTTCGCAGGCAACTGGCTGTGACATGACCTTTGGTCTTTTTCTGCCGGAAGGGGCGGAAGAGGGATCGGTTCCGGTTGTGTGGTATTTGTCGGGCCTGACCTGCACGCATGAAAACGCGATGATCAAGGCAGGTGCGCAGCGCTGGGCCGCCGAGGCGCAGGTGGCGCTGGTCTTTCCCGATACTTCGCCACGCGGTGCGGGTGTGGCCAATGACGAGGCCTATGATCTAGGGCAGGGCGCGGGGTTCTATGTGAATGCGACTGAAGCGCCTTGGTCGCCGCATTTCCGGATGTGGGATTATGTGACCGAGGAACTGCCGACGCTGTTGTTCAATGCCTTTCCGCTGGCTGAAGAGGCGCAGGCGATCACCGGGCATTCGATGGGCGGGCATGGGGCCTTGACCTTTGCGATGAGTTTTCCGGGGCGGTTCAAATCGGTTTCTGCCTTCTCGCCCATTTGTCACCCCACCGCCAGCGATTGGGGCCGTAAGCAATTCGCGGCCTATCTGGGCAAGGATGAGGCGACCTGGGCAGCCTATGACGCGACACTGTTGATGCGAAAGCGTGGCTTTGACGGGCCGATCCTGATTGATCAGGGGACGCAGGATCAATTCCTTGATCTCTTGATGCCTGAAGCCCTTTCCGAGGCAATGGCCGCGCGCAGGCAGGGCGGGATCTTCCGGATGCAGAAGGGCTATGACCACAGCTACTTCTTTGTCTCGACCTTTATGGAAGATCACATGGCTTTCCATGCCAAGGCGCTCTACGGCTGATCCTGCGCCTAGCCGTTCTTTAGCGTGTCCGCCACCAAGGCGTTTGCATGGCCATGGCCCAAGCCATGCTCCTCCTTGAGCCATTGGACGATTTCCATGTGCTTCTTGTCGCTCTGCGACCTGATCAGGCTTTTCCACTCTTCGATGGGACGGCCATATTTTGCCACGATGGATGGGAAATAAGAGGCGGGGCCTTTTGCGCGTTCTGACATTCGAAACAGCCTTAACGGAACGTGGAGGGTTTATTCCGGAAGTTTGACAGGTTTTCGGAAGGGTCAAAGCGCCAATTTTCGCTCTGACCCGGTGAGGCGTTGAAAGAAGTAGCTTTCGCAGGACTTGGCCCCTAACAATCTGCACGGCGCGAAGGCCGAGGGTGGTGAGTGAGCGATGCAGTTGAAATCCGAGTTTCTGATCAACGATGATGCGGCGTTGCGGGCGCTGTTTCCGCCAACGCATGAGGTGGCGGTGTCCAAGTGCCTTGCCAAGTTGGACGCGCATGCCAGAGAATTCATCAGGCGCTCGCCCTTCTTGTGTATCGGGACGCAGAATGCTGACGGGAAGTCTGATGTCAGTCCTCGGGGTGACCCCTGCGGTTTTGTGAAGGTGCTGGATGATCAGACGCTGTTGATCCCGGATCGGCCCGGCAACAATCGGCTGGATACACTTTCGAACATTGTCTCCAACCCGACCGTTGGCTTGCTGTTCATGGTTCCCGGATTTGATGAGACTTTGCGCATCAATGGTAGGGCTGTGCTGACCCGCGATCCCGACCTGCTGGCGATGCTTGCGGTCAATGAACGCCAGCCAAGTGTGGCGATTGTCGTCTCGATCTTCGAGGTCTTTCTGCATTGCGCAAAGGCGTTCCGGCGATCAAAGCTGTGGGACCCCGAGCAGAGGCAGGACCGCAAGGAAATGCCGTCGCTCTTGAAGATGATCCTTGACCAGACAACGGGCGCGCCGGAAGACACGCAGGAAATGGCGCGGATTGAAGAAGGTCTGGAAGAAGCTTATCGGACCTCGATGTACTAGACCCTCTTAGGGCAGGCCATATGGCCTTTCAGGCCAAGGGGCTGTAGGGCTGATCGGTGAAACGAGATCCTGCTTTCTGCACAGCTTATTCTGGATGGACTGATGACTGACGCGCTGCCCGCCTGCCCCGAATGCAAATCGGACTATGTCTATCAGGTGGATGCTTTGCTGACCTGCCCGGAATGTGGGCACGAATGGTCCGCCACGGAGGAAACCGCAGAGGCAAGTGGCGTGCGGGACAGCGTGGGCAACCTGCTGGCCGATGGCGACACTGTGACTCTGATCAAGGATCTGAAGCTGAAGGGCAGTTCGGTGGTTCTGAAGGTGGGCACCAAGGTTCGGGGAATCCGTTTGGTGGACGGAGACCACGATATCGACTGCAAGCTGCCAGAGGTTGGCCAAATCGGGTTGAAATCGCAATTCGTCAAAAAGGTTTAAGGGGGCGCCCGCAGCCATGACCCGGGTTTTCATTGATGCCGATGCCTGCCCCGTCAAGGCCGAGGCCGAGCGCGTGGCGACGCGGTATCAGGTGGAAATGCTGGTGGTGTCGAACGGGGGGATAAGGCCCTCGGCCAACCCGCTTGTGCAATCTGTCTTTGTCGCCGATGGGCCGGATGAGGCGGATAGGTGGATCGCCAGCCATTGCGGGGCGGGGGATGTGGTGGTGACAGGGGATATTCCGCTTGCGGCCAAATGCGTCGAGGCGGGCGCGGCTGTGGTCAAGCACAATGGCGAAGAACTGACGGCGCGGAATATCGGAATGGCACTGGCCACGCGGGATCTGATGCAGGATTTGCGCAGCGCCGATCCGTTCCGTCAGGGCGGAGGCAAGCCGTTTTCCAAGGCGGACCGGTCGCGGTTTCTGGATGTGCTGGACCGGGTGGTTCGTCGTCTGAAAGGCTGAATGCGCCGGATCGTGTCGGGGATAGGCTAGATGCTTGCGTCTGGGGGCGGTTCACTGGCCGCATGTCGGCTTCATCCCCTGCCCCCCGCGCTCTCCCACCTGTCAACACTACCTTGACCGGAATTTTGCTGGCCCTTGGCGGGTCCGTGACTCTGTCCATCAACGATGTGGCAATCAAGTTCTTGTCGGGGGAATACCCCCTGCATGAGGTGATCCTGTTCCGAGCACTGATCGGGCTGGTCTTTCTGGCCGCTTTGATCCGTCTTTCGGGCCAAAGCTTTGCGTTGTTCAAGACCCGTCGCCCGATGGACCACCTGATCCGGGTCAGCATCGTCATGGTCTCGAACGTGACCTATTTCCTTGGGCTTGCCGCGATGCCTTTGGCAGATGCTGTGGCCGTGGCCTTTGTCTCGCCCCTGTTGGTGACGCTTTTGTCCGTGGTGTTGCTCGGGGAAAGTGTTGGGCCGCGTCGTTGGGCGGCGGTTGCGGTCGGTATGGTGGGCGTGCTGATCATGCTGCGGCCGGGGGCAGGTGTCATTCAGCCTGCGGCGATCCTCGTGTTGATTTCCGCTTTCTGCTACGCGTCCAGCCACATGATGACGCGAAAGATGCGCGGCACCGAAAGCGCAATCACGCTGTCTTTCTATGTTCAATGCGGTTTTGTGCTGGTCAGCCTGTCGATGGGTCTGGTGGCTGGCGATGGCAAATTCGCAGGCTCCAGCGACCCGTCCTTGGCGTTCCTGTTCCGTCCTTGGGTCTGGCCTGCTGCGACCGATTTGCCAGCCTTCGCAGCAACCGGCTTGGCGGTTGCCGTTGGGGGGCTGATGATTTCGCAGGCTTACCGCGTGTGCGAAGCTGGGCTGATTGCGCCCTTTGAATATGCTGGCATGCCTATGGCCATCTTCTGGGGCGTGCTGATTTTCGGCACATGGCCCGACTTGACCGCTTGGGTCGGGATTGCGCTGATCTGCGGAGCAGGGCTTTATACGCTCTGGCGCGAAACCATTCGCAGGCAGCAGGAGACGAGATTTGACACCCGAAGCGGTCGTGTTTGACATCGGCAATGTGCTGATCGAGTGGAATCCAGAGCGATTTTACGACAGCCGGATTGGGCCCGATCGGCGCAAGCGCATGTTCGCCGAGGTGGACTTGCACGGCATGAATGACCTGATCGACGCAGGCGCGTTGTTCAAGGAAACCATTGATGACTGGGCCCTGAAATATCCGGACTGGACGACCGAAATTCGATGGTGGTTCGACCATTGGATCGACATGGCCAGCCCAAGGATCGAAGGCTCCATTGCGCTCATGCGGGCGCTGCGCGCTAAGGGCGTGCCGGTTTTCGCGCTGACGAACTTTGGCATTCATTCCTTCGCCTATGCGCAAACCCAGTATGATTTTCTTTCAGAATTCGACCGTGCCTATGTCTCTGGACATATGGGCGTGATCAAGCCGGATGCGGCCATTTATGCGGGGGTCGAGGCCGATTGCGGGATTGCACCGGGGCGTTTGATCTTTACCGATGACCGGGCTGATAACATCGCGGCGGCCGCGGCGCGGGGCTGGCAAACGCATCTGTTTACTGGATGGCAAGGATGGGCGGAGCGCTTGGTGCAGGCGGGATTGGTGACAGAAAGAGAAGCGGGGATCTGACGATGCAGGTGATCGGAAAAGAGGCCGAGGCCCATATGACATGGGCGGGATTGATGGCGGCGATCGAGGCAGGCCATCGGCGCCCCCGTGCCGAGATCAAGGATATGTTCCTGTATCGCGGCGCTGACACGATCTTGAACCGGGCTGCCTGGATCGACGGTCTGGCACAGCTGGTCAAGGTGGCCACGGTGTTTCCCGGCAATGCGACGCATGATCTGCCGACGATCAACGGGGCGGTGACGCTGTATGACGACAAGTCGGGCATGTTGAAGGCGCTGATTGATTTTCACTTGGTGACCAAGTGGAAAACCGCAGGGGACAGCCTACTTTCGGCGCGACGGTTGGCGCGGAAGAACAGCCGCAAGATACTCTTGGTCGGTGCGGGGACGGTGGCGCGGTCGATGGTCGATGCCTATTCCAGCATTTTCCCAGATGCGGAATTCACCATCTGGAGCCGCACCCGCGCCAGTGCCGAGGCGATGGGGCATTCCGTGGCGGATGATCTGGAAGCTGCGGTCAAAGCGGCGGATGTGATCTGCACGGCGACCATGTCGCAAGAGCCGCTGATCAAGGGCGCGTGGCTGCAACCCGGCCAGCATCTTGACCTGATCGGCGCCTATAAGCCCGCGATGCGCGAGGTGGATGACGAGGCCATGTCGCGGGCGCGGGTCTTTGTCGATTCCCGTGCGACGACCATTCATCACATTGGAGAGTTGATCGAACCGATCAAATCCGGCGCACTTTCGGAATCGGATGTGATTGCCGACTTCTATGATGATCCTGCCGCCTATTCTCGGCGGTCTGATCAGGAAATCACCATTGCCAAGAACGGGGGGGGCGCGCATCTGGACCTGATGACAGCCGATTATATCGCCGGGGTCTGGGCCAAGGCCGGGAAATAGGGCCATGGGGCAGGTGACGGGCGGGTGCCTTTTTGGGGCGGTGCGGTTTGAGGCGATGGGGGAACCCTATCGGGTGGGCCTCTGTCACTGTCTGGATTGCCGCAAGCATCATGGGGCGCTGTTCCATGCCTCGGCCATTTTTCCCGAAAACGCGGTCACGGTCACAGGGGAGACCCGGTCTTTTCGCGGGCGGCATTTCTGCCCCGATTGTGGATCGCCGGTCTTTGGCTGCTCGGGCGATGAGGTGGAGGTGAATCTGGGCGCGCTGGACGCGCCAGATCAGTTCCGGCCAACCTACGAGCTGTGGACCGTCCGGCGCGAGGCGTGGTTGCCCGAGTTTCCTTTGGCGCGGCATTACGCGCATAACCGCGAAAGTGACGGCCGCAGCGAGCCATAGAGTCAGGCGCGCAGGGTAAAGCCGCGGGCAATGTGATTGCGGACAAACCAGATCATCAGCACACCGGGAAGCAGGGAGAGGCAGGTCATTGCCATGACCTTTCCGATATCGGTCTGAAACCCGAACATCGCATTGATCGCCATTGTGATGGGTTTGCCCGCCGTGACCGTCAGGATGCGGGCAAAGACCACCTCGACCCATGAAAAGATAAAGCAGAAAAAGGCCGTGACCCCGATGCCCGGTGCGATTGCGGGGATCAGGTGTCTGACAAGAAACGACGGCAGGCTGTGCCCATCCAGAAAAGCGGTTTCGTCAAATTCGCGGGGCACGGCGCGGATGAAACTTTCCAAAATCCAGATCGCGACCGGCAGGTTGAACAGGCAATGCACCAAGGCGATGCCGATGGGCGAGTTCACGAGGTTCAGTCGGGCAAAGAGGATGAAGATGGGCAGCGACAGCACCACGGGCGGTGTCAACCGGAACACCAGCAGGAACAGCAGGAAATGGCGGTCACCGACAAAGCGATAGCGGGCAATGGCATAGGCCGCTGGCAGACCAAAGCTGATGCAAAGCGAAACGTTCAGCAGCACATAGATGGCCGAGTTCACCATTGAGGCGCGCAATTCGGGCGAGGCCAGAACAGCGGCATAGTTCATCAGGCCAAGCGTGCCTTCGGCGATGCCCTGTTGAGGCAGGGTGGCCGTAAAACTGAGCGCGATGGCTTGGGCAAAGGGCAAAAGGATGAACAAGGCAAGCGCCACCAGGGCGAGGAGGCGGGTCATGATGTGACCTCACGCTTGCGGGTGATGCCGACAAAGACCCAGATCACTGTCAGAACCAGCAGGAAATACAGCGTCGCGCGGGCGGCGGCCTGACCGTAGGAAAAGCCTTTGATCTCTTCCCCCAGTTCGATGGAAAGAAAACGGGTTGCGTCCCCCGGCCCGCCTGCATTGATCGCGAAAGCCTCGGTATAGATCATGAAGCTGTCAACGAAGCGCAGAAGAAACACGATGGTCAATGCGCCTGTGATGCGGGGCAATTCGATATAGCGAAACACCGCAAGCCGCGATGCGCCGTCAATGGCGGCGGCCTGACGGTAGGCGTTGGGAATGGCGGAAAGGCCCGCATAGGCCAAAACGACGACCAGACCAAGCCAGTGCCATGTGTCAACCGTCAGGATCAAAGCCCAAGTGTGGAGCGCGGTGAATTTGTAATCGAAGCCAACGGCTGCAAGGCCGGGGCCAAGAAGGCCGGAATTCGGGCTGATCAGGCCTAGCCAAAGCATCGGGATCATATTCCACGGCACCACCAAGGGCAGAGCGCAAAGCATCAGCCCCCAGATTGAAAACCGCCCGCAAGAGAGAAGCAGCAGGGCGACCGCGATGCCAAGCGGTACTTGGATGGCAAGCACCAGACAGGAAAACAACAGGCTGCGGCCCAGCGAGGCAAAGAACCGGTCCGAGCCGATGATGTTTGCGTACCACTCGACCCCGACCCAATGCAGGTCGTTCAGGGAAAAGATGTCATGGAAGCCGAAGTTGAAGACGGCGAGTAACGGCAAGGCGCCAATGACAGCAAGCAACGCAACGGAGGGGGCGATCAGAAACCATGCACGATTGTCGATTGGCCGCATTTCAGTCCTGACATGGGATGGGCGCGCGCCGCACTGGCGGGCGAACGCCCCGACCTTGAAGGGCCAGCACGAACCGCGCAAGCCCTTAGCCACATGGGCAAAGCGTTTGAGATGCAGGCTTTGGGGAATGCGGGAGAAATTTGGTCGGAGCGAGAGGATTCGAACCTCCGACCCCCTGCTCCCGAAGCAGGTGCGCTACCAGGCTGCGCTACGCTCCGACCGTGGGAGGCGGGTTACCCCGTTCCGCAGGGAATGGCAAGGGGGTTTGCCTAGTCCTGCGACGTCCTTTCACCGCGTTTCAGCAAGAGGCTGATGCGCGGCATGAGGCCGGTTTCAGGCCGGGACTTGTTGGCCAGAACGGGCGTATTCTTGGACACTGTCTTGGTGCTTTCCCGAAGGACGATATAGACCCCGCTGGCGATGATCACCGCCGTGCCGATGATTGTGTATTGGTCCGGGTGTTCGTCAAAGAAGATCGCGCCGTAAAAGGCAGCCCAGATGATCTGGGAATATTGCATCGGGGCGACGATGACGGCGGGGGCAGAGCGGTAGGCCGCGATGATCAGCATGGCGGCGACGAATCCCATTCCCGCAATCACGCCGGTCAGGGCCAGATGCCCGATTGGCATAGGCACATAGACGAAGGGCATGGTTGCACCAGTCACGAAAAAGCTGGCCATCATCGGCCAGATCATCAAGACGGCAGAGCGTTCTTCGCCACCAATCTTGCGAACAATCAAAGAGTTGATCGATCCGGTCAGGGCCGCGCCGAGGGCCGCGAGATGGCCCCATGACAGATCGGCAGAACCCGGGCGCAAGACGATGAGCACGCCGACAAGCCCGACAAGGACGGCAAGGCCGCGCCGGATGCCAACCTTTTCGCCCAGCATTGGAATGGCAAGCAGGGTGATCAGCAGCGGCATGGCAAAGAGGATGGCGTAGGTTTGCGCCAGTGGCAGAACGGAAAAGGCATAAAACCCGGCGGCACCGGTGCTGACGGCGGTCAAGGCCCGGATCAGGGACCACCACGGGTGCTTGGGGATCAGGTTTCCGTCGGTCCTGTCGCTCATCAGCATCATCGTGATCAGCGGAAAGCCCAAAAGGCCCGAGAAGAAGATGATCTGGAAGGATGTGTAATCCGAGCCGAGGAACTTAATCACCACGTCATGGGTGGCATAGATTCCAAATGCGGCGAGCGACAGGAGCGCCCCTTTCAGATTCGGACCCATGATGCAGTGTTCCTTTCGGCTCGGGCCAAAATCTGCCCGTTTGCGCTAACCGGCTTTTCGCAGAATCTGGCGCAAGCCTCAACCCGCAACGAAAAAGGCCCGCGTCATGCGCGGGCCTTTCTGAAGGCATTTGCCTAAATTACAGGCTTGCGTCCAGCGCGGCCACGATAGCGTCGCCCATCTGGCTGGTCGAAACCGGGGTTCCACCTTCCGGGCCCATCAGATCGGCGGTGCGAACGCCGTCTGCCAGAACCTTTTCAACGGCCTTTTCGACACGGGTCGCTTCGTCGCCCATATCGAACGAGTAGCGCAGCGCCATTGCAAAGGACAGGATGCAAGCGATCGGGTTGGCCTTGCCCTGACCGGCGATATCCGGGGCCGAGCCGTGGACGGGTTCATAGAGCGCCTTCGGGCGGCCATTGGCCATCGGAGCGCCAAGCGAGGCGGAAGGCAGCATGCCCAGTGATCCGGTCAGCATGGCGGCGGCATCTGACAGCAGGTCGCCGAACAGGTTGTCGGTCACGATCACGTCAAACTGCTTGGGCCAGCGGCAAAGCTGCATGGCGCCAGCATCGGCATACATGTGGCTCAGCTGCACGTCAGGGTATTCCTTGTCGTGGATTTCCTGAACGACGTCACGCCACAGGATGCCCGATTCCATCACGTTGGCCTTCTCCATCGAGCAGACTTTGTTGTTGCGCTTGCGGGCCAGTTCAAAGGCCGAGCGGGCAACGCGAGCGATTTCGGATTCGGTGTAGCGCTGGGTGTTGATGCCCACACGTTCGTTGCCTTCAACGAAGATGCCGCGCGGTTCGCCAAAATAGACGCCCGAGGTCAGTTCGCGGACGATGACGATGTCGAGGCCGGCGACGACTTCTTTCTTCAGCGAGGAGAAATCGGCGAGCGCATCGAAGCACTGGGCCGGACGCAGGTTGGAAAACAGGTCCATTTCCTTGCGGAGGCGCAGCAGGCCACGCTCGGGCTTTACGCTGAAGTCCAGCTTGTCATATTTCGGGCCACCCACGGCGCCCAGAAGAACAGCGTCCACTTCCTGTGCCTTGGCCATCGTGGCGTCGGTCAGGGGGGTGCCATGGGCGTCATAGGCGCAACCGCCGACGAGATCTTCGCTGACGTCAAAATGCGTGCCACGCTTGTCACCCATCCAGGTGATGATCTTTTTCACTTCGGCCATGACTTCGGGGCCGATGCCGTCGCCGGCGAGGATCAGAAGAGAGGGATTTGCCACGGGAAGGCTCCTGTTGATCGGGTTGCCAGCGGCCTAGCCAAGCTCTGCCCCGGGGTCAAGGGATTTGGGGTTGCGAAGCGCTGCGGCAAGGTGATCCCAGACCAATCTGACACGCGGCGACCGTGCCAGAGGGCGGGCCGACGCCAGCCAGAGGGGAAGGTCAGGCAACTGAAGGAAAGGGGCGATGCGTTGGACGGTCGGATCAGCGTCCCCGATCCGGGTTTGCATGGCGCCGACCCCCAAGCCTGCCCGCACGAGGTTCCAGTAAACCAGTTGGTCATCGCAGCGGATGGGAAAATCCTCGCGTGTTCGGGTGATGCCTATATTCGCCATGATCCGCAGGATCTGGTCATTGCGGTCAAAGCCGATGATCGGCATGGCCAACAATGCGTCAGGAGTCTGCGGGATGCCATTCAGGTGAAGCAAGGCGGGTGCCGCATAAAGCCCGATGGGCAGGTCTGTGACGTGGCGAATGGTCAGGTCTGGCTGCGTGGGGCGATACATCCGCAAGGCAATGTCGGCATCTTGGAACAAAAGGTTCTTGGAGGTATCCGAAGGCACAAGTTCTATCTGTATCCCCGGTGCAATGCGTCGGAGGTCAGCCAGAATTGCGGGCAAAAGATAGTGTGCGACGACGCGGCTTGCCGTGATCCGAACGGTGCCTTCCAACTCCGGCGATTCGGCAGCGGCGGCAAGGGCCAAATGGGCTGCTGCCAGTTCCATTGACTGCGCCATGGGCAGAAGTTCCAGTCCCAGAGCGGTGAGCGACAGTCCTGTGGCCTCTCGGCGGAACAGGTCTTTTCCAAGCTGCTGTTCCAGGCTTCGGATATGGCGGCCCAAGGTGGGCTGGCTGATCCCAAGCGCCCGAGACGCGGCAGACAGAGACCCTGAACGTGCGGTCGCGAGAAAGGATCGAATGAGAGACCAGTCGGGTTGTTCCATTCATTTATGAATACCCATCAAAGGTTTTCATGCAATTCTATTCTATCATGCGTCAGGCTATATTTCCCGAAACGGGAGAACAAGACATGGCAAAAACAGCATTGATTCTGGGCGCATCAGGAAGTTTCGGCGGGGCGATGGCGCGTGAACTTGAATCGTCAGGTTGGACTGTTCGGCGATGGAAACGCGGAACCGACATGGTCGCGGCGGCAGAAGGGGCCGATTTGATCGTCAACGGTTTGAACCCGCCGAATTATCATAACTGGTCGGAACTGATCCCAAAGATTACGTCCGATGTGTTGGCTGCGGCGAAGGCAAGCGGGGCAACCGTCTTTGTGCCGGGGAATGTCTATCCCTTGGGCAAAGAACCTGCCCCGTGGTCGGCAGAAACGCGGCATCGGCCGGTAAGCCGGAAGGGCGCAATCCGGGCGGCGATGGAAAGCAGATATCGCACGGCGGCAGAGGCCGGCGAAGCAAAAGTCATCTTGTTGTGTGCAGGGGATTTCTTGGGAACCGATCCGCGGCTGGCGATCAATCAGGTGATGTTGCGCCCCGTGGCCAAGGGCCGTGTCAGTACCCTTGGCGCCCCTGACGTTCGGCACGCATATGCCTATTTGCCTGATATGGCCCGGGCAGCCGTTTCGCTTTTGGCGCGAGACGATCTTCCTGCCTATCTCGACGTTCCCTTTCCCGGTCACAGCTTTACGACCGCCGAACTGGCCGCGATCGTCGAAAGGCTGACTGGGCGTCGAACCGTCATTTCCAGATTTCCGATATGGGTCTTTGCGGTGCTTTCGCCTTTTTGGGAGATGGCGCGAGAACTGCAAGAAATGTTGTATCTTTATGAGCACCCCCATTGGATGGAGGCGCGTACCCTCCGCCGCTGGGTGCCGGACTTCAGCGAAACGCCGCTTGAGACCGTTGTCGCGCGATTGCTGGCGGCAAAAGGTATTCAGTCTTCGAATTCAACCCAGATGGGATGATGCCTTGCGCCCTCTGGTCGTGGCTCTGTCCGGCTGTCAGTGATGGTCAAGGACGCGTCGGGCAGAATATAGGCCGTTCGCAAGGTGCCGACTTGGCCGCCATAATCCGATGTGTCGCCCATCAAAGGAGAGTGCAGGCGAGGATCGCTTAAAAGCGCCCGAATTGGTGCGTGATCCCCATCGCCCTTTTCTGGGTCCACATTGCCTTGTCCGATCAGGGCGAAGGAAGTGGTCGGCGGATCAAATGGAACCTTGCCGTCCAGAAACAAGGTCCAGAACCGAGTTTCATCAGCGTTCCGTTTGCCATTGCGATCTTCTGGCCCGTCAAATGCCGGGGTTGTTGCATGCCACGTCAAAAGCGAGAGGTGTCGCCCAGAATCCAACAGAATGGCTGTCTGGTGATGGCCGTTCGTCGACAGCTTGAGGATTTCAACCGCGCCTTCGGGAAGGGGCGGCAAATGGGCCTTGGGCAGATCTTTCCAAAGCAAGTCAGAAAAATCCTTTCCCTGATCGGCGAGGATCGGAAATCGCGACAGGATGGCCATGGCACCTTGCCCCGGGAACTGGCCAAAACCTTGGGAATCACGTGCTTCATCGACCCTGCCATTTCCATCCAGATCATAACCGGTTGGGACGCCCGCATTTGACCGGAGTGGAAGCAAATACGGGTAAGGGGCTGGCAAGCGATTGTTCAGCGCCGTCAAGGCGATTGCACTGGTGTCAAAATCAAATCCCGACAGAACAAGGATGTCGGCATCAAGTGCGGTTATCGCAGATACGACGGTCACGATATCGGGCTTGGAGCCACGCATGGCATCCTGGGCCAGCAGTCCCGGCCCGCGGCGTTGCAAATCGGCGTTCCAAAACCCCAATCGTACAGGGTCAGCACCAGCAGCATGGGCAAGCGCAGACAGGAGCAGGGCAAGGCTTATGCGGTGGCCAAACCGTTTTCTTCTGCCCGGTCGTTGGCCCGGCGTGCTTCTCTGATCATCTCGGCGATGCGCCCAATGGCAATGCCGCGCATGAAGAGGCTTGCCGGAAGGAAAGACCATGCTGTGACTGTCCAGACCAAGGTTTGCGATGAGGTCACCTCGAACGGGTTCGCGGATGGTGACGAGAGTGTAACGACAAACGGAATGGCGAAGGGTAACAGAAAACCCAAGGCAATGTTGATGCGTCCATCGCGCTCAAGCCGCAGCACCACATCGCCGCCGGCTGATGGGTCAAAGGTCGGAAGATTGATCCAGACGTTAAAGGGGCGCGATTTCTGTGGCCAGCCGCCAAAGCGCAGCGTGGCGACGAATACGGAAAGACAGATCAGCGAGGTTAAATATGCTACCCCGGCGGCTTGGCGCACCATATCCACATGGCTTGCATTCGAACCGTCGGTCAAGGTCAGAGTCACCAGGCGCACAGGCGAATAGGGGAAGTCCATCGCGCGGCCAATCAGGTAACCAACGGCGTGAACGAATTCGGTCAGGCTGGTCGGATTCTGAAGCCCGGCCTGAAGCAAGGTAAGGCCAAGGACGGTCAGGAATAACATCAGAAAGCGCAGCCGGTTGAACGGAGGCGCATCCCGAAATTCGATAACCGTTGGGAATTCCGCATTATATTCGGCAAAGACCAGTGCCCCGGCAAACAGGGCAAAAAGCGCAACCAATTGCTTGGTGTCGCCCGTGATGCCTGGAAGCAGAAACGAGGGTGCCGTGATCACGACCACCACAAGAAACGCCCGCACCAATGCCCCGGAAACCCGTGAACCCACAGTCGTCTTACCTTCCTTGCGGCCGGCATCCGTACTTTGCGGAAGCCTTTTGCCGTCGATCCCGCCCACTTTGTGGCGGACTGCCTCAATCCTGCCCAATTTGTGCCTTCTTTCGCTTGCCCGAGCAATCCGTTCGGATAGTTTCCTGTGGCATTAAGGCACTTTCGGGGAAAAACTGTCGCCGGATTGCATCAATCTTGAGCCAAGAAAAAGGCCGCCCCAAGGGGCGGCCCAAGATATTGTGTGTGTTGGGTTATTAGGCCCAAGGACGCAACGCGGCGTTCTTTGCCTCGAAGCTGTCGATCGAGGCAGCCTTTTCCAGAGTCAGGCCAATATCGTCCAGCCCGTTGATCAGGCAGTGCTTGCGGAACGGGTCCACGTCAAAGCCGATCTTGGTGCCGTCTGACAGCGTAATGGTCTGATCTTCAAGGCTGACTTCGATTCGGGCGTTCGATCCCTTTTCGGCGTCCTTCATGCACAGGTCGCGCTCTGCCTCGGGCAGGACGATCGGCAGAATGCCATTCTTGAAGCAGTTGTTGTAGAAGATGTCGGCAAAGCTGGTCGAGATCACACAGCGAATACCGAAGTCGGCGATGGCCCAAGGCGCATGTTCGCGCGATGAGCCGCAGCCGAAGTTATCGCCGGCAACAAGGATCTGCGCATCGCGGTACTGCGGCTTGTTCAGGACGAAATCGGCGATTTCGTTGCCTTGGCGGTCATAGCGCATCTCGTCGAACAGGTTCACCCCAAGGCCCGACCGCTTGATGGTCTTCAGGAATTGCTTGGGAATGATCATGTCGGTGTCGATGTTGACCAGCGGCATGGGGGCGGCGATGCCCGAGAGAGTGGTAAACTTATCCATGTTCGTTGCCTTTCCTCAGACCGTCTCGCCCATCATTTCGCGCACATCGGTCAGGTGACCGGTGATGGCGGCGGCGGCGGCCATGGCGGGGCTCATCAAGTGGGTGCGGCCCTTATAGCCCTGACGACCTTCGAAGTTGCGGTTCGACGTCGAGGCGCAGCGCTCGCCCGGGGCCAGTTGGTCCGGGTTCATCGCAAGGCACATCGAGCAGCCCGCCAGACGCCATTCGAAACCGGCATCGATGAAGATCTGTGCCAGACCCTCTTCTTCGGCTTGGGCGCGGACAAGGCCCGAACCCGGCACGACCATGGCGCGCAGGCCGTCCTTGATCTTCTTACCCTTCAGCACGGCAGCAGCAGCGCGCAGATCTTCGATCCGGCCATTGGTGCAAGAGCCGATGAACACGGTGTCGATCTTGATGTCGGTCAGCTTTTGACCGGCGGTCAGACCCATATAGTCGATCGAACGCTTTGCAGCCTCGACCTTGCCACCGGTAAAGCTTTCCGGAGCAGGAACGGTTGCGGTGATCGGCAGCACGTCTTCGGGCGAGGTGCCCCAAGTGACGACCGGAGCGATGTCTTCGCCCTTGATGGTGATGACCTTGTCGAAATGCGCGCCTTCATCGGTGAAGAGCGTCTTCCAATAGGCCATTGCGGCTTCCCACTTGGCACCCTTCGGAGCGTGCGGGCGGCCCATGCAATAGGCAAAGGTCTTTTCATCGGGCGCGATCAAGCCGGCGCGGGCGCCGCCTTCGATGGCCATGTTGCAGACCGTCATCCGGCCTTCCATCGACAGTTCGCGGATCGCTTGGCCGCAGTATTCGATGACATAGCCGGTGCCGCCAGCGGTGCCGGTGGCGCCGATGACCGACAGGGTGATGTCCTTGGCGGTGACGCCGGGGCGCAGCGACCCGGTGATTTCCACCTTCATGTTTTTAGACTTCTTCTGGATCAGCGTTTGCGTCGCCAGAACGTGTTCAACTTCCGAGGTGCCGATGCCATGGGCCAGTGCGCCGAAGGCACCGTGGGTCGCGGTATGCGAGTCACCGCAAACCACGGTCATGCCCGGCAGCGTCCAGCCCTGTTCGGGGCCGACGATGTGGACGATGCCCTGACGGACGTCAGACACCGGGTAGTAGTTGATGCCGAAATCCTTGGCATTCTTGTCCAGCGCCTCGACCTGAATGCGCGATTCTTCGGTCATGGTCGCGGCATTGGCGCGGTCCAGCGTTGTCGGGACGTTGTGGTCCGGCACAGCGATGGTCTTCTCTGGTGCGCGCACTTTGCGGCCCGACATGCGCAGGCCTTCGAACGCCTGCGGGCTGGTCACTTCGTGAACCAGATGGCGGTCAATATACAGCAGGCAGGTGCCGTCTTCGGCTTGGTGGACGACGTGGTCGTCCCAGATCTTGTCATAGAGCGTACGAGGAGCCATGGCTCTCACCTATTCTTTGGATGGCTTTGGAAAAGGATCGTCAATTGCGCGGCATTTCGGGCGCGCTGGCACCCGGCCGCATCAAAGGCGGGCAAGGATGTTGCGGGTCATGCCGAAAAAGCGGGCTGGCAGCCGCGCATGATCGGTGATGTTGAAATAGATGAACCCGTGCATGGCCCGCGATATACGCCCGAATCCCCTTTCAGGCAAGCGATCCGGCAGAGCTGTCGCGCTCGACCTTTAGCTTCTCGTTCAGGACGCGCACTTCGCGCTGCGGGAAGGGGATAGAGATATCATTCGCCTTGAACGCATCCCAAAGAGACAGGAAGACTTCAGAGCGGATATTGGCCAGACCGGCGGTTGGATCGGTGATCCAGAAACGCAGGACATAGTCGACCGAGTTGTCGCCAAAGCCCGTGACATGGCAGACCGCTGGCTTGGACTTCAGAACACGGTTTACTTTCTCTGCGGCCTCGATGGCGACCTTTCGCACCAGATAGGGGTCGTCGTGATATGAGGTGCCAAAGGCGATTTCGATACGGACGAAATCATTGGAATGCGACCAGTTCACCACTTGTCCGGTGATCAGGTCTTCATTGGGGATCAGGTATTCCTTGCCATCGCGGGTGACGACGCTGACATAGCGTGCGCCAAGGCTTTCGATCCAGCCAAAGGTATCGCCCAGACTGATCACATCCCCCGGTTTGATCGATTTGTCCAAGAGGATGATCATGCCCGAGACGAGGTTGGACACCACCTTTTGCAGGCCAAAGCCAAGGCCCACACCGATAGCACCAGACAGAACCGCAAGGCCGGTCAGATCAAATCCTACGGCCTTCAGACCGATGAAAAAGGCCGCGCCATAGGCCGCAATCTGCATAAGTTTGACCACAAGAACCTGAACCGAAGGGCTGATTTCGTCATTCTTGCGAATGCGGTTTGCGGCCCCTGTTGTCAGCAGACGTGCCGCCGTCACCAAGGCGCCAGTGACGATCAGTGCCTTTGCGATTGTCAGCGCTGAAAGCCGAAAATCACCAAATGTGACGGCGACCGAGTCAAGGAACTGGGTAAAGATCTCAAGGAACCCAAGGTAAAGAAGCGTGACATAGACCCAAGCGCCCCAAGTCACGATCCTCCGAAGGAAGCGGTTCTTGATCAACCGGGCCGTCAATCCGATCAAAAGCCAAGCGGTTCCGATCGTCGCGGCCAATTCCACGATATAGCGCCGCGATGGAAAGGGGTTGATCATCGAGATCACCACAACCGCAGACCATGCAAGCAGAATGAACAAGATCCCGCGCAGGCGCTTGCGCAGCGTGATGATCGTACGGGCCTGCCATGGCTTTAACTCTGCATGGCTACGCGCCCAGTCATCGACCTTTGGAGACAGCCATTTCGCCCCAAGATGGGCGACTGCAAACAGGGTAAGAACAATAGCAACCTGCCACAGTCGGTAAGGTTGAAGCAGCGATATGGCAAAGCCCTGAATTTGCTTTAGCACCTGCTCGGCGCTGGCGATCACTTGCGGGTCGATCAGTTCCATCCGCACCTCATTCTAGCTGTGTTCAAGGTTAGGTTTGCACAAATGGTCCAATGGATCAAATCCGGGGCGGATTCGCGGGGGTGCGCCAGCAAGGCAACCCGAAGGGCAGAAATGCTGTAGGGGAGAGGTCGAAACGACCGGCCACCCGCTTTTTTCGGCAGGACACATGGCTGGTTTTCGGGTCGAAGACCCTTAAAACCCTACGGCAAAAACCGTTTGCTACCATCAAGCCTTGCGAAATGGCGCAATAGAGGTTATGCGCCCGGGCTTTCCCGCCGATCCAAGGTCTGCAATTGTTGAGATTGCAAAACTTGGGTGATATTCTTTTGGGAGAGGCCCGGCACCGGGGCTTTCATCGGTGTGCAACCAGGAGGACGATGTCCTGTCTCATTCTGATCCAGCGACCGGATTGCCGGTCGGTCCGCGGGCAAATCGCATGACGGCCCCGGATTTTTCTGCCGAACAGGTTTTGGAAGCCGTTCTCGCCTCTGTCGACGATGACAAGGCAGAGGACATCGTGCAGATTGATCTGCGCGGACGGTCCGATGTGGCTGATTACATGGTGATCTGCTCTGGTCGGTCGTCGCGTCAAGTGGCTGCGATTTCCGAAAAACTTGCGCAACGTCTGAAGGATACCTTCGGCATTGTCTGCAAGATGGAAGGCAAGGAAACCGGCGACTGGGTGCTGATCGACTCGGCCGATGTGATCGTTCATGTCTTCCGCCCGGAAGTTCGCGATTTCTATCAGCTTGAAAAGATGTGGTTGCCGGCAGGCACTGCTGCGGCGCGCGCGCCAAAGGCCTGATGCGTGTTCATCTTTGCGCTGTTGGCCGGCTGCGGTCTGGGCCAGAGCGCGACCTGATTGACGACTATACCAAGCGGTTTGACCGAACCGGGCGAGGCATGGCGCTTGGCCCGCTTTTGGAGGTTGAGGTCGAAGACAAAAAGAACTTGGGCATGTCCGCCGAGGCCGAACTATTGGGCCGGGCCATTCCATCGGGTTCCCTTCTGGTGACCTTGGATGAACGCGGTAAGGTTCTGAGCAGCCCGGAATTCGCAGCGCAGCTTGAGAATTGGCGAGATGGGGGCCGGCAGGATGTGGCCTTTGTCATCGGTGGGGCCGATGGCATCGACCCCAGTCTGCGCGATCGCGCGGATTTTTCGATCAGCTTTGGCCGGATGGTCTGGCCGCATATGCTGGTTCGGGTGATGCTTGCCGAACAACTTTATCGTGCGGCTTCGATTTTGGCGGGTCTTCCGTATCACCGTACCTGAAACCGGGGCCAGTTTGCCCCATCGTGGCATGGCTTTATATGCCGCTGGCCCAAGCCAGTTGCTCGGGCGTTTCCACAGCGCAGGGCCGGGCAGAGCGCAACCGCAACAGGGCCGAGTCGGGATCCTCGCCCGCGTCCACCATCAGCCGCAGAAGTGCCATGCCAGAGCGTCCGCATCCCCCCATGCAATGCGCCAGAACGCGCCCGCCGTTGGCAAGGATGGCGCGGGCATGGGCCGATGTGTCAGGCCAAGCTGCGGCGGTTTGGCCCGGTGGCGTTCCAAAATCCGGGATCGGAAGATGCACCCAATGAATGCCGTGCAGCGCAAGGTCTGCGGGCAGATCATCTGCGCCCTTGGCGGCAAGTTCTTCGCGTGTGGTCATCGTCAGGACGAGGTCGGGCGACCATTGGACGATGGCGGCCAGATCGGCTTCATAGCGACCGCCACGGCCCGGCATTGGACAGATACCCAACTGGCCACGAAGCAAATCAAGTTCTGCAATCTGGAACGGCATCCTTGTTCCCTTCTGGTGGACGTTGGCCCGACTTCGCCCTAGTGTCTGTGTCGATGAAAGACAGCGGACGCCAGAATGTCGGAGACGAGTGAAAAAGCCTATCAGGTTCTTGCGCGCAAGTACCGCCCTGCCACTTTCGCCGATCTGATCGGCCAAGAGGCAATGGTGCGCACGCTGAAGAATGCTTTTGCGGCGGATCGCATAGCCCATGCCTTTGTGATGACTGGGGTCCGGGGGGTCGGAAAGAC
This sequence comes from Thioclava sp. FR2, assembly GCF_051200875.1. GTDB lineage: Bacteria > Pseudomonadota > Alphaproteobacteria > Rhodobacterales > Rhodobacteraceae > Pseudotabrizicola. Next base: position 3,151,322 of record NZ_CP195191.1, read on the forward strand.
CACCACGGCCCGTATTATTGCCAAGGGGCTGAACTGTGTTGGTCCCGATGGCAAGGGTGGCCCGACAACCGAGCCTTGTGGCCAGTGCGAGCCCTGTCGCGCCATCGCGGAAGGCCGCCATGTCGACGTAATGGAAATGGACGCCGCCAGCCGAACCGGTGTTGGCGACATTCGAGAGATCATCGACTCGGTGCATTACCGCGCCGCAAGTGCACGGTATAAAATCTATATCATCGACGAAGTGCATATGCTGTCGACCAGCGCATTCAACGCATTGTTGAAGACGCTGGAAGAGCCGCCGGCCCATGTAAAGTTCATCTTTGCCACGACCGAAATCCGCAAGGTTCCGGTCACGGTTCTGTCGCGGTGCCAACGGTTTGATCTGAAGCGGATCGAGCCTGAGGTGATGATGGCGCATCTGGAAAAGGTCGCAAAGGCCGAAGGCGCAACGCTTGCCCCGGATGCGATGGCCCTGATCACACGCGCGGCAGAGGGTTCGGTGCGGGATGCCATGAGCCTGATGGATCAGGCCATTGCGCATGGTGCAGGCGAGACGACGGCGGATCAAGTTCGTGCGATGCTGGGTCTGGCTGACCGCGGACGGGTGCTGGACCTTTTCGATATGATCCTGAAAGGCGAGGCGGCCGCGGCCTTGACCGAGCTTTCGGGCCAATATGCCGATGGAGCCGACCCGATGGCGGTTCTGCGCGATCTGGCCGAGATCACGCATTGGGTCAGTGTTCTGAAGATCACGCCCGAGGCCGCGGAAGACCCGACCACGCCACCGGATGAGCGTGCGCGCGGGTTGATGATGGCAGAGCAACTGCCGATGCGGGTGCTGAGCCGGATGTGGCAAATGCTGTTGAAGGCCATCGAAGAGGTCGGGCTGGCTCCGAATGCGATGATGGCCGCAGAAATGGCCGTGATCCGGATGACGCATGTCGCCGATTTGCCAGACCCCGAAACCCTGATCCGCAAGCTGCAATCGCAACCTGCGCCCGGGCCGGGTGGCGGTGGGATGATCGGGGGCGCCCCGGCCAGCGGGGGGGCTGCGCGAATGCACGCGCCGATGATGGCCCCCTCTGCTCCGATGCGCGGGCCGACGATGAACAGCAGCGGGCAGGTCCTTGCCGTGGCCAATGCCGCGCCGGTTATCGCGAACTTTGAAGGCGTTATCGAGTTGATCCGCGAACGTCGCGACATGAAGCTTTTGTATGAAGTCGAAAGTGGCGTGCGGCTGGTCAGATATTCGCCGGGCCGCATCGAGTTTGAACCATCGCCCGAGGCTGCCTCGGACCTAGCGGCGCGGTTAAGTCAGCGCCTTCAGGGCTGGACAGGCAGTCGCTGGGGCGTTTCGGTTGTGGCCAGTGGCGGCCAGCCGACGATTGCCGAGGCACGCGATGCCGGGCGTCGCAAGGCAGAAGCAGAAGCGATGCAGAATTCCTTGGTGCAGGCCGTTCTGACGGCCTTCCCGGGGGCAAAGATTACAGAAATCAGGACAGCAGAACAGATTGCCGAGGCAGCAGCAGTCGAAGCGCTGCCCGAGGTCGAAGATGAATGGGATCCTTTCGAGGACGGATAAGAGGGTAGCGATGCTTAAAGGACTTGGTGGTTTGGGTGGTCTTGGCGACATGGCCAAGATGATGAAGGCCGCGCAGGACATGCAGACAAAGATGGCTGAACTGCAGGAAGAGCTTTCCCGCGTTGTCGTGATCGGAGAGTCCGGTGCAGGTTTGGTCAGGGCGCGGGCAACAGCAAAGGGTGAGTTGACGGGGCTGGAGATTGATCCTTCAATCTTTGTTGCCAGCGAAAAGGAAGTGGTCGAAGATTTGATCTTGGCGGCGATCAAGGATGCCCAGACGAAAGCAAGCGAGCGAAGCCAGCGGGAGCTGGCAAAGATGGCCGAAGATTTGGGTCTGCCGCCCGGTATGAAGCTTCCCTTCTGAGGCCTGATTTGCCCACACCTCCTGCCTCTGATGCCAGTCGCGACATTGAAACGCTGATTGATCTGATGTCCCGCTTGCCTGGCCTTGGGCCGCGCTCCGCCCGGCGTGCGGTCTTGGCCTTATTGAAGAAACGCTCGGGGCTGATGGCGCCGCTTGCTCAGGCAATGGCAACCATTGCCCTGAACGCAAAAGATTGCCGCGTTTGCGGAAATATCAGCACTGACGATCTTTGTCCGATTTGTGCAGACGAAACGCGTGGCGGGGCCGAGATTTGCGTGGTCGAAGATCTGGCTGATCTTTGGGCTATGGAACGCGGGGGTGTTTTCCGTGGTCGATACCACGTCTTGGGTGGTACGCTTTCCGCGTTGGATGCCATCGGCCCCGAGGAGTTGCGCATTCCGGCCCTTGTCGAACGGGTAACGGCGGAACAGGTTTCCGAGGTCATTCTGGCGCTGAATGCGACTGTGGATGGCCAGACGACTGCGCATTACATTGCCGATGCACTGGCTGCGACCGGTGCGCAGATCAGCACGCTTGCACAAGGCGTCCCGATTGGGGGCGAGTTGGAGTATCTGGATGATGGCACCATCGGCGCGGCATTAAGAGCGCGACGGCGTCTATAAACCTGACATTCTGGCATGAACGGTACAGCTGGCAGGAACGGAGCAAATGCTTTTCCTGCGCCGCAGTCCTGTTAAGGTGGAGTTGGGTCGGCACCAGAACCAACACACTCGAATACTGGGCAAGCAGCCCCCGACCCATACGGGAATGTCGCACAAACAAGGTATTCGGACCAACGGAATGGTATGAAATGCGGATAGTGTACGTGAACGGCGCACGTTCCGACCTTTCGTGGCACGAAATGCGCAAGCTCTTCTGGCATCCGTATTTTGTTGCGCTTGTCTTGTTGGCCAGCGCCTTTGTCATCGCCTTGCGGCCCTATGACGACATGGTGGATCTCAACGTCGTCCGTTTGACCATCTTCTACGCAAACAGCGTCGGCTTTTTTTGATGTTCTTGGTCGGGTCGGTTTATGTCACCCAGCGTATGGGGCGGACCGTCTATGCCAGTCTTGTCGTCGCCGTCTCGATCATCCTTGCAACTGTCTATGGGGTCATCAGCGCAACCTTGCTGGGTGCGCAAATCCCGCCATTGATCGACGTCGTCTTGGTCGCCATTTTCAACCTCGTTTTTGGGGTTGTTGGCGAAGTCATATTCGTCTCTTTCCTCGTTCCAAGAATTCTAAGGGACATTGCATCACAGCCGCTTATCCAGCCAGATTACGCGGCCAAGAATGAGACGATCCAGTCTCCTGTGTCCGATGCGTCTGTATCTGCGCTGAGTGATCCTCTCGCGACCGAGTTAAAACAGCCGGTCGTGATGCGCGATCCGGTCATTAATATTCTTGGGATCGACTTTCGCAGCGAAGACGTATCAGTGCTTTCAGCGGAGGCGCATTATGTTTCCGTTGTGCGAAGGGATGGTAAGACCAAGCTGCTGCGGGGCAGGATCAGCGAGGCAGCAGACGCGATGCCACCAGAACTGGGCCGTATGGTTCATCGAAGCCATTGGGTTGCCGCACATGCCGTCGACACTTTGGTCCAAGATGGTCGGAACCATGTTCTGCTGCTGAAAGATGGCAGGCGCCTTCCGGTCGCCAGAAACCGGCAGCACGAGATAAGAAACTGGGTCGAGCACCTCTCGCAATGAAAAAGGGCGCCCTCAACAAGCGCCACTTTCAAAGAATTGACCGTCAATGACAGATCAACGACGGGTGTCTTCGTCGTCCTCATCGTCATCATCGCCATGCGGCAGATTGAAGAAGCTGTCAGCATCCGAGAAGTCAGCGGGTTTTTCTTCTTCTTCAGACAAAGAGAAGGTTTCAAGGCCAGCGATCGAGGACGGGATCTTGGGCTCGGTCGCCATGCCAAGCGATTGCTCGGTGGACACAAGCTTGCGGCGCTCGTCATCGCTCATCACCGTGCCTTCGACTGCCCGGCGGCGCACGGCCTGCTGAACGGCGGCGTCAAGTTCGGTCTGCTTGCACAGGCCCAAAGCAACCGGGTCAACCGGCGTGATGTTGTTGATGTTCCAGTGGGTGCGCTCGCGGATCGACTGGATCGTCGGTTTGGTCGTGCCGACAAGTTTGCCAATGGCACCATCGGACAGTTCCGGATGGAACTTGACCAGCCACAGAATAGCAGCCGGACGATCCTGACGCTTGGACAGCGGGGTGTAACGCGGGCCGCGGCGCTTTTCTTCGCCAGCTGCTGCCGGGTTATGCTTCAGCTTCAGGCGGTACAGCGGGTCCTTCTGACCTTTTTCGATTTCGCCTTCGTCCAGCTGGTTGTTGGCGATCGGGTCAAACCCTTTCACACCCGGGGCCACGTCGCCATCGGCGATGCCCTGCACTTCCAATTCGTGCATGCCGCAAAAGTCGGCGATCTGCTTGAAGGAAAGCGTGGTGTTGTCCACGAGCCAGACGGCGGTGGCTTTGGCCATGAGCGGCTTGTTCATAGCAGGCTCCTTTACAAATCTGTCCCGTGCCGGGAAAACGGCTGCGAACCTTCGTCCGCGATTTCCACGATGTCGGGGAATTCAGGGGTGTATATAGTGAGTTTGGGAGAAAAGGGGAAGTGGAAATGCGCAGCGTGGCAGCTTGGGTGGCGGGGATTTGTCTGGCGGCAGGGACAGCATTTGCCGAAGGCGAACGGGCAGGGGATTTTGACTATTACGTCATGGCCCTTTCCTGGTCGCCAAACTGGTGCGCCTTGGAGGGGGATTCGCGGCGCGATCCGCAATGCGACCGCGGGACCGGAACGACCTTTGTCCTTCATGGCCTTTGGCCGCAGTATGAAGACGGTTGGCCAAGCTATTGCCGCACGACCGAGCGGGATCCGTCGCGGTCAGAAACGGCTGCCGTGGCGGATGTTTTCGGGGGGGCAGGCTCTGCCTTCTACCAGTGGAAGAAACACGGGCGCTGTTCGGGCCTGTCGTCACGCGATTATTATGCCCTTGCGCGAAAGGCATTTCGAAGCGTGGCGATTTCCCCTGTTTTTCCAAAGATCAACAAGGATCTGAAAGTTCCCGCCGAGGTCATCGAAGGTGCATTCCTTGAATCCAATCCGGGCCTGAAACGTGATCAGGTAACGGTCACCTGTCGTGACGGAATGATTCAGGAGGTGCGGATCTGCCTGACAAAAGACATGGAGCCGCGGCGTTGCGGTGCCGATACGATTCGTGATTGCACGCTTAAAGACGCGGTCATCGAAGCGGTACGGTGATGCCGTGCGAGGGTAGAGGATTCCAGACTTTCACCCATTGGTTGTTTTTCGGTATCTTTTCCTCACTGGCATCGGCCTTTGGCCTCGTCAGAAAATTGATTTTTAACAACAAATTTTGATGGGAGATCGCCATGAGCGAAACAACCGGTTTTTCAACCGGGGCGCCTTTATTGAGCCCCGAATTCCAGGACATGGTCGACCGTTGTGTCGAATTGTTCAAACTTGATGTTGTGCAAGGACTGGCCTTTGCACGCGAACCTGCCCTGGCAAGCAGCCGCGGAATTGACGGGAACCCGTCGAAACTTGGGCCGATCGTCGCCAAACGGCTGACCCAGCTCAAGCCGGGTGGCAAACGTGGACGAACTGCAGAGGCGACCAAGATCGAAGCGGCCCTGTCAGCGCTTTATGACAGCAATGTCCGCTCACTCGCCCGTCGGTACAATGTCGACGTTACCGCCGGAAAACCCGTTTTGGCGCAGGTCAACAAGGTTCAGGAATTCCGCTTTCTAGAGCGCGAACTTTCCAGTGAAAAGCGGATCAACAGCCTGCACGAAAACCTGTTCGACACTCGTGCCGAACTGAAATCGGACGACGGGGCCGATGTTGAAACGGTCATGCGCCGCCTTGCCCCGAATGTGAACCTTGACCCCACCGTCATGCGTATGTTGGCCGACAATATCCGGCCCTCGATTGCTGTGCTTCCGACCGGAACAATCGGCGGTGTTGTGGTCCCAAAGCCACCGATTGTGGTCAACAAGGGTCTGGAATTCCGGATTCATCAGGTGAAATGCGTTGATGAAACCAACCCGGAATGGCCCGGCGATGATGAAATTGCCATGGGCGCAGTGGCAGTGGCCGACAATGGCACCACGACCAAGATCAACGAATTCATGGTTCGTGATGATTACGACGATGGTGAAACGAAGGTCTATAACCCGCCGCGCCTGCTCAAATCCTTCTCATTGAGCAATGTCCGCTATCCGGCAGATTTTCTGATGGTGCTGGCCTTGGCTGAAAAGGACAATGGCGGCATGTCCGATTTCCTTGCCGATCTGTGGGAGGCAATCAAGGATGATGTCACTGTCATCATCGCGGCGGTCAGCGCCGCTGCCGGTCTTGCGATTGGCGGGGCCATCGGCGGCACGGTCGGCACGGCCATCGGTGGCCCCTTGGGCGCAATCATCGGCGCAGTTGCCGGGGCAATCATCGGGGCGATCGTTGGATGGATCATCTCGGCCCTGAAGGACGACATCTTCACGCCCCAAGCGGCAGCAGTCCATCTGCCGAATGCACTTTCGACCTTCGGAGGCGGATCGCTGACATCGCCGCAGTTCACGGTGAACTACCGTGACCACGGCGGCCATTACCGGGTCTATTACAGCTGGAAGATCAACCGCTGATCAGACGATAGGGGGCGGGCAACTGCCCCCTCATTCGACTTTCAGAACGATCTTGCCGGTGTGGCCCGAACTTTCCATCCGCGCATGGGCTTTGGCAGCATCGGCAAGCGCGAATTCGCTGTCCATGACCGGGGCAAATCGGCCTGCCGCAATCATCGGCCAGACATTTGCTTCGACCTCGCGGGCAATATTGGCCTTTGCGGCATCGGATTGCGGACGAAGCGTTGATCCGGTCAGGGTCAGACGCCGCATCATCATCTCGGCAAAATTCAATTCAACCTTCGGACCTTGCAGGAAGGCAATCTGCACCAGACGGCCATCATCGGCCAAGGTGCGGACGTTCTTGGGAAGATAGGCGCCGCCGACCATATCAAGGATCAGGTTTGCGCTACCTTCGGCCCGAATAGCGGCGGCCCAGTCTTCGGTCTTGTAGTTATAGGCAGCCTGCGCTCCCAGCGCCTTGCACGCTGCAACCTTTTCATCGCTGCCCGCCGTGGTGAAAACCCGCGCGCCCAGATTGCGGGCGATCTGAATGGCCGTCGTGCCAATGCCAGATGATCCGCCATGAACCAAGAACCGTTCCCCGGCAGACAACCGCCCGCGCATCACCACGTTTGACCAGACTGTAAAGCAGGTCTCTGGCAGGCAGGCCGCCTCGCGTAGACCCATGCCGTCTGGCACAGGCAAGGCGTGGCTTTCATGGGTCGCAACATATTCAGCATAGCCACCGCCGGGAAGCAGAGCCGTAACTTTGTCGCCAATCTGCCACCGGCTGACATTCGGCCCCAAGGCCACAACCGTACCAGAGGCCTCCAACCCCGGAAGGGGCGAGGCCGAAGGGGGCGGCGCATACATGCCGGCCCGCTGCAAGGCATCGGGGCGGTTCACACCCGCCCAAGCGACACGGATGACGATCTGGCCGTGTCCCGGAACAGGGACGGGAACGGTGACCGGCCTTAACACCTCGGGACCGCCGGGTTGCGAGATTTCGATGGCGGTCATGGTGTGGGACAGGGTCATGGGTGTTCGGCCTTTCTTTGGTGTAAGCGAGGCAAGCTTAAGCTGTCAGGACTTGGGGCGAAAGCGGTCCATCACCCGCCCGGGCAGATCGTCGGGCACCACAGGCTTGCGGATGTTTTCCATGAACTTCAGCGGGCCTGACAGAATAGCTTTTGACAATGGATTTTCGCGAAGCTGGGCTTTGACCTTTTCAAAGCGCATCACGTCCTCGATCCGTCGGTCAAGGAAATCCCATGTGGCTTGATGGCCAAGGCTGTCATCGCCCAGCCAGTAAAGCACGGTCGAGGAATAAACGCCCGAGAGAGTGGCGCGTTTCGTGTACCAGTTCAGGTCGCGGCTGGCGTCGCCCAAGGCGTCCCATATGGCATCGGCCGTACCCCAGATCAGCCGTGCCCCTTCGGCGGCATGAAGTGGCAGGGCAAAGAGAGTTGTGCCGCGCCGAACCGCTTCGCGATCCTCCACCGCCTCAATTCGCAGGCGGACGGCGTGGGCGACACGGTCGCGAAAACGCATGGATGACAGGTCTGTCTTTGCCAGTGCCTCGCGCATCAGAGTATCTCCACGGCGATGGTAGGCGATGGCAAGATCCAGTCCGCCGCGGGGGAACAACGCTTTGGCCAAGGCGGCATCCACGCCCGAATCAAGGACGGCTGCGCGGAAAGTGGCGTCGGTCCAACCATCAAAGGCCACATGCATCAGGGCGGCATCCAGTACGCGGTCGGCGGCGGCTTCGGGCGAATTCGGCTGTTCCATCGGGGTTCTCGCGGTTGCAAATGGTGGACAGGCAGGCTTTGCCCTGTTATAGCGCGCCTCGCCTGCACTTACAGTGCAACTCTAACTTAGGAAGGTGGTGACAACCACATGCAGGTCAGCGTTCGTGATAACAACGTCGAACAGGCCCTCCGGGCTCTGAAGAAAAAGCTCCAGCGCGAAGGCGTGTTTCGGGAAATGAAGCTTAAGCAGCATTTCGAGAAGCCGTCGGTCAAGAAAGCGCGCGAGCAAGCCGAAGCCGTCCGTCGTGCGCGTAAACTCGCGCGCAAGAAGGCACAGCGTGAAGGCGCTATCTAAGGCGTTTTAACGACACTGGGGTCGGCAACGGCCCAGACGATCAACCCCCGTCCTTTGGCCGGGGGTTTTTCATTGCTCTCGGCGAAAAAGGCTGTTGATCGGTTTCACCCGCTTGCCCAAACTGCTGAAGGTGCAACACGGTGGAACCAAGAGACGTTCATGATACAAGGCATAGCCATCATATCCGCCACCGTCGTCGCCGTGCTTTTGGTCTATTTTGTCGCTCGAAGGACGTTGCGGCGGGAACCCGATGACCTAACGCGCGACCTTGCCGCGTCGATGGTAATGCGGGTCTCGGCTCTGCACGGGCTTATCCTTGCCCTCATCTTTGCGTCAGAAGTGGTCGAATACCAGCAGCTTGGCCTTGAGATTTCGCACGAAGTCAACGCTGTGTCTGACATTTCCTACGACGCCCTGCGTTACGGCGCGCAGGCCAAGCCCGTCGGGGATGCCATCCGCGACTACCTTGCCCTTGTGCCCGCAGAAGAATGGCAAAGCCTTGCTTTGACCGGCAACCTTTCCGGATCGGCCTGGGGCAAATGGAACGACGCCTATCTGGCTGCGCTGGATCTTGTGCCTGCGACGCCGCGTGAAACCAGCCTGCGCGAAAACATGCTGGCCAAGATCCACGCCATCGCCGAAATCCGCGACCTGCGAGAACATCACGGAAAGACGGAACTCAACGCCCTGTTCTGGGGGGCGGCTTTGGCCGGCGTCCTGCTGGTGGCCGTCGGTTTTTACGTCTTTACACCGCGGCGCGACAACATAGCCCTGATATCGCTCTACGCAGTGTATATCGGGTTCATCCTCTTCACTATCTACGTCATGGAAAACCCCTTCAAGGCGCCGGGGGCGCTCGATGCCAGACTGTATCAAGAGTTGCTGACTGAGCTTGGCCGCTAGATCGCGGCTAACGTCCGGCCCTTCGCTTCAAAACGGATTGCGCTTTTCAGTATTTTTTGGCTCAGCTTTTGCCCAGTGCCGTCTTCGTCGTGATCTGGCAGCTTCGACCCGCTCTACAGCGACCCTCGGTGACCTTTCTTCTGCACCGGGGGGAGAGGGAGTGACCGGGGGGCTTCATCGCCCGGATTCCAGAGCGTCCCCGTCGGGGACGTTTTTTAATGCCAATGCAATCAAAGTCTTAGCGTCGGAGATTAGGACTTTTTTAGGAATTGGTCATCTTCGCGGCCGATTTTCACCGTTTCAGACAGTAGTAATATTGTCCGCCGAAGCGGAAATATCCACTGGCCTTAACCCCGGAAGGGCAGGACGGGATGAGGTAGGCGGGGGAGTTCGGGCCCCATGTGGCGAAATAAGGTTCGCAAGTCTCTAGGGTCAGCCTGTCCCGAAACGGTTCGATGATGGCTTGCGCCACGGCGTCGCCGAAACTGTGCGAAACGCCTTGGCTTTCAACGCCGCCAGTGGATGAGAAAAAGACCTATCCCCCGGCGGACGGACCGATGCCGAAGGAAACGATCGGGGGAAGAGATTCAGCACTGCTGTGTGCAACCTCTGGGCCTGAAGAGACCAGTTGGTCGATCGCGGTGAAGATGGCTTGGTCCATTTCCACCATGCATATCCCGTCATCTGTGCAGTGTTCCGCCGAAAGCACCTGACGTAAGTGATCTGGCGTCGTTTCGCTGTGACCGCTGAAGACAAAGTAGACGGTCGGCGCCGCCTCATCGGCAAAGGCGGCAGGGCCAAGGCCCATAAGCAGGGTGGAAAGGGAAGCAAGGCGCGCGGCGTTTTTCATTGCGGCCTTATCCCCCTTGGCAGCTTTCCCACGATACAGCAGTCTGGAGCGCTAGGCTCAGGCTTTGGGAGGCTGACCATGACCGCGCTGTCCATCGAGAACCCTGTATTTCAAACCTATGCCATCGCCGCTGCGCTGATGGTGTTGAAGATCATGCTGCAAGGCTGGATGACCGTCTACAGGATGATGAAAAGCAATTCCGGTCTGGCCAGCCCCGAAGACCTGCGCCCCGGCCCGTTGAACCCCACGCCGCAACCCGAGCAATTGGAGATCAACGATTATGTCGACAGGTCTCGCCGGATGCATCGGAATGATCTGGAAAACATTCCTGCCTTTCTGGCGGTGGGGCTGCTGTTTGTGACGGTTGGCCCCGCGTTGTGGCTGGCACAAGGGCTGATGTATGGCTTTGTCGCCGCACGTGCCGTGCATTTCATGGCCTATGCCACCAAGCAATCGCATGAGGTGCGGGCCACGTTTTACACCATCGGGTCGCTGATCGTGATCTATATGGCCCTGCATGTTCTGGCGCAGGTCTTGGCGCTGCCCTGACACTAGACCGCAAGCGCGGTGGTTTTTAGCACGGTGCGCAGGGCGAAGGAGGATTGCATCTGCCGCACGCCGGGCAGGCGGGACAGGAATTGGCGATGGATGCGGGCAAAGTCTTCGGTGTCTTCGACCATCATTTTTAGCAGATAGTCGGCGCTGCCTGCCATCAGGTGACATTCCAGAATGTCGGGGATGCGGGCGACCTCGCGCTCGAAGGCGTCGAGCAGTTCCTCGGCCTGACCTTCCAGCGTGATTTCGACAAAGACAGTGGTGTTGCGGCCTAGTTTTCGCGGCTCGAGCAGGGCCACGAAAGCGGCGATGTAGCCTTCTTCCTCCAGCCTTTGGGTGCGGCGGTGGCAGGCTGACGGCGAAAGGTTCACGCGTTCGGAAAGCTCGGCATTGGTGATGCGGCCTTCCTTTTGCAGGACATTCAGGATGCGGCGGTCGGTTGCGTCAAGATCCATAGCGGCGGGATTTTCTTCGAAGACTGAGCCAAATTCCGCATGATCCTACGAAATACTGGGGCGTCTGTCACCGATGTTTCAAAGCAATTGCGGCTGAGTCGGGTGATCCTTTCTGAATAAGCCGGCCCAGAGTTCGGCAGGGAGGATAAAATGAAGATCGGATGCCCCAAGGAAATCAAGCCGCAGGAATTCCGCGTTGGGATGACCCCGAATGCAGCCCGTGAGGCGGTTGGCCATGGCCACGAGGTCGTGGTTGAAACCAATGCCGGGATGGGGGCGGGCTTTACGGACGCAGATTACGTTGCGGCGGGGGCCAAGATCTTGGCCAGCGCCGATGAGGTGTTTGCGGTTTCGGACATGATCGTAAAGGTCAAGGAGCCGCAGGCGGTGGAGCGTGCCCGGCTGCGCGAAGGGCAGCTTTTGTTCACTTATCTGCATCTGGCACCGGACCCGGAGCAGACCCGTGACTTGCTGAAGTCCGGTGTGACGGCGATTGCCTATGAAACCGTGACCGACCGCGCAGGCGGTTTGCCGCTGCTGGCGCCGATGTCGGAAGTGGCGGGGCGTCTGGCGCCGCAAGTCGGTGCATGGACGCTGCAAAAGGCCAATGGTGGCCGGGGTGTACTGCTGGGCGGCGTGCCGGGCGTTTTACCGGCGAAAGTGGTTGTGATTGGCGGCGGTGTTGTTGGCACCCATGCGGCCAAGGTTGCCGCCGGGATGGGCGCGGATGTGACCGTGCTGGACCGTTCGCTGCCGCGCCTGCGCTATCTGGACGATGTGTTCGGCCGCGATTTCAAAAACGCCTATGCCAGCGCCGGGGCGACTGCGGAACTGGTGGCAGAGGCAGATCTGGTGATCGGCGCTGTGCTGATTCCCGGTGCCGCCGCGCCGAAGCTGGTTTCGAAAGCGCAGCTTTCGACGATGAAGCCGGGGGCCGCGATTGTGGATGTGGCGATTGACCAGGGCGGGTGCTTTGAAACCAGCCGGGCGACGACGCACCAAGACCCGATCTATGAGGTTGATGGCATCATGCATTACTGCGTGGCGAACATGCCGGGGGCAGTGGCGCGGACCTCGACCATTGCCTTGGGCAATGCCACGCTGCCGTTCATGCTGGCTTTGGCGGACAAGGGCTGGAAGCAGGCCTGCGCCGATGATCCGCATTTGAAGGCTGGTCTGAACACCCACGCCGGAAAGCTGACCTATGCAGCCGTTGGCGAGGCGCTTGGTCTTCCTTCGATCAGCGCCGATGCCGCGATGAAACTCTGAGGGTCCTCCCGCCCTTAGGCGAAAGGGCGCCCCCACCCAAGAAGGGGTGTTCTTCTCCCTCGGGGCCGATGTGCCCCGATTGCCTGCTGGTCTTGAGACCGGCAGGCTTTGTTTTTGGGGCATTTGGCCAAAAGAAAACGGGCGGCGGAAGGTCCGTCGCCCGTTCAGTCTTCATTTGTTGAAATACGGGTAAACTTGGCCGGAAGGCCGGTTACTTTTTAAGAGAGTCGCGGATTTCCATCAGGATATCGAGTTCGGTCGGGCCAGCCGGAGCGGCTGCAGCTTCGGCGGCTTCTTTCTTGGCGGTGGCTTCTTTCAGGCGGTTGACGGCCTTGACCAGCAGGAACACGACCCAAGCGATGATCAGGAAGTTGATCACGGCGGTCAGGAAGGCGCCATAGGCGAAGACAGGTGCACCGGCCTCTTTGGCGGCGGCGAGAGAGGCTGGGTTGGTGCCCGAAAGGTCGATGAAGAGGTTCGAGAAGTCGATCCCGCCAGTGACGAGGCCGATGATGGGGTTGATCAGGTCGGCAACCAGCGAGTTGACGATGGCCGTAAAGGCCGCACCGATGATGATACCTACGGCAAGGTCAACGACGTTGCCCTTGGCGATAAAGCTCTTGAATTCGTTAAGCATATTACTGTTCCCTTTGTCCGCCGCCTGTTCCGGCGATCGTGAGTTTTGGTGTGCCCCCGGTATGTGGCGCAATGAATATTGCACAGAGTCTGAATAATTGGCAGGGGGAATTATCTGAAAGTCTCGTCTGTGCCGCTGGGTTAGCTTGCGCGTGACGTCAACTCGCGCACCATTGTGGTCGAGCGGGTGAAGCCGAAGACGTGACGCAGCCAGCCCAGGGTTTCGCTTTTCCAAGGGGCAAAGCCCATGCGTTCGTAAAGCGCGCGGGCGCGCACATTGGCGTCGATCACGTCGAGACGGACGGTGTCGTAACCGCGCCAACGGGCTTCGGAGACCAGCGCATCAACAAGGGCTGAACCGATGCCGCGGCCGCGCCATTCCCGTGCGACGCAGATGCCGTCGATCAGGAAGCGGTCATTGTCGACTTCGCTTTGAAGAAGCCGCAGAAGAAGCTGTCGCCAAAGCCCGCCAAAGCGCCCATAGACGGCATGAAGATCATTGGCTGAGCCACTGGCGAAACTTCCTGCTGGGGATTTGAAGCCTGCGATGCCGAGTAGGGCCCCATCATCGCCAAGGACATAAAGGCAGTGATCCGGTCGCAAGGCGCGGGTCAGGAAAGCAACGGCGCGCGGTTCCGGGCCAAGGATCCGGCCCAATTTGCTGCCAAAGGCTTGCCAGTACAGACGGGCGGCGTCTTCGCGGTAGCGCTCTGGTAAGCTGTGTCTGACCAGCACCCGGATGGTTCCCTCTTTCGCTTGGCTGTGAAAATGCCTAAGCCTTCCGGACAGAACGGTAAAGTCCCCGGATTATGGCCAGCCCCAAGACCAAAGCATTTTTGCGCGGATGCCTCGCCTCGGCACCGTTTATCATTGTTGTCGTGCCATTTGCCCTGTTGTTCGGCGTGGTCGCGACCGAGGCTGGATTGGACCTTTTGAAGGTCATGCTGTTTTCGGTCAGCGTCTTTGCAGGGGCATCGCAATTTGCCGCGCTGCAATTGATGCAGGAGCAGGCCCCTGTGCTGGTGATCCTTGCGACATCCTTGGCGGTCAATCTGCGGATGGTCATGTATTCCGTGGCCGTGGCCCCGCATTTGGGGGGCGCGCCCTTGGGAACAAGGGTGTTGATGGCCTATTTCCTTGTGGATCAAAGCTTTGCCGCCAGCACGGTCGAGTTTGAAAAGCGTCCAGATCAGTCGCTTGGCGAGAAGGTTGCGTTTTTCTTCGGCTCTGTCGCGCCGATTGCGCCCTTGTGGTTTGGCGCGTCGATGGCAGGTGCGATGATCGGTCAGGCGATTCCACCGGAATATGCCTTGGATTTTGCGGTGCCGATTACCTTTTTGGCGATCACCGCGCCGATGCTGCGCAGCATTCCGCATGTGATTTCGGCGGGGGTGTCTATTCTGGTCGCCTTGCTTTTGGCGGGGATGCCCTATGGCACCGGATTGCTGGTTGCGGCGGTATTGGCAATGGCCGCAGGGGCCGGGTCAGAGATCTGGCTGGAGCGGAGGGGACGGGCAGATGAAGGTTGATCCGGCGCTGTACTGGACTGTTGTGCCGATCTTGGGGATTGGCACTTTCCTGATCCGGTTTTCGTTTCTGGGTGTGCTGGGAAATCGGCCCCTGCCGCCGGGGTTGCGCCGCGCCTTGCGCTACACGGCTGTGGCTATTCTGCCGGGCTTGGTTGCCCCTGCGGTGCTGTGGCCCCCGGCGACCGATGGCGTGACAGATGTTCCGCGTCTTGCGGCGGCCTGTGTCACGCTGTTGGTGGGAATTGTCACGCGCAGCGTGATTGGCGCCATCCTTGCGGGCGGCGCCACCTTGTACAGCTTGCTTTGGCTTTGATCAGTCTTTCAGGCGAGGATCGCCGGCCTGCACCAGCAGAACACCGTGATTGTCGTCGGTGTCGTTATCGGTGTGCTTGACCGTGATCACGCCCGGCATTTCGCCGAAGGCTTCCATGAACTGGCGTGGATACCATGTCTTTGGCAGGCTTTCGAAGCCCGGCACCTCGGTCAGGATCGACGAGATTGACTTGCTGCACTGCGCCTTTGGCACAGCACCGTAAGCCTTGACCTTTTGGGTGATCAGCGCCGCGGTTTCCGGGCTGACAAGCAGGGTCTGTTCCCAGACGTCGTAAGTTTCCCGGGCGTGATAGTCGATGTAGTAGCTGACCATTTTCGGAGACATGCCGAAATGCACATCGTTCCGTTCTGGCAGTTTGGGATGGTGCCACGTTCCGGCGGGGTCAAAGATCAGCCGTTCAGAGCCGTTGATCATCAGACCGGAATGTGCGCCGCTGCCGTTGCGGGTCGAAGTGACCGTAAACAGCGTAATGGCGGTTGGCCCGCTATGGACGTAGCGGGCCTGAGCCACGGCTTCGTCTGATGCCCATTTGGGTTCTGCTCCGCCACAGGCGACCAGCGTTGTCAGAGCCAAAACGGCAATCAGCAGACGAAACATATTGAAACCAACTAAGTTCTAGAGGAATCAGGCGTTGACGAGTGCCATGAAAATCAGCGTCGCGATCGAAATGCCAGCGCCCCACATGACCATGCGGATGAAGCCTGCAAAGGTCTTTTCCTGAACGCGGATATCCATGCTGCCATGCTTGTGTTCGGCCATTTTTCAGTCCCTTCCGAAAGTGTTGTCTTTGCCATAACTGATTCAGTTCCGGCTGTCACGGGGCGCAATGCGCGACAAAGATGCCTGTTACATATGGGTTTCAGGCGGAGCCGTCGCCCGCATCGCCGCCGAGCCAGCCGCGCTCCAGTTGAAACCCGATCCGGCGAGCGGGTTCTTCGGGTTCAAGCTTCGGGATGGCGCGCAAGACGACGTTCAGCTGGCTGACATGCTGGATGAGTTGGGTTTTCAGCCCGTCTTCATCGTAGCCATAGAAGGTCAGGATATCGGGTTCGAAAAAGCCGACACCTTCGATTTGCAGCACGCCCGCATCGCCGCCTGCAAAGCCCATGGCCACCTCTTCGGCACTGTCGAGTTGCTCCTCGAAATTGCGGATGTATAGGATGACGCGCTCATAGGCCCATTCGGCCTCGCTTTTCTCTTTTACCGGGCGCCGGGACATGGCGCGGGGAAGCGGTTTTTGTTCTGCGCTTGCCGGGGCTTCGGGGTCTGAATGGACAGCGGCAGCGCGTGGCAGCGCTTCGCCTTCTGCCAGTTCAGCGGTGGTGGAAATATCAGTTACGGGTTCGATTGCCATTGCCATGCTCCTTGCCCGTCAAGGTGGCGCGAAACATCACCCCGGCGCAAGAGATGGTTCAGGTGGGCGACAGTTTCCACCAAGGCCAGCCCGTATTCAGCGGGGCCAATTTCGCGTTTGAACAACGGTGCAAAGCAACCATGTGCGGTGCGCGGCGTGGTCAGGTGATCGCGCAGGCGATCCAGCGCGCCAAGGTGATTTTCGATCATCTGGGAAAGGCGCAGGGGCAGGCCATAGAAGGGCAACTTGTGGCCGGGCAGGACAAACTGGTTGTCACGGGCAAGGGGTTGAAACCGTGCGCAGCTTTCCAGCCAGTCTTTGAGCGGGTCGGCCTCGGGCTCGGTCGGGTAGACTCCGATATTGGCGGAAATGCCGGGCAAAAGCTGGTCGCCGCCAAGGATGAGGTCGTTCGACCAGAAGGTTGCATGGTCTGGCGCATGGCCCGACCCCAGACGGATTGTCCAGTCGCGCCCGCCCATCCGAAGGCTTTGCCCTTCGGTCAGCGAGGTCAGGCCAACCGGCATCGGGTAAACGACATCGCAAAAGTTGAAGGGGCGTTCTTCGGCGCGTTTGGCCAGCAGGTCGGGGGGCACACCAGCGCGGGTGTAATAGGCCATACCCTGTGGCGTGGTCTTTGGCTGTTCGTCCAGCGTCAGCATCCGGGCGTAAAGCCAAGCGGTGCGGGTCATGCAAAGCTCTACCCCACGCGCTTGAAACCACCCGGCCAGCCCGACGTGATCGGGGTGGTGGTGGGTGACGATCAAGCGGCGGACAGGTTTGCCCGACAGTGGCCCGGATAGCAGTTTTTCCCAGATCGCGCGACCGCGGCCTGTATTCAGGCCAGTGTCGAGGATCGTCCAGCCATCGCCATCATCCAGTGCAAAGACATTCACATGGTCCAGCGCCATGGGCAGGGGCAGCCTGATCCACAGGATGCCCTCGGCCACTTCCAGAACCTCCCCTTCGGGCGGGGTGGCCTCGAAGGGAAAGCGGATCATGCTCATGCAGCCAGATCCTCGGGCGACAAAGCGTAAAGATCGGCTGCCCCTTCGGCGGCTTCAACCAAGAGCGTGGCATGTTCCGGCAAGAGTCGCTTGATCGCGATGCGGGCGAGTTTCGTGCGCGGTCCGTTCGAGCCTTCGGCGCGGGCGGCTTTCAGATGGAAATGTGCGCCCAAGGTCAGGGCAAAGGCCCGGAGATAAGGCACGGCCCCGGCGAAACGGTCGTTCAGATCGCGTGAAATCAGGGCTTCGGTCGCCTCCCGCAGGGTTTCGGCGGCGCCCCAGACGTCTTCGGCCAGATCAGGCAGAACGTCAC
The DNA here is from genome assembly GCF_051200875.1 of Thioclava sp. FR2. GTDB lineage: Bacteria > Pseudomonadota > Alphaproteobacteria > Rhodobacterales > Rhodobacteraceae > Pseudotabrizicola. Next base: position 3,169,242 of record NZ_CP195191.1, read on the forward strand.
GGGCGGCTTTGGCGTCGGCTTCGATCTCACCGATCAGGCGGAAGGCCGCGTCGCCGCCATCCATCATCTTGCGGGCGACAAGGTCCATCGCCTGAATGCCGTTCGTGCCTTCGTAGATCGGCGTGATTCGAGCATCGCGCAGGAACTGGGCCGCGCCGGTTTCTTCAATAAAGCCCATGCCGCCGTGGATCTGCACACCTTCGGATGCGACGGATACGCCGACATCCGTGCCATAGGCCTTTGCGATGGGGGTCAAAAGGGCCGCGCGGGACTTCCATTCGGCGCTGCCGGTGGCGTTGGCCATGTCGATGGCGACAGCACAGGCAAGGCCAATGGCGCGGGAGGAGAAGACCTCTGCCTTCATTGTGGCCAACATTCGACGCACATCGGCATGGCCGATGATGCCGGTCTGCCCGGCCTCTGCGGTTCTGCCCTGCACACGGTTTTGGGCGTAGTCCAGCGCTTGCTGATAGGCAATCTCTGCAAGCCCTACGCCTTGCATGCCAACGCCCAGACGAGCGTTGTTCATCATGGTGAACATGGCGGCCATGCCGTTATGCGGCTCGCCGACAAGCCAGCCGGTCGCGCCATCATATTGCATGACACAAGTCGGGCTGCCATGGATGCCCAGCTTGTGTTCAAGGCTGACCACTTGCAGTGCATTGCGCTTGCCGGGGTTGCCATTGGCATCGGGGAGGAATTTCGGAACGAGGAAGAGGCTGATACCCTTGGTTCCGGCAGTGCCATCGGGCAAGCGGGCCAGAACAAGGTGCACTGTGTTCGACAGGAAATCCGTATCGCCCCAAGTGATAAAGATCTTCTGACCCGAGATGGCGTAGGTGCCGTCGCCATTTGGTTCGGCCTTTGACCGCAGCGCGCCGACGTCCGACCCGGCCTGCGGCTCGGTCAGGTTCATCGTGCCGTTCCATTCGCCCGAAATCAGCTTGGGCAGGTAAAGCGCCTTCAAGTCGTCGCTGGCGTGATGCTCCAGGGCTTCGATCTGGCCTTGGGTCAGCAGCGGGTTCAATTGCAGTGACAGGCAGGCCGAAGAGAACATGTCATTGACAGCCGTGGCCACGGTCAGTGGCAGACCCATGCCGCCATGTTCCGGCCCGGCTGCCACGGCGACCCATCCGCCTTCGGCCAGCGCCTTATACCCATCAGCAAAACCGGGGGATGTGCGGACCACGCCGTTTTCCAGCTTGGCCGGGATTTGGTCGCCTGCGCGGTTCAGCGGCGCGAGCACGGTTTCCGCAAGTTTCCCGGCTTCGGTCAGGACCGCCTCGACCGTCTCGGCGGAAGCATCGGCAAAGCGATCCGTTGCCGCGACATGGGAAAATCCCACGACATGGTCCAGAAGGAAGCGGAAATCGGAAACAGGGGCGCGGTAGGGCATGGGGTCCTCGAAAATTCTGCAAGCCTTGGCAAACGGGCCGGTCAGGTCTATTGGCACGCATGACAGGTTAGCCATGGGGGCCGACCACTCAAGCCCTACGCTACGTCACATGGTCTTGGATACCCAGTTTCTTGCTGCGACCGATGAAGGGATTGGTCAGGCTGCCGCAATCTTGCGGGCGGGCGGGCTGGTCGCGATGCCGACTGAGACGGTTTACGGGCTGGCCGGGGATGCGCGGAACGGCACGGCGGTGGCGCGGATTTTCGAGGCAAAGGGGCGGCCTAGGTTCAACCCGTTGATCGTCCATGTCCCGGATATGGCGATGGCGCGGGATATGGCCGAGTTTGATGAGCGCGCCGAAGCGGTGGCGCGCGCCTTTTGGCCGGGAGCACTGACCTTGGTGCTGCCCGTGAAAGCGAGTGCGGGATTGTCGCCGCTGGTGACGGCGGGTTTGCCAACCGTTGCGATACGGATGCCCGCGCATCCGCTTGCCAAGGCCTTGTTGCGTGCCTTTGGCGGGCCGGTTGCCGCGCCCTCGGCCAATCCATCGGGAAAGGTGTCGCCCACTACGGCGGATCATGTGCGCCAGGGACTTGGCGGCAAGATTGAGGCCATTCTGGATGGCGGGGCCTGTGCCGTGGGGCTGGAATCGACCATCCTTGGTCTGGATGGGTCTCCGGCCCTTTTGCGACCCGGCGGCATTCCGGTGGAAGAGCTGGAGGCGATGCTGGGGGCGATTGCGGTGGGTGGACCTGGGGCTTTGCCCAATGCGCCGGGACAATTGCCCAGCCATTATGCGCCGGATGCACCCGTGCGCCTTGGGGCGGTCGCGCGAGAGGGTGCGGAAATCTGGGTGGGTTTTGGTCCGGATTGTGCGGGCGCGGACCTGACTTTGTCGGCCAAGGGGGATTTGGTCGAGGCGGCTGCAGCCTTGTTCCAGACCCTGCGCGACGCAGATGCCCTTGCCGGGCCAGAGGGCAGGATTTCCTTCGCCCCGGTGCCAGAAACGGGCTTGGGCCGTGCCATCAACGACCGGCTGCGCCGGGCAGCGGCCCCGCGCGGGTAGCCCCAAAATTCTTTGAAGAATTTTGCAATTTCCTTTCAAGGAAATTGGGCGGCGCTGAGGGTTCTTAGTCGAAGACGCCCATGACGCGGCCAAACAGCATGAAGGCGCGGGCCGTTCGGGTGTCGGCAAGCTCGACAATCTCGGCATCGGTTGCGTTCTTTTCGAACTGCTGAAGCGTCCGGTCAAAGGTGCGCAGGAAATGGTGTCCGGCATCGCGGAAGACCGGGTCTTCACGCATCCGGCCTGCGGTCAGGGCGAGAGAGGAGCGGTCCCGCACTCCTCCGACAGCTGCAACGCCCTTGCCGCGTTCGCCTGCGGCAAAGCGCCGCCAGAGTTCGGGGCGGGCGCGATCGGGCCGGAGGTCATCCATATAGATGCCTTCTTGGCTGAGCAGGGTCAGCACGTCTTGCGCGGCCCGAATCAGTTTGGCCACTTCGCGGTCTTCCAAGGCGGCCCGCAGGGCGCGGAAGCCGTCCTTGTCGTCAGGGCTTTCCGGGAATTGCAGGGCCAGAATGAAGTCGGGAATCGAAAGGGGCGAACGCAAGGCATCGGCGGGCGTGCCCAAGGCCAGGCCCGGTTGCTCTTCGGCTGGGGGCGATTGCGTCGGGGCGACAAGCGCGGACTTGCGGTCAGCCGACGGCACGGTAAGACCGGTGTCGCGTCGCGTTGAAAAGGTCGCAAGCGCTGTTTCGGCCTGTTTTGCGGCATGGGCCAATTCCTCGATCTTGCGTTCGACCGAGGGTTTCAGGCTTCCGCCAGATTGCTGGCTTTGAACATAGGCGGTCCGCATGGCATCGACCGAGGCTTGTAGCCGCGCGGCCTCGGCCCTCAGGATTCGCACGGAACGCAAGGTCGTGGCCGCCGCCCAGATCAGCGCCAAGGGCAGAAAGACGACCAGAAGAGTCATCACAAGACCCAGCGTCCCCGTGCCTTCAGGCGCAGAAAACACATAGGCCAAGACGGCAATCACCCAGACAACGGACAAGGCGCCGGCAACGCCTTCGGTGACCGTGAACTTGCTGGGCTCGGCCAGTATGACCAATCCCGGATCGGAAATTTTATCCTCGCGTTCGGGCATTGCCCCAGTTCCCTTCGCGCAGGCGTTAGATATAGCGGATCGTCACCACTTCGTAGCTGCGGTCACCGCCCGGTGTTTTCACCTCGACGCTGTCGCCCTCGTCCTTGCCGATCAGGGCGCGGGCCAACGGAGACCGGATGTTGAGCATCCCGCGTTCGATATCAGCTTCGGTTTCGCCGACGATTTGGTAGGTCTTTTCTTCATCGGTGTCTTCGTCGACCAGTGTCACGGTTGCGCCGAACTTGATCGCGCCCGAGAGCTTCGACGGGTCGATCACCTCGGCCAGCGACAGGATACCTTCCAGCTCTTTGATGCGGCCTTCGATGAAAGACTGCTTTTCGCGAGCGGCGTGATACTCGGCGTTTTCCGAAAGGTCGCCATGTTCGCGTGCCTCTGCAATGGCACGGATCACGGCAGGACGCTCGACCGTTTTCAGGGTCTTCAACTCTCCGTCCAGCGCATCAAAGCCGCCACGGGTCATCGGGATCTTTTCCATCGTCCTCATTCCACGAAAAGAAGAACCACGGCCCCCGCACCCGGAAGCCATGGCCCATGTGTTGTTGCGCCTACCCAAGCGGATGCGCATGGCAAATGCAAGAGGGGATGGCGCAGGAAAGCGGCGGCCTGTCGCCTATGGGAAAGAAAATTGCGGCAGTGCTGCAATGCGGAAACGTGATGTTGCGTCACGGTTGACCCAAGGCTTCCCATGGGGCAATGACAGGGGCAGCGGATTCAAACGGAAATTCGGGCGAAGACCCGGCATGAAGGACAAGCGATGAGCCAGATCGTGCGCGAGAAGATGGAATACGACGTTGTGATCGTTGGGGCGGGGCCTGCAGGCCTGTCAGCCGCGATCCGGCTGAAGCAACTTGATCCGAACCGGTCGGTCGTTGTGCTGGAAAAAGGGTCTGAAGTCGGCGCGCATATTCTTTCAGGCGCAGTTTTGGACCCAAGCGGGTTGGACGCGCTTTTGCCGGAATGGCGCAGCATGGATGCACCGATCAAGGTGCCTGTGAAAGAAGACAACTTTTACATGCTTGGCCCGGCCGGGCAGATCCGCATTCCGAACTTTCCGATGCCGCCGTTGATGAACAACCACGGCAATTACATCGTCTCGATGGGCAACGTCTGCCGCTGGATGGCGGGCGTCGCCGAAGGCTTGGGTGTGGAAATCTTCCCCGGCATGTCGTGCAGCGAGCTTGTTTATGACGGTGACCGCGTGGCCGGCGTGGTAGCGGGCGAATTCGGGCGTGATCCTGCGACGGGTGAACCGGGGCCGAATTATGAGCCGGGGATGGAGCTCTTGGGGAAGTATGTCTTCCTGTCAGAAGGCGTGCGCGGGTCTTTGGCCAAGGAAGTGATCGCCAAATACGAACTGTCGAAGGGCCATTGCTCGCAGAAGTTCGGGATCGGCATGAAGGAAATCTGGGAGATTGACCCGGCCAAGCACCGCGAGGGTACGGTTACGCATACGATGGGTTGGCCCTTGGGCAGCAATGCCGGTGGTGGGTCGTTCATCTATCACTTGGAAAACAATCAGGTTTACGTTGGTTTCGTGGTTCACCTGAATTACGAAAACCCGCATCTTTACCCCTATATGGAATTCCAGCGCTTCAAGCATCACCCGATGGTGGCCGAGTTGCTGAAAGGCGGCAAGCGCGTGGCCTATGGGGCGCGGGCGATTTCCGAGGGCGGCTATCAGTCGATGCCAAAGATGGTGGCTCCGGGCGTGGCTTTGCTGGGCTGCTCGGTCGGCATGGTGAACGTGCCGAGGATCAAGGGCAACCACAATGCCATGCTGTCGGGCAAGGCTGCCGCAGAGGCCGCGCATGAGGCAATCAATGCGGGTCGTTCGGGCGATGAGCTTTCGAGCTATGAAACGGAAGTGCGGACTGGCGCGATTGGCAAAGACCTGAAAAAGGTCCGTAACGTCAAGCCGATGTGGTCAAAATACGGTCTCGTTGCCTCGCTGATCGGCGGCGGTCTGGACATGTGGACGAACACGCTTGGCTTCAGCCTGTTCGGCACCCTGCGGCATGGCAAAACGGATGCGGCAGCCACAGGTGAGGCCAAGAACTTCAAGCCGATTGACTACCCCAAGCCGGATGGAAAGCTGTCATTTGATCGGCTGACCAATGTGGCCTTCAGCTTTACGAACCATGACGAAGCGCAGCCCGCGCACCTGAAGCTGAAAGACCCGTCGATCCCGATTTCGGTGAACCTGCCGAAATATGCAGAACCGGCGCAACGCTATTGCCCGGCCGGCGTTTACGAAGTGGTGGCAGAAGAGGGCAAGGATCCGCGCTTTGTCATCAACTTCCAGAACTGCGTGCACTGCAAGACTTGTGACATCAAAGACCCAAGCCAGAACATCACCTGGACCACGCCGCAGGGTGCGGGTGGGCCGAACTATCCGAATATGTGATGGAAAACGGGCCGCGCGACGAGGACATACTGGCCTTCATCCAAAAGCGCTCTGGGCGAAAGCTTGGGGCGCTGGATCGGGCAGATGTGTTCGCCGCGCTGCAACTTGACGGGGCCGAGGCCGAAGGGTTCATGTCCGATTTCGGTGCGGCCTTTGACGTCGATCTGGCGGGGTATGAGCCAGCTTTTCACCATCATGTCGGAAGCCGGGCGGGTCGATTTGGCTGGCCCATTGCGGTGCCCTATCTTTTTGGTGTCCGGATGCCGGTGGCTGTCAGCACCATGGCTTTGGCCGCGCGCAAGGGGAAATGGCCTTTGCGCTATCCGGTCCTTGCGGCCAAACCGGCGCGTGACTGGATCAATTGGGTGATCGTTCTGGCCCTTCTTCCCTGTTTCGTGGCCTTGCTGGTTTTCCTTGTGACGTCATTCTGACAAACGCGCGATCACGGCCATGCAAGCGCCGCTTGCCATTGCCTCGGGGGCGGCTGGGGGCTAGCTTTCCCTGAACAGCGATACCGCCGCAAGGCGAGGAGACCGACCCCCAGATGACGCATCCCATTCTCAAAACAGCCGCAGCCTTGCTTCTTGGCGTCTCGATCCTCGCGGCGCCTGTTTCGGCGCAGCAGAATGATGGAGACCCCGGTGCCTATCTGGCAGGCAGGCTTGCCTTGTCCGAGCACAGCTATCGCGACGCGGCCTATTGGTTTTCGCGGGCCTTGATCGAGGATGAAGAGAACAGTTTTCTGCTGGAAGGCTTGATCCTTGCCCATATCGGCCAAGGCGATCTGCCAATGGCGGCAGAAGCGGCAGAACGGCTGGTCAAACTTGGGGGGCGCAGCATCGCCGGGAACATCGCCCTTTTGGTGCGAGATGTGCAGAAAGAAGATTACGTGACTTTGCTGGCCGCCCCGCAAGAGCGAGCCATTGGTAATCTGATGGACAAACTGGTGCTGGCCTGGGCGGAATTCGGGGCTGGCAAGATGTCGGATGCGGTGGCGCGCTTTGACGAAATTGCAGCGACTGACGGACTGAAGCCCTTTGGCCTTTACCACAAGGCGCTGGCACTGGCGGCAGTGGGCGATTTTGGTGCGGCCGATGAGATTCTGTCAGGGCAGGCGGCTGGCCCACTGATCGTAAATCGGCGCGGTGTGATTGCACATGCAAAGATCCTGAGCCAATTGGAACGGCCCGCTGACGCGTTGGCCTTGCTGGAAAAATCCTTCGGGAATGAGCCAGAACCGGAATTGATGGCACTGCGGCGCGATCTGGAAGCGGGCAAGCCCGTGCCCTTTGATATGGTGACCTCGGCCCGAGACGGGATGGCCGAAGTGCTGTTTTCCTTGGCCGTTGCGCTGAATGGCGAAGCCGAACCGTCCTACACCTTGCTTTACGCGGCATCGGCTGCGGCCTTGCAACCCAAGCATACGGAAGCCGTTTTGTTGGTGGCCGGGCTGTTAGAACAATTGGGGCAGGCGGAACTGGCCTCGGAAGCCTATGCCCGGATTTCGCAAGAAGACCCGTCTTTCTACACGGCTGAACTTGGGCGGATCAGCACCCTGTTCGCGATGGAGAAGAAGGAAGAAGGCTTGGCCGCGTTGAAGACGTTGAGCGAGGCTTTTCCGGAGTTGAGCCTTGTTCAGATGAGCTATGGCGATGCGTTGCGCCGGGATGACCAATTTGCGCCCGCGGCTGAGGCTTATAGCAAGGCAATCGCCTTGGTCGGAACGCCCGAGCCGCGCCATTGGGGTCTTTTCTACGCGCGCGGCGTGGCCTTTGAACGGGCTGGCGACTGGGAAAAGGCCGAGGCAGATTTCCGCAAAGCATTGGAATTGAACCCCGATCAGCCGCAGGTGCTGAACTATTTGGGCTACAGCTTCATCGACAAGGGGCAGAATCTGGACGAGGCCTTTGCCTTGATCGAAAAGGCCGTCGCCTTGCAGCCGGATCAGGGCTACATCATTGACAGCCTGGCATGGGGCTATTTCCGTTTGGGCCGATATGAAGACGCCCTTGCCCCGATGGAGAAAGCCAGCCTTCTGGAGCCGGTTGACCCGATCGTCACTGACCATCTGGGCGACGTCTATTGGGCCGTCGGCAGGCAGATGGAGGCGCGGTTCCAATGGCGGCGGGCATTGTCCTTTGACCCAGAGGAAAAGGATGCCGAACGCATCCGGCGCAAGCTGGAAATCGGGTTGGATGCGGTACTGGCCGAAGAGGGGGCACCGCCGTTGGGAGCCGCCCCGAATGGGAACTGAATTCGCGCCTGCGAAGATCAACCTGACGCTGCATGTGACGGGCCAAAGGGCAGATGGCTATCATCTGCTGGACAGTCTTGTGGTCTTTGCGGATGTGGGCGACCGTGTGACCGTAGATGCGTCGCACCCATTGGGCCTGACGATCACCGGGCCGCGGGCTGCGGGATTAGCGGCAGAGGAAGATAATCTGGTGTTGCGGGCCGCGCGCCTGATGGGGGGGGCTGCGCATTTGGTGCTCGAAAAGCATTTGCCGGTCTCATCGGGCATTGGCGGCGGGTCTGCCGATGCCGCGGCAACCTTGCGCTTGTTGGCGCGCATGGCAGGGAAGTCGCTTCCCAAACCAGAGCAGGTGGTCGCCCTTGGTGCAGACGTGCCGGTTTGCCTTGAGGGGCGGGCGGTGCGGATGACCGGCGTTGGCGATGGAATTTCGCCTGTGTCTGACCTTCCCGAGGCTTGGCTGGTTCTGGCCAATCCCGGCGTGGCAGTTTCGACCCCGGCCGTGTTCAGAGAGTTGGCCCACAAAGAAAACGCCCCAATGCCTGAAAACCTGCCTGGTTTCGCCACGGTCGCAACGCTTGCAGCTTTCCTGCGGGATCAGCGAAATGATCTGGAGCCTCCTGCGGTGTCACTGGCTCCGGTGATTGCCGATGTAAAGACGATGATCGCGGCTCAAGAAGGGTGCCTCTTGGCCCGTATGTCGGGATCGGGCGCAACCTGCTTTGGTCTGTTTGCGGACGAAAATGCCGCGCGGGACGCCGCAAAGGCGATTGCGCGGCAACACCCCGAATGGTGGGCCGTTGCCGCGAAGATGATCAGTTGATGCGCGCCACGACGTAATCGGCCAGATCGGCCAGCATTGCGCGCAGGGGATGATCGGGCAGGCGCGAAAGGGCCGCTTGTGCCGTTGCCGTCCAATCAAGCGCATCCTGTCGGGCAGCGGCCATCGAGCCGTGGCGTGCCATGATGGCCTGCGCCTGCTCCAAATCGCCGTCCTGCTGCTTGCCTTTTTCGATGGTCCGAACCCAGAAGGCCCGTTCTTCGGCATCGGCTTTGGCGACGGCTTTGATCACGGGCAGGGTCAGTTTCCGCTCGCGGAAATCGTCGCCGACGTTTTTCCCGATGGTCGCGGTCGTGCCGCCGTAATCCAACAGATCGTCGACGATCTGAAAGGCGATCCCCAAGGCATCACCATAGTCAAACAGGGCGCGGACTTGTTCTTCGGGCGCACCGGCAATGACGCCGCCCACTTCGGTTGCGGCAGAGAAAAGTGCGGCTGTCTTGCCGCGCACGACCTTCAGATAGATGTCTTCAGTCGTTGCCAAGTCTTGCGCGGCGGTCAGTTGCAGAACTTCGCCCTCGGCAATGACCGCAGAGGCGTTCGACAAAATCGACAGCACGCGGATGTTGTTCGTTTCCGTCATCAACTGGAAACTGCGGGCAAACAGGTAATCGCCGACCAAGACGCTGGACTTGTTGTCCCAAAGCAGATTGGCGGTCGGGCGGCCCCGACGCTGTTTGCTTTCGTCAACCACGTCATCATGCAACAGCGTCGCGGTGTGGATGAATTCCACGGTCGCGGCCAGATGAATGTGATAGGGGCCGCCATAGCCGCAAAGCTGGGCTGCCGCCAAGGTCAGCATCGGGCGCAGTCTTTTGCCCCCCGCTTCGACCAGATGCGCGGTCACCTCTGGAATGCGTGGCGCGTGTTCGCTGGCCATGCGGTCCCGGATCAGGGCGTTTACCGCCTCCATATCCTTGGCGAGCCAAGCACCCAATTGATCGTGTGGTTTCTGCGTTCTGTCGTGCAAACCCATAGTTCCCCAATGCTCCACTCTCGCCTTTTCCCCAGCGGCGTCTTAAGTCTGGAGGCATGAAAGAGTTGATGCGCACAACCGACCCGACTTTGATCGCCTATGCTCAAGCCCTCTTACAGGGCGAGGGTATAGCCACCTTTGAAATGGACGTCCACATGAGTGTCCTTGATGGGTCCTTGGGTATATTGCCGCGCCGGTTGATGGTGCGGGAGGCGGAACACTTTATCGCCTCGGCTGTTTTGCGCGATAATGAGATACCGACGGGCCTGTGATGTTTGCCGAAGACGCGCTTTCCGATGATAAATTTCTGTGCGGCAGGCTGAACCTCTTGCAGCCGATAAAAGGGTATCGTGCGGCGACCGACCCTGTGTTGTTGGCGGCGGCTTGTGCGGCACGTCCGGGCGAACGGGTGCTGGACATGGGATGCGGAGTCGGTGCGGCGGCATTGTGTCTGGGGTGGCGCGTTCCGGGTGTGCGGTTGTCGGGCGTCGAGGTTCAGGCGGACTATGCCGATCTGGCGCAGAAGAATGGCGAAAGAAATGGCATCCCCTTTGAGGTGCATGTGGGCGATATTCACCATATGCCACATGCCTTGCGGGTGGATTTTGACCATGTGATCGCGAACCCCCCCTATTACGGCAGCGGCACGCCCTCTCCTGTTCCGGGGCGGGCAAAAGCAATGCAGGTGGCTTCGCCCTTGTCGGATTGGGTCAAGGCCGGTGCGCGGCGACTGGCCCCCGGGGGGTGGCTGACGATGATCTGCGGGGCCGATGGTCTGCCTGAAGTTTTGGCTGGCATGGGCGACAAGATGGGCAGCATTTCTGTTCTGCCTTTACAGCCTCGCATTGGTCGGGCGGCTGTGCGGGTCTTGGTGCAGGCCAGAAAGACCGGGAAGGCCCCGTTCCGTCTGCTTGCGCCCCTTATCATTCATGATGGCATGGAACATTCCGGCGATCGTGAAAGCTACACGGCAGAGGCGAACGAAGTTTTGCGCAATGGGGGCGACCTATTGGCGCAATTCCGCTAAATTTTGGATAATTGCTGCGCCGCGGCGGAGTTTTTGGGGCGACACGACTCACTTCCTGTGCTGAACTTGAGGTCCAGAAACTCAACAAGGAGGTACGACATGACCATCGCTTCGCATCTGCAGGAACTGCGCCGGAAGCATGAACACCTCTCGTCCATGGTTGAACAAGAACAGCGCAGCCCCGGATCTGATGCCATGCGAATTGCCGATCTGAAGAAGCAAAAGCTGAAGCTGAAGGAAGAAATTACGCGCCTTTCTCAGGCCTGACCTTTTCGCGCACTGGCGCTTGCCGCCAGTGCCGCGCCCCCAGCGATCAGGACAGCAGCAATAGCCAAAGTTGTCGTAGCTGGTGCAATGCCCGCGGCCACCAAAGCCAATGTGGACAAAAGCGGAGCAGCGTAGGAGGCGACACCCAGAAATTGGATGTCGCCTTTTTTCATGCCGATGTCCCAGGTGAAGAAAGCCGCGCCAACCGGTCCAAGCCCCAAGGCCAAGACCGATGCCCAACCCAATGCGCCGGTGGGCCATAGCGTTTCTTCAAGCAAGAGATGCGCCACCACTGACAGGGCGGCCGTAGCAAGGCAGTAGATGGTCACGCTTTCAGTCGGCACGGACCCCAAACGACGGGACAGAACCGAATACGCGGCCCATGTCAGAGCGCAGCCGAAAGCAAGAACCAGGCCGGCAACATTGTTTTCCCCCCCCGGATCACGCCCCAGAACGATAAGGGCAGCCCCAGCAAAGGCGATCAGTGCGCCAAGGATGTGCAAAGGGCGGAGCCGTTCGCCCGGCAAGAGGCCTGAGAAGAGGACAATGAAGAGCGGCCAGAGATAGGCAATCAGGCCCGTTTCAGCCGAAGGAGCCAGGCGGAAGGCTGAAAAATAAAGGGCATGATAGCCGAAGAGCCCAATCGTCCCGAAGGCATAGACCTTCCAAGAAATGCCACGAAGGACGGCAAACCCTTTTCGGGCCGTCCAGATCAGCCCGATTGTGCCGCCAATGGCAAAACAGATGGCGTTCAGCAGAAAGGGCGGGACCGGAGCCGAGCCGATTGTGAACAGCGCCAAGAGCGCCCACATCAATACGGCCGTGAAACCGATGGCGGTTGCCTGTGTCATGTCTGCCCCTTGGCTGAGTGGAGTGGACAAGAAGGGAGCGCGCGGCAAAGGTCAAGCCCTGCAGTGCGCGCAGAACAGCAATGCCCAATCGGCATGGATAGACCGGTTGAATATTTGCCTGTGAATTGGCACCCTTAGCGTCAGGGAGGACAGGTCCGTTAGGAGATGTCCAGATGTTGGAAACGCATGTAAACCCCGACTATGACGCCATCATGCTGCGTGCACGGCAATTGCGTGCCGAAGCGATGAGGGACATGGTCGCTGCGATTTTTGCCTTTTTCAGCCGCAAGCCGGCCGTCAAGGCAGCACATGCCTAAGTGAAAAGGGCCGCCCCACTGGGACGGCCCTTTCTTTTTGGTTTTGGTCTGGATCAGACGAAGAACTGTCCGCCATTGGCGCTGATGGTCGAGCCGGTGATGAAGCCGGCATCGTCTGACGCAAGGAAGACGACGCAGCGCGCGATTTCTTCGGGTTCGCCCAAGCGGCCAACCGGGATCAGCGGAATGATGCGTTCATTCAACACTTTTTCGTCGATGGCACGCACCATCTCGGTGCCGATGTAGCCCGGGCAGATGGCGTTGACGGTGATACCGGCGCGCGCGCCTTCCTGAGCCAAAGCTTTGGTAAAGCCCAGATCGCCCGACTTCGCGGCCGAATAGTTGGCTTGTCCTGCTTGGCCTTTCTGGCCGTTGATCGACGAGATGTTGATGATGCGGCCAAATTTGCGGTCACGCATGCCCGACCACAGCGGATGGGTCATGTTGAACAGGCCGGTGAGGTTGGTGTCGATGACCTCTTTCCACTGCTGCGGGGTCATCTTGTGGAACATCGAGTCACGGGTGATGCCCGCGTTGTTGACCAGCACATCGACCGGGCCAAGGTCTGCCTCGACCTTCTTGATGCCTTCGGCGCAGGCGTCGTAATCGGCAACCGACCACTTGTAGGTCGGGATGCCGGTTTCGTTGGTAAAGGCAGCGGCTGCATCATCGTTGCCAGCATAGTTTGCTGCAACTTTGTAGCCAGCGGCTTTCAGCGCCACTGAGATTGCGGCGCCAATGCCGCGCGATCCGCCCGTTACCAATGCAACCTTTGCCATATCGTCTTCTCCTAGATTCTGGGGTTATTGAAACATTTGTTATCCGCAACGAGAAGGGCGCGCAAGATTCTTGCGCGCCCGTTTTGCCGTTGCGGCAATTTTCCGCGGCGCAGCGAGCGATTAACGCTCTAGGCACATGGCAACACCCATGCCGCCGCCGATGCAGAGCGTGGCGAGACCCTTTTTCGCATCGCGACGGGCCATTTCGTGCAAGAGCGTGTTGAGGATACGGCAGCCCGAAGCACCAATCGGGTGACCGATGGCGATGGCACCGCCGTTCACGTTCACGATCGACGGATCCCAGCCCATGTCCTTGTTCACGGCGCAAGCTTGGGCGGCAAAGGCTTCGTTAGCTTCGACCAGATCCAGATCGCCTACTTTCCAGCCTGCCTTATCCAGCGCCTTGCGGCTGGCGTGGATCGGGCCGACGCCCATGATCGACGGGTCAAGTCCGGCGGTCGCATAGGACGCGATGCGGGCGATGACCTTGAGGCCACGCTTGGCGGCTTCTTCTTCGGTCATCAGCAGAACAGCAGCGGCGCCGTCATTGATGCCCGAGGCGTTGCCTGCGGTGACCGAGCCGTCGCGAGTGAAGGCGGGGCGCAGTTTCGCCATGCTGTCCAGCGTGGCGCCATGGCGGATATATTCATCGGCGTCGACGATGGTGTCACCTTTGCGGGTCTTGACCGTGAAGGGGATGATCTCGTCCTTGAACTTGCCGGCCTTTTGCGCGGCTTCGGCCTTGTTCTGGCTGGCGAGAGCAAATTCGTCCTGCATGTCGCGGGAAATTTGCCACTGGTTCGCAACGTTTTCGGCGGTCTGGCCCATGTGGTAGCCGTTGAAGGCATCCCACAGACCATCTTTGATCATCGAGTCGATGAAGCTCATATCGCCCATCTTTTGGCCAGCGCGCAGATGTGCGACGTGGGGCGAAAGCGACATGTTTTCCTGACCGCCTGCGATGACGATACGGGCATCGCCCAACTGGACGTGCTGTGCGCCAAGGGCGACGGCGCGAAGGCCGGAACCGCAAACCTGGTTCAACGACCAGGCGCTTGCCTCTTTGGCGAGACCGGCCTTGATGTGGGCCTGACGGGCGGGGTTCTGGCCCTGACCGGCGGTCAGCACCTGTCCCAGAATGGTTTCTTCGACTTCAGCCTTGTCGATGCCAGCGCGGGCGACAACACCCTCAATCACGGCGGCACCAAGATCATGAGCCGGAGTGTTGGCGAAAGATCCGTTGAAACTGCCGACTGCGGTGCGTCCGGCGGCGACGATTACGACGTTGGTCATATAGTCCTCTCCCTTGGCCAAGGTAACGGGACGCGGTGCCCCGCCTGCCCCCCCGACCTATGCTGCAATTGCAAAAAGCGCAAGATTCGTAGGGGTCCATGATGACGCAGGGGAAATTAGTCTCAAGCAGTCTTTTGCGTTGTGACCAACATCCAGTCAGGATTTACCGTTGGAGCGCCAAAGGCGTAGCCCTGCAACATGTCAAGCCCGAGCGCGGCAAGCCATGCCGCATCGGCAGGCGTTTCCACAGCTTCGGCCACGCAAATCCGTTCAAATTGCTTGCCCACGGCAAGCAAAGCCGCAGTGATTGCATGAAACTCGGTCGAGACGTGAATGTTGCGGGTGAACTGACCGTCGATCTTCAGAATGTCGAATTCGAAGGCCTTGAGTTGTGGGATGGAGATTTGACCGGAGCCATAATCATCCATCGCAAAAGAGATGCCTTTCCCACGCCATTGCCGCATGAAAGAAAGAACGATTTCAGAAAGTTGCATGGCAGATGTTTCCGAGATCTCGAGGATAAGCCGTTCTCCGATGCGGGGGGTTTCGGCCAGATGATGGCGCAGAACACGCAACCATTTCGGATAACCTATGGACCGGGCTGACATGTTGATGGCCAGTCGAACGCGAGGGTGCTGGGCCAAGGTGCGCAGGCCCAGCGCGAGGGCCACGCAGTCGATTTCGCGGCCAATCTCATGCGCCTCAACCGCGGCCATGAAAGCACGCGCGGGAATGGGGCGGCCGGATTGGTCAAGGACGCGCATCAGACCTTCGTAAAAGGCGACGCGAGAAGTGTTTCCGGCCATGACGACAGGTTGATAGGCGAGACGAACGCGACCCTGTGCGACTGCATCGCGCACCATGTCCAGCGTTTGCCGATCATTTTCAAAGACGGCATAGGACAAGGCATTGGAATCTTTCCATTCAACGTCAGCTCTAAAGACTTTTTTGTTCGGCATCAGGCCAGCCCCCAACAATTCACCGCCCTTAGGATGAATTCCGAACCATGAATCTTGCGTAAAAATTCACATTTTGTTCTAATTTGAGGGATTCAGGAAAAGGGTGTTCGGGGAATGAGTGGTGGGAACGAAGGGCGCTGCCCTTGGTGCGGATCGGAAGAAATTTATGTTAATTATCATGACCATGAGTGGGGTGTTCCGGAATGGGATGGCCGGGCGCTTTGGGAGAAGTTGATCCTTGACGGGTTTCAGGCCGGGCTGAGTTGGATCACCATCCTGAAAAAGCGCGATGCTTTTCGCGCGGCGTTTGAGGGCTTTCAGCCAGAGGTGATTGCGACTTGGGGCGAGGCCGAGGTTCAACGGCTGTTGCAAGACCCTGGAATTGTGCGCCATCGGGGTAAGATCGAGGGCGCGATCAAGAACGCAAGGGCCTATCTAACCATCGAAGAAAAAACAGGATTTTCAAACTTCCTTTGGGCGTTTCAGGACGGAAAGGTAGTGCAGAACCGCTTTGCGAGCCTGTCGGACGTGCCCGCGCAAACCCCGACCTCCGAGGCGATGTCAAAGGCGCTGAAGAAAGCTGGATTCACCTTTTGCGGGCCGACGATCGTCTATGCCTTCATGCAGGCAACGGGCATGGTGAACGACCATTTGGTGACCTGCCCGGCGCATGACCGAGTGGCGAAACTGGGCTGAAAACCCCTGTCACCCTGCGTACACCCCCTGTACACCCCCCGTGCAGACAGAGACGCAGGCGGACCCCACCTAATTGGCCGGGACTGTCCGAAGCTCGATTTGGATTATGCCGGGGGCGGGGCCGGCATCTTCTTCCTCGGCATCCAGTGCTACGACACCTCGGGTGGTCGCGCCAAAGCCCGCGTCGCGCATGGCCTCTCCCAGACCGCCGTGAAGGCCGCGTGTCATTTGTAGCGCATCTTGAGCTAGGAAGGAGAGGTCTTCGACGGGGCTTTGAGGAGAGGCCGGCGTCAGGACAACGACCATCCGTTCGGCCCCCAGAACATCGTCTGAAATGCGGAACAGGCCGCGCTTCAATTCATCGCCCGGCTGAAGGCGTCCCGCGAACCAATGGCTGATTTCATAATTCGCCGCGACGTAGAGGACGTTCACATCTACCGGCTGGTCCATGTTGTTGGTGGCCAGAACATGTACCTCGTCATTAGGGATCAGGCGCGGCACGTCGTTGCGAGAGAGGGGGACCAGCGGTTTGCCCTTGCCCTCACGCGTCAGCATTTCGACCTCGACATCCAGTGTGCCTTGGCCGACGGCATCGCCAAGACGCAGAAGGTTGATCGCGCGGGACATGGTGGTGAGGGTGGCCCCCATCACCTCGGCCAGAAGCTCGGGCGTTTTGTCGGCGGTCGAAACCGAGGGCGTCTGGGCATAATCTTCGGCCAGTCCGGTTTCGGGCAGGATCCAGATCGCATCGGGGCGGGGGCTTTCGGGAATAACGGCCAAGCGCAGGTCGGCGGGCTGTCCTGCGGCCACGAAGGCAAGGCGGGGGCCGGTGATTTCGGCCAATGCCTCTAGCGCCTTGGTCAGCGCGTCGGCGGGGGCGGAGCCGGGTTCAGGCAGGGCCACGGTCAGGGTGAAGTCGACGGATTCATCCACTTGGCGAAGATAAGCGCCGCGGGGCAAGTCTGTGTCGGCCATGCCAGTGGCGGTAAAGGTTTCGGTTCCCGTCAAGGTGACGGTGCCAAGGCTTTCCTCGGTCGGCGCCGCGGCATTGGGCATGATCGCCAGTTGCATGCCTTCGGCCAGACCATGCAGGGTTCCTGCCGGGATGGTGAAACTGGTGCTGTCGGCGGTCACGGGCCATTGCGCGACGCGGGCGCCCTCTGTTCCCTGAAACACCACATGGTCGAGATCGCCTTCGAAGAGCGGAGTCGAGCGTGCGAGGTTCTTGACGGCATATTTGCGCAAAACCTCTTGCCCGATCTGGCCGTAGGTGGCGTTCGGGTATTCGGCCAGCGTTTCAAAGAGCGTGTAGGTGAAAACGCCTTGGGGAACGCGGTTCGGCTTGCCCTTGGGCAGGTTCTTTTCCGGCGTCACCTCATTCGTTTGGGCGGCGAAAAAGGCTGTGAAACTGCCGCCTGCCTGCCCCACTTCCACCGGGGCCTGTGGTTTGGCGCGCGGGTCTGCCTGTGGCAGGGCGCGGGTTGCGGTTTCCATGTCTTCGGGGGAAAGACCCAACGCCTCGGGTGGAAGCTGGCGGGTGCGGACATCTTCATCATCCGAGGGCGCGGCGCGGGTGACAGTGCCGGAATGGCAGGAGTCGAACACCGCCCAGACATTCGCGCCTTTGGCCCGGATGGCGTCGATCATCTGGCCGATTTCATCATCGACCAGAGCGTTTTCCACGGCGCCGACCGAGTCATTCCACGGGCCGATGTCGACGGGCAGGAACAGTTCGTCCAATCCATCAAGTTCGGTTTCGGGGTTCAGCGCCGGGGCCTGAGAGCCGTGGCCGGAGAAGTGGAGGTAGATGAAGTCGCCGTCCTGCGCCTGAGCGGCGAGATCGGCGAAGGCTGCGCGAATTGCAGCAAGGGTAGGGGCTTGTTTGCCGGGAAGGCCATCGGCCAGCACGGTGACGTTATCGGGGGAGAAGGGGACAGGGGCGGCGGTGGTGAGGTAGGTTTCCACCAGTTTCACGTCATTTGCCGGACCTTTGAGCCAGAAATCCTGTTTGAGGTTCGGGTATTCATTCGCCCCGATCAGAAGGGCGCGGTTCTCGGCCAGTGCCGGGGTGGCCAGAAGGGCGAGGGCGGAGGTAAGCAAAAGCGGACGCATCGCGGTCAATTCGTCATGAGGGCATAGCCCGTGCCATTGGGGCCGCGGTTTTCGACCTTGATCTGATAGGCTTCGGTCCGGTCTGGCCGCCAACCGCAATAGGCGATGTGGCTGCGGTCGGTGTCGGAGCAGACGAGACGCCCCTTGGCATCGGTGACCGTCAGGTTCAGGTCGGTGGCGCCCTTGGCCTCGACATAGACTTCGGCATATTCGCCGCCGATGAAGTCGACGCTGGGATAGGTGTCCGACTTGCCGTTGCCGATAGTGCCGATGTTGTAGACCGGGCCGGTGGCCACGCCTTTGGTGCTTTCTGCGCGGATGTCAGCGATGAGGCCGGTGAGCGTGTCATCGCCTTCGGCCAGAGGCTCGGCGGCGGCCAGCATGTCCTGCCAGGTCAGGGGCGTTTCGCCGCTGGCCTGGGTGGTCAGGTTGCCCTCGACAGGGTTCAGGGCTTTGCGGAGTTTCGCGGCGGAGAGGATCAGAAGCGGGTCCTGCAAATCAACGCCTGTCGCGAAAAGGCGGGCAGAAAGTTCGGCCGTTTTCACGGGCGACAGAGGTTCGGCGAAAGCGGGGGCTGCGAAAACTGCTGCACAAAGGGCAAGGGAAAGGCGCATGATCAAACCTTGGGTAAAATCCGTTGATCTTACATTGCCCCGCCCGTTTTCGCCTGTAAACGCAAGATTTTTTCATGACGGCCTTTGTCATGTGATCCCCGAAGGCCGGGCTGATACGTTCGGTTTGCAAGTCTTTCGGAGGGTTCCATGAAAGCCGCAAACAGAACTGTCTTTCCGTTTCACCGCAATGCCATCCGGTTCCGCGCGCATCGTTATTTCCTAGAGATGTTGGCGGCCCTCGTGGTGCTGACCTCGGTTGCCGCGTTATCCCCTGCCCGTGCAGCCGAGGTCACACCCGGGGTGATGGTGGGGGCGATGGAGAAAGTGCTGGTGGTGCGATCTGCGGATAATGCCGACCGGTTTCTGGGGTCGGCCTTTCTGTGGGGTGAAAGTGCCGAGGTGGCGGTGACGGCCGCGCATGTGGTGGGTAAGGCGGGCGAGGTCCGTTTGGTCGACAGCCAAGGCCGGGAAGAGGTGGGCGTGGTCATTGCCCGTGACGAAGTGCGCGATGTGGCGCTGGTGGCGCTGGGCGAGGGTTTTCGCGGGCGGGCGGGGTTTCTTCTGGCGGGCCTGCCGGAGCTTGGTCAATCGGTCTGGGCCTTGGGTGCGCCTTTGGGGTTGGAATTCACGCTGACCAAGGGGCAGGTGTCGTCAGAGGCGCGGCAGGTGCAGGTGGGCGTGCCGATCCTGATGGTGCAGCATGATGCCGCCGTGAACCCCGGATCGTCGGGCGGGCCGCTGGTCGATGCCGAGGGGCGTCTGGTGGGGATGAACACCCGCATTGCCGATGGCAGCCGGATGTTTGTGGGCATTGCCTATGCGATTTCCGCTGAAGACCTTGGCCGGATCGTGCCGCTGCTGATTGCCGAGGAATTGCTGCCCTTTCCAAAGATGGAGTTCCGGATGCGCCCGATCGACAAGATGATTGCCGCCGCGCTGGGCGTGTCGGAAGGCGGTCTTTTGATCGAGGATGTGACCGTGGGCGGGATGGCCGAGCGGTCCGGTCTGAAGCCGGGGGATGTTGTTCTGGCGATTGACGGCGTGGTGATCGAAGAGCCGGGCATGTTCGCCTTTCTGATCGAGGCGGCACAGAGCGCAAAAGGCGAGGCGGATTTCGCCCTTCTGCGGGCGGGCCAAGCCGTGCTGGTGACGGTGGTTTTTGCCGAGCACAAGGAAGTGGGCCTGCTGGAACGCAATGCACCGGGGTCAGAGGCCGCGCGCAAGGCCAGCTACCGCGTCGAGTCGCTGGGGTTGGAACTGGGCGACGGGGGCCGCATCGCCAAGTTGCTGGAAAACTCGCCCGCGCTTTGGGCGGGGCTGGTCGAAGGTGACCGTATTCTGAGCGTCAATGGCGTTGTCTATGACACAACGGCCTTGCGGGCGCTGGAACTGACAGAACCCGCCATCGTCTTGGTGCAGGGTCGCAACGGGCGCACGCGGCATGTGGTTCTGGACCCGTGGAATACGGCGGCGGGTTTGCGTCCGGTTGGGGATGCGAATGTCCTTGACCCCGCCGTGGTGGTGTTCTGATCTGAGGGTATGGATATGGATCGCATTCTGATTGTCGAAGACGACCCGGTGACGGCAGAGGCCGTGGCCGAAGTGGTGCGCGGCCTTGGGCTGGAGCCTGTCATCCGGGTGAGCCTTGGCGCGGGTGTTCAGGCCGCGACGACGGGCGAGTTCAAGGTGATCGTGCTGGACCGGATGCTGCCGGGTGGCGACGGTGTCGATGCGATGGCGCAGATGCGGGCCGGGGGAAGCCGGGCCTTGATCCTTGTTCTGTCGGCGCTGGGCCGGGCGGCGAACCGGGTGGAGGGGTTGGAGAAGGGGGCGGATGACTATCTGCCCAAGCCCTTTGAGCCGGACGAATTGCGGGCGCGTCTGCGGGCGCTTTTGCGGCGGGGCACGATCGAGGTTTTGGACAACGATCTGATGGCCTTTGGCGATCTGGAAATCCGGCTGAAGGCGCGGACGGTTTATGTAAAGCGCGTGCATGTTCCCGTCAGCCCGAAGGAATTTGAGCTGATCACCTTTTTCGCACGAAATGCCGAACAGGTGGTGACGCGGACGCAGCTTTTGCAGCAGGTGTGGAAGCTGCATTTCGACCCCGGCACCAATGTGGTGGATGTGCATGTGGGCCGGCTGCGCCGAAAGCTGGAGGCGGCGGGTTGCCCCGCGATCCAGACCGCGCGCGGTGAGGGCTATGTGTTTGACCCAATCCCGGCCGAGGTGCGTGGGTGAAGGGATTTCCGGCAACAACCTTTCGCTTGGCGGCGGTGGTGGCGCTGACTGTCACGCTGTTGTCGATTGTGGGCATGGGGCTGCAATATCGGTTGGTGTCAGACCGGCTGATGGATGAGGCCGAACGATTGCTGGCGGCGGATCTTGATGGGTTTGCCACGCTTTACGAACAACGCCGGATCATCGCTTTGCGGCAGGCCATCGAATACCGGTCGGCTTCGGGGCCGCTGGGCGAGATGCTCCTGTTGATGAACCGCGATGGGTCGGTTTTGGCGGGAACGCATGAGGTGTGGCCGTCATCGGTTGTGCCAGCGGGCGAATTGTTCGAGGCCGATGGGGCGGTTCGGTTTACGGCGGCGGGTCACGACTGGTTGGGCGTTGCGCGGGATTTGCCGGGTGGGTTTCCGCTGTTGGTGGCGCGGGATCTGGGGCCGGTTGAGGGCACGCTTTCGGCGCTGCGCCAAGGGATTCTGGCCTTGGGTCTGGGCATGTTGGCAGCGGGGGCTGTGGTTGGCTGGGTCATGGCGCGCCGGGTGATGACGCGGATCGGGCGGGTTAATGCCTTGGCGGATACGGTTGCTGCTGGCGATCTGTCGGCGCGCCTGCCGGGGGCGCGGAGTGCCGATGAGTTCGGCCAGTTGGAACGCCATGTCCATGTGATGCTGGACCGGATTGAGGCGTTGAACCGCGAGACGCACCGGTTATCGGATACGATTGCCCATGAATTGCGGACGCCCTTGAACCGCATGCTGCAAAAGCTGGGGCGGATCGAGGGGCAAGACGAGGTGACGGACGATCTGCGCGCCGAAATGCGCCAGACGGTGCGGGTCTTTGATGCGCTTTTGGACATCAGTCGGGCGGAGGCGGATCAGGGCCACGGCGGGGGGTTGCGGCCTGTCGATCTGTCGGAACTGCTGGTCGAAATCTGGGAGCTTTATGAGCCTGTGGCCGAGGACAAGGGCTTGCTGCCAGTGTTGGCGGTTGCGCCCGGATTGCGGGTTTTGGGCGACAGGACGCTGATTTCGCAGATGGTGGCGAACCTGTTGGACAATGCGGTGAAATACTGTCGTTCGGGCGATAGCGTGACTCTGACCCTGCGTGCAGACGGTGATCGGCATGTGATGGTCGTGGCGGATACCGGGCCGGGTTTGCCCGAAGACTTGCGCGAGACCGTGTTCGATCGCTTTGCTCGTGGGCAGCGGGACAAGGGGCTGCCGGGGCATGGGCTTGGTCTGGCCTTGGTGCGGGCGATTGCGGCGCGCCACGGGGCCAAGCTTTCCTTGCCCAAGCAGGAGAAAGGTTTTGCGATCGAAATTGGCTGGCCTAAGTTGGCGGACATTCTCTAGCCCAAAAGTTTGATTCTCATGCGTTTGATTGCCCTTGCCGCCCTGTGCCTGCTTGCTGCCTGCGCGGCGTGGAACCAGCCGCTGAATCCGCCTTTGCAGGGGGAAAATGCAGGGATTGTCGATCAGGCCAAGCTGGAGCCGGGGGAGCTTTATGTGGGCCTTGCCTTTTCGGGTGGGGGGATGCGCGCCTCGGCCTTTGCCTATGGGATGCTGGAGGAGTTGAAGGCGCAAGGCGTTGTCACTGGGACTCCAAATGGCGTTCTGGATCATGTGCGGTTGGTCACCGGCGTTTCTGGCGGGTCGGTTACTGCGGCGCAGTTCGGGCTTTACGGTCCGGCGGGGATTCAGGGGTATCGGGAAAACTACCTGCTAACCAATGCCGAGAAATACATGGCGAATTCGGTGCTGAACCCGGTGACGCTGGTCAAGGGTTTGTCGGGCGGGGCCAATGGGCGGACGACCTTTGCGCGCTATCTGGACGAGGTTCTGTTCCACAAGGCGACCTTTGCGGATTTGCGGGCGCGGTCGGGGATAAAGACCTGGATCAACGCGACCGACATGGCGAATAACACGCCGTTCCTGTTTTCGCCTGAAACCTTTGATGCGCTGTGTTCGGACCTGTCCAAAGTGCCGATCAGTGAGGCCGTGGCGGCCAGTGCGGCCTTTCCCTTGGTGTTCTCTCCCATCGTGCTGGAGGCGCATCAGGGCAAGTGCGATTACCGCGAGCCGGACTGGCTGACGGCGGCGCGCAATAACCCCGAAGCCACCAGCGCGATGAAGGCGCAGGCGCGGGCCTTGGAAAGCTATGCCAACCCCGAGGAGGTGAAGTTCGTCAAGCTGTTGGATGGCGGGATTACCGACAATTTCGGGACCACGGGACTGGCGGTGGAGCGGGCGCGGGCGCAGGCGGCCTATGCGCCGATGACGCCAGAAGAAGCGGTGAAGATGACGCGGATGCTGTTTCTGGTCGCCAATGCCGGGGTCGAGAAGGATTACAGCTGGACGCAAAAGGTGCCGGGGCCGGGAGGGCTGGGGCTTGGCATGTCAATCGCCACGGCCAGTATGAGTGCGGCCACGAGGTCGGGTTATGACGCGATGAAGGGCGAGTTGCGGAACTGGCAGGAAGAATTGGTGGAATGGCGCTGCGGGCTTTCCTTGGCCGAGGTGCGGCGGCTGCGCGGGTCAACCAATGGCTGGGATTGTCAGGATGTAAAGCTGTTCGTCGGGCAGGCGAGTTTTGAGGCCGTGCCGAAAGAGATGCGCGAGAAGCTGAACAAGGTTCCGACACGGTTGCGCCTGAAACCTGATGAGGTGGATCTGGTGATAGAAGCCGGGCGTTTGGCCACACGCCTAACGCCGGAATACAATGGCTTCCTTGCCGCATTGGACGGCAATTCGGTGGAAAGCCGGATTGCCGCAGGAATTGCGGCCGGTGGGCGGCGGATCGTGCCGGTGGGTCAGTAGAAACATGACAAATTCATTCATCTTCAATGGGATGCTTGATTGAAGATGGTGTGGCTGTATGGTTCCCGCATGACCAAGACGTTTCTTACATTTCTTGTTTCAATGCCTTTGGCTCTGTCTGCTCCGATGGTGCGGGCAGAGACCGGCCAAGGGGCGTCAGGCGAGGTGCGGGCGGTTCTGGTCGGAATTGCGGACTACCTGCATCTGGATGCCGATCTTCAGGGGCCAACGGCGGATGTTGTCTTGATGGCGGAAACGCTGATGGCGCGGGGGGTGCCTGCATCGTCGATCACCGCCTTGGCCAGTGATGCGGTGCTGCCTGCGGGTGTAAATCTGGCGGGTGCGCCGCTGCGGGCGGATATTCTTGCGGCATTGGAGGCCGTGTCACAGGCGAGTGCCGAGGGCGATACGGTTCTGTTCTATTTCTCGGGCCACGGTTCACAAGCGCCGGATTTGAACGGCGATGAGGGAGGTGGCTATGATGAGATTTTGCTGCCCGCCGATGCCGACAAATGGAAAGGGCAGGTTGGGTCGGTTGAGAATGCCTTGGTCGATGATGAGCTTGCCGATTGGGCGCAGCCTTTGTTGGCCAAGGGCGTGAAGATTGTGGGCATCGTTGATGCCTGCCATTCGGCGACAGGTCTTCGGGCCATAGGGGGCGAAGGGCGCGCACGCTGGGTGCCGCCCGAGGCGCTGGGCCTTCCAGAGCCGACAGAAGAGGCCAGCGACGCTGCTGGTGTGGCAGAGCCGATGGAGGGCGAGTTCGTTTTCCTGTACTCCAGCCAGTCGGACCAGCGATCCTTTGAATATCCCAGCGCCGATGGATCGGTGTGGCATGGGGAATTTACGCTGCGTTTGGCCGAAGTGTTGGCCGAGGCCCCAGCGGCCAGTTGGGCGCAGGTTCTGGCGGCGGTGACGGACACCATGGCCCAAGGAACCGCGCGTCAGCAGCCCGAGGCGGAAGGCCCCTTGTTGGATGCGCCTGTGTTTGGCGAAGGCCGTGTTGCCGGGCGGGCAGAAGTGAGTGCTGGCAAGGTTCAGGCGGGCTTTCTGGATGGGATCGAGGCCGGGGCCGAGTTGGGATTTTATGCCGTGGCCGCTGGCGGTGAGCTGTTGGGCAGGTCTTTCGTGAAAAGCGCAGAGGCGCGAACGGCTGTTGTTGAGGAAATTCCCGCGGGGGCGGCTTGGGCGGAGATGATTGCCGCGGCGCCGCCCAAGGCCCTGACACTGGCGGCCCCGATCCGGTTGAACGAGGCTGACGGCTTTGACTATGCGCCTTGGCTTGCGGCCCTGCCTGCCCCCGGATTGCGGCCTGATGTGGCCCCGATTTTGACCGAAGGTGTGGTGGCCTTGGCCGGGCCGGATGCCGTGTTGGACCCGGAAGGTCCGGGGTCCAGCCCGCGCATCCGGCCCGAGCCGACCGAGACCGAAGCGGAAGCCGTGGCGCGGATGCTGGATCAGGTTGGCCACGGGTTGCGGTTGAAGAAGCTGTTGCTGTCGGGGGGCGGCACGTCGCGCACCCTGACCTCTCGGCCCGTGCTGGAGGTCGGGATTGAAAAGCGGGTGGCCGCGGTGGTGGGAGAAGGCTGCTCGGATGCGGGCGAGGGGGTGGATTTCGACGGCTCTGCCGCGCCCTGCGATCAGCTGTGGCTTTCGGTCAAGAACAGCTCGGGCAAGGATCAGGATGTGACGGTGCTGTACCTGTCTGCCGATTACACGGTTTCGGCGATCTGGCCGCGGCGGGGGCTGTCAAATCGGTTGGCGCATGGCGAAAGCATGAAGGCCGGGATGCAGATTGCGCCAGACAGTTTTCCTGCGGTTGAGGAGATCTGGGTGGTGGCCGTGCCGGTCGAAGAGGATGGTCCGCGGACGGATCTGACGGTGCTGGCTACGCCGCTTTCTACGCGGGACGTGAAAGCCGGGGCGAAAGACTCCTTGGTCAACTGGATTGACCGCCAAATGATTGATGAAAACGAAGGAACAAGGGGCTTTGCGCCCAAGCCTTCGCCATTTAACCTGATCCGCAAGACGGTGCGGATAAACCGTTCTGATGGCTGATTTTTGAAATATGCCCAATGCATAGGGAGACAGATATGAAGACATTGATTGCGTGCCTTTCTCTGCCGCTTTTCGCCTCGGTGGCGATGGCGCAGGACAAGCCAGATTTTGGCGCGGGCGGTGCCGGGGCTTCGCCCTTTGCCTATGCCCAATCGGGCAAGAAGGCCGAACATATGAAAGCCGCGACGGAAGCGGGTGGCGGCAAGGTGATTGGTGGGCAAGAGGCGGCCGATGGTGCTTGGCCGTGGCAGGTCGCGCTGATGATCAACGGGGCACCGCAAACGCCCGAAGGGCAGTTCTGTGGCGGGTCGATGGTGCTGGACCGTTGGGTTCTGACGGCGGCCCATTGCGTGCATATGGAGGACGATCAGGGCTGGTTCGACCTTGCGCCGCAGCAGATCAATATCTTTGTCGGCTCTAATACCCTGGCTCCGGGTCAGGGGGATCTGGTGCAGGTTGAAAAGATCATCAAGCATCCGAATTATGTCGGGTGGGAGTTTGACCATGACATTGCTCTGATCAAGTTGGCGCGGGCGCCGAAGGCCCGCTATTCGACGATCAAGGTGCCGGATCAACAGTTTGGCGATATGCTGGACCAACCTGGCGTGACCACGATCGTCACCGGCTGGGGGCTGACGGATGGCGGTGGCCGCCCGGAAACACTGCGGCAGGCCGAGATCCAGATGCTGGACCGCGATCTGTGCAATCAGGCCATGCTGGAGGCCCGGGCCGAAGAGGCCGTGAAGGGCTTTGGCTATGCGGTGGGCGCGTTCGGGATCAAGGAAGACGATGCCTATGCGCTGTGGGATCAACTGGTCGCCAAGGCGCCGATCCCGATGAGCGGCAATATGTTGTGTTCGGGCACCTACGAGGGTGGCAAGACGGCCTGCTCGGGTGACTCGGGTGGCCCCTTGGTCGTGCCGCTGACCGATGGCAGCTATATTCAGGCGGGTGTCGTGTCTTGGGGTCTGGCTGCGGCGAATGGGCAGGGTTGCGAGGAAACCGCGCTGTTCTCGGCCTATACCCGCATCTCGAACTTCCTGCCTTGGCTGGAACAGACGATTGGCCAGAACTGATCCGGGTTTCGGGTCGGGTTTGGCTTGACCGTTAGACAGTGGATTTCACACGGACCCGCTCGGCATCGAGCGGGTCTTTTGGTTTGCCAATGGTTTGCCGAAAGGGGCGGGCTGCACCATGTTAAACTGGGCTTAACTTGGCATTAACCACGGTGCGGCAACGTTGGCGGATGATGCGAAGTCTGACCCCCGTTTTCCTTTTGTTGTTGGCTGCCTGCGGCGCGCAACAGTCCGCTCAGATGATTGGTGCCAGCCGAACCGATGTGGTTCGGAACGGGCGCAGCTATGCGGTGTTCCAGAAAGAAAACAGGGTCGAGGTGATCCGTCTGGGCTATGCCCGCAATGGCGAGCATCAGGGTATTCGGGCGACGATGATTGGCCTGATCCCCGAGGTAACGGGGTGCAAACTGGTGGAAAGCAGTCTGCAAGGCGACAGTGGCGTCATGCGGGGGTTGTTGCGGTGCTAGTGGCGCAAAAGAAAACAGGCGACGGGTTCCCCCATCGCCTGCGGGACGCCTGTGCCCAAGCTCAGTTGGTCAAAAGCGCGTAATTGGTGGTCGTTGTGCCGGCATTGATAACAAGCGCATAGAAATAGGCATCGGTGTAGGGGGTGAAGTTGCAGAGGGCGACCCCAAGTTCATCTGTATCGACGCAAATTTCATTACCGCGATCATCCATCACGACCAGACCCAAAAGCGACGACCCGTCCCCGATCAGGGCCAGTTCCGCGCCGTCGCGGGCGGCGAAGGGGATTTCCCAGATATCCGTCATATCACTGGGGATGCCCGCGAGGTATTGCATTGCGCCGCCAATGCGGCCTCGCGCGCCTTCGGCCTCGGCATCGGAAATGAGCCCCAACAAGACCTCGTCATCCTTGGCCAGTTCGCGCGCGCTGGCCAGCATGGTTGCGGCATCTGCGATAGCGGGGCCGGTCGCCTCGGCCGAGGCTGTGCTGGTATTGGCAGCAAGCGAGATGCGGCGGACGGGGCGCCCGTTGACGTCATCCGGCGATCCCAGAAGCGCGGGCAGATCAAGGTCTTCTTCGTCATTCATGATCGGAGCAGGCGCTGCGGGAGCGGCGCCGGCCGCCTTGCGCTTTGCCATGACCGTCTGTGCGGCTGAATTGATTTCGGGTTCGTTTGCTTGCGGCGCCGGAGCGCCGCCTAACGGCGATTTCTTCGACCGGCCCAAAGGAACCTGACCCAAAGCGGCGCCATCGACGGAGGCGGGATCAATTGGTTCTGCCGTTTGCGGCTGGATCGTGACGCCAGCTGCAATTCTGGCGGCTGACAGAACGGTCAGCGCGTCGCCTTGTTTCAGGCCAAGCTGGTAGACCTGCTGCGCCAAAGCAAAGGTCGAAGCAGCATTTTCTGATGTGTCCTGCGCCATCAGGACGGAGGGCGATGCCAGAAGGCACAGTGTCAAAGTCAGTGATGAAGATTTGAAGGATGCCGAAAAGCTCATCTCATTGGTTCCCTTAAATGGAGATGCTTTGACAAAATCCGGGGAAAATAGGCGAACTCGTCCGAGGAACAAGGCACGCTGGCAGTCATTCAATTCAGTTCGTCAGAAGGTAATAGCTGTTCTTTTCCTCCCCTTTGTTCTGGACCGTGACATAGAAATAGCCGTTCTCGGCGGGAACGAAGTCACACATCATCTTATCCGAGGCCGAAAGGTCGACGCAGATGGTGTGGCCGTTGGCATCCGCGATTTGGACATCCAGATTGCTGTCGCCATCGCCGATGATTGCGATTTCGGATTGTGCGCTGCCGTAGAAGGGAACCTCCCAGACATCGGTCAAACCGCCGGGCAGGCGGGACAGTCTTTGGATGGCGCCACCGACGCGGCCGCGTGTGCCTTCAACTTCGGCATCGTCGATGAGCGATAAAAGCAGGTCATCCTCGCCAGCCAGAATCTTGGCTTGGTTCAGCATGTCGGCCACAGAGGGCGGCGCTGAGTCCTGCGCGTCTGCGTTGGCCGTTTCCTGAGCGGTCCCGGTGGTTTCCTTTTTCAGCTCGCCGCCTTCCTGAAGTGCGACCGAACCTGCAAGACGTGCGGCTGTCAAAACGGTCAGGGCGTCCTTGTTGGCCAGTCCAATCTGGTAAAGGTCTTGCGCTATGGCAAAGATGCGCGCGCCGCCCGGTGCAGCACCACCTTGTGACAGGATGTTAGGGCCGTTGGTGTCTGCCAAGCCCGAGATGGGCGCGGCAAGTGCGGCAGACAGGCAAAGGGTAGAGAGCAAGCGCATACGAACGGACCTAACCAAGAGTGCAAAAGAAGATGGGGCAGTCTGCCATTTGGAGGTCAGCTTGGAAAGCGGGCAGGGTGTGACGAATGTTGTCATCTGGCGGAAGTTTGCACTGCGGCGGGAAATCGGGTTTGGTGCGCGGGCAGAGAAGGACGAAGACGATGGACAGCCGCGCGATTCTGGAACGATTGATTGCCTTTGATACGGTCAGCTCAAACCCGAACCGTGCGTTGATGGATTGGGTTCAGACCTATCTGGCGCAGGCAGGGATTGAGGCGGTGCTGATCCCCGATGCCAGTGGCGGCAAGGCAAACCTTTACGCCACGGTGGGGCCAAAGGACCGGGGCGGTGTCATGTTGTCTGGCCACACCGATGTGGTGCCTGTCGAGGGGCAGGACTGGACGGTTCCGCCCTTCAAGCTGACCGCCAAGGATGGTCGTCTGTATGGCCGGGGCACGACGGACATGAAGGGCTTTTGTGCAGCGGCCATTGCGGCGCTTGTTGCGGCCTCGAAACGCGATCTGAAAACGCCGCTGCATCTGGCCCTGTCCTATGATGAAGAGATTGGCTGCATGGGGGTGCGGTCTTTGGTGGCGATGCTGAAGGATGCGCCGGTTCGGCCGGCCCTGTGCATTGTGGGCGAACCCACGAATATGGCCGTGGCCACGGGGCATAAGGGCAAGACCGCCTTGCGTGCGACGTGCCAAGGTCGCGAGGGGCATTCCGCGCTTGCCCCCTTGGCGCTGAACGCGTTGCATCTGGCGGCGGATTTCATCGGCGTGATCCGTGCGGAACAGGCCTCTATTGCCGCAAGCGGGCGGCGCGATGGCGATTATGACGTGCCCTATACCACCGTCCATGCGGGTGTGATGCGGGGCGGCGTTCAGGTGAATATTGTGCCCAATCAGGCAGTGATCGACTTTGAGATCCGCGCCTTGGCCGAAGATGACCCGAACGAGATCATTGCCCGTCTGCGCGATGCGGCAGAGGCGATTGTGGCCCCGCTGCGCGCGGAATTTCCCGAAGCGGCGATCCGCATTGAGCGGTTGTGGGATTACCCGGGCCTTGGCACGCCTTCCAACGCCGAGGTCGTGAACTTTGTCAAAGGCCTGACCGGGGCGAATGGGACGATCAAGGTGGCGTTTGGAACTGAGGGCGGGCTGTTCTCGCAGCATCTGGGGATTCCGACAGTTATCTGCGGACCGGGCAGCATGGCGCAGGGCCACAAGCCAGATGAGTTTGTCAGCGAAGAACAGATGGCGCGGTGTGAGGCGATGCTGCAGGCCTTGGTGGATCGTTTGGAGGCCGGGATCTGATGGCGTTGGAACTGAAGTCTCTTTCAGACGTCATGGCGTTGGATTTCGACGACATCATCGACGTTCGCGCGCCTGCTGAATTTGCCGAGGATCACATCCCCGGTGCCATCAGTCTGCCGGTGCTGGATGACGCGGAACGGGCCGAGGTCGGCACGATTTACAAGCAGGTCTCGCCTTTTGATGCGCGCAAGGTAGGGGCGGCCTTGGTGGCCAAGAACGCGGCGCTGCATTTGCAGGGGCCCTTGGCAGACCGCCCCGGAAAGTGGCGGCCCTTGGTCTATTGCTGGCGTGGTGGACAGAGATCGGGGTCATTCGCGTCGATCCTGTCGCAGATCGGTTGGCGCGTCGAATTGGTGAAGGGCGGATACAAAACCTATCGCGGTTTGGTGGTCGAGGCGCTGTATGACCAGCCCGTTCCGGCGCCGGTGATTGTCTTGGACGGAAATACTGGGTCGGCGAAAACAGATGTGCTGAAGGTGCTGCAGGCGCGCGGCGTTCAGGTCATTGATCTGGAAGGTTTGGCCAACCACCGTGGGTCTCTATTCGGGCACATGGGAGAGCAGCCGAGCCAAAAAGCCTTTGAGGGACGGCTGGCCTTTGCCTTGGCGCGGTTGGACCCCTCGCGCCCCGTCATCATCGAAGCGGAAAGCTCGAAAGTCGGGGAATGCCGGCTTCCGCCACGGCTTTGGAAAGCGATGACGGAGGCGCCGAGGATCGCCCTTGATGCCCCGAGAGACGCGCGTGCCGAGTATCTGACGCGGGCCTATGGTGATGTGGTGGACGACAAGGGCCGGCTGGAAAACGTGTTGTCGCGTCTGCGCCACGCCCATGCCGCCGAGCTGATTGAGGACTGGAAGGGGATGGTCAGCAAAGGGCAGTTTGCGGCCTTGGCATCCAGTTTGATGGAGCACCATTACGACCCACGCTATGCAAAGCATCGCGCACGCATGGCTGCGCCGGTCCGGGATATTGCCGCTGATCGTCTGGATGAGGCCGGGATCGCCAAACTGGCCGATCAGGTTGCGGCAAGTGTGGCGGCGATTTTGCCAGCCTGACCGCGGAGTGGTTTTGGCCCGCCGGCCTATTCCAGTTCGCGGGCTTCAGACACCAGCATCACCGGAATGCCGCCCCGAATGGGGAAGGCAAGGTGCGCGGCCTTTGAGACCAGTTCCTGACGTTCGGCATCGTAGCTGAGAACCGCATGAGTCACCGGGCAGATCAGGCTTTCCAGCATCCGCGGGTCAAAGTGGGTCGTGTCGGAATTTTGGTCATTCATTGTATCAAATCCTCACCCGCGCCGCCGCGCAGGGCAAATTCCATAAGGGTAACCAGCGTTTCGCGCCGGGTTGTCAGCGTGGGCGCTTCGAGCAGGGCTTGTTTGTCCTCTGCCGATAACGGGCAGAGCATGGAGAGTGAATTGATCAAGAGCTCTGTCTCGGCTTCTTTGAGATTGCTCCAGTCCGTCGACAGGTTCAACGCGGTCAGATAGCGGTGGAGGAGCGCAAAAAAGGACTCTCGATCAAATCCCGGATCTGCCTCTTCTTCAGAGGAAAGATCGCGGGCAAAGGCCGCCCAGTCGACCAAGCAGCGACGATAGGGCGTGAAGCCTTGAACCTCTTCACGGACGCGGAACCTGCTGATCCCTGTCAGTGTGATCATATAGCGCCCGTCTTCGGTTTCTGAAAATCCGGTGAGCCTGCCTGCGCAGCCGATCTTGTGCAGACGCTTTTCGCCAAGTGGCGTTTCGCTGGGTTGGATCATCCCGATCAGACGGGTTTTCGACTTCATGCAATCTTCGATCATCGCAAGA
Source organism: Thioclava sp. FR2 (assembly GCF_051200875.1). Classification (GTDB taxonomy): domain Bacteria; phylum Pseudomonadota; class Alphaproteobacteria; order Rhodobacterales; family Rhodobacteraceae; genus Pseudotabrizicola. Next base: position 3,201,749 of record NZ_CP195191.1, read on the forward strand.
TAGCGCGGTTCAAAGATGTGCAGGGGAAGCCTTGCCCGGGGAAGCATCAACGCTCCGGGCAAGGGGAAAATCGGGATCGTGTCGGGCAGGTCTGACGCGCTGATCATGATACGCCGAGACATAGCGCGCAGCCCTGATTAGACAAATATCATCGACGAAAGCTTGCGGCGGCCCTTCAGCACGATTGGGTCTTTTGCGGGAAGCGCGTCGAAAATAGTGAAAAGCTGGGTTTTTGCAGCGCCGTCATTCCATTCGCGGTCGCGCCGGAAAAGTTCGAGAAGCTGGTCGACCGCTTCTTCCGTCTGCTTGGCGGCCAGCAAAGCCGTGGCAAGGTCAAAGCGTGCCTGATGGTTTGAGGGATCTGCCTCAAGCGCGGCCATCAGATCTGCCACCGGCCCCGCATTTGCCGACTGCCGGGCCAGTTCAATCTGGGCGCGCACGGCTTCGATTTCCTTGGCCGAGGCGATGGAGGCGGGCACATTGTCAAGCAGGGCTTGCGCTTGATCCGAATTGCCAATCGCCAGATGCGCGCGAATAAGACCGGAATATGCGGCAGCGTTTTCCGGTTCTTCTTCCAGAATTGCGGCGAAGGTTTCGGCAGCATCAGCCGCGGCGCCTTCTTCCAGCATTTGCTCGGCGGCCTCGATGGCCTCGGACAGGCCACCATCGCCCGCAAGACCAGCGATGCGGTCTATGAACTTCTTGATCTCGGATCCGGGAAGCGCGCCTTGGAAGCCATCAACCGGCTGGCCCTGCCAGAAGGCATAGACCGTGGGGATGGATTGAATGCGCAACTGGGCTGCGATGCGCTGGTTTTCGTCGACGTTGACCTTGACCATGCGGACACGGCCTTTTTCGGCGGTGACGGCGGCTTCGAGTGCGGGGCCAAGCTGCTTGCACGGGCCGCACCACGGCGCCCAGAAATCGACAATGACCGGAACCTCGCGGCTGGCTTCGATGACATCTTTCATGAAGCTTGCTTCGTCGCCGTCCTTGATCAGATCGGCGGCGGGGGCAGTCGGGGCGGCATTGGCGTCCAGCGTGAACATCGGATCCCTCTTTCGGCAATGGGTTTGCCTCTATATGCGCTTTGGTGATTGAAAGTCCAAGGGGGGCATTGCTAAGCCGCGCTGTGCCGGACTAGCGTCAGACGGGCGATAGCGGGGAGGTCTTCATGCCAATTCTTCTAACCTTTGGGGACAGCAATACGCATGGAACACCCCCGATCGAGGTTCGGGGCGAATACCGTCGATTTGGCGCGGATATTCGTTGGCCACAGGTCTGCCTGCGCCAGCTTGGGGCGGGTTGGGAATTGGCGGAAGAGGGGCTTCCCGGCCGGACCGCAGCTTTCGACGACCCGGTGATGGGCGACCATATGAATGGCCGATCCGGTCTGCGGATCGCCCTGCAAAGCCACGGGCCGATTGATGTGCTGACGATCATGCTGGGCACGAACGACGTGAAAGCGCGTTTCGCCAGCACGCCGGACATGGTTCTGGCGGGAGTCGCGGGTTTGGTCGATGTGGCGCAATCCTTGGAAATGCAGCAGCGCCATGGCGGTTTTAAGATCCTGCTGATTTGCCCGCCGCCTGTCGAAGAGGTTGGCCCGATCATGGGCGAATTCTATGGGGCGGCAGCTCGCAGTCGCGGGTTGCCAAGCCTGTACCGGGCGTTTGCAAAGGCGCGCGGCATCGGGTTTCTGGATGCGGGCGACGTCATCGCGGTCAGCCCGGTGGACGGGATTCACTATGAGGCCGAGGCCCACGGAAAACTGGGCGTGGCCGTGGCGGACGCGATCACACGGTTGTAATGCTGGCCGACAGATCGGACCAACCGCAGCGTGCCGCCAATTGGTCTGGCGCGGTGCCAGTATCGACAGAGTCCATTTGCCTTTGGCCTTCTGAATTGCGCATGTTCCAGCGTTCGCGCATGAGATGGAGGCCAGAGGCGCTGATCTTTGTGACCGGTGTCTGAATGGGAAGGAACTGCCGCCATTTTTGCTGCATCTGGCGATAGCTTTCGGTGAAATCGGGGCCAAGCGCGCCGTGAAAGCGGTCGTTATGGATGCAGGGCAGCCCGACGGCATAGGCTTTCTTTCCTGCCGCACGCGCCTGACATACGATGTCTGTGCCGTACATGTGCCAGCCCGGAAACAGTTCATCGAAGCGCAAACCAGATGAACGCCGCAAGACGATAAGCATTTCGTCGAAACTGTTCACAGGCTCTGGTCCCATCGGGACATGACCGATGATCTGGCCGAGGCTTGAGGTCCAGACGGGGCCGAATTGTTTTGAATTGCTGGCCACGCCAAAGGCCCCGGCAAGCGCCCAGTCAGGGTGATGCTTGTCCAGTTCCGCAAGCCGATTTGCAAGAACGATGTCCCAGCCTTTCGGCAGGTAGACATCGTGATGCGCGAAAATCACCACCTCGGCATCGGTTGCGTCTATGGCGCGGTTATAGGCGATCGTGGCCGAGGGCGCATTGCGCTGAACATGCAAGGCAAGGCGTTCCCCGATGACAGGCGACGCCGCAAGGTTCGCGCCGAGGATATCATCCGAATTACTGGCGCAGGCGATGATTACGGAATGGGTCACTCGGGAACGCCTTTGCGGGCTATGAGAATGGCAAGTTTTTCGGCTTCGGTGTCGATATTATGGCGCATAAGCACGCGGTGATGTGCAGTCTGGCCCATGATTGAAAGACGGTCACGAGGCGTTTCCGCCAGATCTTTGATCGCCTTGGCAAGGGCCTTGGGATCCCCTGCAGGCACAAGCCAGCCGCACTCCGGCGTGACCAGTTCGGGGATGCCTGCGATGGAGGTTGCGATGACAGGGCGGCCAGACGCCATCGCCTCCATCACCACCATTGGCAAACCCTCGGCGAAGCTTGGCAGAACCAGAGCCGTGGATGCGGCAAGGGCTTGGTTGACACGGTTTTCATCGAGCCAACCGGCAAGATGGACATGACGTGACAGGCCAAGTTCGGCAATTCGCGCCTCGATCTGCGGGCGCAATTCGCCATCCCCGACCAGCGTAAGCCGCAGATCGGGAATATCCGGTGCGACAATTTCCAGTGCATCCAGAAGCAGGCCAAAGCCCTTTTGTTCAGAGAGGCGCCCGATTGCTACCAAGCGCGGGCCACCGTCCGGTAGGGGAGGGATGTTTGTGTATTTCCACGGCTCGATGCCGCAATGAACCACGTTGATCCGAGGCCAGGTTTCCGGCAAGGACCAGCGACAAAGTTGGCTTCGCCCAAAACTGGAAATTGCGACCGTGAACCTTGCGCGGTCGGCCTTTTCGCCCAAGGAATGCGCGCGGGGAGCGTCGAATTCCTCGGGGCCGTGTGTGGTGAAGGAATAGCCTGGCCCGCCCATTTCAGAGGCCAGCATGGCGACGGTTGCGCCGTTTGTGCCAAAGTGGACATGGGCATGAGACAGGCGCAATTCGTTGCAGCGCCGAGCAAATTGCGCGGCTTCAAGAAAATAGACCAAGTGGCGCAGAATGCCGCCGGTTCCGGGGGTGCCCCCCGCGCCACGCTGGCCACATTTGATAGCAAGGCGCAGCGATCTGAGCGCGCCGACCGGATTTCGGGCCAGCCAGCCGAAAGCGGTGGGGAGCAGGCGGCTTAATCCTTTATCGAGGAGATGTTCGGTTCGGCTGTCTTCGGCGATGTCCGCCGGATCAACCAAAGCGGCCCGATCCGAGCGCAAGGCAAAGCGTTCAATCTGCCAACCCATACGCTCGAGTGCGTGGATTTCGCGCCGGATAAACGTCTGCGACGGGCGCGGATAGGTGTTCACTAGATAAGCGATCTTCAAGAACGTGGCCTTGTGGCAGGAGCAAAGCTGACAGCGCAAGGATCATGCTTGCTTTCTTGGGATGCAAGCCCCCTGCGATGCGGTGTGCGCATTGTGCGGCACCTGCGCCACCTGGTCTTTGGTTCATCGGACTAAGGTCTGTGGTGACTTGCTTTTCCTAGCGTCAGATTAAATGAATCGTGGATAGAGTTAGAGGGGGGCTTCTGGCTTGATCGCGACTGACGCACATCACTCTGCGCGGATGCTGGCCTGTATTCTGGCCGCAATGGTCGTTGCTGGCCTGCCTGCCCTTGCGGTTCTGACGTTCGTTGGACGGCCGTTTGTTGCGTTGACCGTTTATGCTTTGGTCGGGGCGGCAAGCCTTTGCATCTTGGCTGCACGGAGCGCGAAAACCTGATGCGACCAAGACCGATTGTTTCCGGATTGGGTACAAAATCAAGATGGCTGGGCATCCGCCCCCGTTGACCCAGCGGAACTTGAAGCGCCAGAGGGGAGTGTGATCCTAGGCCCTTTGCGCGATTTTTCGCCGAATCAATGCCCTAGGTGCGTCCAGCGAGCAGAGGATAGCCTGCAACCCCAGATTGTCCGAGGAAAAGTAAGGCATCTTATAGACGGAAGTATGTCTATTTTGCCGCCGAAAGAAGGTAAAAAAGCACCCCTTCCATCCTTATGGAGGTCGTCAAATGTGCTTAATAACAGGTAAAATATCCGACGGGGGGCGCTTTAACCGAGTGCTATAGATGTTCTGCAAATGGCTGCTATCACCGATCCTTTCGGTTCGGCTGAACGGGATATTCATTGCTACTGAGCAATTGCCATTGTTCACCGCTTGGCGACGGATCACTTGTGGTGGGCTGATGCAATGACCATCAGCTTTCCGGAAATTCCGAGCAGGTCGGCTACGCCTGTTGCTAGCAAGTCGTTGCTTGCCGAGCGGCCACTTGGTCAACGCAAGCGCTCGTTCGGGATGTATCGTGATGTCTTCAAAAGGGTTCTTGACGTTACGGCGGTAATGCTCGCTGTGCCTGTGATTGTGCCTGTTGTCGGCCTATTGGCTGTGGCGGTTGCGCGCGACGGCGGGAGCCCCTTTTACACGCAGGAACGCGTTGGCCGCAGTGGCAAGATCTTTCGGATGTGGAAACTGCGTTCGATGGTACGCGATGCCGATGCTCAAATGGCGGCGCTGCTGGAAAGAGACCCTGCGGCGCGGGCGGAATGGGATGCGACGCAAAAGCTTCGCAATGATCCGCGCATTACGAAACTGGGGCAATTTCTCCGGCGCTCCTCTCTGGATGAAGTGCCGCAGCTTTGGAACGTGCTGATTGGTGACATGAGTCTGGTAGGGCCGCGCCCGATGATGGTGAACCAGCAAGAGCTTTATCCCGGTACCGCCTATTACCTGCTGCGCCCGGGGATCACTGGATATTGGCAGACGGCAGGACGCAACCGGACGACGTTCCGTGCGCGGGCAGAGTACGACACGGTTTACGAAGAAGGTCTGGCATTTTCGACGGACGTGCGGATTTTGATGCGCACAGTTGGCGTTGTCGTGAATGGCACTGGCTGCTGATCAGGATTGAACGCAAAATGAAGAAGGCCCGCTTCCAAAAGCGGGCCTTCTTCATTTGTATGCCTGCCTGTTCAGGCCATCCACAACATCGCGACCAAAAGCAGAGAAGCACCTGCAAGTATTGTCGCATTGCCCGGAAGCTGACCACTCCGCAGCCGTCCGGCCTCGCTTTCGATCAGCGACTTGATCATCGAACGACCGCTTGGCATGCGGTCAGCGGGACGCAGCGCTGGGATCGCGACGATGGGACGGATGTTCAGCTCACGCTCCATCTGAGCGGAGGTTCGAATGGCGGGATGAAGAAGATCAAGCAGGAAGGCCAAAGTCAGTGCGAGTCCAACGCTTCCGACGGCCCCGGCAATTGCCAGTTTCTTGCCACCTGATCCAAGCGGGTATTCCGGGATCACGGCTCGTTCCAGCAGCGAAAAACGCTCCGTCTGCTGGTTCTCGGCAAGTCGACGTGTTGTTTCGGCCTCTGCCAAACGCTGCGATACAACAGTGTATTGATCCTGTAACTGTCTGAGTTGGCGTTCGTAGGTCGAGAGAACACGATCTACCTCGGCAACATTGGACAGGCTTTGATCGAGCGCCGCTTTGCGTGCAAGGATGGGATCGCGCTGAGAATTCAGAACGGCGAGGCGCTGAGTAATTTCTTCCAGCCGCCGCCGATCCGTTGCGCGCAAGGTTTGGTTGGAACTGATGCGGCTTTCTTCGACTTGAAGCCCGGCAATCTCTTGGTCCAATTCACGCAGGGCTGCGTCCAGTTGAACCACTTCGTCCTGCCGCGCCTCGCGGACGGACGGAAGGGCGCTGCGGTTTGCTTCTCGGTAAGAAGCAATTTCGGCCTCCAGGTTTGACAGTTCCTGCCAAAGCCGCGCTTCTTCAGCTTTGAAGAAGGTGTAGTTTGCGTCAGCCTGAGCCTTTTTGCCCTCGCTGCCCAAATCCAGAACGCTTTGCGCAAGATCGTTTGCGATCCGGGCGGCATTCTCTGCGTCGCCGGATTGGGCCACCACGATGATCGCGGAAAGCCCGCCCCCCGTGGCGCTTGAGACGCTTTGAAAACGGATTGAGCTGCGCAGCGCCAGAATCTGCTCTTCTTTCGACAATCCCGGCATATCCGCCGCCAAACTGTGGCGGTCGATCAGGGCCTGAATGTTTTCGCGTGTGGTCAGGCGTTGTTCGATGGTTTGAAGAATTTGCAGCGGGTTGCTGGACTGGCCTTCTGTCCGGTTCACAATCGAGGCCTGTTCGACCTGCAGGACCGCTGCGGTTTCAAAGGTGTCAGGTCTGGATTTGGCGTACCAAGCCGCCATCAGCGAGCCGATGACCGTAATCAACGCGATCATTTTCCAGCGCCGGAGGACAAGGCCGATCAAGTCTTCGAATGTCTGGATCGGTCCCATGTCAGGTTTTCCCGTAGCGCAGTTTGCCCAAACCGTGGTCTTGGGCCTGATTGAGGACGACGCCCAACAGAGGAACCTTGCCTTCAAACAGGGCCTCGCAAGCGCGGATCTCTTTTGCGGTTGTCTTGGTTGCGTCGACAACAAGAAGAACAGCGTCCATCTTGTCGGCCATTGCGATCACGTCATCGCCAACAAGCGTTGGTGGCAAGTCCAGGATCACCAGCTCTGGATCAAGCTGAATGTCCATAGCAGCCAGCGCATCGGCAGTATCTGGCGCGTGAAGGACATCGCCAGCATCCATCAGAGGTTCGGAGTTCAACCCGATGGCAAGACTGCGGCCGATCCTTACGAAAAGGGACTCCATCGGTTGCGTGCCGTCCAGAAACTCGCGCAGGGGGCCAAGCGGCGAAAGGCCGAACAAATGGTGAAGCCCGGGGCTGCGGAGGTCGAGGTCGATCAACACGGTTCGGCTTCCCGGGCGTCGCGCTAACGCCAAGGCCAAATTGGCCGCAGCGAAGGATTTGCCACAGCCGTGGGTGGGGGAGGTGATGCCCAAACGCCGCCAGCCTTTATCGGCCATCGCCTGTGCGATCCGTGTGCGCAAGATGTCAAACGCCGGTCCGGCGGCGCTTTGTTCCGTTTTGGTAAATAGACCGTTTCTTGCAAGATGCTGAGAGTCCAGCGCAACGGCGTTCAGAGATTCCCAGACCCGCGACGGGTTGAAAACGGCAATTGGAAATGGGTCTGTAAAGATGTCGCGCCCGATTTCCAGGTCGATCGGCAGAGCGTCCGTCTCGGTGGATTGGCCGGTTCGGAACACAGAGCGGTTGTGCGACCTGTCGCGGCGTGAGGTCGACGGATCATCCTCTTGCATTGAGAAAAAACCCATATCTGGCGCTTCTCGCGGTACCAACGCCATGGTGTTGTGTCGGGCCATGAACTGGCTCGCTCCTGCAAAGCGCGGCCATTTCCGGCCGCAAAAGGACAACCACACCCGCCATGCAGCAGGCAACGACCTTGGTTCATCTGGTGAAATGGCTGTCAGCATGAGTGAAGACAGACAAAAGCCAGAATCGCCGGGCCCCCGCCCAGTTCCGGACATATTTAGCAGATAAACCCAGCAATTGAAAGGGTTGCGCCCGCCTTATGGATGGGTCCGGCTTGGCTGTGACGCGGGATCATGTCTATGATTGTCGTAGGAAAACCAGGGCTGGAGCGGCCATTATAATGACCCATCCAAAAGTCGACGCCGTCGTGATCGGGCGGAACGAAGGGGCCCGACTGATCACCTGTCTTGGTTCGGTGAAAAGTCAGGTTCGCCGAATGATCTATGTCGATAGTGGGTCGAGCGACGGTTCCGTAGAGGCCGCTCGCCATGCTGGCGCGCAAGTGCTGGTTTTGGATTTGTCTGTTCCTTTCACTGCGGCGCGCGCCCGCAACGTTGGGTGGAAGTCTCTTTCTGAAAATCCGCCCGATTTTGTCCAGTTCATTGACGGCGACTGCGAATTGCAGCCGGGCTGGGTTCCAGCTGCTTTGGAAAAGATGGCCTCCAACCCGTTGGCCGCTGTCGTTTGCGGCAGGCGGCGGGAGCGTTGGCCACAGAAGTCAATCTACAACGGTCTTATTGATCTTGAATGGGATACGCCTGTTGGCCAAGCGAAGGCTTGTGGCGGCGACGCGTTGATCCGGTATGCGGCCCTTGCTGCGGCAGGCGGATATCGAGATGACCTTATTGCCGGCGAGGAGCCTGAACTCTGTTTGCGGCTTCGGCAAGCTGGCGGAGAAATCTGGCGCATTGATGCAGAGATGACGCTGCATGATGCGGCCTTGACACGCTTTTCGCAATGGTGGCGCAGGGCAAGGCGTGCGGGATTTGCCTTTGCCGAAGGGGCGGCTTTGCATGGCGAAGGCCCGGACCGACATTGGGTGCGAGAGACACGCCGTGCCCTGTTTTGGGGGGCCTTGCTTCCGGTCGCAATTGTGCTTGGCGCTCTGGCCTTTCCCGTTCTTTGGTTCGCGCTCCTTGTCTACCCGATCCAGATCGTCCGGCTGTCAAAGCGGGGTGGGCTGCTGTGGGGAGCCTTTACTGTCTTGGGCAAATTTCCCGAGGCCGTTGGAGCCTTGGAGTACTATATTCGTCGGTTGGCAGATCGACGCAGAGGACTGATCGAATACAAATGATCAATGGCTGCGTTGCTGTACGGCCTCGATCACTTCTTTTGGCAGAATGGCGGCGCAGGCGGCATAGCGCGGGACAAGGCGGCGCGGTGAGGAGAGCGCACGCCAAAGCCATTCCATGGCAATCGCGCGGACCCAAGCCGGCGCGCGCGTTTGGTGGCCCGCGACAAAGTCTAGCCCGGCACCAAAGCAGCAAAAGCCGATTTCGGGCGCAAGTTCGCGGCCGAGAATGGCGAAAGCCTCTTGTTTGGGCGAGGTTAGAGCGAGAATGCAGAGCCGCACGCCCTTGTCTCGCATCAGATGCAGGGCTGCCTTTGCATCGTCGCCGGCCGGATCAAAACCCATTGCTGGCGCCTGCGTCCAGATCACAAAAAGGTCTGGGATTTCGGCCGTCAACTTGGCAGCGGCTTTGCCTAGGACCTCTGACTGTGAGCCAAAGAATGCGACAGGCATGTTTTCCTTTGCCGCCAACTCAAGGATAGGGCGCAAAAGATCAGAGCCCGGCACCAAGGAAACCGGCTTTTTGGCGAGGCGCGACAGCCAGACGATCGGATTGCCATCGGCGACGATCAGGTCTTGCGCGGCATAGAGCTTCCGAAACGCACTGGAACGACGGAGTTTCACAAGGTGGTCAAGGTTGATCGTGCCAAGGGCGAAGCCATGACCTGCCCGAAAGCGTCTGCGAACCTCAGCCAAGAGCTTTTCGCGATCCGAGAAATTCACCGTGATTGTCTGATCGGGAAAGCGAAACTGCATTTCTCTTCTCTGGCCTGCCGTCATTTTGGCCCTGATAGCATCTTGAGGGATTGGGCGAACTGAAAAAGGTCGATACTGGCGATCACAAGGTGGATTTGCCATCTGAACGACAAGATTGTGGCTTAGCCCCGCCTATTTGGAAGGTTAAGTTATCCCGAACCGCAACGGTAAAGCCCGTAACAGGAGATCGCCGAAAGGCCCAGAATGCCGATCGCAAACCCGATTGCCTATCTTATGCTGGCCATTTGGCCGGTCGCCGCCTGGTTCTTTTATCAGCGGATGGATCCCGCACGGGCGCTGATCTGGACGATCTTGGGCGGTTACATGTTGCTGCCCCCGGTGATTGCGATTGACCTTCCGATGATCCCGGACTTTGACAAATATTCGATCCCAAGCCTTGCGGCCGCGGCGGCCGTTTTTTTCCTGTTGAAAGATCGCCTTTCTCTTTGGCCTGAAACGCTGCTGGCTCGATGGTTGATGCTTCTTTATGTGCTTAGCCCATTTGGCACCGTCTTGGTGAACAATGAGCCGTTGTATTTTGAGAATGCAATGGTGCCGGCGATGAAAATCTATGACTCGGTCGCCGTCGTTGCGAACCAACTTATTACCCTTTTGCCCTTCTTTCTGGCCCGCAAATATCTTGGAACAGATCAAGGATTGCGCGCCGTCATCGTCGCCCTGATGGTTGCCGGTCTGATCTATTCTGTGCCGATGCTTTTCGAGGCGCGCATGTCACCGCAGTTGAACTTGCGGATCTACGGCTATTTTCAGCACGACTTCAGTCAGGCGATCCGGTTCGGAGGTTTCCGGCCTTTCGTGTTCATGCCGCATGGGCTGTGGGTCGCGTTCTTCGCTTTCATGTGCCTTGTTGCTGCGGTTACGCTGTTTCGGGTTGGTCCGGCGGCTTTGCGCCCCAAGCAATTGCTGATCATGCTTTACTTGGCCGTGGTTCTTTTGTTCTGTCGAAGTGCTGGGCCAGTGATTTATGCGATGCTTCTGGTGCCCGCGGTCTTGCTTTTCCCAGTGCGGCTTCAGGTGGTGATTGCGGTCACAATGGCCGTCATCGTGATCACCTATCCATTGCTGCGCGGCGCACATCTTATCCCGGTCGAGGATATTCTGGAATTCGCAAGATCACTGAATGAAGAACGCGGGCAGTCTCTTGCATTTCGGATTCACAATGAAGAATTGTTGCTGGCTCGGGCGGCGGAGCATCCGATTTTCGGGTGGGGCGGATACGGACGAGGACTGCTGCGCGATGCGGTTAGCGGGCAGATCACGGTCATTTCGGATGGCGGTTGGATCATCACGCTGGGAAGCAATGGCTGGGTTGGCTACATCGCAGAGTTCGGGCTTTTGGTCGTGCCACTGCTTTTGATCGCTCGCGAAGCGTGGTTCCGACCGGGACACTCTTTGTCACCATTCTTGGGGGCAATTGCCCTGATCCTTGCGGCAAATCTGTTTGATCTGTTGCCGAATGACACGCTTATTCCCTTTACGTGGCTGATGGCCGGTTCGCTTTTGGGCTATGCCGAAGCGATGGCTCGCGTTCGTCACATCGAAGATCTTGCAGCGTTTAACGCGGAATTCAAACCGGGGCGCACGGTCATATGAGTCCTACTGATAAGCTGAAAGTTCTGGTTTTGGCCGAGGCTGCGAACCCTGAATGGGTTTCTGTGCCCTTGGTTGGTTGGTCCGCTGCACGTGCGCTGTCGCGCGTGGCCGACGTGCATATCGTGACGCAAATTCGGAACCGGGATGCATTTTTGCGGGCGGGCTTGGTGGAAGGGGTCGATTTTACAGCAATCGACACCGAGGCATTGGCGCGGCCCTTGTGGAAGCTTGGTTCGCTTCTGACTGGAGGAGGTGGCAAAGGCTGGACCGTGCAGCAGGCGATCCAGACGATCAGCTATCCCTATTTTGAGCATTTGGTCTGGCGCAAATTCGGGGGCGATCTTCGGGCCGGAAAATACGATATCGTCCACCGCATCACCCCACTTTCGCCCGTTCAGCAAAGCCCCATCGCCGCAAAATGCCGCCGTGCGGGCGTGCCCTTCGTTCTTGGTCCCATCAATGGAGGCGTACCTTGGCCCAAGGGCTTTCAGACAGAAATGCGGCGAGAGCGCGAATGGTTGAGTAAATTCAGAAGCCTTTACAAAGCCTTGCCGGGGCGTGGCGCGACGCTTCGGGCGAATGCGATCCTTGCCGGGTCGAAGCAGACCCTGCACGACATTCCGGCATCTTTCCACGATCGGGTCGTCTATCTTCCTGAGAATGCCATCGACCCTGATCGTTTTTGGCGGCAGGCGAACCATACTGGGGCCGCTCCTTTGCGGGCTTGCTTCATTGGTCGCCTGGTCCCGTTAAAAGGGGTGGATATGCTGTTAGAGGCAGCCGCACCCTTGCTTGCTTCTGGTCGAATGGTTCTGGAAATCATCGGCGACGGAGACATGATGCCCGCGCTGCGCGAACAGGCGGCTCCCTTTGGGGATGCTGTCGTCTTTCATGGCTGGAAGCGTCATGAAGAGGTGCAGGACATTGCGGCGCAATGCACGTTGTTGGCCTTTCCGTCTATCCGCGAATTTGGTGGCGGCGCTGTTCTGGAAGCGATGGCTTTGGGGCTTTGCCCTGTGGTGATAGACTACGCTGGCCCAGCTGAACTTGTGACCGAAGCTACTGGATATAAGGTTCCCATTGGCGACCGGCTTGCGGTTGTTGCGAAATTGGCCGCGACGTTGGACCATTGCGCGACAAATCCGAAAGAGGTTGCCGAAAAAGCAAACGCGGCGCGACGTCGTGTCGGTGCACTTTTTACGTGGGATCGCAAGGCCGAGCAGATCTTGGAAGTCTATCGCTGGGTGCTTGGCCAACGCGAGAAGAAGCCCGATTTTTTCGATATTTAGCGACATCGCCCACACCGCCACATTCCTTAATTTGGTCAAGTTTGCTAGTTAGGGGGAAGGGTGGTGCGATCCGAAGAGTTGAAGTCTGATGTCCAAATCATTTCCGCCAGAAGCTTTGTCCGAAAATGACATTGCGATCGTCGGTATGGCTGCCCACCTTCCGGGAGCAGAGGATGTTGGCCAATTCTGGCACAATCTGCGTGAGGGCATTGAGAGCATTCGGCATCTGGACGACGCGGCCCTTTTGGCTGCGGGTGAATCTCCGGCCCGAATGGCAAAAGCGAATTACGTTCCGTCGGCTGCCATTCTGGACAGGTTCGAAGAGTTCGACGCCGAATTCTTCGGCTTCTCTCCCAAAGAGGCGGCCATCCTTGATCCTCAGCATCGGCAGTTTCTGGAAGTGGCTTGGGAAGCCTTGGAGGACGCGGGCCACCCGCCAGAAACTTTCCCCGGCCGTGTAGGCGTTTGGGCGGGCTGCGGAATGGGCAGCTATTTCTATTTCAACCTGTGCTCGAACCCCGATCTGGTTGAGCAGACGGGCATGTTCCTGCTGCGTCACACTGGAAACGACAAAGACTTCTTGGCCACGCGTGTCAGCCATATCTTTGATCTCAAGGGGCCGTCGATCAACGTTCAGACGGCCTGTTCAACGTCTTTGGTCGCGGTTCATTATGCGGCGCAGGCCCTGCTGAACGGCGAATGCGACATGGCCTTGGCGGGCGGAGTCACGATCGAACTGCCGCATGGCCGCGGATACCTGTTTGAAGAAGGCGAGATCCTGTCGCCAGATGGGCATTGCCACGCCTTTGATCATCGGGCGCAAGGGACCGTTTTCGGAAGCGGTGCGGGCTGTATTGTCCTGCGGCGGGCGGCTGATGCCATCAGGGATGGCGACCATATCTGGGCCATCATCAAAGGCACGGCGGTCAACAATGATGGCGCGGCCAAGGCTGGCTACCTTGCCCCTTCGGTCGATGGCCAAGCGGCCTGCGTGGCAGAAGCGCAAGCGATTTCGGGCGTGTCCTCGGATCAGGTCAGCTATGTTGAATGCCACGGGACTGGCACCTATCTGGGCGATCCCATCGAAGTGGCCGCGCTGACATCGGCTTTCCGCGAAACGGGCGATGGTGTTGGTCATTGCCGGATCGGAAGCGTCAAAACGAATATCGGGCATCTGGATACAGCGGCAGGCGTTGCCAGCCTCATCAAGGTTGCGATGGCCCTGAAGCACCGCGAACTGCCGCCTTCCTTGGGCTTTGAAAAACCAAACCCTTCGATTGATTTTGAAACCTCTCCCTTCCGGGTCAATGATCGCCTCTTGGATTGGAATACCGACGGACCGCGCATTGCCGGTGTGAACAGTCTGGGAGTCGGCGGAACCAACGCTCATGCTGTTCTGCAAGAAGCCCCTGCAAGGCCTCCTTCCGAGGCTTCGGATTGGCCGTTTCAGCCAATCGTCCTTTCCGCACGCACCAAGAATGCGCTGGACGGGCAGGCGGCGCGTTTGGCGGCGCATCTGCGCGCACATCCGGAGCAGCCACTTGCAGATGTCGCCTGGACCCTGAAAGAGGGGCGCCGCGCGTTCGAAAAGCGGCGCGTTCTTGTAGCGGAAAGTCACGAAGAAGCCGCCGATTTGTTGGAAGGTAAGGATCCGCGCCGTGTCTTTTCGCATGACTGGTTGGGCGACGATCCAGAAGTCATTTTCATGTTTCCGGGAGGTGGGGCACAATTCGCTGGAATGGCGCGCGATCTTTATGAGACCGAGCCGGTCTTCGCTGACTGGATGGACCGCGGTTTGGCGGTACTGGAGCCGAAGCTTGACTATGACATTCGCGCATTGTGGTTGCCGGAAAAGGGGCAAGAAAATGCGGCACACGAAGCTCTGAAGAAGCCTTCGGTACAGCTACCGTTGATTATGATCACGGAATACGCGCTTGCGCAGTTGTACATGTCATGGGGTGTGCAGCCTAAGGCCTTGGTCGGTCACTCGATGGGCGAAAACACTGCCGCCGCTTTGGCGGGCGTGATGTCCTTCGAAGATTGTATTGGCCTTGTTCACCTGCGCGGCCAGTTGTTCGACACAGTGCCGCCCGGTGGAATGCTTTCGGTGCCATTGTCGGAACACGAGATTGCTGCCTATCTTGGCCCTGAACACGATATGGCTTCGATCAATGCGCCGGGGCTTTGTGTGATTTCCGGGCCGGATTCTGCGCTTCAGTCGCTGGCAGCGGATTTGGCGAAAGACGGCGTGGAAAGTCAGCGAATTGCCATCGACATTGCCGCCCACAGCAGAATGCTTGAGCCTGTTCTGCAAAGGTTTGGTGATTTCCTTCGGTCGATCCCGTTGGCCGCCCCGCAATTGCCGATCATTTCAAATCGGACCGGGCAAGAGCTGTCCACCGAACTGGCAACAAACCCTGACTATTGGGTTCAACATCTGCGAAACACGGTAAATTTCCGTGCCTGCCTTGAGACACTTTCAAGCGTGCCCGGCCGCGTCTTTATGGAAATGGGGCCCGGTCGCGCCCTGTCTTCCTTGGCGCAAGCGAATGGCGTTGCCGCTGGCCAAGTGATCCCGGCCTTGCGCCACCCCGAACAGCGGATTGCAGATGATGCTTGGCACATTGCCACGATAGCGCGGCTTTGGGCCTGCGGTGTGCCTGTCGATTGGACACCGATTTGGGGTGATGCAGCACGGCAGCGTGTGCCACTGCCGACCTATGCTTTCCAGAAGAAGCCCTACTTCATTGCGCCATCCAAGGAAGCCGCGATTGCGGTTGAGGCCCCGCCCGCGCGTTTGGACGAGATCACGAATTGGGGCTGGCGCCCGCATTGGCGACCCGAGGCCGCAGGGGCCGAGCACGAGGATCTTGCCGATCTTCCCCCCCAGAACTGGCTGATCTTCACTGATACCGAGGGACTTGGCTCCTCGGTTGCATCGGAATTGCGGAACGCGGGCCATCAGGTGACCACCGTCAAGGCCGGCGATGCGTTCGCACGCGACGGAGAAGAAGGCTATGTCATTGCCCCTGAACGGGGGCGTGAAGGCTTTGATCTGCTGGTCCGCGATCTGGTTCAGCGCGGGCGGACTCCGAACCAGATCATTCATCTTTGGTTGGTCACGCGAAAAGAAAACTATCGTCCGGGTTCAAGCTTTCTTCACCGAAACATCGAGCAAGGCTTTTATGCCTTGGTCTTCCTTGCTCAGGCGATTGCCGAGGAAAATCTGCCGCGGCCCCTGCACATCACTGTGGCAACGACGGGTGCTGCGCAGGTTCGGGGCGAGGCTCTGAATTATCCGGAGAAGGCGATGGTGACCGGCCCCGTGCGCGTGATCCCGCGGGAATTTCCGGGGGTGTCTATGCGCCTGATCGACGTGGCCCTGCCCGCCCAATCTGCCAGCATTGCCGGTGCCATTCTTGAAGAAGCGCTTTCCAGTGGGGAAGCAATCGCGGCTTTGCGCGGTGATCGACGGTATGCCTTGGGGCTAAAGCCGCAGGCCTTGCCAGAGGAACGCCTTAATCTTCCAGATGGCGCCCATGTTCTGATTACAGGTGGCTTTGGCGGCATCGGTCTGACTGTCGCCGAAGATTTGATCCGCCGATACGCTGCAAAGATCACTCTGGTTGCGCGCCGACCGCTGCCCGACCGTGGGAAGTGGCAGGCTATCGTTGGAAATGCTGGTCCAGACGATCCGGTTGCGCGCCGTATCTTGGCCGTCCAACGGCTTGAAGCCTTGGGTGGTGAGATCCTTGTGGCCCAAGCCGATGTCGCCAATGTTGTTGAAATGGAGGCCGCCAAAGCCGCTGGCACGGACCGATTTGGGCCTGTGCAGGCGATCGTCCATGCGGCGGGTGTAGTCGATGACGGACCGTTGCTGACGAAATCCACGCTGGAGATCGAAGAGGTCTTCGCGCCGAAATTGCACGGAACGCAGGTGCTGGAGCGGCTCTTCCCCGATGGCTCGATTGCGTGGATGGTGCTGTTTGCTTCGACATCAACCATCACCGGACCTGCGGGTCAGGTCGATTACGTTGCGGCCAATGAATACCTGAATGCCTATGCCCGTCACCGCAAAGGCGGCAAGACAAAAGTCGTCGCGCTGAATTGGGGCATTTGGCAAGGCGTGGGCATGGCGGCCGAGGCGCTTGCCGACAGGGTTGGACGACCGGAAAGCCCGAAGCTTCCCATCAGCCAGCCAATGCTGGATGAAATGGGTTTCGACAAGAGCGGAAACCGAATTTTCACGGCGACCTATGGTCATGACCGGTGGGTGTTGGATGGGCATCGGACGAAAGAAGGGACGGCTCTGATCCCCGGCACAGCCTATCTGGAGATTATTGCCGAAGCCATGCAGGGGCAGGGGGAAGGCACGGCTTTCGAAGTTCGCGACCTTACATTCTTCCGGGCACTGGATGTTGCCGAGGGCGAATTCCGTCAAGTTCGCGCGCGTCTGACACGCAGCGACGAAGGCTATGCGTTCGAGTTGCATTCAGGCATTTCGCAGCGTGGCAAGAAAGGCTGGCTGTTACACGCCTCTGCGCGGGTTTTGCCGTCACCCGGTAGGTCCCTGCATCTGAATATTGCTGAAGTGACGGGACGGCTACCTGCCCCGGAAGCCGGAACAGGAATGCCCAGCCCGCAAGAGGCGCATCTTGAGTTCGGCCCTCGTTGGCGTGTTCTAAATGCCCGCAGCGTTGGTACTGGCGAGGGTTTGGCCAGATTGGCGTTGCCCGATGAATTCAAGTCGGAAGTGTCATCTGGTTGGAAGCTTCATCCGGCGTTGTTGGATTTGGCAACCGGTTGGGCAATGGGTTTGATCGAGGGATATCGCCCCGATCATCTTTGGGTTCCCGTTTCCTATGCGGTTGTAAAGGTTTACCGGAGCCTACCTGCGGATGTTATCAGTTATGTGCGGAACGCTGCGCCGAACACGTCTTTGCGCGCGACGGCCGTCTTTGACGTCACCCTTGCAACGCCTGACGGAGAAGTTTGCGTCGAGATCGAAGGATTCACGATCCGGAAGCTTGAAGCCGGGTTGACCTTCGCGCCCCCAGATCCTCGTGCGTTGGAATTCGACGACGCAAAAGCGAGATCGCAATCCGCCGCCGATGAGCGCCTGCTTCATGCGCTGAACCACGGCATTCGGCCGGAAAAGGGAGCCGAGGTTTTCGGCCGGGCATTGGCCGCAGGGCAAAGCCAGATCATCGTATCGTCCTTGGATTTGCCAGCCTTGGTTCGGCAAACCCAAGCACCATCGAAAGAGCGCGACGGGGCAGCCAACTTCGATCGGCCGGAACTGGATTCGGATTATATTGAACCGCGCAATGACGTGGAGCGGACACTTGTTGGCTTTTGGCAAGAGTTGTTGGGTGTTGGGAAGGTCGGCGTAGAAGACAGCTTCTTTGACCTTGGCGGTCACAGCCTGATTGCCGTCAGACTGTTTGCAATGGTCAAGAAGACCTATCGCGTAGACTTCCCTATCTCGGTGTTGTTCGAGGCCCCCACCATCGCAGCCTGTGCAAAGTTGATCATCGAACAGATTGGTGAGCCGAACTCTGTAGAGGCCCCTAAAGTGAACGTGGCGCCGCAGCGCCGCTTTACCCATCTTGTCCCGATGCATCGAGGAGAAGGTGGGCAAAAGACGCCCTTCTTCCTTGTTGCGGGCATGTTCGGAAATGTCCTGAACCTTCGCCACCTCGCCCAATTGCTGGGAGGCGATCGGCCTTTCTATGGGCTTCAGGCGCGCGGTCTTTATGGCGATGCCGCGCCGCATCAAAATTTTGTTTCGGCGGCAACGGACTACATCGCCGAGATGCGGCAAGTTCAACCGCATGGTCCCTATCTATTGGGCGGGTTCTCTGGAGGTGGGCTGATTGCATGGGAAATTGCGCGCCAACTGGAAGCGGCGGGTGAAGCAGTGCCCATTGTGGTGCTTTTGGATACACCAGTTCCGATGCGCCCCACTTTGTCCAAGATCGACAAGATTCTGATACGTCTGACCGAACTTCGCGAAGAAGGGCCAGCCTTCCTTGCGCGGTGGTGGAAAGAGAAGCAATCCTATCGCGCAGGTCTTGGAAAAGCGAACGCTGAAGATCCGGCACAGTTTAACAATGCCGCCATTGAGGCTGCATTCCGCACGGCTTTGCCAAAATACGATATGAAGCCGCGCATGGGCCAAACAGTCCTATACCGCCCGCCGCTAGACCGTCGGTGGAAGGTGACAGGCGGACGTTGGGTAACGTCTGGCAGGGAGTTCGTGTTTGCAGACAATGACCTGACCCAGTTTGCGCCAGCACTGGATGTGGTTGAGGTGCCGGGGGATCACGACAGCATGGTTTTAGAGCCGAATGTCCGCGTTCTGGCGACACGGATGAAAGCGGCCATTGAAGCCGCCGAAACTTCAGTGAAGACCTTTATGCCCCAAGCCTCGGCGGCGGAGTGAACGCATGCCAAAGGTGCTTACCGTCATCCTGAATTGGCGCACGCCCGAAATGACCATGAAATCCGTTGCGGCTGCGATGGAGGCAATGGAAGGGATGGAAGGCGCGATTACAGTCGTTGATAATGACTCTCAGGATGGCTCTTTTGAAAAGCTGACGGCAGAAGTTGCCAAGCTGGATCGAAAAGAAGGCTATCCTTCCGTCAATGTTGTGCAATCAGGCTGGAATGGTGGGTTCGGAGCAGGGAACAATTATGGCATTCGTCAGGGCTTGCCTGACGGGTCTTTGCCTGACTACGTCTACATTCTGAACTCGGATGCCTTTCCCGCAAAAGAGGCCATCAGGGTTCTGCTCGATCATCTTGAAACGCATCCCGCGACGGGCTTTGCCGGTAGTCATATTCACGGGCCAGATGGCGATCCGCACCACACGGCCTTTCGATTTCCGTCCGTGGCCGGAGAGTTTGAGCAGTCGGCAAGGCTTGGGCCGATCTCACGCGTCCTGCGCCATGCTATCGTCGCGCCCCCATTGCCGACGAAAACAAAGCGCGTTGATTGGCTGGCAGGCGCCAGCTTGATGATGAGGCGGTCTGTTTTGGATCAAATCGGTCTCTTCGACGAAACGTTTTTTCTGTATTTCGAAGAAACAGACCTGTGTCTTAGGGCTGCGCGAGCTGGTTGGCCCACAGACTACGTCGTCCAAAGTCGCGTTGCGCATATCGGCAGTGTCAGTACCGGAATG
The DNA here is from genome assembly GCF_051200875.1 of Thioclava sp. FR2. Taxonomy (GTDB): domain Bacteria; phylum Pseudomonadota; class Alphaproteobacteria; order Rhodobacterales; family Rhodobacteraceae; genus Pseudotabrizicola. Next base: position 3,221,560 of record NZ_CP195191.1, read on the forward strand.
AAGGAATGGCGCCGGATACCGAAGTTTTGGCTGGATTCGCGCCACTACTATTACGCAAAGAACCACGGGGTCTTGACCGCCTATCTTGCGACGTTTGCGCAACTCGCGGGCGGTGCGATCTGGCGGCTCCGGGCACTGATTCAACGCAAAGATTTTATCGACCCGCCACACTATCTTGGCGATCTATTCCGCCACGCAATCAAGGTGGCGCTGCACCCCATTCGTCCGCGCGAAGCGGTTGCAGAAAAATTTCCGCTTGGCGGGAAGGAGAATGTGACATGACTCAATTGACCGCCATCTTGATTGGCAACGAGTCCCTTACTCTGCAAACTGGTTTGGCATGGCTTGACCAGGGCCATCGGTTAGAGGCGGTCGTGACCCGAAACGCGGAAGTGCGACAGTGGGCCGAAGCTGCGGGTATTCGGGTCGAAAGACCGGGCAAACATCTGGCTCAGCAGCTTTCAAGCCTGAACGTCGATTGGGTGTTGTCTGTCGCCTACCTGTCTTTGGTTCCCCAAGAAATTCTCAGCTTGGCAAAAAATGGGGGGGTCAACTTCCATGATGGGCCGCTGCCCGACCATGCCGGATTGAATGCGCCGGTTTGGGCGCTTTTGGAAGGCGAGGCGCAGCATGGGATCACCTGGCATCTGATCACGGCCGGAGTGGACGAGGGGGACATTCTTGAGCGGCGGTACTTTGAGATTTCGGATCAAGACACCGCGCTGACTTTGAACACGCGTTGTTATGAAGCCGCAATCGAGAGCTTCCCCGCTGTCATGGCCCAGCTTGAAATCGGCCTGAAGCGGACGCCCCAAGATTTGTCGCGGCGGAAAGTTCACATGCGCGCAGATCGCCCTGCGGCCTTTGGACGAATCCAGTTTAACGTACCCTCGGCGACGGTGGTTCGGTTTGTCCGGGCGTTGGACCATGGCCGCTACTGGAACCCTTTGACCACCGCAAAAATTGAGATCGCGGGCAAAGTCCTTAACGTTGGAACGGCCGAGATTGCGGACGGGAGTGGCGAACCCGGTCAGATCCTTTCCGCAACGAGTGAGGGGCTGGTTGTCGCCTGCTTGACGGGTGCTGTACGCCTGAACCGTTTGACCTGTCAGTCAAAGGGGCTGCCTGTAAGCCCGGCGACTTTTGCGGGACAATCGCTTTCGACGCTGTCAGCGGAAAGAAGCGGAGACCTGACCGCAAGCCTGGCGGCGATCTCTCACCATGAACCGGCGCTAAGACGCGAACTTATTGAACTTCAACCAATCGTGGTGAGTTCTGTCAGCGTGTCAGAGCCTCAAGCTTGGGAAAAGATTTCCTTGGACTTGCCCGAGGGCAGATTGGACCTTGCAGCCATGGCGCTTGCACGGGCCAGTGGTCAGGCGGAATGTGGCTTTGCCTTTGCGACGGATCATCCAGTTGCCGGGTACACAAGCAAATGGTTGCCGTTCTCCATTTCCGTTTCCGGCGCCAAGAAGGTTGCGGAAGACGGATTCCACCGCGTGGCTGATCTTGCGACGAGAATCGGTGGATGGCCGCTTGACCTGATGACCCGCGATGCCAGCCTGGCAGCGCTTCCGACGCCCCAAGTTGCTCTTTCATTGAAAGATCCTGTGATTGGCGCTGCGGTTACGGTTACGCCATCAGCGCTCTTTTTTGATACCGCTGTTTTGTCTCAAGATGACGCGACAGCCGTTGCCGAACGCATTGGTCCAGTGGCAAAAGCGATCGCGGCTCTGTCGCCCGAAGCCAGCATAACCGACGCTGACGCGCTTGATGTCGGTGAGGTGCACAAGGTCTTGCACGACCTGAACCAGACATTGGCGGATCGCAAAAATGTTTGTGTACACCAAGCCTTTGAAGCGCAGGTTGAACGCACCCCCAATGCAGAGGCAGTGAGTTTCGAAGGTCAGACACTGACCTATGCTGATTTGAATGCGCGAGCCAATCGGGCAGCCCATATCTTGATACAAATGGGCGTAAAGCCGGGAACCTTAGTGGGCCTGCACACGCGTCGTAGCCTTGACATGCTTGTTGGCGCTCTCGCCATTCAAAAGGCAGGCGGCGCCTATGTTCCGATGGACCCGGCCTATCCGGCGGATCGGACGGCCCTTTACATCGAAGACAGTGGATGCCCTGTCATCGTCACACAACGTTCACTTGAAGCGGGCCTTCCCCGAACTGTCCAGACCCTTAGTCTGGATAACGATGGACGCCTTGCCTCAGCACCGGAAACCAATCCCGAGAGTGGCGTCACGCCAGCGGACCTTGCCTATGTCATTTATACCAGCGGATCGACGGGACGCCCGAAAGGCGTGATGGTCGAACATCGCAACGTCGTCAATTTCTTTACCGGAATGGATCAAAGGATCGGCACAGAGCCGGGCGTCTGGTTGGCCGTGACTTCAATGTCGTTTGATATTTCGGTGCTGGAACTCTTCTGGACTTTGGCGCGTGGATTCAAGCTGGTGATTTCCTCAGATGAGAACCGTGCCTTGGTTTCGTCTGGGCGGATTTCTTCGGCCAAGTCGATGGATTTCTCGATTTACTATTGGGGAAATGATGATGGTGCAGGCCCCAAGAAATATGAACTGTTGATCGAAGGTGCAAAGTTTGCCGACCGTCACGGGTTCGTGGCCGTCTGGACCCCAGAGCGTCATTTCCACGCCTTTGGCGGCCCCTATCCGAACCCGTCCGTAACCGGCGCTGCCGTGGCGGCAGTGACAAAGAACCTTGGGGTGCGCGCGGGATCCTGCGTGGTTCCCTTGCACCATCCGGCGCGCATTGCCGAAGAGTGGGCGGTCATCGACAACCTTACGAATGGGCGGGCGGGCATCGCCATCGCCAGCGGTTGGCAGCCAGAAGATTTCGTGCTGCGCCCCGAAAATACACCGCCCGCCAACAAAGCCGCGATGTATGCGGCGGCAGAGCAGATCAAGAAGCTGTGGCGCGGGGAAGGGGTCGATTTCCCCAAAGCCGATGGCACGATGTTCACGGTCAAGACGCAGCCACGGCCGGTTTCAAACGAGTTGCCGATGTGGGTAACGACGGCCGGCAACCCTGAAACCTGGCGGGAAGCCGGTGAGATGGGCGCGAATGTCCTGACCCATTTGCTTGGGCAGTCGATTGAGGAGGTCGCAGGCAAGATCAAGCTGTACCGTGAGGCGCGCGCTAAGGCAGGTTATGATCCGGAAACCGGCGTCGTTTCCTTGATGCTGCATACTTATGTGGGGAGGGATCGAGATCAGGTCCGGCGTGTGGCAGAGGGGCCGATGAAAGCCTATCTCGCGGCGGCCGTGGGGCTGGTGAAGCAATATGCTTGGGCGTTTCCTGCGTTCAAGAAGCCGGCAGGCGCGACCAATCCTATGGACATCGATTTGCGGACACTTTCGGCGGAAGAAAATGCCGCAATCCTCGAATTTGCGTTCCAGCGATATTTCGAAGACTCGGGCCTGTTTGGCACAGTTGAAGACGCACTGGCTCGGGTTGAGGAATTGAAGCGGATCGGCGTATCCGAGGTCGCTTGTTTGATTGATTACGGGATTGCTCCGGAACAGGTGATGGAAGGGCTTTACCCCCTGTCCGAAGTGGTTCGGCGGGCGAATTCCGGTGGCGGGATTGAAGAGGATGATTTTTCGATTGCGGCACAGTTGATCCGGCACAACGTCACTCATCTGCAATGCACACCGTCGATGGCGCGCATGATTGCGTTGAATGAAGAATCCCGTTTCGCGCTTTCTGGGGTCAAGACCATTATGGTTGGCGGCGAGGCGCTACCGGCTGCTCAGGTGGCTGATCTTCGCAAGGCAACAACTGCGCGTATTCTGAACATGTACGGTCCTACGGAAACGACGATCTGGTCCAGCGTCGAGGAAGTGGGGGAAGCCGAAGGCACGGTCAATATCGGTACGCCGCTGCCCAACCAGCAAATGTATGTCTTGGATGACGCTATGAAGCCGGTGCCGATTGGGACAGCTGGGGAGTTGTGGATTGGGGGAGATGGGGTCACGCGCGGATACTGGAACCGCCAAGAGTTGACTTCTGATCGGTTCAAGGCCGATCCGTTTGTAACGCCAGAGCGCGCCTGCCCTTGGGGCGCGCGCATGTATCGTACGGGGGATCTGGTTCGCCGCAGGGCAGATGGTAAAATAGACTTCCTTGGTCGCGCCGATCATCAGGTCAAGATACGCGGATATCGTATTGAGTTGGGCGAAATTGAATCGGCGCTTGAAGCGCAGCCCGGTGTTTCACAGGCCGTTGTCCTTGCCCGGGAGGATAGCCCAGGGGATGTAAGGCTGGTGGCCTACCTGACGGGCAGCGCCCACGAGCCTGCCCTGCGGGCGGAACTGGCCGGGCTCTTGCCTGAACATATGATTCCGGCCCATTTTGTTTCTATGGCTAGCTTTCCTCTGACGCCAAACCGCAAGGTTGATCGCAAGGCTTTGCCTGCCCCAACAGCGGTGGTTGCGGCACCTGAGGCTTTTGTTGCCCCTGAATCGGATGTCGAGGCGCAATTGGCAGCGATTTGGCAAAGGGTTCTTGGTGTTGCACATGTGGGGGCGAAGGACAATTTCTTTGCGCTTGGAGGTCACTCCCTTCTGGCCGTGCAAGCGCACCGGGAAATTCGTGATCAGTTGGGGGCGGCAAAGCTCTCGATCACCGATATTTTCCGCTTCCCTGTTTTGGAAAACCTGGCCCGTCATCTGGACAACAAGCCAAAACCAGTGTCGCCGGCAGCACCACAGGCGTTCAGGCTCACAGGAATTCAAACGCAGGCGGATCAGCGCAGCGATGCAATGGCGCGGCGTCGAGCGATGCGCGCTGCGCGGAGCGGGGCGGATGCCTGAACCAGCCATTCTGACGGCTCTGCGCGACCTTGCTCCTGGCGGGGCTGGGTGTGGTTGGGCCGATCCAAGGCTGGACCACGGTCTCTATCCCGGCGAAGGGCTGACGGGGGCAATTCCGTCCCGCCTACGCGAGTTTTCGGCCGGCCGCGCCGCTGCGCGGGCGGCAATGGCGGAAATCGGCATTTCCCCATCGGCAATTCCGCATGGTTCAAACCGAGAGCCGATCTGGCCTGTAGGTGTGATTGGGTCCATCACCCATACTGCGGCCCATTGTTTGGCAATTGTGCTGCCTACGGATCAATTCCGGGGGGTGGGCATTGATCTGGAAGAACATGCAGACCTTGAACGCGATTTGTGGCCGGCTGTTTTGCACCCTGTGGAACGACAACGTTTGGAACAGATCCCGCAATGTCACCAGCCCAAATCAGCGCTGACCTATTTCTGCGCGAAAGAAGCGGTCTATAAGGCGCAGTACCCGATAACTAGACAGCTCTTGGATTTCCAAGATATTGTTGTTTCAGTTCAGTCGGGAAAATTCGAAGCACAGTTTCAGTGCGATGTGGATGCTTTCGCCAAACATTCGACGATCATCGGCCGTACCAAGGTTGTAGATCGGCACCTGCTCGCTCTCGCGACCTGCTGATGCTGCGCTGCAGCGACGATTTTGCGAGACAAGGTCGACACAAACGATAACATTGCAATTGTTTGATCCGTCGGGGAGGGCGGATCTGGGGAGGAATATAATGAACAAGGCAATTGCAGTGCTGTGCGTTTTAAGTTGGTCTGGCTTCTGGGCCTTCGGGTATTTGGCTCTCTCGGCTGAGAGCCACGAGCAGGGGCAGATTGTGGTTGCTGCAATTCTTGCTGCGATTGGCTTCTTGACAGGGGTGTTCGCCTATATGTGGCTTTGCGGTGAGCGCCCAATGAATTATCGGCGTGTAGATCAGGCCTGAAATCTGTCCCCCCTTGTCCGATAGGCTTACCCGGCTTAGGTCTGGGGAATGAGACATCTGATCCCCTTCCTTTCTAAACCAGTCACTGTCCCCGTCATTCGTTTGCAGGGGGCAATCGGTTCTGGTTCGCGCAATCTTTCAGATCAGGCCGTAGCACCGATGATCGAGCGGGCTTTCTCAAAGGGAAAGCCCGCCGCGGTTGCTTTCGTCATCAACTCTCCGGGTGGGTCAGCAGTTCAGTCCAGCCTGATCGCCAGCCGGATTCGCCGATTGGCGAATGAAAAGAAGATCCCCGTTCATGCCTTCGTCGAGGACGTCGCTGCATCAGGTGGCTATTGGCTGGCCTGCGCTGCGGATGACATTTGGGTGGATGCCTCATCGATTGTTGGGTCTATTGGTGTCATCTTTGCCAGCTTCGGCTTCCCTGAGCTCATGAAGCATCATGGGATCGAGCGCCGAGTGCATACAGCAGGAACATCAAAAAGCTTTGCCGATCCGTTCAAGCCAGAGCGTGCAGAAGATGTAGAACGCATCCACGCTATGCTTGGGCCGCTGCATCAGAACTTTATTGCGCATGTGAAAGACCGGCGCGGATCGAAGTTGAAAGACGGAGCGGATCTGTTCAATGCCGATATCTGGATTGGTCAGGCTGCGGTTGACCTTGGGCTCGCTGACGGGTTGGGGCATGTGAAGCCGAAACTGCAGGAACTTTATGGCGAAAAGGTTCGCCTTGTTCCTTATGGACAACGACGCGGTCTGTTGCAGAGGTTAGGACTGGCTATGACCGATACGGTTATAGGTTCTGTCGAAGAAAAGGCCCTCTGGGCGCGCTACGGTCTGTGAGATGCTGTTCAAGATTATCCTGATCTTCTTGCTTGCCATGATCCTGATCGGGATGATTGGAAAGGCGCTTTTTCCGGATGCCATGTCCAGAGGGTTGCGTCGCGCGCGCGGCAATCCTGCTGTCTGCAAATCTTGTGGCCGCTATGTGATTGGCAAAGCCTGCGACTGCAAGAAAGGGAGTAAGTCCTGATGACGGCTTTGGTTACTGGGGCTGGCAAGCGTCTGGGGCGCGCGATGGCGCTATATCTGGCTAAGCGCGGACATGATGTTGCGATTCATTACGCCACATCGGCAGAAGAAGCCGAAAGTCTGGCCGCGGAAATTCGAGAAATCGGGCAGCGCGCAATCACATTGCAGGCCGATATTCTTGTCGAGGCGCAAGTTGAAACGCTTGTTCCACGGGCTACAGATGGGTTGGGTCCATTGACCGTCTTGGTCAACAACGCTTCGATTTTTGAATATGACCGTATTGAAACCGCAACACGCACAAGTTGGGATCGGCATATCGAATCCAATCTTCGTGCGCCTTACGTCTTAACTCAGGCGTTTGCCCGCCAGTGCCCACCCGCAAAACCTGACCAAAACGGGGAACCTTTGGCGCAGGGCCTGATCATCAACATGCTGGATCAGAGGATCTATAAGCTTACCCCTGAATTCAGCACCTACACCATCGCCAAGATGGGGCTATGGGCGTTGACTCAAACCGCCGCACAGGGTTTGGCACCTCATGTCCGCGTCAATGCAATTGGCCCCGGCCCTACCTTGCGTGGTGGGAGGCAGTCAGAAGAACACTTTGCGCGGCAACGGGCAGCGACTGTTCTGAAGCGGGGAGCCAATGCCGAGGACATCGTCGCAGCCCTTGGTTACTTTCTCGATTCGCCAAGTGTGACAGGGCAGATGATTGCCGTTGACGGCGGACAGCATTTGGGTTGGCAGACGCCAGATGTCCTTGGAGTTGAGTGACGCAAGGGAATGTCGGGTCAAGTTGTCCACTTTTTGCCCGGCATTAATACTATCGTTACAAAAATGTCTGATTTCTCAAGGATTTGAAGGCGCCTCAATTTTCTTTCCTTTAAAATCAGCGGCTTATTTTTTTGCCTATTTTTTGGGCAATCCAGTGAAAGGGCCTAATTTCAAGGGAAAATCGGGCATCAGCAAAGTTTTTCCGCAGACTTATCCACAGAAAGCGTGGACTTCTTACCCCTTGCTCACAGGTCGTGTTCATTGCAGCGAGATAAGAGAATCGACGAACATGAACTTAATCTTTCTGGCTGTGACGAGATGATCGACGACACCGAAAACAAAAGCGAAGTGCCAACTGGTCATGAGGTGATCCAGCAGTATTTGCGCACACTTGACGGCTCTCCGGGGGTTTACCGGATGCTCAACGCAAAGGGCGAAGTTCTTTACGTCGGAAAGGCAAGGAACCTGAAGAACCGCGTTTCGAACTACGCCCGGCCGTCCGGTCACTCGGCGCGGATTGGTCGAATGATCTTTGAAACGGCCAGCATGATGTTCTTGACCACGCGTACCGAGGTCGAGGCGCTGTTGTTGGAACAAAACCTCATCAAGCAACTGAAGCCGCGCTACAACGTTTTGATGCGGGACGACAAAAGTTTCCCGAATATTTTGATTTCAAAGGATCATGCGTTTCCGCAGATCAAAAAGCATCGCGGGAAGAAGTCCGAAAAGGGAAGCTATTACGGGCCGTTTGCCAGTGCAGGAGCCGTGAACCGGACATTGAACCAGTTGCAGAAGGTGTTTTTGCTTCGAAACTGCTCGGACAGTATGTTTGTGAGCCGCACCCGCCCTTGTCTGCAATATCAGATCAAACGATGTTCGGCACCGTGCGTCGGCAAGATCAGTGCCGAGGGTTATGCCGCTTTGGTGTCAGATGCCGAACGGTTCTTGCAGGGCAAGTCGACAGCCGTACAGGCTGAATTGGCTACAGAAATGGCGCGCGCAAGTGAAGAGATGGAGTTTGAGCGGGCGGCCGCGCTGCGTGATCGTATTCGTGCGCTGACGAATGTTCAGCAAGCTCAGGGGATCAATCCACGCGGCGTGGCCGAGGCAGACGTAATCGGTCTGCATTTGGAAAATGGTCAGGCCTGCGTGCAGGTCTTTTTCATCCGGGCCAATCAAAGCTGGGGGAACCGTGATTTCTACCCGCGCACCGGGGCAGGCGCCGATGAGGCCGAGATTCTGACAGCCTTCGTAACGCAATTCTATGATGACAAAGACCCACCGAAGCTGTTGCTGCTTTCGCACCCGGTCGAGGATGAGGATCTTGTGACGCTCGCACTATCAGAACGTGCCGGGAGAAAAGTTGAACTGGCCGTCCCGCAAAGAGGGGAAAAGGCCGAACTCGTCGAAAATGCGGTACGGAATGCGCGAGAGTCCTTGGCGCGAAAGATGGCGGAAACCAGCACGCAGAACAAGCTTCTCGCCGGTCTGGCTGAAGCGTTTGATCTTGAAACTAGTCCGCGCCGGATCGAAATCTATGATAACGCCCATATTCAGGGTTCGGATGCCGTAGGCGGTATGATTGTCGCCGGGCCGGAAGGGTTTATCAAATCGCAGTATCGCAAGTTCAACATCAAGGGCACAGCAGGCGCACAGGGTGATGATTTTGGCATGATGAAAGAGGTGCTGACGCGCCGCTTTGAACGGTTGTTGAAAGAAGATCCTGATCGCAAGACAGAGGCTTGGCCGGATCTGCTGCTGATTGACGGCGGCGCAGGACAGGTATCGGCTGTGGCCGAAATCATGGACGGCTTGGGCGTAGATGATATCCCCTTTGTTGGTGTGGCGAAGGGTATTGATCGTGATGCCGGCAAGGAAGAGTTTTACCGGGTTGGTGAACCTGCCTTTGCACTTCAACGCAACGATCCGGTGCTTTATTTCATTCAACGCCTTCGGGACGAAGCGCACCGATGGGCCAATGGCGCACATGTGGCCAAGCGATCAAAAGCTGTTGGGGCTACTCCGCTAGATGATGTTCCGGGCGTGGGAGCTGGTCGAAAGCGTGCGCTCTTGGCTCATTTCGGAAGCGCAAAGGCCGTGTCGCGGGCCGGAGTTGACGATTTGAAAGCCGTGGACGGCATTTCCGAGGCGATGGCGCAAACAATCCACGATTTCTTTCATCCCAAGGGCTAAACGGTTGCCATTGGAGCACGAAGCCAATTGGGTTCGACGGTGACTCGTTCACAACCTCCAAATCGCGCAAGTCGATCCAGTTCACGCATCAGTCTTTCACTGCGTTGTTTTCCCATGTTCACGCCAATTTCTGGCCAGAACGCTCGGAGATGAAGGCGGCCCTCGGCGCGCAAAGCCTTGGCATCCAGCCGGCCGATCAGGGCTTCGCCCTCCATCACCGGAAAGACGTAGTATCCATATTGTCGTTTGGGCTCGGGTACGAACACTTCGATCCGGTAGTGAAAACCGAACAGCCGCTCTATGCGCGCTCGGTCTCGCAAAGCTGGGTCAAACGGAGAAAGGATTCGCAGACGCGACGGTAAAGGCTCGGGCACGAGGTAGAGCAAATGGGGGCGGGTCAAGCTGGGACGCAGGCTTCCATCAGCTTGTTCAATCAAGACGGGCTGTATGCTGCCTTCCTCAATCGACCTTTTTGCCCAATCCAAGGCTTCGGCCTTTTCAATGGCGTTCCAGTATCTGACGATCTCACCTTTGTCACCAAATCCTAGGCGATCAAGGGCGGAGGAACAGGCCCAGTCGATGAGTTCGGCCCTCGAGACAGATCGGTTGAGATGCGAAGATGGAATGACACGCTCGGTCAGGTCATAAACCTTGCGAAAACCATCCCGACGCGCAACGGAAAGCTGGCCTGTACGCCATAACCATTCCAAAGCAGTCTTGGAGGGGTGCCAATCCCACCAACCGCCTTTGCCGCGTTCTTCGCCTTCTCCCACGTCGGATGAACTGACCGGGCCATCTTTGGCAACGCGTTCAAGGATCGTATCGAATTGCGCTTCGTAACCTTCGCGGAACCAACGGCGCCAATTCTTGTGGAGCCGGTCTTCATCCTTGGCAAATCGGTGTTTCCAAAAGGCAAAATTCTCGACCGGAATGATGCTGGCATCATGTGTCCAGTGCTCGAACAGTCCGCGATCCCGTTCCATCAGTTGCTTCAAGGACTTCGGATCATAGCTTTGACGGCGTGACCAAAGGATCATCTGGTGCGCCCGTTCGACAGTATTGATGCTGTCAACCTGAACAAAACCGATGCGGTTGATCAGCTCTGCCAAAGCCTGGCCGCGGCAAGGCCCGCTGGGTGCTTCGCCAAGGGCATGAGCCTGCAAGAACAGGCGTCTTGCCATCGAATTCGGGATGATTTGTTCCATCGGACCAAGCAATCCGGTGGAACGGTCGCGGTCAACTGTTTTCAGGCGGTGGCCAGTTTTGCCTCTCGGAAGGTGACCAACCTTTTGGCCTTCTCGTCCCAAAGATGCAGACTTGCGCACTTCAGGCTTTCACGAATGGTCAGTACCTGTGCTTCTGCCAAGGCGGGGTAATCGCGCAAGATTTCTGACAGTCGGTAAAAGGGAATTCGGCTGTAAAGATGGTGAACGTGGTGAATGCCAATATTGGCCGTCAACCAGCGCAGCGGTTGGGGGAGCTTGTAATGCGAACTGCCCAACAGGGCGGCGTCATGCATCTGCCACTTGGGTTCGTGATCCCAATAGGTGTCTTCAAACTGATGTTGTACGAAGAACAGCCACACGCCCAACGTCGCCGCCGAAATGACCGTTGGCAGATAGATGAACGCGATAACCTGCCAGCCGCCCAGCAGATAAAGACCTACCAAAAGCGCGACCAACATCAGGTTGGTTCCCATCGACGAAATCCAATAACGCCAGCCGGCGGTCATCAGTCCCAGAGGAAGGCGATAGTCGACCAAGAAGATATAGGCAGGCCCCAGTCCAAACATAACGATCGGGTGGCGATACATCCGATAGACCAAACGTCCGAACCATGAACGGTTCTGGTATTCTTCAACGGTCAAGGTCTTGACGTCGCCAATCCCACGTCGGTCCAAATTGCCAGCGTGGGCATGGTGAATCGAATGTGTCCGGCGCCAGACATCGTAGGGCGTCAAGGTCAGCACGCCCGAAATGCGGCCAACCCAATCATTAACGTGACGATTGCTGAACAGAGACTGGTGACCGCAATCGTGCTGGATCAAAAAGACACGGACCAGCCAAACACCATTGAGGATAGCGATGGCCATCGCAAGAAGCGGGCTGAGCGAAAGAGAAAGCCAAGCCAAGGCCCAGAAACCAAGAAATGCACCCATCGTAACCGCAAGTTCAAAAATTGAACGGCTAAGAAGTGGCTCGCGATACTTTGCAAGGATGGGTACCCAAATCTTCGCACTAGCTTCGCGGGCCTGAGCCAGTTCCATGGTCATTGAATTCATCGGGTGCCTTCTTCGCCTGCGTCTTTATTGAGCAAAATGCTGAACAGCCATTTTTGCCGTTAGGTTAATCGCCCTGATAGTCCCTTGTCCGTCTTGGGTCCAAGGGTTTTAGCGCGCCTATACCTTCGAAACGGCTGATTTGGCCGAAAAAGGGAGTCAAAGTCCGGCTTCGCTCGCGATTTCCTTGGCAGATTTGCGTGCACGCTCTGTCGCAGACTTCAATTGGCCACAAGCTGCCATGATGTCCTCGCCGCGCGGAGTGCGGATCGGGCTTGCATAGCCGGCCTTGTAAACGATATCGGCGAACGCCTCGATGCGTTCCCAATCGGAACGCTGATACGGCGCCCCTGGCCATTCGTTGAATGGGATCAGGTTGATCTTTGCCGGAATGCCCGCGATCAGCTTGACCAGACGGCGCGCATCCGCATCGCTGTCATTCACGCCTTTCAGCATGACATATTCAAACGTGATCCTCTCGCTGTTCGAGAGGCGCGGATAATCACGAAGGGTGTTCAGAAGGGTTTCGATGTTCCACTTCTTGTTCACCGGCACCAGTTTGTCGCGCACTTCATCGGTCGTGGCATGGAAACTGACAGCCAGCAGGCAGCCGATCTCTTCGGCCGTCTTGGCGATTTCCGGGACAATGCCGCTGGTCGACAGCGTGATCCTGCGGCGAGAAAGGGTCAGTCCCTCGTTGTCCATCACCACTTTCATCGCGTCGCGGACATTGTCGAAATTGTAAAGTGGCTCGCCCATGCCCATCAGAACCACATTGCTGACAAGACGGGCTTCGTCCTTGGGCTCGCCCGGCTTCGGCCATTCGCCCAAGTCGTCGCGGGCCAACATCACTTGGCCGACGATTTCGCCAGCCGTTAGGTTACGGACCAGCTTTTGCGTGCCGGTGTGACAGAAAGAGCAGGTAAGTGTGCAACCCACCTGGCTGGAAATGCACAGTGTCCCGCGGTTTTCTTCAGGAATGTAAACTGTTTCAACCTCATGTCCGCCGGCGATTCGGACAAGGTATTTGCGTGTGCCATCCGCGCTGACTTGGCGGCTGACGACTTCGGGAATCGAAATCTCGAAGTGCTCAGCGAGAAAGGCGCGGTAATCCTTGGACAAGTTTGTCATTTCGGCAAAATTGCGCAGGCCGAAGTGATAGACCCACTGCCAAATCTGCCCCAGACGCATCTTCGCCTGCTTTTCAGGCGTCCCGGCAGCAATCAGCGCTTCGCGAAGTTTTTCACGAGTCAGGCCGACGATGTTGATTTTGCCACCTTCCGGAAGTTTGCGCGGAAGGGTCAGCACGTCCTGGGTGATGGGGGCCGAGGCGGTCATGGTACATATCCAATGGAAGAGATTGGCGTTCATATAGGGGATTCGCGCTCAAAACGGAACCATCCCAAAAGAACTCAATGAAAAACGCCCCAGACGAGCCGGAGCGTTCGGAAATCTTGATGCGTCGCGCTTACTTGCAGCGTGCTTCTGCTTCTTCCATGGCGGCGGTAAAGCCACGCAGGCTGAAAGTGTCTTTCGTTTCCGTGCCGCGCCCGGATTGCGCCGATAGAATCGCGGTCGTTCCGCGTTTCATCGCGCCCAGCAACTCGGCATCGGCAGCGGCACTTCCCGGCCAGGCCCATTCGCCATCGCTGAAAAGCTCAAAGCTTTTGCCATCAATATCGACTTTGACGACCGAGCCTTTGGCAAAAGGGTATCCGCCGGTGAAAGAGATCTCACCATTGGCACCCGCGCCGGGGCGGAAGGTGACGAACAAAAGAATGTCACCACGGCGTACCGACACCGGCTGGCCGTTACGGCTGTTCACCGTCTCTTTTGGCTTCGAGACGCCCCAGCATTCCTTTGGATTGGCTTCGGTAAAGACGCTCCAATCGGTCTTCGTGGCAACTCGGTTTGTGGATTCTTGGGCGAATGCAGGGGCAACGCCAAGGCTTAGGGCAGCCGCACAGGCGACGCGCACAAAGAAGGAAGTCATGTCGTTCACAGCCTCCAAGCTGTTCAGTGCCTCTGCCCACCTGCCACCAGTTCTGGTCTGGCCTTTTCACTGGCATGGGGGCGCTTTACTCGATATCCCATCCTTACTTCAAAAAGACCAATCCGCGAAAGCCCTATGGGCGATAAATCGCGCATGTGTGACAGGATATAACAGGGAAATTGATGAGAAATCCGCAGCCGATGGTTGAACTCTGGCGTGGAGGCCTGTTGGAAAGCCAGCACCTTGGCCATGCAGTGATCTGGGGGGAAGGTGGGATGATCCGGTCATGGGGCGACCCGGAAAAGATCATTTTCCCGCGGTCTTCGTGCAAAATGATCCAGGCCCTGCCTTTGGTCGAAAGCGGTGCAGCCGAGGCCGCAGGGCTGACCGACCGCCATCTTGCCCTGTCCTGTGCAAGCCATCAGGGCTCGGAATTACATGTTGAGATGACGGGACGCTGGCTTGCCGACCTTGGATTGTCAGAGCGGGATCTGCGCTGTGGCGCGCATGAGCCCTATGACCATATCGAGCGAGATCGCTTGATCCGATCCGGGGAAAAGCCCTGCCAATTGCACAACAACTGTTCGGGCAAACATTGCGGGTTCGTCACGACGACGCGACACCTCAAGGCGGGTCCGGAGTATACCGAAATAGATCATCCACTGCAGAAAGCCATCCGTCAGGCGACCGAGGAGATCACGGGCGAAACGGTTGCCGGTTACGGGATTGATGGCTGCTCGGCCCCGAATTTCGCAATGTCGTTAAGTGGTCTTGCGCGCGCCATGCAGGCTTTTTCCGCCGCAACTGGTGCAGGGGATGGCCGTGATCGTGCCATGCACCGCCTGACCCGTGCTATGGCAGACTATCCTGAAATGGTGGCAGGCGAAGGTCGTGCCTGTACAGAGTTAATGCGCGCAATGGACCATAAGGTTGCTATTAAGACAGGCGCAGAGGCCGTCTTCGTAGCCATTGTCCCCGAAAAGAAATTGGGCATTGCCTTGAAAATTGCCGATGGTTCCGGTCGCGCATCCGAAGCGGCAATAACGGCGATTTTGGCAGACCTAGGCGTTCTGGACCCGAAGCACCCAATGGCGCAGAAACGGCTTCCGGCTGAGCAACTGAATCGGCGCGGTCTTCGGACAGGCGAACTTCGATTGTCTGAGGGCTTTTTGTAAAATCGGCCCCTGCCAAAATAAGCAGGGGCCGAAATTCATACGAAGTGTAAACCCGATGGGGGCTTGGGTGGGGGCAGTTATACCCCCATCGGGCCGACACACTTCGTTCTGACCTTATGATTACGATTCGTGGCGGGATTGCGGCCAAGGTAAAGCGGTTCCAAGGCTAATTCGCAGGGGCTTGATTTGCTCTTTGCTCGGCGTAATCATGAATACATGACGGTCCAGCCACCGACCCCTTTTCCAACGCATGAGAGGCTGCCAGAGCAGGTCAGCTTTGATCGGCGTGAGCTTGGTCAAATCCTGAACCTCTATGGTCGAATGGTGGCGATGGGAGAGTGGCGAGATTACGGTATCGCGGCCCTCAGAGAGGTCGCGGTCTTCGCAATCTTTCGCCGCACGGCCGAAAATCCGCTCTACCGAATCGAAAAGCGGCCAAAGCTTCGGTCCAAACAAGGCATGTATGCTGTTTTGGGGATGGATGGGCAGGTCTTGCGCCGCGGCCATGATCTGGAACAGGTTCTGCGTGTTCTCGAACGCAAACTGATCCGTCCGGTCGAATAGGTTATGGCCGTCGGCGGGCGATAATGCCGCGTCCTTCCTGCGATTTGATCCGCGTTGTGCATTCCACGATGTCTTCATAAGCCACAGACATGCTGTGTCCATTCGCGTGGATCAGCCGCGTTTCGTCGACCACCATCGCCACATGGCCCTTCCAGAAAAGCAAATCCCCACGCGAAAGGGGGGCGTCTTCCGGAATGGCTGACCCGACCTGTTGCTGTAAATCGCTGTCGCCCGGACAAGGCTGCCCACAGGCAACAAGGGCCACCTGCACCAACCCTGAACAGTCAATGCCTGCGGCGCTATTTCCGCCCCAAAGGTAAGGGGTGCCAAGAAGGCTCTCTGCAACGGAAACCGGGTCCATCAGTCGGTCCGCTATGGGTCGCAGATGGACCATCGGCACATAGCCAACTTGTGAAAGTCCAAACCTGTTCTCTAGTGTGCTAACCGCAAGCCTCGCACCAATAGGAAGCGCGAAATGTTCTGGTGTCTGAACCTTTGGGCCCGAGTACGCATGTGACGCAGATGCAGCGACCCAATGCGTCGGAAGGATTGGCTTTCCGACGGCATCGCTGGCAATCCAACCGCAATAGCCATCACTCGCTGCCTGAACGAAAACAAAGTTCTCTTGCCGGTCAATTACAGTGATTTCTGCACCAAGAACCAATTGCCGGTCTCGTTTTCCATTGGGTTGATCAAACAAATCGACCAAGGGGCGCGCGACACTTGCCAATTCCCCTTCGGTATAGCTGTCAGCTTCAACCTTACCCTTAACAGAGTGCAGAGCGACGCGGCCTGAAAATGGGGTTAAACGGCGATCCATTTATAGACCCAAAATCTGGGGCAAAGCATGAAGGATCGCCCGCGCGCCTTGCCCCGTTCCACCTTTCGGACGCCCCGGCAGGTCGCTTGGAGTGTGGCCGTAGATGTCAAAATGGACATACCGCGGCACGTCGACGAACCGGCGCAGGAACAACGCAGCGGTTATTGACCCGGCGAAACCACCTGACGGTGCGTTGTCCAGATCTGCGATTCCGGGCTCGATCATGGGTTCGTAGGGGGCCCAGAATGGAAGCCGCCAGACAGGGTCCAGTCCGGCAAGGGCACCCTGCTCCAAAGCAGAGACAACGTCAGCGTCGTCACAGTAATAGGGGGCCAGATCCGGTCCGACGGCCACGCGGGCGGCCCCGGTCAAAGTGGCCATCGAGATCAGGACGTCGGGCTTGCCTTCGCAGGCATAGGCCAGAGCGTCCGCCAAGATAAGCCGCCCTTCCGCATCGGTGTTGTTGACCTCGACGGTCAGTCCTTTTCGGCTGGTCAAAATATCGCGTGGGCGCATGGCCGAGCCGGAAATACTGTTCTCGACACAAGGCACCAGCACTCGGAGGCGAATTGGAAGCGCAAGGCGCATGATCATATGCGCCAAGCCCATGACTGTGGCCGCTCCTCCCATGTCCTTCTTCATCAACAGCATTCCCGTCGACGGCTTGATGTCCAAGCCGCCTGTGTCGAAGCACACGCCTTTGCCAACCAAGGTCAAAAGCGGCCCTTTGTCCCCCCAGCGGAGGTCAAGCAACCGCGGTGCACGCTCCGAGGCGCGACCAACGGCATGCACCATCGGGAAATTCTGGGTAAGCAATTCATCTCCGACGATCGCATCGACCTTTGCGCCGTGCTGTTCCGCGAGTGCGACAAAGGCTGCCTGCAACTCTTCCGGCCCCATGTCGCTGGCCGGCGTGTTGATCAGATCGCGCGTCAGAAACTCACCTTCTGCCATCGCAAGCAGAGCGTCTTCCTGAATGCCCTCTGGGAGTTTCAGCCGGGCTGGCTCGGATGGCGTCTTTCCCGGCCTGTAGCGGTTGAAGCTATACCCCGCCAGCAACCACCCAAGCGCAGCCTCGGTCTTTTCCAATGGCGTAAGATTGCCAACAAGATGCCAATTTCCAGCCGGAAGATTTCCCACAGCTTTGGCCAGGCCAAAGCGAGTTCTGTCCCGTGCGGTCGAGGTGCCAAGACCAAGCACGGCCCCTGCCACGCCGCCATCAGCAGAAGGTAACAATTTTAGGTCGCCCAGATTGGCTTCAAATCCAGTGGCTTTCAGCCAGTCGGCCCATCCCTGGCCGCTGGTTCCAATCCACTCCGCCAGTTCTTTGGCAGAGATGACATGAATCGGGCGCGAGGGTTCGTCAGATGCAGCGAACTTGGGAAGATGTGACATAGGGCTCTCATGGTCGAACGAACATTCGCCAACCCTAGTCGTTCCTCCGAGGCATGCAATCCATCACCTTCAAGATTGCATGTTGTCAAAGGATTGGCGCTCTGACACCAGCGTCCGCTCGGTCACGCGCATCAGCCTTGCCCAAACGGCGCTAAAGGAGGTGGAATCTCCCCGCTCAAGACAGATACGCGCATCCCCACTGACACGGGCCAAGGTTACCATCCCAAGGTTTTCCGCCCTGTTCTGAAGTTTTCGCATCTGGCGGGTCAGATCAGTCATGTCCCGCATAAGCACCTGTTCAGCAATACCGGACATGGTCATTGCCACTTCGCCCAAGGCTCGGGCAACAACCTGCTCTGCCGAAACCGTTCCCAAATTGCGGTAAATGTCAGCAATCGGCGTCGCATCTTGTTCAACAACCACAACGGGGCATAACGCCACTACATTTCCTGCAGCCATGGCCACACCTTTATTCAACACACCCGTTCCCATTTCAGGGCCTCTCCCTCAAGAAAAGGTTGCAGGTCGGACATTATTCCTCTCGAATTTTCTCCAATTGCCCCGTATTCGGGCAACGAACTGTCAGAAGGATGATTGGCATGAATGCGGCTCGGCCTCTTCCAAGCTACCTGATCCAGCGCTTTCACGGATGGCGCGCGACAACCTATCAGGACAATAAAGCATGGTTCCGGCGTCTGGCCGAAAGTGGCCAACATCCGCGGGCAATGATCATTTCTTGTTGCGACAGCAGGGTTCATGTCACCTCGATCTTCGGAGCCGACGAAGGCGAATTCTTCATCCATCGCAACGTTGCAAACCTTGTGCCGCCCTATAACCCCGACGGTGAATATCATGGGACGTCGGCGGCCGTTGAATACGCGGTGACCTCGCTTGGCGTGGCGCATATCGTTGTTTTGGGGCATTCCAACTGCGGCGGCGTCAAAGGCTGCCATGACATGTGCTGTGGCCTAGCCCCTGCTCTGGAAGAAAAATCGTCCTTTGTTGGCCGTTGGATGGACATCCTTCGCCCCGGCTTTGAACGGATCAAGGATCTTCCTGAAAACCTGCGTCCCCGCGCATTGGAAAAAGAAGCGGTGCTCGTCAGCCTTGAAAATCTGATGACCTTCCCCTTCGTGAAGCAAGCCGTGGAAGAAGAACGCCTGACGTTGCACGGTCTGTGGAACGACACCGGGGAAGGCGCGCTGGAACATTATGATCAGGGCAAGGGGTTTGTGTCTGTCTGACACGAACTTGCAATGCGTTGACCTTGCCCCATATCGCGGCAGGAAGTGGGGAATAAGACATGCAGGAAATCGTTTCGCTCGCGGCAGCAAATTTGCTGTCGCCCATGATCCTAAGCTTTGCGCTTGGTCTTTTCGCGGCTTTTGCGCGATCTGAACTGACCATTCCAGAGGCCGCTGCAAAGGCCCTTTCGATTTATCTGCTTTTTGCGATCGGCTTCAAAGGTGGCGTTGCCGTTGCCGATCACGGTGTGGACTTGAAGCTCATTACCGTTATGGCCGGGGGGGTGCTTTTGTCCTTTGGTTTACCCTTTGTCGCCTTCGGGCTGCTACGCGTCCTCACGCGGCTATCGGTCGTCGATGCGGCGGCGACTTCAGCCCACTATGGCTCTATTTCCATCGTCACATTCGTCACGGCGATTTCGGTCTTGACCGGGCGCGGAATTGAGTCCGAGGGATACATGGTTGCCGTTGCGGCGGCGATGGAGGCTCCGGCGATCATCTCGGCGCTCTGGCTGGTCTCCCGCAATGGAACCGGCACCAAAATGGATGCCGACCTGTGGCGTGAAATCCTTCTCAATGGCTCGATTGTGCTGCTTGTCGGGTCGTTCCTGATCGGGGCTATCACCGGACAAGATGGCATGGCGCGGATCGAAAGTTTTGTCGTGTCGCCGTTCCAGGGGGTGCTTTGCCTCTTCCTTCTGGATATGGGGCTGGTCGCGGGGCGGGGGCTTCGGGGTGCCCGTGGTCTTTTGACGCCGCAACTCTTCTTGTTTGGGATGTTGATGCCGGCTGTAGGGTCGGCCTTCGGGCTTGCAGTCGCTCTTGCCCTTGGTCTGACGCCGGGTGGCGCCGCGCTTTTGATGACGCTTGCCGCGTCGGCAAGTTACATCGCAGTTCCTGCTGCCATGAGGGTCGCCCTGCCCGAGGCGGATCCTGCGATTTATCTGACCCTGTCCCTTGGCGTCACCTTTCCCTTCAACCTTGCGATAGGCATTCCATCCTACGTCGCCCTGTCCTCCATGATGATCGGAGCCTAAGATGCAAACTCACAAAGCCAAGCGTGTAGAGATTATCATCGAAGCCCCAATGGAAAAGCGCCTGACCGATGCCTTGAAACAGGCGGGCGTGACCGGTTTTACGATCTTGCCAGTTCTGGGTGGATCTGGCCGCTCTGGCCATTGGACAAGAGAGGGGCAGGTCGGCCGTTCCGGAATGGTCGCGGTGATCTGCCTAATCCGCCCCGAGCGGCTGGATCAATTGCTGGAAGCCGCTTTTGCCGTGGTCGAGCGCCATATCGGCGTTGTCTCTGTCACGGATTGCGAAGTGCTTCGAGCCGAAAGATTCTGATAGATCTTCAATTCGAAAAGTAGCCGGAAATAAAAAAGGACATCCAAGGCTGTCCTTCTTATCAGGGGTATTCCGGTAGACTTAGGCCATGTGCCCGAAGACGCTGACACGACGCGGAGCGGCGTTGGCGGTGTGCTCGCGCTTTGGCATGAGAGGAGCCAGCGACTCGGCGTAGCGGCGCGAAGAGGGCGAGAACATTTCGGAGATCGTGTTGATCAGTTCTTCTGCTTTCTGGGTCATGGCTTAGTTCCTTCTGCTGTAACTCTCTTATAGCCCGCAGAGGTGCCCGATGCATTTGCTCGAAGTGATGGCAGAGGGGGGAGATGGTATGGCGATTGTTCTTATGGAACGGGCGATACGTCCTTTGGTATGTGCAAAGTCCTTTCTACAAATCGCTTTGCCCTTCATCTTTCCAATAAAAAAGGCCAGCAGAAGCGGGCCTGTCTTTTCTCGGGTAGAAAGGAATCATCCTTTCTTCAGGCAACGTTGCCCCAGAACTTCAGCGATCTGCATAGCATTCACAGCAGCACCCTTCCGCAGGTTGTCCGAGACGCACTACAGATTCATGCAATTTTCGATGGTCGAATCCTGCCGGATGCGGCTGATTTAGGTGGCATATTCACCCACACATTCGATCGGGGTGATGTAGCCACTGGCTTCACGTTTATCGACAACCAGAAAACCTGGCGCCTCGCGCAAGATGTCGGTCGCTTCTTCCCAGTCGAGGAAGTCTTCGAATTCGATGTTGATGGCTCCTAATGGCCTACAAAAACCGGCACGCGCACACAGGTCGCGGTAACCTTGATCTTCGGATCAAGGATATTCTTGGTCTCACCCGAGTCCAAGAAGACGTCGATATGCGGGATCACGTTGAAGGCGATCTGCTTGGGATGAACCTTCGGCTCTACTTCCAGACCGGGGACATACATGCCCTTGGTCTGGTTCCAAAGTTCATCCATCGCCGCCGGAGACCGACTGATAGGTCGAGACGACAACGCGCTTGATGCGGGCGCGGTGATCAAGCACTCTTTTGCAGAACCAACGGCGCGTGGTTCAGGTTGTCGGCTGTCCGGCGGCTGCGAAAAATTGGCTGCGCGTCTGCGGCTTTGCGCTTGGCGAGTTCCGATTTCACGGCAAGGGCGACCAAACGGTTCTGGCGAGCTTTGAGGATCAAGGTCATGGTTTTGTCTCCAGAGATGAGTGTGGGGCTTAGTTGAGGTCTGTTTTCAGGTCGGCAGCAAAAAGCGCCTGCATTTCTTCCCGTGTCACCCGTTCGCGGCGACGATCTACATTTGCGGGTACCATCGTAGCGACAACCTCGGGCGTCGCATGAAAGGGAAACACAGCCGCGAAAACAGAACGGAACGGGGAATTGGAAGTCATCAGCATGGCGCAATCTCCTGTAGGCCCCCACCCACGAACATACTTACGGATGGGGCACCGCCAGAGTTTCAAATAGGGCTAAAATTCTTTGGAATTTTTCTGGAAAAATCATAAAGGTCTGAATTCAAATGAAAAAACCCGCCACAATGGGCGGGTTTTTCGCTTGGCTGTGGTGACGGTTAGCCTTTTTTAAGGCAACGTTGGCCCAGAACCTCGGCAATCTGCACGGCATTCAGCGCAGCACCCTTGCGCAGGTTGTCAGACACGCACCAGATGTTCAGCCCGTTTTCAATCGTGCTGTCTTGCCGGATGCGGCTGATATAGGTGGCATATTCACCCACACATTCGATCGGGGTGATGTAGCCACCGGCCTCACGTTTATCGACAACCAGAATGCCCGGCGCCTCGCGCAGGATGTCGGTCGCTTCTTCCCAGTCGAGGAAGTCTTCGAACTCGATGTTGATTGCCTCGGAGTGGCCGACAAAAACCGGCACGCGCACACAGGTCGCGGTAACCTTGATCTTCGGATCAAGGATCTTCTTGGTCTCGGCGACCATCTTCCACTCTTCCTTGGTCTCACCCGAGTCCAGGAAAACGTCGATATGCGGGATCACGTTGAAGGCGATCTGCTTGGGATACACCTTCGGCTCTACTTCCTGACCGGGGACATACATGCCCTTGGTCTGGTTCCAAAGTTCATCCATCGCCTCTTTCCCGGTGCCGGAGACCGACTGATATGTCGAGACGACAACGCGCTTGATGCGGGCTCGGTCATGCAGCGGCTTCAGCGCCACCACCATCTGCGCGGTCGAGCAGTTCGGGTTGGCGATGATCATCTTGTTCTTGTAGCGCACGACATCATCGGCGTTCACTTCCGGCACGATCAGCGGGATCTCTGGGTCGTAACGGTAAAGCGACGAGTTATCGATCACGACGCAGCCTTGGCTTGCAGCCTTGGGTGCATAGACCTTGGTCGCGTCGGACCCGATGGCGAACAGTGCAATGTCCCAGCCGGTGAAATCAAAGGTGTCCAGATCCTGGGTCTTGAGGGTCTTGTCCCCAAAGCTTACCTCGGTGCCCAGCGACTTGCGGCTGGCAAGCGCGGCAATCTGATCCACGGGGAATTCACGCTCGGCCAGAATGTTCAGCATTTCCTTGCCAACATTCCCGGTAGCGCCGACGACAACGACCTTATAGCCCATCTGGCCCTCCTGACGTCAAAAGACGGGGCCGCATAGCGCAAAGGCGTGCCCGTGGGAAGGGCTGTCCTGTCGCAGCACAGCAAAAGGCGCGGGACTATGGGATTTCAGTCCGTTCTGTCCTGCGAAAAGACATAAATTGCCAACCCCACGGTGATCCAGACTGCCATCAGCGCAAAGAGGGCGGTGAAGGGGGCGGTAGCGGGCTCTGGCACTACGGCGGCATGAACACGCCCTGTGACCAATTGCAAAAGCCCGGTGGCGGCGATTCCAAAAAGGTTCAGCAGCGTCACCCCTCGACCGATCAGATGTGGCGGGATGAAAGCGCGTCCATGCGCAACCGTGATCGGGAAAGAAGCCCCAAAGAACCCGACACCCGCCAGCAAGGCCAAAGTCGACCAACCGCCAAGGCTGGGCATCAGCCAAAGCCCGACAAAGCAGGCAAGGGTCAGCAGATTGCCGGCAAGGATCACGCCCTTGCGGGTCTTGAACAGCCTTTCCAACGGGCCATAGGCAAAGTTGCCAGCCACCATCGCCAGACCCATGATCAAGCTGGCCTGCCCAATCAGCGCGGCATCAGCGCCAAAAACATCGCGGTAGTAGGGGCCAATCCAAAGGCCGCGTATGGCAGCAGCTGGCGCATAGCAAGCAGCCATCATGATCAGCACCGGCCAGAGTGCGGGCATCTTCAAAAGGTCCAGAAGGCTTCCTTTCTGGGCGCCTTCAACCTTTTCCGGGTCGCGGATCAGAACAAACAACAGCACAGCAATGGCAAAGGTCACAATCGACAGCGCCCAGACCGTGGTGCGCCAGCCAAAAGCATCAACCGCCATCGTCAGCGGAAGCGAAGCCCCGATGTTCCCAAGGCTGCCGATGCCGATGGTCACACCGGCAAGCGTGGTGAAGACGGCCGGGGCATAGGTGCGGGCGAAGATGTAGAACGATCCCATCAGCACCGGCGAACATCCCACGCCGATCAGCGCCATTGCCACCTGAATTGCGGCTGGCCCTTCCGCCAATGCAAAGAGCGCCGCGCCGCCACCACCGCCAATGGCTAAAGGGATGGCCGAGGTCAGACGCGGTCCGATGCGATCCAAAGCGAAGCCAACGGGCAATTGCATCACTGCAAAGGCCAGGAACCAGTAGCCAGACGCACTTGCAAGATCGGCTGCACTTGCTCCGATGTCTTGCCCCAAAACAGGCGTCAACACGGCAAGAAATGCCCGGTAGAATTGGCTAAGCACATAGGCCGCGATCAGGGCCGCAATTCCAGCGCGCATGAAAGTTCCTTTTCTTCGGGATGATCCCGTTTCGAGGCGACAAGGTAGGGAAACTCCCCGCTTGCGCAACCCCGGAAATGGGCGCCTGATCGACCAAGGTAACGCGCCCATTCTCACTGTGAGGAAACACCATGTTGGCACGGTTTTTTGGACTGGTACTTTCGACATTTGTCGCTGCCGAAGCGGCTTTGGCCAATGACGGTTTCGGCGGCATCAGCGCGACAGGTCTGACCTTCGGGAAAACGGATGCTGTCGCCATGGTCGAAGAAGACCTGTTCATCGGGATTGAAAAGATCTCTGTCGACTATCTGTTCCGCAATCTGACCGACAAGGATGTGACCGGTGAAGTGATCTTTCCGATTCCACCCATATCGCTTGGGCAAATGATGATGTCGGATTGGAACCTGCCGGATGATCTGGAGCGTGAAAACCTTCTGAATTTCACCGTTCAGGTTGAAGGCCAATCGGTGCCAGTAAGGATTGATCGCATCGCCGTCGTTGAGCCGGTATGGGAGGAAGGGCGCCCCCTTTCCGAACAATACGACACCCCCGGCCGCGATGTGACCGCGCTTTTGCGGAAGTTGGACCTGCCCATGACGCTGGACACGGACGAAGTTATGGCGGCCCTTTCCGCCCTGCCGATCGAGGCGCGCCGGGAATTGGCTGATGCGGGCGCTGTTGAGATGTTTGGCGAAGGGGCTGGTCCGGATGAGATTTTGCCGAACTGGTCTATTGTGCTCCGCTATCACTGGAGCCAGACCTTTCCGGCAGGACAGGATCTTCGAATTTCCCATGCCTATGAAAATCGGCCTTGGGGCGGGATCTTCATCTGGCGCGATCCGCCAACTGATGAATGGCTGGTGGACTTGCAAGCGCGCTATTGCATCGACAAAGGCACCTCTGCCGCGATCATGAAGCGGTTGAAAGGTAGCGCGTCCAGCGGCGAGGATTATGTGACCGGCATGTCCTATAATATCGCCTATGTCCTGCGGACCGCGAATTCATGGGCGGGGCCGATTTCGAAGTTCCGCCTGACGCTGGACAAAGGCGCGGCAAACAATGTGATTTCGCTCTGTGCCGATGGGGTCAAGAAGACCGGTCCAACGACTTTCGTGGTGGAAAAGACGAATTATTCGCCCGATGCCGATATCGAGGTTTTGGTCGTCCTGCCGCTCTCGGAATAGTCCAAGGTCAATCCTGCGGCGGGGCGCCTCCCTCGGCCTTGCGCGCTTCAACAAATCGGGCAAGGCGCTCTTTTACGGCATCGGCCTTGGGTTGAGCGCCTTGCGTCTCTAGCACCTTTTGCCAAATCGCCGTCGCCCGTTCCGTCGACGTTTGGCCGCCATTCGCCAACCAGTTTCCGTGGTTTGAAAGATCAGCCACCAATGGCGCATATAAGGCCTGTTCATAGCGTGCCATCGTATGTTCCGCGGCAAAGAAATGCCCGCCCGGCGGCACCTCGGCCAAGGCGTCCAGCGCAAGTTCTTCTGGCGCTTCTTTCAGCGGTGCGCAAAGTTCGGCCAGCATTTGGCAGGCTTCGACATCGTTGATGAACTTTTCATAGCCAAAGCACAGGCCCCCCTCCAGCCAGCCAGCGGCATGGACAACCAGCGTGGCATTGGCCTGCATCGCGCCCCAAAGGCCGTTACTTGTTTCCAACCCCGCCTGCATATCGGCCACATTCGACGCCGCCCCCGAGGCCGAGCGCCATGGCAGGCTGATATGTCGAGCTAATTGGCCCGATCCGATTTGCAGGCGGATCATCTCGGGTGTGCCAAAAGCCGGGCTTCCGGACTTCAGATCAACGTTTGAAGCAAAGCCTCCGTAGCTGACGGGAGCACCGGGTTTCGTCATCTGGGCCAGCGTGATCCCGGCCAAGGCTTCGGCATGTTGCAAGACCAAGGCCCCTTGCACGGTTACGGGAGCCATCGCCCCGGCAAGGCAAAAAGGGGTGATGATGGCCATTTGGCCGTGGCGGGCGAAGTCGATGATGCCTTGCGCCATCGGCAGATCCAACTGCCGCGGGGAATTGGTGTTGATGACCGTATAGCACCAAGACCCTTCGGCCCAGTCCTCCTCGGACAGATCAAGTCCCAGCCGGATCATCTTGAAGCAATCTTCGACCTGCCCCCGCCCGCGGGCATAGATGAACATGGGCTTGGTGGCCAAAGCCATCTGGCTTTCCATCATCGCGTAATGGCGGAAATGGGCGGGAACATCCTGCGGCTCGGCCGACGGGCCAAGGATGTGAATGACATCAAAGGCTTGTTGCAAACGGATGGTTTCGTCAAAGCTTTCAAGGCTTCCCGGTCTGCGCCCCCGCAGACGGTCGGTCACGTTTGGGCAACCCGCTCCGGGGCCGAACAAAAGCTGACCTTGCGCGTAAAGACGTTCATGCTTGGCTGCACTGGCGCGCAAGCGCCAAGACTTTGGCGCGCTGTTCGCAAAGCCTCGGCCACCAGGTCACGGCCGATAAAGACCATGTCGCCGTCCACCCATGCCCCCGCTTTTTGCAGGATATCAATGGCTTCGGGCAGCAGGATCTTCATTCCTGCGGTTTCCAACAGATCCAAAGCGGCCTTGTGGAGGGCTGAGATCCCATCCTCACTTCGCACCTTTTGCGGTGTGAAAGGATGCCTCAGGTCTACATAATCGACCATCCGGGCCGTGCGTTTGCAGGTTCTGGCCATATGGCCAGCCTAGGCGGGCAATCCGGTTAAGGATTGCCCGAAAACGACGGGATCATGCCGCTGCCATGCGGGGGGCGTTTTCCTTGACCGGAAGATGGACGATGGCCGAGAACGCCCCGACGCCCACGCCGATCCACCAAACAAGGGTGTAATCGCCTGTAATGTCGTACATTTTTCCACCCAGCCAGACCCCAAGGAAGCCACCGATCTGGTGCGACAGGAAGACTACGCCGTAAAGCGTGCCCATGTAGCGCAACCCGTAAAGATGGGCCACCAAGCCGCTGGTCAAGGGCACAGTCGCAAGCCACAAGGCGCCCATGACGGCCGAGAAGATCAGCACCGATTCCGGAGTGATCGGCATCAGGATGAACACCGCAGCGGCAATGGTGCGGCCTGTGTAAATCCCTGCAAGCAAATACTTTTTCGTGTATTTCTTGCCCAACCATCCGGCGGTGATGGTGCCCACGATATTGGCCAGACCAATCACCGAAATCGCCACAGCGCCAAGGGCCGAAGTGCTGTTGATGCCCATGCCCGCGAGCATGCCCGAAGGATCAATCGGGCCACAAAGTTCGGTTACGAAAGCCGGGAAATGGGCAGTGATGAAGGCAAGTTGATAGCCGCAGGAAAAGAAGCCAAGGAAGATCATCGTATAGGACGGATCTTTGAACGCCCGCACGAGCACCTGCCCCAGACTTTCTTCAAGCTCTTGTTTTGAAGCGACTTTCGGGGACCGAATGAAGGGCAGAGCAAAGAGCGAGGCGAGGATGATCACGGCAAAGATCAGGAAGACTTGCTGCCACGGGAAAGTTTGCAGCAGGAATTCGGCCGTAGGCGCGCCAATCACCTGACCCATCGACCCGGCGGCGGTGGCGATGCCAAGCGTCAGCGAGCGATGTTCCGGGGCGGCGGCACGGCCAACGACGGCCAGAACCACCCCGAAACCGGTGCCGGCAATGCCGAATCCAACAAGGATTTCAAGGAATTGATGAGATCCGGGCGTGACCGCGAAAGACGAAAGCACAAGCCCCGCGGCGTAGAAAATTGCCCCAAGAACAATGGCTTTGCGGTCCCCGAATTTCTCGGCCACGGCCCCGAAAAGCGGCTGGCCGATGCCCCAGGCGAGGTTCTGGATGGCGATGGCCAGTGAAAATTCCGCCCGCGCCCAGCCGAATTCGCTGGCGATCGGGATCTGGAACACGCCGAAACTGGCGCGGATGGCAAAGCCCAGCATCAGGATCACACAACCGGCGATCAGGACGGGCGTGATCAGGGGCGCTTTTGCGGTATCGGTCATGGTGGTCTCCTGTTCGGAGGCGGAAAGTGCGCCCGACCCGCAGCAGGGTCAAACGCTTTCTTGTTCCGGTCACAATTGGCGTGTTTTTCGCGTGGGACTTCCGTGTGCTTTGCGTGGGATATCCGTGGTCACAGTCTGTGGCGCGGAATCGTCCCCAATTTAGCAGAAAACGGTAGGATCGGGACCGATGCGTTTGCCTTTGTCTAGGGTGGCCATCGCGGTCATTTCTTCGGCTGTCAGGGTGAAGTCGAAGATGTCGATATTTTCGGCCTGACCCGCGGCGCGGCTGGACCGGGGGATGACGGAACAGCCCAGTTCGACATGCCAGCGCAGGATGACTTGGGCCGGAGACTTGCCGCACCGCGTGGCGATGGCGGCAATCACGGGGTCTGCAAAGGCACGGCCGCCCCCCAGCGGTGTCCAGCTTTGGGTGACGATGCCCAGACGGTCATGCAGCGCACGAAGTTCGGCCTGCTGAAGATGCGGGTGCAACTCGATCTGGTTGACGACGGGCGTGACACCCGTTTCACCGATGATCCGTTCCAGATGGTCGGGTAGGAAGTTCGACACGCCAATCGACCGCACCCGGCCTTCGTCGCGCAGGCGGATCAGGGCACGCCATGTGTCCAGAAAGCGGCCTTTGGTCGGGCAGGGCCAATGCACCAGAACCAGATCGGGGGAAAGGCCAAGCCGCGCTTCGCTTTCGTCAAAGGCGGCAAGCGTCTTGTCGAAGCCTTGGTTGTCGTTCCAGATCTTGGTTGTCACGAAAATCTGGTCACGGGCGATATCGGCATCGCGCACACCGTCGCCCAAGCCACGTTCATTGCCATAGATGGCCGCCCCGTCGATCAGCCGATACCCACGAGAGATGGCGCCGGCGACGGTCCGCGCTGTCGTTTCGGCCGGGATCTGCCAGACCCCAAGCCCAAGCCGGGGAAGACGGTTACCATCGTTCAGTTTCAGCTTGGTCATGTCCGGCCTGTTCCTTTGCCGACCATGATCGACCATGGGGCGGCAAAGGATGCAAGTGGAAAGGCGGGGCCTGCGATCAGCGGGGCGCGTAGGGGGCGCGGGTCAGGTCGACGGCTTGACCTGTCGCGGCGCTTTCTTGGGCAGCCATGCCCATCGCGACAGCCCACCAGCCATCTGTCAGGCTGACCTCGGGGGCCTGTGCGCCACGCGCGGCACGGGCAAAGCCCTGATGCTGGTAGAAGGTCGATCCATTGTGATCGCCAGCCGCCAGAATGGTGGGGTCAACCGGCACGTCCAACTCACGCGGGCCTTTCGGGTCACGCGGGCTGACGATGACCTTTGGCACGGGTGGTTCGCCCAGATGTTCGGGCCAGAACCGCCCCGGACCGGGCACAAGGCATTCGATTTTGCCCAAGGGGCCAACGGCCGAGATTTCTTCCTGATAGCGAGCGCCTTCGGCGAACATGCACAGTTCCAGCATGGCGCGCAGACCGCTTTCGAAATCCACGATCACATAGGCGTTGTCCCAGATGTCGGGGGTTTCTCCGTCATAGCTTTCGCCAAGGTGGTTCACCGCCTGCCCGCCCGAGGCCATGACGCGCACCGGGTTGCAGCCTGCGATCAGGCGCATGAGGTCAAAGAAGTGGCAGCATTTTTCAACCAAGGTTCCACCGGAATTGCGGTTGAACCGGTTCCAGTCGCCAACCTTTTCCAAGAACGGAAAGCGGTGTTCGCGGATGGTCAGCATCTTGATGCCGCCGGTGACCTCGGGCGCCTGCTGGATCAGATGGGCGACGGGCGGCATGTAGCGATATTCCATCGCCACCCAGATCGGGGCCGGGTAGGCCTGCCGCAGCGCCGCAAGGCGGGGGGCGTCGGCGGGGTCGGTGAACAGAGGCTTTTCACACAGGATCGGAAGCGGCCGGATCGCGGCGATTTCTTCAAGCTGCGGCAGATGCAGATAGTTCGGGCTGACGATCAGCAGCACATTGACATCAGGGTGGCGTACGACATCGGCAAGGCTTTCGACCAGCGCCGCGCCGGGGGCGAATTCTGCGGCCTTGCGGCGCATCTCGGCATCGGGTTCAAAGATCGCCGCGACGCTGGCTTTTTCCAAAAGCGCGATGTTGCGCAGGTGTTCCTGCCCCATCATGCCGCAACCGATGATACCGTATTTCAGATCCATGTTTGTCTCTATTTCAGGCGGGCCACATAGGCCACTTTGTCAGGGTCATACCAAGTGAACGAAGCTTCGACCGAGCGTCCGTCTTGGCCCCAGGTCACGCGGGTGATCAGGGGCAGGGCGGTGCCGGGTGCATGGGGGAATTCAGGTGGCGCCCATTCGGGCACCCGGCCAAGCCCGACCCGGTCTTCGGCGCGACCGATCCACAGGTTCAGGGTCTGGCGGTAGTAAAGGTAAAGCGATTCCGACAGGTCGGCTGGAGTGATCTTTTCGGCAAAGGCCCCGTCCAGCCAGATCTCTTCGACGGCGGCCACGGTGCCAGACAGAAAGCGCAGGCGGCGGATTCGGTGCCCATCGGGTGAGGTGCCGAATTCGGGCAGGGCCGGATCTTTGGGAAGGCGGTCGACCGACAGAACTTGCGCCGTGGGCAAGCCGCCGCCGGACAGAAGTTCGATCCGCAGCAGGGCATAGACCGAGGCCGGGTCGGATTTCGCCCGGATATAATTGCCCGAGCCTTGGATGCTTTCCAAAAGCCCCTTCTCGGCCAAGACCTTAAGCGCCTGCCGCAACGTGCCGACGGCAATGCCAAGATCGGCCGCCATCTCGCGTTCCGGGGGGAGCCGCGAGCCGTCAATCAATCGGCCAGACGCGATATCGCGGATCAGCAGTTCGCTGATCTGCATGTAAAGGGGAAGGGCGCCCGGTTGCGATTTAGCTTGCGACATTCGCAGTCCATGAATTGATACAGGATTGATTTACATTTTGTCCGGTGTTACGCAAGACAAAAGATGAGTCCCAGCCAAGGGATTTCGGGGCCCGAAAAGCGGGCAGGAATAGGGAGGAAGTCATGACGGTGGTGCCTGTCACCTCAGCCGATCTCGATGCTGCAGAGGTCAGCTGGTTTGCTGCCCTGTGTTCAGACGATTACCAGTTTCTGGGCGTTCCGGATGAAAATTTGCGCTCAAGCTGGGAACATTGCTCGGACATTGTGAAGGCGGCAGAGGGCTATGGCTTTCGAAACATCCTGTGCCCCAGCAGTTATCAGGTGGGGCAGGACACGCTGAGTTTCGTGGCGGGCTGTGCGCCGATCACGGATCGCATCAATTTCCTTGCCGCCATTCGCTGTGGCGAGGTTCAGCCCGTGATGCTGGCGCGGACGGTGGCGACGCTGGACCACATGCTGAAAGGCCGTCTGACGCTGAACGTGATTTCGTCGGATTTCCCCGGCGAAGTGGCCGACAGTGCCTATCGCTACAAGCGGAGCCACGAGGTTGTCGAAATTCTGCGTCAGGCTTGGACGCAGGATCACATCGAATATGACGGCGACATCTACAAGATTTCAAAGCTGTCATCCGATCCGGCGCGGCCCTATCAGCAAAACGGCGGCCCGCTTTTGTACTTTGGCGGCTATTCCCCCGATGCGCTGGAGCTGTGCGGGGCACAGTGCGACGTTTACCTGATGTGGCCGGAGACCAAGGAAATGCTGGCCCAGCGGATGCGCGATGTGCATGAGCGGGCAAAGGCGCATGGCCGGACGCTGGATTATGGTCTGCGGGTGCATATGATCGTGCGCGATACCGAGGCCGAGGCGCGGGAATATGCCGAGTATATTTCGTCCAAACTGGACGACGAATATGGCAAGCTGATCCGTGACCGGGCGCATGATTCCATTTCGCTTGGTGTGGCGCATCAGGCGCGGGCGCGGGAATTGGCAGACAAGTTCGGTTATACCGAACCAAATCTGTGGACAGGTGTGGGCCGGGCTCGGTCCGGTTGCGGGGCGGCCTTGGTCGGCAGCACCGATCAGATCCTGAGCCAGCTGGAAGAGTACCGCAAGATGGGCATTCGGGCCTTTATCCTGTCGGGCTATCCGCATCTGGATGAGGCGCAGCATTTCGGCACGAAGGTCTTGCCGCAATTGAAGACCTGCTCGTTGCCGCATGAATATGGCCGGGTGCCGGACAGCACCCCGGCTACCCCCCTTGGAACTGGAGTTCGTCGCTGATGCAAAAGGTTGAAATCGCCCCCGGCGTTGCGCTGTCCCGTCTTGTCTATGGCATGTGGCGGCTGGGCGATGATGACAACACTGCGCCCTCGCATGTGCAGGCCAAGATCGAAGCCTGCTTGGCGCAGGGCATCACCACGATGGATCAGGCCGACATCTATGGCGGCTATGCCGCCGAGGCGTTGCTGGGGGCCGCGCTGAAGGCCGCGCCGGACCTGCGGGACAAGATCGAGATCGTCACCAAATGCGATATCGTGGCCCCTGTGGGCCGCCATTCCGCCGCGCGGGTGAAGTATTATGACACCAGCGCCGCCCATATCACGGCCAGCGTCGAGGCCTCCTTGCGCGAGATGGCGACGGACCGGATCGACCTTTTGCTGATCCACCGGCCTGACCCGCTGATGGATGCCTGTGAAACCGGGGCGTGCCTTGATGCGCTGGTGGCCAGCGGCAAGGTGCGGTCGGTGGGTGTGTCGAACTTTCGGCCTTGGGATTTTACCTTGCTGCAATCGGCGATGAAATCGCGTCTGGTCACGAACCAGATCGAAATTTCGCTGTCCAGCCATGCGCCTTTCACCAATGGCGATGTCGCCTTTCACCAAGAGCGTGGCATTCCGCTGATGGCATGGAGCCCGCTGGCTGGCGGCAGCTTGCTCTCTGGCTCGCAAGCCCCGCTGCGCGAGGCTTTGCACCGGATTGGGACCGAACAGGGCGTCGATTGGTCGGCGGTGGCGGTGGCATGGCTGTTGCGGCACCCGTCGCGCATTCTGCCTGTTCTGGGCACGAACTCTTTGGAACGGATTACGAAAATTTCTGACGCCACCCGCGTCGAACTGGATCGCCAGACATGGTTCGAGCTCTACACTCATGCCATTGGACATGAGGTGCCCTGATGGCGGATGGAGCGACGATGACAGAGATGGTTTTCACCCCAGACGGAAATGCACGGGCCTTTCGCGATGCCTTGGGGCGGTTTGCGACGGGCGTGACCGTGGTCACGATTGCGGGGCCAGAAGGGCCGATGGGCTTTACCGCCAACAGCTTTGCGGCCGTGTCGCTGGACCCGCCGCTGGTTCTGTGGTCGCCTGCAAAATCTTCGTCGCGCTATGTTCATTATGAAGCGGCCGAGCACTACGCGATCCATATTCTGGACGAAGAACACGGCGCATGGCTGGCCCGTTTTGGCCGTGGCGGTGAGGGCTTTCACGGCCTGAGCCACGAGATCAATGCCGAAGGCGTTCCGGTTATTCACGGCGCTTTGGCACGGTTTGATTGTGTCCGCCATGCGGCCCATGAGGGAGGCGATCATCTGATCGTTGTGGGTCGGGTGTTGCGGGCCGCGCATCGCGAAGGTGCGCCTTTGGTCTTTTCGCAAGGCCAGTACGGACGGTTCACGCCCGGCCTCTGACAAGGCCGGGAGTTTTGCCCCTTTGGGAGAGGGGGCCAAGGGAGGAGAGCACCGATGGGTGCATTACTGGGCGTCATCCGCGGCTTCGCGGCGGTCAACGGCAGCCTTCTGGCGCTGGGCCGCTGGCTGGGTGCAGGCTGCATGGCCGTTATGGTGGCCGTGATCCTTGCTCAGGTCTTTTACCGCTATGTGCTGAACAATGCCCTTCCCTGGCCCGAGGAAGCCGCACGCTTTCTGATGCTTTGGGCCACGGGGCTGATGGCCGCAACAGCCTTTCGCCGGGGTGGCTTTGTTTCGATCGAGCTTTTTATTGCCATGATGCCACGCATGGCGGCATCGGCGCTGTCGCTGGTGCTTTTGGCGCTGTGCCTTCTGGTCCTGTGGATCGGGATCAACATCGCGTGGAAAGAAGTGACCGGCATCGGCGGGCGCTTTGAAATGGATGCGCTGCGCTATCCGGCGGCGTGGGATTTCTCGGTCTGGGCAAAGGCCCCTCGGGCGGCGCAGATGGCGTCAATGCTGGTTGGCCTTGGTCTTCTGATCCTTGTCTGTCTTGAACTTATCCTGCGCAATATCGCCACGCTTTTGGGTCAGCATGACCGGCTTCCGCTGATCCCCGAAGCCGTTTCATTGGGGGCTGAATGATGCTTAGCTTCTTTCTTCCCCTTTTCATGGTGTTCCTGTTCCTTGGCCTGCCAGTGTTCTTTGGGCTGGTCGCTGCGCCCGGCATCCTGTTGTGGCTGAACGGTCAGGAACGCGACATCATCCTGCTTTACCGCAATGTCTATAATGGCATGGACAGCTTTCCGCTGATGGCCATTCCGTTCTTCATGATGGCAGGCGAGGTGATGAACCGGTCGAACATCACGCTTCGACTGGTCGAATTCAGCCAAGCGATGATGGGGCATTTGCGCGGCGGACTTGCCCATGTGAACGTGCTGTCCTCGATGCTGTTTGCGGGGCTTTCGGGTTCGGCTGTGGCCGATGTCTCGGCGCTGGGCTCTATGCTGATCCCGGCGATGGAAAAGCAGGGCTACACCCGCCGCTTTGCCGCGGCCATCACGGCGGCAAGTTCGATCATCGGGCCGATCATCCCGCCTTCGGGCATCATGATCATCTATGCCTATGTCATGGGCGAAAGCGTGGCGGCCCTGTTCCTTGCCGGCATTGTTCCGGGGGTGCTGATCGGCGTTTCGCTGATGGTCGTGATCGGCCTGATGGCGGACAAGTACGACCTTCCCGCAGCAACAAAGCGGGCCACCTGGGGCGAGCGCGGCACGGCAAGCCTGCGGGCGATCTGGCCGCTGATGACCCCTGTGATCATTCTGGGCGGTATCCTTGGCGGAGTCTTCACCCCAACCGAAGCAGCTGCGATTGCCGTGGGTTATTCGGTCTTTATTGGCCTGTTCGTGATGCGGACGCTGAAGCTTAAGGATCTGCCCGATATTCTGATCCGCTCGGGCATCACTTCGGCTGTGGTGTTGCTGCTGGTCGGGGCTGCGATGGCGTTCAAGACCGTGGCAAGCCTTGCCCACACACCGGAAATGCTGGCCGATTTCATCCTTGGCCTGTCCGACAATCCATATGTGCTGCTGTTCCTGATCAACATCCTGCTTTTTATCGTGGGCATGTTCCTTGATGCAGGACCGGCCATCATCATCCTTGGGCCGATCCTTGGCCCCATCTTTGTCGAGCTTGGGGTGAACTCGGTTCACTTTGCCATCATCATGGCGGTCAACCTGACCGTGGGGCTTTTGACGCCGCCGATGGGGCTGGTGCTGTTTGTCACCTCATCGGTCTCGGGACTGCGCGTCGAAACGGTTGCCAAAGCGGCCCTTCCGTTCCTTGCTGTAGAAGTCGCCGTGATCTTTTTGCTGACCTATTTCCCCGCACTGACGCTGACGGTTCCGCGACTGTTCGGGTTCGTTCAATGATCTTCAGATAACAAGGGAGGAAACCAATAATGCTGAAGAAGACCCTCAAGTCACTGGTTCTGGCGACGGCGCTTGCCAGCACCGCTGGCATGGCTGTGGCCGCAGATATCACGCTGCGTGCCACTGCAAACTCGAATGAAAATGACGAAGATTACGACGGTCTCGTTGTCTTCAAGAACTACATCGAAAACGCCTCGAACGGCGCGATTGCTGTCGAGATCTTCATGGGCACCCAGCTGTGCGCCAAGCCCGATGAATGCATGGCGGGCGTCGCTGATGGCTCGATCGACCTTTACATCTCGACCTCGGGCGGTGCAGCGGGTCTGTTCCCCTATGTTCAGGTGTTGGATCTGCCTTACCTGATGTCGGATGACCGCGTGGCCGAAGAAGTGCTGACCGGCGATTTCACCCGGATGCTGCGCAAGATGGCACTGGCCGACAGCGGTGATTCGATCCGCCTGATGACCATTGGCAACACTGGCGGCTGGCGGAACTATGCCAACACCAAAAAGCGCATCTCTGCGCCGGGTGATCTGGCTGGCATGAAGATGCGCACCGTTCCGGCTGATCTGCCGCAGACGCTGGCCACCACCCTGGGTGCTGCGCCGACGCCGATTCCGTGGCCGGAACTGTTCACCTCGCTGCAAACCGGCGTGGTTGAAGGCACCGCGAACGGCATCACCGACATCATGTCGATGAAGTTCACCGATGCTGGCATCAAGTATCTGACGCTGGACGGCCACAGCTACATGGGCGCGTTCTGGTGGATGAACAATGCCCGTTTCAACGGCCTGACCGACGACCAAAAGCGTGTGGTGCTGGATGGCTTCGCCGCGCTTCAGCAGGCCACCTTCGCTTCGCCCAAGCGCAAGGAAATTCAGGCCTATGCTGATTTCCGCGCGGCCGGTGGTGAAATCTATGTCCCGAGCGCCGACGAAAAAGCCGCCTTCAAGGCCGCTGTTGCACCGGTCTTTGACTGGTTCAAGGCAAACGTGAAGAACGGCCCAGAAGTTCTGGACGCCTTCATGGCTGCGGCCAGTGCCGCCGAGGCAAAGATTGCCGAAGAGCGTGCAGCGGATATGAACTAAGCCGCTTGAATGAAAAACGCCCGGAGGAAACTCCGGGCGTTTTTATTTTATTTTTAAGGATTTAGAACAATCCGGCATCCTTGGCCAGAACGGCTGCCTGGGTTCGGTTCGCGGCGCCGATCTTGCGATACAGCGTCTTGACGTGCAGCTTGACCGTCGGTTCCATCAGGTCCAGATCGCGGGCAATCTCTTTGTTCGACTTCCCTTCGCACAGGCCCTGCAAGACTTGCAGTTCCCGCTTTGACAGTTTTTCCGCCAACGGGTTTTGCGAAGGATCATCGGTGGCGGCGGTCATAAAGTCGATGGGCGCGTATTGCTCGCCCATGGCCATGAACTGCACGGCATTGGCCAGCGATTTGGCGGGAAGCGTCTTTGGTAAGAAACCCGCCGCCCCCAAGTTCAGCGCCTGTTCCGCGATATCGCGCGGAGCAATGCCAGACATCAAAGCCACACGATTTGCGCCGGGTTGGGCCAAGGCCCGCTTCAATCCTTCCAGCCCGTTCATTCCGGGCATCCCAAAATCTAGGAGGACCAAATCAAACGGACCGTCCTTTTTCACGGTTTCCAAAGCCTGGGGTAGGTCTTTTACCGACATCGCCTCGATCTTTTGGCTTTCCAGAAACAGCACAAGCGTGTCTCTCAGAAGGTCGTGATCGTCGGCAATCAATATGCGCATCTACTTATTTCCTCTCAATCTTTCGTTGAGTCTATCGCTGCCAGTGCTGTTCCGACAAGGGTTTCTGTCGAAACAGGTTTCCCCAGAACCTTGAAAAAATCAGGATCGTTTGAGCTTGCTTTAGCCTGGTCACGGGATTTCCAATCCGTAAGCGCGGTAATCAGAATGACCGGCAAGTTGGGCCGTAGATCTTTAATAGTACGCGTTAAGTCTGCACCACTTATGGCCCCCATGTCAAAATCTGTGATCACCAAATCAAAGGCATCAGGGTCTTCTTCAAAGATTTCGATAGCATCTTCGGGTTCCGAGGTGGGGGCAACGGCAGCACCGGCACGTTCCAGCACCGCAGTCCAGACGTCCAGAACGGACTCGGCATCGTCTACGACAAGAATTGACACGCCACTCAGTGGTTTCGACTTTGCCCGATCGACGTGGATTTGCTGAGTTTGCTTGGCTGCAAGCACACCAGACGGGGCGGCGTCCAACTGATGTTCGGACAGAGTTGGTCCAGCGGGCTTGCTTTCCGGGGCTGTGTGGTCGGAGGTAGAGAGGGGAAGAAGAATGCGAAATTCTGCGCCCTGCATCGCGCTGCGGTGCAGACTGATCGCACCTCCTGCCGCCCGGACCATGTTGGTCACAATCGAAAGACCAAGCCCCGTGCCGTTTTTACCCTTTGTCGAATAATAAGACGCAAAAACAGACTTTGCCGCTTCTTCTGAAATGCCATCGCCGCTGTCTGAAAGAACAAGGCAGGCATAGGACAATTCCGGATCGACCGAGCCGCGTTGTTCCATTCCGCGATCGTTTAAATCATCCTCCGTCGCTTTTCGTAGGGCCAACCGTAATTCCGCTTTTGCGGTATTAGTTTTACGGCCCAACAATGCATCGCGGGCATTTACGCCCAAGTTGAGGATGATCTGCAGAATATCCGTGCTTTCCACATCGGCAAGCAGGCGGGTATCGGCGACCTGTACATCGAGTTTGATCGAGCGCGACAACGCCGGCCGCAGCATTTCGGCCGCTTCGTGAATGACTGGGCCAAGTTCGGTTGTATTGCGATGGCTGGGGCGTGCGCCCAAAGCAAGAAGCCGGCGGACCATAGCCTCGGCCTGAGCGGATGATTTCAGAATGCGTTCGGCATGGTCCCAATCCGGCGAATTGCGGGGCTGGTCTTCCTTGATCAACAAGGCAGAGCCTGAAATCGCGGCCAGAAGGTTGTTGAAGTCGTGGGCGAGGCCTGCCGCCAGTTGCCCGATGACCTCTCGCCTTTGGGCCAATTGCAGTTCCTCGGTCAGCTTCATGCGCTCTTCCTGGTCGCGCAGACGTTCGGACATGTCGCGCACAACCCAGATATGGGTGCCGTCACGATTGGGGGTGATCGAGATCTCGATCTGGGTCAGCTTGCCCGAGCCCGGCGGAAGCAGGACGTTGCCGTGCCAGTTCGGCGCGCCTGCCTTCAGGGCGGGCATTGCCTCTTTGGCCACGACTTCGGCGACGGCAGGCCCCATGATGGTTGCCCAATGCTGGCCTTCAATCGGAAGCTGGTCTCGCATGCTGAACATCTCTGCAAAGACCTTGTTGGCATAGACCACTTCGCCCGTGATCTTTATCCGCGCCATACCATCCTGCGCGGCGTCCATCGCCGCCTGTCGGTCAAGCACGGCCCCTGCCTCTGCCTCTTTCAGCGCCGTGATGTCGACACGCAGGCCCACCCAGTATCCGTCTGGGGTCTGCTTGTTGACGACCCGGATCCAACGCCCGTCGGTCAGCCTGACTTCGCTGGCCCTGTCCTCTCCTGGCTTGCCAAACATACGGTCGAAAAGTTGTTCACGCGTCATGCCCTGGCGATTATCCAGAAGATTGATTTTCAGCGCGTGGTCATGGATTTCGTCCTTGGTATTGCCCGGAACCAGCACGTCTTCCATTCCGGGATACATGCGACGGTACTTTTCGTTACAGAGAACGAGCTTGCCGTCGCGGTCGTAGATCACAAAGCCGTCTTGAAGCGCCTCAAGCGCTGCCAGCAGGATCACGCGCGACTCTCTGGCCTGCGTGATGTCCAGTTGAACGCCAACGTAGCCGGACACCTGGCCAGCGGCGTCGAAAATGGGCTGAATGTCATTGCTGACCCAGATTTCGCGTCCGTCTTTGGTGATGTTCTTCATTTCCTTCTGGACCGTCTTGCCAAGCGCCAGTTCTCTCTCGACAAAGACGGACTCGCTTGGGTCGGTGCTGGGATGGCGAAGGAAATCCGAGGGAACGCGGCCGCGGATTTCGGGCAAGCGCCAGCCTGTCGCTTGCTCAAAGGCCTCGTTCACCCATGTAACCCTGCGTTCGGCATCGGTCATGATGACGTAATTCTGTGTTCGGCGCGCGACTTGGCTGAGGCGCGATATTTCCTCGGCTTGCGTTACTTCGGTCGTGACGTCGCGCAGGACGAACAGCGTCACAGAGGTGTCCTTCGCCTCGGCACCGGCGCCTTCGCGACTGACCGCGGTGGCCTTTATCCAACGTACCTCACCGTCGCCCACATCAATCTGGAAAGGCGCACATTCCCCTCTGCCCGTCTCTGCCACGGTCTGAAGCATATAGCGCCCCAAGGCAGCCAGATGATCGGGCAGGGCGTCTTCAAAGGTTCGACCAACAATCTGGTCCATGAACGGTGCCAGAAAACCGTTCGGCTGTGAGTGATGGGTGATGATGCGGCCCGTTTCATCGACCTCGATGACAAGATCGGGAAGGGCGGAAAGTGTTGCTTTCAACCGCATCTGCTCTAGCCACAGCGAGGATTGGGCCTCGGCAGTCCGGGCCTCGATCCGGCCCTGGCGATAAACCGAGCCTATGGCGTTGGCAATGGATTGAAGCAGATAGACCATACCCGGTAGGAAGAAATAGCGGTCCCATGTGTGATCTACGGTCAGAACACCAATCAGAACGCCGCCATCCATTATCGGCAGTAGCGCCATGGATTCGCAGGAGTCAAATTTGCTTAACACGCAGGTCGGGTCGTTGTGCTGCCGGATCAAAAGTGCCGGCTGGCCCAAGGAAAGTTGGGTCATGAACGACGGAACAACCTTGTCCCAATAGACAACGTCCGATTCCGCAGATCGGCTGCAATCGGGACTTGTCCAACTGATTTCGTGGCGAAGGCCCCCAAGCGGCGTAACCAACCCTATCTGCGCACGGTCGGCTCCTGTATGTGCGCAGATCCGGGCAAGGCTGTCGGCCAGCCTCCGATCAAGGTCGGCGCCGCTTGCGGTCAAGATGTCGTTCAAGACATCAACCATCATCTCTTGGGCGTTGGTCAATCGCCCGATCGCGCTGCTGACAACCTGAAAGGGAAGGTCGAGAGAACTAGCCGAGGGGGCGTCTTCGTGTAATCCGCGGTTGCCGTTGATCAGTGAGGCAAGTTTTTCCGTCCGCTGGGCATGGAACAGGTTCGCAAGGGGTTGGGCTGAAATCTTGGCCACGGCCTGCAAGCGTTTGAAATCGTGATGCGTGAAGGCCTCTTTCGCCTCGGCCAGACAAATAAGGGAATGCGCTTCAAGGCTGGGCACGTCCAAGGGCACAAGCATGGCACTTTGAATGCCCAGTCCACAGATCTTTTCGCCAAGCGAAGTTGCATCAATCAGCCGCCGTGCCTTTAGGAAGTAGCCATTTGTCACTTGAAAGTCAGTCTCGGTCACCTGCAATTTCCCGGCAGATGCCAGCAGACGCATGGATTTGCGGCCGTGATCATGGGCAATGATCACAACTGATTGCGCATGGAACTGGGTCGTGACCAGATCGACAAGGCGCGTCAGCGCGGCGTCAAGATTGGGTTGTTTGACAAGGTGATCAAACACCTTCAGCAGTTGCCGGTGTTCCTTCAGCGCCGCAACCTCTCGTGCCAGTCGCTTGCGCATGTCATCCAAAGAAAGCTCTGCCGATGGCGCATTAAAGAGTTCACCTGACTGAATCACTTGATCGTCATCCTCAAATTATCTGAAAATCGCGCAAAGCATCATTTGGTTTGCGTGGGTAAAGCCCCCACTTTCGTGCATCCACTGCTGCCCGAAGGAAAAAACACCTAAACTGGGTATGTCGCCAAAACTGACTCGCAATTCACGCGCCAAGCTGCGCTTCGTAGCTTCGTCCTTTAATGTCGACGTCCCGCAAAAGACGACCAATCCGGCTCGGGGGGGATCATCCTGCCCGAAGGACGCAAGTTCCCTCAGAATGGACACGCGCGAGGCAAGCGTTTCCTTGTCGCTCTTCATACCCCACAGCCGTTCGCCTTCACGGATATCGGCCATCACGCCCAGACTGCCATCCTCGAAAACCTGATAGGGTTGGATCAATGCGTAATCCGGAGCCTCTGAACCTTGCCCAAGGATACGTCCCAGAGGGGCGGCCATCCTGTATGGGATCGGGCCCGCGTTAAAGGCGTCGTCAGCGGCGACAAGCGCGACAACGTCCGTCCATCGGCCATAAACGCGCGCGGCCGGTTCCCCGTCTATGCTTTGAATCCGTCTTTGGTCGGCAGAGGTCACCACACCATGCGACGGCGTCGGCTCATATCCGCAATCACAGGCCGTCGTGATCGAACAAGATGGAAAGAGGACGGAAACCACCGCACCTTCCTGATGAAAGCCCTCGGGGGAAAACTGCGCCCATTGGCCCGTAAGGTCGTCATCTGCGCTGCTTGCCCCGATGATCTGGGTGCTGGCGCCGACAATGGACCGCACGCCAGACAGAAAGGCTTCCTCCTTTCCGGGCGCACAAGAAAGGAAAAGCAGCTCCGGGGCCTCTCCTGCCCGGCCTGCAGCCCGCAAGGCCCGCTCTGTGGTTTCCCTGCCAATCTCTTCGGCATCGCCGTCCAGTTTGGAAGAAGCAGAGCCGTAGCTTCCCTTCGGGTCATAGATGGCCAGCGCGCCCAAAAGCGGCAGGGTCGTTTCTGGGTCCCAATCGGTGGTAACCACACCATTCGAGGACGTCGCCCCATGAATGGCGCATCTATCCAGCTTCGGTGCGATTTCACGGTAGAAACTCTGCTCTGCGACCGCAGGCGTTCCAAAAAATGCCACGAACTGTGGCGAATCGGGCTTGTCCGCTGCCCGAGTCAGCTTTGATAGGATGTCCTTTCCGGCATGAGTTGGATCCGAAAAGACAGTCGATACACTAACGATCCGCATCCGATATAGCTCCTTGTCGAGAGACTATACCGCTTAATGGATAGAGCGGGGGGGCGCGGACGGTTACTGAAAATATCCATAAGGATACTTTGACCCGCTTTCGCCAAGGATTCTGCTCCTTTGCCTGCGAGAGTGCAGGGCGCGTTTCGGTTAAACATCAAGTTGACACAATTTTGCCGAAATCCGGAGGCCGCCGTGAAAATGACCAACCTGTCGACCAACACCGAACTGCTGGCGAACAAGTCCGTGACCGCTATCGAGGTTCCAAAACTCGCGATCGGCCGAAAGGTCGCCGACGATGAACTTTGGCTGCGTCTGGACGAGAAACTTGCTGAACGTGACGAGGAATTGCGCAGAGCACGTTCGCGGAAGCAAGCCAAGGGCCTGTTCGCGCGCTTGTTTCAGGGCATGGGTATCAGCCGCGTCTGATCGCGCTTTTCGAAACCTGTTCAGGTTTCTGATGAGTTCAGGTCGGTCAAACTAAACCGGAATATTGTCGATCAAACGCACACCATCAAGCCATGCCGCCGCCAACATGCGCCGTGCGCGGGCAGGATCATCCGAAGGCATAAGCGTCTCGGCATCGCGCAATTCAATATATTCAACCCGGTCAAACCCAGCCGCACGAATGGCCTCTGCGGCTTCGCGAATGGCCATCCGGTCCGATTGGCCCGCGCGAATATCTGTCGCCGCCGCCATGATTGCTTCATACAGCACATGCGCCTTGGCCCTGCCCTCGGGCGTCAGCCGCACATTGCGCGATGACATCGCCAGCCCATCGGTTTCCCGGATCGTTTCACAGCCGACGATATGGACCGGGATATTCAAGTCGCGCACCAGCCGCAGAACCACCTGCAACTGCTGCCAGTCCTTCTGACCAAAATAACCGCGGTCGGCCATCGTCATGCCAAAGAGCTTGGTTACAACCGTCGCTACGCCATCGAAATGACCGGGCCGCATCCTGCCTTCCAGAGGTT
Source organism: Thioclava sp. FR2 (assembly GCF_051200875.1). Taxonomy (GTDB): domain Bacteria; phylum Pseudomonadota; class Alphaproteobacteria; order Rhodobacterales; family Rhodobacteraceae; genus Pseudotabrizicola. The sequence goes on from NZ_CP195191.1 coordinate 3,265,438, forward strand.
CCGAAACGCCCCCCACGGAAACCGTGGTGATGAATCCGTCGGGGTAAACCTCTTCGGGCTGCGGGGCAAAGATCAGGTCCACGGGAACCGTCGCCAACAGGGCGGCATCGGCCTCTTCGGTGCGCGGATATTTCTTCAGATCATCGGGGTTGTTGAACTGCTTGGGGTTCACAAAGATCGTGGTGATCACCCGTTCGCATTCTTTGCGGGCCCGCCGCGCAAGGCTCAGATGGCCCTCATGCAGCGCGCCCATCGTGGGGACAACGCCCACCATCTCTCCGGCAGCTTTCCACGCGCGGACATGGCGGCGCAATTCTTCGACGGTGCGAACGATCGGGGCTGTTGTCACGATTTGGCCTTTGCGGGAAGGGCATCAGGGAAAGAATGTTCTGCGGCCGGGAATACACGGCCCCGCACTTCTGCGGCATAGGCGGCAATCGCCTCATCCGCGGACTTGCCCAATTCGGCATAGCGCTTGACGAATTTCGGACGGAACTCGGTGAAAAGGCCCAGCATGTCATCGACGACCAGCACCTGACCGTCGCAATCCACGCCTGCACCGATCCCGATGGTCGGAATGGTCAGCGCCTTGGTGATCCGGCCCGCCAGACCCATCGGCACCTTTTCCAGAACGATGGAAAACGCGCCCGCCGCTTCGCAGGCCTTGGCATCGGCCATGACTTTGTCGGCCTCACCTTCACGGCCCACCACCTTATAGCCGCCCAAGGTGTTCACCGATTGCGGCGTCAGCCCCACATGCGCCATCACCGGCACCCCGCGAGAGGTCAGAAAAGCGATGGTCTCGGCCATCGTCTGCCCGCCTTCCAGCTTGACCGCCGGAGCCCCGGTTTCGGCCATCAGCCGGGCCGCGTTGCGATAGGCCTGCTGCGGGCTTTCCTCATAGCTGCCAAAAGGCATGTCGATCACCGGCATCGCCTTCGTAAGCCCCCGCACGACCGAGCGCCCATGCAGGATCATCATCTCCATCGTCACGCCAACGGTCGAGGACATCCCATGCAACACCATGCCGAGACTGTCGCCCACCAGCGCAATGTCACAATGCGGATCGACCAGCCGCGCGACCGGGGTCGTATAGGCCGTCAGCACCACCAAAGGCGCAGCTCCCTTTCGGGCTTTGATATCCGGGGGCAGGACAGGACGGACAGGGGCGGTGGCACTCATCTCGCGGGTCTCCTCGCGCCGTGTTCTTCAACTGCCCGTCATAAGTGCACACCTACCCCCCTTTGTGCAAGAAATTTACGCTGCACTGCGGCAAGCCGCCCGGTCTTGACGTTGCGTTCCGGCTGAGGCCCAATTCACAGGAAAGCGGAGGATAGAATGACCCTGACCGATGTCGCCCTGATTCATAAGGTAACCCGTGCCAATTGTGACCCCGAAGTGGATCGCCCAGACCCGGAAAAGGTTCTGGCTGGCGATCCGGTCCATACGACGTGGAATCTTGAAGATCATGACGGCCTTTATTGCGGATTGTGGGAATCCACCCCCGGCAAGTGGCGCGTGTCTTATGCCGAATGGGAATATGTCCACATCCTTGCCGGCCATTCGATCCTGACCGGCAGCGACGGCAGCGTCACCCATCTGCGCAAAGGCGACAGCTACATCATCCGCCCCGGCTTTGAAGGCACATGGGAAGTGGTGGAAACCACGCTGAAAGACTACGTCATCCGCAGTTAACGCGGCTTGCGGCTGACCAAGGCCACCCCCGCCCCGGCCAGCGCCAACCCGGCCCAGGCCAGGGGCGGCATCGCCTCACCCAAAAGCGGCCACGCGAACAAGGCCGACATGGCGGGCACAAGGTAGAACAGCGAGGACACCCGGCTGACCTCGCCCGCGCGGATCATCGCCAACAGCAGCGACATGGCCAGAATGGAATTTCCAATCACCAGATAGGCCATGACCGCCACAAATTCGGCATTCCAAGAAATGCTGATATCCTCGGTCAACAGCGCCAGCGGCACTGTAAAACCCGCCCCGACCGCATATTGGATCAGGTTTGACACCACAGGGTGATGACTGACCCCAAACCGCTTTTCGTAAAGCGTACCCGCCGTGATCCCGAATAGGGCAATGACTGTCAGCACTACGCTCAGAAAGGGCTCTGCCCGAACGCCGCTGCGTGACCAGATGACAATCAGCGCCCCGGCAAGGCCCAAGGCCAAACCGACCCAAGCCCTGCGGTTCACTGGCTCGCTCAGCAGGCGTGGGGCCAGCAATGCCACCAGAATGGGTTGCAGACAAACGACGATGGCCACGCCCCCCGCCGACATCCCGGCCTTGAAGGCCAGATAGCACAGCCCGAAATAGACGACCTGAATCAAAAACCCGACCAACGCCACATCGAACCACGCCCGCCCGGTCTTGGGCAGCGGTGGTCGCATGACCAAGGCAATCGGCGCAAGCAGGACCAGAACCAGCGAATAGCGCAAAGCCAACAACGTGATGGGCTGGGCATGGTTCAAGCCCAGCTTTGCAATGGCAAAACCCGCAGACCAAAGGATCAGGAAAATAGCAGGGGCCAGTGTCAGCCAAAGGGGGCGTTTGTCTGTCATGGCGAAACCATCGTGAAAAGGACAAGGAAAGAGAAGGGGCCACCGTCCGATTTGAACGATGGCCCCAGTGTCAGCGGCGATCTGGACTTATTGCAGCGGCACGTCGCCAGAATCTGCCGGCAATCCATCGCGCGGGTCGTCAAAGACCGGAGGCGGGTCATTGGCCACGGCTTCGGCGCCGTAAATGTGCTCGGGGTCGACATGACGTGCCGGAAGTTCGACACCGCGTCCGAAATTCTCGGGGTCAACGCGCAGCGACTCTGCCTCGGACCGAACATGAACGCGGGTGCCAAGGGGCACCAGATCAAACAGGTAGATGATGTCCTGATTGAACATGCGAATGCAGCCCGCCGATCCGGAATTGCCGATCGACTCGATGTCGTTCGTGCCATGAATCCGGTAATGCGTGTCACGGCTGCCTTTGTATAGATACATCGCCCGTGCGCCCAAGGGGCTGCGCTGTCCCCCCGGAATGCCGCGCGCAAAGGGGCCATAAACGTCTGGCTCTGTCCGTAGCATGTTCGCTGTCGGCGTCCAGCCCGGCCATTTGCGTTTGATTTGAATTGTGCCGTCGCCCGAGAATGCCTTGCCCGCACGGCCGACACCAATTGGAAAACGCAGCGAGCTGTTTCCTTCCCGCACGAAGTACAGGAACTTTGCATAGGGATCGACGTCAATCGTTCCGATCGGCTGTTCGCCCAGATAGGTGCCCTGAATTCGACGGTTCGGACTTTGGGTATACTGCGACGGAATTCCGCGCAGCGTGTAACCGCTGTCGAAGATCGGGCCATAGCCGTCGTCGTAACGCTCTGTCGGAACTTGTTCGGTCGGCGCTCCGGCACAGGCGGCAAGGGCCGAGAACCCGCTCATGGATAAAAACAGGCGGCGGGACAAAGCAGGGGTAAACATGAGAATCCTTTGGAATCGCGTCGCGACTTCGTAGCATGCCAATTTTGAGGGTGAAAAGCCTTGTCAGCCGGATCGGTTCCCTCCGATTGATCAGAAATTTGGAATAAATCGTTAGATGAGGCGCATTTGCAGCACTAGGCCTGCCTTTGGTCGCTCGCGGCTTCGTGAAGCCCGGAATATCGACAGGACGCCGTGCAAGGCCTAGCCTTGCGACCATGTCGATGGTGAAACGTTTCTTCGTGATTGCCCTCACCCTCTTGCTTTTGCCTTGGGGGGCATGGCTTCGTGCGGCCGAAGCGGCGCCGCGCCATCCGACCAGCCCTGCACTCTCTGCCCCGGTCCAGATCCGCGTTGCGCCCGAACCCGTTCGTCGCTGCGGAACGGCCAAGGCTCCGGGTTCGGTGTGCCAGTTGGAATTGGCTCCAGACGAGGTAGAGCTTCCTCTTCCCCCCGGTGCCGAGGGGCAGGCTCTGACGGCAGATAGAACAGTCACCCCAACGGAATGGGCCGGGCCTGTGCTGGTCCCGCCGCCCCGGCTGAACTGATCCAGCCCGCGCCCCTTGGCGCCCTTGATCTCTTCACCGTTAGGATTTCCCATGCTGACACGCCGTCTGTTCTGTGGCGCAGGTCTTGTCCTGCCGCTTTCCGCCTGCCTTCCCCAATCCCCCGCCGAGGTTTCCCGCAGCCCTGTGCCGCCGCCTGATCTGCCGCCCCTGCCGCCGATCTACGGCGCACGCCCAGAGGAGCCCTATCCTGTCCCAGCGGTGCCCGAAGGCGTTGTCCCACCGCATCTTTGGCGGCAAAGCGCAGCCAATCCTTTCCCTGACGAGGCTCCGGGCAGCATCGTCGTCAACCCGCTCTCGGGCTTTCTCTATCTGATCGAAACGCCGGAAACCGCCCTGCGCTATGGCGCCGGAACCGGGGCTGCGGCCTTTGCTTGGTCAGGCACCGCCCGGATGCAGTTCAAACGCAAATGGCCGGTCTGGAAGGCCCCCGACAGCATGATCGCCCGCCGCCCGGAATTCGCGCCCTATTCCGTCGCCAATGGCGGCATGCCCCCCGGTCCCGGAAACCCGCTGGGCGCAAGGGCGCTTTATCTCTTTCAGAACGGCCAAGACACGCTCTACCGCATCCACGGCGCTTGCGAGCCGGAATATTTGGGCAAACGCGTCTCCTCCGGCTGTGTCCGCCTGCTGGATCAGGATGTGATCGACCTTTACGAACGCGTGCCCCACGGCGCGACCATCCGCGTCCTCTCGGCCATCGAGGACAAGGCCCTTCGCGGCCTTTATTAAACGAAAAGGGCGCAGCCACCGGCCGCGCCCCCCCTTATTTCCCCGAAGACGACCTCAGCCGACGACGTTGAACCCCGGACCATAGGGGTATTTGGTGATATTCTCGTTGCCATCTTCGGTGATGACCAGAATGTCATGCTCACGATAGCCACCGGCCCCCGGCTCGCCATCGGCAATCGTCAGCATCGGCTCCATCGAGATCACCATCCCCGGCTCCAGCACGGTGTCGATGTCCTCGCGCAGTTCCAGCCCGGCCTCGCGGCCATAGTAATGCGACAGGATGCCAAAGCTATGGCCATAGCCAAAGGTCCGGTATTGCAGCATCTGCCGCTCGGCAAAGAACTCGTTGATCTTATGGGTCACTTCCGCGCAAGACACGCCGGGCTTCAACAGGCTCATCCCGTATTCATGGGCCGCCACGTTATGCTCCCAAATCCGCAGGCTGGCATCATCCACTTCGCCCACAAACAACGTCCGCTCCAGCGCCGTGTAATAGCCCGAAATCATCGGGAAGCAGTTCAGTGACAGAATATCCCCGCGCTTCAGCTTGCGGTTCGTCACCGGGTTATGCGCGCCATCGGTGTTCAGCCCCGACTGGAACCAAACCCAGGTGTCGCGATATTCCGCATCGGGGAAGCGCTTGGCAATCTCGCGCTCCATTGCATCACGGCCCGCAATGGAGATCTCCAGCTCCGTCGCGCCCTCACGGATGGCGTCTCGGATCGCATAGCCACCCACATCGGCCACATTGGCCCCGTGCTTGATCATCACGATCTCGGCCGCCGACTTCCGCATCCGCTGTTCCATCGTCGCGGGCGCAATATCCATCCCCCGCTTCGGCTTCAGGAAAGCGTTCAGCTTCTCCGCCCGCTCCATCGTCAGATGGTCGGCCTCGCAGCCAATGTTCTTGCCCTCGCCCGTGACACTCGCCACCGCCCGCCAGAAGTTGTCACGCTTCCAGTCGGTATAGGTGATGTTGTCCTCGATCGAGCGCCGCCACGGCTGGCCCGCATCAATCCCCGCGCTGATCGTCACGCATTTGTCCGGCGTGACCACACAGGCATAGGGCCGCCCGAACGAGCAATAAAGGAAGCCCGAGTAATAAGCGATGTTGTGCATCGAGGTCAGCACAACCGCGTCCAGCGAATGCATCTCCATGATGTCGCGCAGGCCCGCAAGGCGCGCATGATATTCCGCATCCTCAAACGGCAGCGCATCTTTGCGCCCGCCATTGTGATAGCGATACATTTCGGGGCGGTTCAGTGTCATTTGGTTCAGACCCTTATACGCGGGGCCCAAGCGTTCAGGACCCCGAAAGGTCCCGGCGTACAGGACGGAAGCGGTCTCTCTCCGCAAGCGTCGGGGGAGTCTCCCCCTGCGGCGACGCCATCGCCACGGCTCGCGCGGGAAGATGCCTGAGGCTGCGGATTCTGGCAAGGGGGTATGGTTCGGCGATCAGCCCCTCTGCCCATCGTCAGATCTTTCCTTCTGGCACAGAATCAAGGCGCAAAGCGCCGCCGTGTATGCCATTGGTTTCGCCATCGGTTCGAGAAACCAATGGCATGGCCCGACCTCCCCCCGGGAGGGCGCGTTAACAATGATGCCAGCAGAACCGCTGTGGGAGGTTTTGCACGATAAAGCGCACAAATCCAACGACGGCGCGCCATCCCGAGGTCGGGCGCGAAGACGCCTGAGGCCGGGGATTCTGGCAAGGGGGTATGGGGGAAAACCATCCATATCCGCATTGCGTCATAAAATCCAAGATCTTTTTCGGGCACGTGGGTAGTCGTCGCTAGCCCTGCGTTTCACGCCATTCTTTTATCGATCGAGTTAGGTTTGAGAGTGCGAACCCTCGGCTAGCCCTAATGTTCAAGGAAGCGAATTCCGTCGAAAATTTAACGACATCTTCTCCAAACGGCACAAATTCAAAACGTCCGCCCTCATCGTCCCTGCTGGGATCATAATCCACGACACGCCAAGAGCCGAGGACTTCGCCGTCTCGTGTGACAACGTCTCCGTTCGCGAGGTCAAGAGAATAGCCAGATTCCAGCCATTCATCGTGGCCAATGAAGTTGATGGGATAGAGAAGCTCCATGTAATGACCTCTAGATCAAACAGTCATGGATAATTTCAGCGAGCTTGATAGCTCGCACTACTTGTTCTGACAGAAACATCATAGAACCCGTTATTCTTTAGTGCGAATTTCAATATGTGTCGGGGCGTCTGGTTGGTCGGGCCAAGAGTCACTGTGGATACAGCGTTCTCTGGGATTGCAATGGGGATGTATGGCCTAATCGCCTTGCCTGTGCCTTTAAGCTTAACTCCTTGAAGTGAATCTAGGTCTCCATACGTGAACAGCCTCCATTCTTTTTCCTCTCGGAACGCCCCATTCTTAACTGTGAAGAGGGCTCTGGCAGCATTCTCATACTTTTCGTGCTTTTCGCCGTTTGGGCCAAAGTTGACTGAAATATTGCCAATTCCCGTTGAGCCATTTTCACTGTAACGTCCGGCATCTTCGCCGAATGCGTCATAAAGCACCTTAATAACTTCTTTTATTTCTTTGTGGTCTTGGTAGCCGTAAGCGATTTTGGTCAAACTTAGTTTGTTCACCTCATGATTGCGAGCGAGTGTATCCAAAACCTCTTTACGGAAAGTGATAGAGAAACCCGCGCCATCATCGGCGTAACCTCGCCATTGGCTTAGAAGATCACGCTCTTCAGAAAAGCATACGCCTAATGCAAGGCGATCATTGCTTGCCATGTCTAGGCATAACTCCGCGCCTCGCTGTGCAAGCCGCCTTTCGGTGAACTGCTTTGGAGTGAATAGGCCCAGCCAGTAGTCCCGCATCCATCTCCCCTCAGCCGCATCGTTTGACTGAGATAATGAAGTTAGCCAAAGCTGTTTCTTCTCGAGAAACGACAGAAAGACATGTTCGCTGCAATAATACGTTAGCTCTTCTACCAATCGAAGTCTGTCCTTAGGTTAACGGGTAGGCTGACTTCATTCGAGAATATACGGCAAATGATTGCAAGATCATATTCCAAGAGCTAGTAACGTCCATTTCGACCCAAGCACCCCCAAACCTTAACACCCGGCAAATCCTTCCCCTTAACCCATTGATCTCCCGTACTCACTCTTGCGCCCGCAACATGGCGGCGCGCCCTCAACCCCACCCCCTCCCGAACCAAACCACCCCCCACCCCCAGTTGGTGCTGGCTATTTTTGCCGTCTCCCCCTACAGTCCCTTCAGGCGCGCGGGTCTTCGTGCGGCGTCGTCACGGGGCCGACCTTGGCCCTGACTTCTGTCCCGGACGCCCGGTTCAGCACTGCGTCCACCCTCGGCCCAATCCATCGGTAGATCGAAACCCCGGCGACAGGCGCAGCTGCGTCTTGGCCGTTTCTTTTCCGCACCGGGCCATCACAAAACGGAGAACCCAATGGGCAATTTTGTATCCAAACCGCCGTTCGATCTGACCGCCTTTCTCAGCCAAAAGGCCACCCCGGCACAGACCCGTTTTCGGGGCAGACCCGAAAATCGGTTTCGGCCCAAGTCCGAGGCAGAGTCGCCCATGGCGGAAGAAAGCAGCGATGACATGGACGAAGATCTGCCCAAGGCGGCACGGTCTGACGGTTCCGACAGCTAAGGCCCCGGTCTCTTGGCGGTTTGCCGCCAAGGGCGTCTCTTTGCGGGCATCGGGGACAGGGGTTAACATTTGGTAAAAATGAAACTGTAACCAATTGATGCAAAAAGGTATTTTTTGCGTCCCCGACGGGGACGGTCTTGTGTCCCCGATTTTCCCTGCCATTTTCGCGCCGATCTAGTCCCATGATCCCATGCGCCCCACCAAGCGCGACCAAGCCGATCTTCGCGCCTTTTGCCGCGAAATCTGCTATACTCCCCGTAATGGCGGGCATTCCCGGGAAAGGGGGATCGCGATGGGCTTGATTGACCACGTCACCCAGCCCTGGAAGGACTGGCGCCCCGGCGTCTCGACCCGAATGCGCATCTCGGCCCTGACCGGCGCCTCCTCGCTCTCGATCTTCGAACAATGGGTCGATCCCGGGCTTGGCGCGCCCATCCACTGGCATCCGGTGAAGGCAGTCCTGACCGTGCAGGCGGGCGCGGCCGAGATCTGGATCGAAGGCCAATCCTTTCACGCAAGCGCGGGCCAGTCGGCACTGATCTCCGCAAAGCGCCGCCACAGCTTCCGCAACGTCGGGTCTGACAAGCTCCACATGCTGGCCATCCTCGCCTCCCCGGTTTTCGAGGCCCATTTCGATGATAGCGCCGCGCCTGTCCATCGCTGGGGCCCGGATCCCGGGGAAGGCCGAGGCCCGCGGTGACGCCCCCCCGGAGAGCCTTTGCGGGCCTTGCATGAATAGGCAGCCCTCGCGCGATTAGTTATATCGATACGATGCGGGCGCCCATGGCAGAGAAGGGCAGGCAGAGAAGGGCCCGCCCAGACCCAGCCGCCACACCGTCCATCGCGCCTTCTTGCAGCGGGGGACCCTATGGCCAGTAATGGAAATCCATTTCGGCGCAAGCGGCAAGCTCTCTGACCAGATCGCCGCGAAACTGGCCCAGACAGGCAAGGCCATCGCGGATCTGACCCCTGCCGATCTTGCCCCCGTCGATGAATTCCACATCCGCGGGCGCAAGGCCGCGCTCGAACTGGCCGTCCAAATGAACCTCACCCCCCGCCTCGCTGGTGCTCGACACCGGAAGCGTTCTCGGCGGCCCTGTCCGGATACTTGCCGAAACACATGGCTGTCGGGTGCAGGGCATCGACCTCACCGCAGAATTCTGCGAGGCCGCCACCACGCTATCAGACTGGCTGGGTCTGCCCTTTGGGGACGGGCATTTCTACACGGCCACCACGGTCCATGTCGCCATGAACCTCCCCGCCAAGGACCGTCTCTATGCCGAGGCGAGTTGCACGCCGAAGGCTGGCAGCCGCTTCGCCGTCTATGATGTCGTTCAAGGCCCGGGCGGCGCCGTGCATTTCCCCGTTCCTTGGGCGCGGGAGCCTTCGATCAGCCATCTTGCCATTGATGAAGAGATGCGCAGCTTGCTCACCGCCGCGGGCTTAAAGATCTTGTCGGTTCAGGAGGCCATCGACTATAGCCTTGTCTGGTTCCAGGCCATGGCCTGCCGCCCTGCGTTCACGCCCGCCCCACCCTCAAACCGGTGTCGTCCCGAACGGATTCAACGGGATCTGGTCGCCCGAACCCGGCACCCTTGCCGCCGATGCGCGCCGGCCCGCCGGTCCAAGATCCCGGCATCGTGAACACCTGCCCGCCGCGTTCCGCAAGGCTCAGGCATAGGTCTGGTCTTGCACCGGGGTGGCCTGAAACGCCTCTCGCAGCCATCGGCCGTCCTCCCATCGCCAGACTTGCGTGAAGGCGATCGACAGGTCGCGGCGGTCCTGCGCATTCAGGATGCCCCCTCCGGACATGTCGTTGAACCCAGTCACAATGGCCATGTCGCCAAAGATGCGCGTTGCGACGCCACGAAAGGTGATCTGCGTTGCGCGACCGGTTCTCTTGGCGGCATAGGCCAGCCATTCCGCGCGGTTCAGATGCGCCCCCGTGGCATCGTTATGGGTATAAGTTGGGGACAGAAGGTCGGTCAGAACCTCCATCTCTCCTGCCGCCCATGCTTCCCCGAACCTGTGAAAGGCCGCATCGAGCGCGCCGCGGCGTGCATCCTGTGCCATCTTTTCCCCCGGAAAGATTGTCTGAACGTTCATTATAGCCTGTCGCGGTGACCGTGCTCGTCTCATCGCGACATGGCCGGACCGCTCCGGCACAGACACGCCAACCCGCCTGACGCCCCCGCTTAACCCCGGCAAAAACCCCCGCCCGACTACGAACGCCGTCAGGGCGCCGGGCGATTGGAAAGCCTTGCCGCTCGCCTCAGACGCGGTATTCCAGTGGGTCTCTTCGGGCCTGCCACTTCCAGATTACCCGCTCGAAGGACAAGCCTGCCTTTGAGACAGCCTCCAGCCAATCCCCTCCGCGCGTCACGCCTGATGCCGGTAATCGTTTTTTGGAGGTCAAATTTGCATGGCCTTGCCATGAAAATCTGCCGCCCAATCAGGTGAAGAACAAATCACTTGCGGCGACTCAACAGGTGCGGCGTGATGAACGCTCAGGCGGACGCAAAACATGGAGGCACAGACCATGGATAAGAAACCCTGGCTCGCAATCTTTGTATGGGCGGCTTTAGGCGCCGTCTTCGGCGGGTTCGGTCTCTGGCTGGCCAGACTGCAACTTATTTGGGGGGGAAGTCTGCTTTCTGGCGCAGTGTGGCTGACGCAGATCTTTCTCGTTGCTATTGCCGCACTGATCTTTGCCCTTAGGCTGATAGCGCGGTCGTGATGCACATTGCGGCCTTGATACCCTGAGTGGCAGGCCACTGAACGGGCAAAAGAAGCCCGATTGACGGCTGCAAACACCGTTTCGGGTGGATGGAAAAGGTAACAATCCGTTTAAAGCAAAGCGCTACCATCTGATTTGATTTGTACAAAGAGTGTCGCGCCGTGGCGCGCGCCCTTTTCCCCCGAATTCCCTTGCCATTTTCGCGCCCATCGGCTCCCCTGATTTCATGCGCCCCGGACCCCTCAATCTGATCACCGATATCCTCGGCCTTCGGGTCGGTAACGCCCATGATCCGGTCCTCAAATCCGGGGTCACCGTCCTGACCGCCGACCGCCCCTTCACCGCCGCCGTCCACATCATGGGCGGCGCCCCCGGCACCCGTGAAACCGACCTGCTCGCGCCCGACAAGCTGGTCCAGGAAGTCGACGCCCTTACTCTTTCCGGCGGCTCCGCCTTCGGCCTCGATGCCTGCTCCGGCGTGGCCGACGAGCTGCGATCCCAAGGCCGGGGTTTTCAAGTCGGGGATCAACGCGTCCCCATCGTCCCCGGCGCGATCCTGTTCGATCTGTTGAACGGGGGGAACAAGGGTTGGAAAAGAAACCCCTACTACGATCTTGGAAGGCAAGCCCTTTCCAACGCCGTAACCGAGTTTCAACTGGGAACCGCAGGCGCAGGTATCGGCGCGGCAACCCAGAACCTGAAAGGCGGCCTCGGCTCCGCCTCCGCCCTGCTCCCTTCCGGCCTGATCGTCGGCGCCCTCGTCGCCGTCAACGCCCTCGGCTCGGCCACCGTGGGGGACGGCCCGCATTTCTGGGCCGCGCCGTGGGAAGAAGGCGAGGAGTTCGGTGGCCTCGGCCCCGCCCCCCGCCAGCCCGCCGCAAAAGCGCCTTTCCCACGCAAGCGGATGGGAGAAGCCACCACCATCGCCATCGTCGCCACCAACGCTGCGTTGACCCAAGCCCAAGCACAGCGAATGGCCACTGCGGCGCATGACGGATTGGCCCGCGCCCTACTCCCCAGTCATACCCCTCTCGACGGCGATCTGGTTTTCGCGGCGGCGACCGGTGAGCGTCGGCTTTCCGACCCTCTGGTCGAAACTTTCCAGCTTGGCCACGCGGCCGCAACTTGCCTTGCCCGCGCCATTGCGAGGGCAGTTTTTCTCGCCACCCCAATGCAAGGCGACTTGCAACCCACCTGGGTCCGCCTCTACCGCGGCTGATCTGGGGGGCCGGCGGCGCCGCCGAGTGGGGGCTCGATGCCCCCAGAGGCGGCTCCCTTATTCAGGGAAGATTGTTCAGGACATCAAGGCTCGCATAGCCATCTGGCACCAGCCCATTTGCTTTTTGCCACGCTTTGATCGCAGCAATCGTATTGGGACCGATCCGACCGTCGATGCCTTTGGTATCAAACCCCGCCGCTGTCAGTCGCCGCTGCAAATCCAGACGCTCATCCAGCGTCAGGGCGCGCAAATCGCGCGGCCAGTCCGCCTTGATCGGCGGGCCACCCATCAATTCAGCCCCCAATTGCCCGACTGCCACCACATAGGCATCGGCAGTGTTGTAGCGTTCGATGACCTGAAAATTCGAGAAGATCAGAAAGGCCGCTCCACGATGCCCGCCCGGCAAGAGTACAGAGGCGAGGCCATGATCCGGCAGCACGCCGCCCGCCATCGGGACCACCCCCATCGCCGCCCACTCCGCCACGGGTTTCTTCACCCGTTCGGTGGTCTGGTCATAGTCAAAGCCTTCTGGCAGTCGCACCTCCAAGCCCCAAAGCGCGCCCTTGGTCCAGCCCCAGTGGCGCAGGTAATTGGCGGCAGAGGCAAGGCCATCGGCCGGATCATCGCCCCAGATGTTCTTTTTCCCATCCCCGTCGAAATCGACGGCGAAATCCCACCAACTGGTTGGCATGAACTGGGTGTGCCCCATCGCCCCGGCCCAGCTTCCCCGCATCGCCTCAGGCGTCACATCCCCGTTTTGCAGGATCTTCAGGGCCGCAATCAGTTGCGCCTCAAAGAACGCCGCACGCCTGCCGTCATAGGCCAGCGTCGCCAAGGCGCCGATGGTTGAAATGTCACCGCGATAGCTGCCATAAGCGGATTCCAGTCCCCAGATGGCGATGAAAGCCTGCTTGTCGACGCCATATTCCGTCTCGATCCGGTCAATCAGCGCGGCATGTTTCTTCATCGCCTTCTTGCCAAGGGCGACCCTGTCGGCAGAGACGGCGGTATCGAGGTAGTCCCATATTGTCTTGGTAAATTCGTTCTGATTGCGGTCGCGGGTGACAATCTTTTCATCAAAGGTCAGGCCCGTCAGTGCCACATCCAAAGTGTCCGCTGTTATTCCAGCCGCAAGTGCCCGGGGGCGAAAGTCGGTCAGCCACGCCTCAAATCCGGCCTGCGAGCCGATCTCATTACGCATTTCCCGTACCACCTCGGTTTCCGTCTCGGACGTGTCCAATGATTGCGCCCCGGCAAGAGCGGGGAGCAGTGCCACTATCAATGTTGCCGTGATCAGACGCATTTACCTGCTCGATTGCTTTTGCCCACCAGCCTAGCGAGCGGACGGGCAAAGGCAATCGACAAGGCTGTTGCTATTTCCGCTTGCGCAGAACCTTGCGCTTGACCTTGGCGTCTCGCGCCGCGCGTTGCCCCGGCTTGCGCGGCTGATAGCGTCCCCGGCGGGATTTGCCTTGTGGCAGCGTGGCGCCCTCAATCGACAAGAGCTCCAGCATCAGCCCGCCTGTTACCGGGATGGCCTCGGCCAAGCGTACCGTCACGCGCTGTCCCATGCCGACGGTCATGCCGGTATCGGCGCCCATCAGAGTTTGGGTGTCGGCATCGTAATGGAAGAACTCACGCCCCAATTCGCGGATCGGGATCAGACCATCGGCCCCGGTTTCATCCAGTTTTACAAAGACCCCAAACCGCTGAACGCCCGAAATCCGGCCTGCAAATTCGCTGCCAACCCGATCGGCCAGATAGGCCGCAAGGTAGCGGTCGGTGGTGTCTCGCTCGGCCGCCATGCTGCGGCGTTCTGTGTCCGAGATCTGTTTGGCGGTTTCTTCCAGCGTCTCGATGTCTTGCGGGGTCAGCCCGTCTTTGCCCCAGCCGTGCGCCGCGATCAGGGCGCGGTGCACGATCAGGTCAGAATAACGGCGGATGGGTGAGGTGAAGTGAGCATAGTTCCGCAGGGCCAGCCCGAAATGGCCGAAATTCTCGGGGTGGTAATAGGCCTGCGTCATCGACCGCAGCGCGCTGATGTTCAGAAGCTCGTCGAATTCGGTGCCTTCCGCCTGCTCCAAAAGGCGATTGAGATGGGCGGTTTTTAGAACCTGTCCCTTTGCCAAGGTAAAGCCCGACGATTCCGCCACTTCGCGCAGCGCGTCGATCTTGTCCAGCGACGGCTCTTCGTGGACGCGGAACAGAAGCGGGGTCTTCTTTACGATCAGTTCCTCGGCGGCGGCGACATTGGCCAGCACCATGAATTCTTCGATCAGCTTATGCGCGTCAAAGCGTTCCTTGAAGGCAACCGACAGCACCTTGCCTTCGTCCGACAGTTCGATCCGGCGTTCGGGCAGATCCAGTTCCAGCGGCTGCCGGATGGTGCGGGCATGTTTCAGCGCAGCATAGGCGGCGTAAAGCGGTTTCAGGATCGGTTCCAGCAGTGGCCCGGTCACATCGTCGGGGCGCCCATCGATGGCCGTTTGCACCTGTTCGTAATTCAGCGATGCGGCGGACCGCATCAACCCACGCACGAAACGATGGCCGATCTTGTGACCTTGCGCATCAATGCGCATGCGAACGGCAAGGCAGGCGCGGTCGACATGTTCGTGCAGGCTGCACAGATCGCCCGACAGAACGTCGGGCAGCATCGGCACGACACGGTCCGGGAAATAGGTTGAATTGCCACGCTTGCGCGCTTCTCGGTCCAGGGCAGAACCGGGGCGGACGTAATGGGCAACATCGGCAATGGCGACCCAGATCACAAAGCCGCCGGGATTGCCGGCTTCCTTGTCATGTTCGACATAGACCGCGTCGTCGCGGTCGCGGGCATCCACTGGGTCGATGGTCACCAAGGGCAGGTCGCGCAGGTCATCGCGGCCCTTGATTCCGGCAGGCTTCATGCTGTCCGCCTCGGCAATTACCGCATCGGGAAAGCGGTCTGGGATACCGTGCTGATGAATGGCGATCAGCGAGACGGCGCGAGGGCCGGAGGGGTCACCCAGACGGGCGGTGATACGGGCCTGTGGCAGGCCCATATTGCGGCGGCCGATCGCCTCGGCCTCGACCAGTTCCCCGTCGCGTGCATCAAGGGTATTGTCTTTCGAGACGCGCCATTCCTTATCCGCGCCCTTGTCGATCGGGACGATCCGCCCGCCTTCGGCATTTGAGCGGAACACCCCCAGCACTTTCAACGGGTTTGATCCGATACGGCGGATCAGCCGCGCCTCATATTGCCATGGGCCGGTATCGACCTCTGTCAGGCGCGCGAGGATGCGGTCGCCTTCGGCCAAAGCCGGGTCGCCCTTGCGCGGGATGAAAAGGATGCGGGGCTCTGCGCCTTCGCCTTTCCATTCCATCGCGCGTGCGAACATGTCTCCCTGATCATCGGGCGCGAGCATGGTCAGGATCGACACTGGCGGCAGGCTTTCTGCGTCACGGTAGCTGCGACGTTTCTTGGCCAGCGTGCCCTCGGACTCCATCTCTTTCAAGAGACGCTTCAATTCGATCCGCCCGGCGCCTTTGATGCCAAAGGCCTTGGCAATGTCGCGCTTTGCGACAAGTCCGGGGTTTTCGTGGATCCATTTCAGGATCGCTTCTTTCGAGGGCAACTGTTCCATAGCTCAGCCCTAGCACGGACTGGGATGCGCGGAAAGCGGGCTTACCAGCGGTTCAGCGCGTCTTCGTCTTCGTCGCGCGCGGCGACCCATTCGGCGCCATCGGTCCCGTATTCCTTTTTCCAGAATGGGGCGCGGGATTTCAGGTAATCCATCAGGAATTCAGCGGCGGCAAAGGCGTCGGCACGGTGTCGTGCCGCGGTGGCGACCATCATGATCAGGTCGTTCGGGGCAAGGCGGCCATAGCGGTGAATGATCAGCGCATCGGCCAAAGACCAGCGGTCCAGTGCCTGATCCATGATCGCGCCAATCGCCTTCTCGGTCATACCGGGATAATGCTCGATCTCCATTGCCGACAGGGTTCCACCGTTGTCGCGCACGATGCCTGTGAAGGTGACGACAGCGCCAGCCCCGGATTGCGCGGCGGCAAAGGCATTGGCCTCGGCCCCAAGATCGAATGCCTCTGCCTGAACCGAGAGCCGCATCTTTAGCCCCCGGTCATCGGCGGAAAGAAGGCCACTTCGCGGACACCCGCCAATGGAGCATCAAAGCTGGAAAGCTCTTGATCCAAGGCCACCCGCAAAGAGGCGAGATCGGCAAAAGCCATCTCGTAGCGCTCTTCCCGGCCTTTCAGCTCATCCACCAGTTCCGCGACCGTTGAAGCCGTGGTTTCCACCTTTTCCCGTGGCAAGCCGATGCGTTCGCGCACCCATGCGAAATAGACGACGTCGATCATTCTTCTTCATCCCTTAGATAAGGCAGGGATTTCGAGAAGTAGTCCCAGCCCGTCAGGGCCGTTAGTACCGCGGCGATCCATATCAGGCAAAGACCAACCATGGTGGCAATCGAGGAACAGCCGCGTGTGCCACAGGATTTGATCGGGTCGGCAAGACCAGCCGTTACCAATTCGGCATATTGTTCCAGCGAAAGGCCCCGACGGGCAATGCCTTCCAGATGTTCAAGCCCGGTGCCAAGAAACAGAACGGCAATGGCGACCATCTGCGCCGTGGTCTTCCATTTGGCCAGTTTTGTGACTTTCAGCAGCCCGGCTTTCGCGCCAAGGAACTCGCGCAGGCCAGACACAAAGACTTCGCGGAACAGGATCACCGTCACCGGCAGGATCAGCCACGGGTTCATACCGGAATAGCCAGTGATGATGACAAGCGCGATGACGACCATCGCTTTGTCAGCAATCGGGTCCATCATCGCGCCGAACTTCGATTCCTGATGCCAGAGGCGGGCCAGATAGCCATCGAACCAATCGGTGACGGCTGCCACGATGAACAAGGTCAGGGCGAACCAATCGGCCCAAGGGCGATGGAAATACAAAAACATCAGCGCCACGCCGGGCGCTGCAACCATGCGCAGCACGGTTAGAATATTCGGAACCGTCCATCTCATTGGGTCTGCTTAACCTATTCTTATGGCGGGGGGGAAGGGTCTTCGCTTAGAACGGCGTTGGTGCGGCAAAGCTGATCCATTCCCTGGTCTCAGGGTGGTGCAGACCAAGCGTCTCGGCATGCAGCATAAGCCGGGTATGTGTTGAAAGAGTTTCAGGCGCATAGATCTGGTCGCCCAAGATCGGATGGCCAAGCGCCAGCATGTGAACACGTAATTGGTGGCTGCGCCCTGTCAAAGGAAACATCCGGACGCGAGTTTCGGTTTCCGTGCGCCCGATCACTTCCCAATCGGTTTGGGCAGGCCGGCCATTTTCAGGATCGACCATTTGACGGGGGCGGTTTGGCCAATCGGCACCAAGCGGCAGGTCGATATGACCGCTGTCTTCAGCGATGACCCCCTTGACCCGCGCGACATAAGATTTCTTGGCACGGCGCTGTTCGAACTCTTGCCCCAGAAAGCCCTGTGCCTGTTTGGTGCGGGCAAAGATCATCACACCCGAGGTGTCGCAATCCAGCCGATGCACCAAAAGCGCGTCCCACCTTTCAGCTTGGAGGCGCGAAATCAGGCAGTCCTGCCGCCCCTCCAACTTTCCGGGGACCGAGAGCAAGCCGGCTGGTTTGTCGACGACAAGAATATGGCGGTCTTCATGAAGAATGACCGGCTTGCCCGGTGGCGGGTCATAGTCGAAATCCGCGATCAGGCTCGGCGGGCTGCCCTGCGGTCGTCTGGGCTTCATACGATCTTGTGTCCTTCCGCCCGAAGGCGTTCGGCCAGATGGCGGATGTGGGCAGGGCCCACTTCGCAGCACCCGCCAACGATGGTGGCCCCCATCGCAACCCAAGACAGGGCGAAATCTGCGTATTTCTCGGGCGTCAGATCGTGGCGATGAGTCAGTTCCTTGACCGTGGGTGCATCTTTCAGGAAGTTGCCCGAAATATGGGTAAAGCCGTTGGCATAGGCGCCAAAAGGCAGGCCAAGGGTCTTGAGACCGGCAAGAGCATCGGTCATGGCCTCGGGCACCGAACAATTGGCCAGAACCGCCGCGATCGGATAGTCCCGCACCAAACGGGCCAGATCAACAATCGGCTCACCCGACCGAAGTTTGCTGCCATCGTGATCGTCAACAGTCACTGACAGCCAGATCGGTTTGCCGCCCTCGGTCGCGCCCTTGACTGCGCCTTCGCACATTTCCACCGAGGCAAGCGTTTCAATCAGAAAGAAATCGACATGCGGCCCCAGGATACGGGCAATCTCTGCGTATTTCGGCGCGGCAATGTCGACAGGCTGCGTCACTTCAGGGCGATAGGTGGCGATCAGTGGCCCAAGAGAGCCTGCAATCCGGCCAGAACCATTCAGCGCGCGTGCTTCATGCGCCTCGACCAAGGCGCGAAGGTGAAGACTGTGAAACATCGGGTCCAGATCGAAGCGTTCCAGCCGATCATGATGGATGGCATAAGTGTTGGAGGTGGCGACAGTTGCGCCTGCGGCATAGTAATCGGCGTGAATGTCACGCACCATGCCGGGGTGATCCATCATGACGCGGGTGGCCCAAAGGGGCGTCGGGTCATCACCAGACCGTGCCACAAGCTCCTGCCCCATACCGCCGTCAAGAAGGGTGATTTCTGCCATCGATGCCTCCGTTTGCTTGCCCGGCACCATCGGCTTCGTGATGGAGAAGATCAAGGGATGTTGTTTGACGCAAAGGGGGGACTTTGGCAGCGTCCGATGAGGCTTTGAGGTGTGTTATGGATTATGAAACGGTTCCAGCCCGCGATTTTGGTCATGCCTTGCGGGCAATTACGGTCAATCTGCTGTGCAGGGATTTAAGACGCGAGGTCGATTTCCTGACCCGTGTGTTTGGCATGACTGCGCATCGGCTGTCGGATGATTTCGCTATCTTGGTCCATGCCGGTCAGCCGTTCCAATTACATTCGGACGCAGCGTTTCGCGATCATCCCTTGGCGTCGCTTCTGCCCGAGGCAGGGGTGCGGGGGGCAGGGATAGAGCTTCGGTTGCACGAGGCAGACCCGGATGAGGCCGCCCGTGTGGCAGAAACAGCGGGCGGGGTTGTTCTGCAAATGCCGACGGACAAAGCAGGACACGGTTTGCGCGAGGCGGTGATCCTTTCGCCGTCGGGGTATGCCTTTGTTCCCTCGCGTCGAATTTAGCGGTGTTTATAGAAAGGGAGGCCGCCTTGGGGGCATCGAGCCCCCACGCGGCGGCTTTGCCACGGACCTGCCTTATGCGGCGTCTTTGAAAACGGTGGCGAGAAGCTCTGTGAAAAATGTCTCGTCAGCCTTGGTAAACGCTGCGGGTGTGTCGCTGTCGAGATCGAGCACGCCGAGAAGCTGGCCCTTTCCATTCCGAACCGGAAGCACGAGTTCAGACCGCGTTGACGATGCACAGGCGATATGACCGGGGAAAGCATCGACGTCAGGAACGTTCTGGATTTCACCGGTACGGGCACAGGCGCCACAGACGCCACGAGAAAACGGAATGACCAGGCAGCCGTGGCCACCCTGATACGGGCCAATTTTCAGCAATTCCGGTGCGACGACGCGATAAAAACCCGTCCAGTCGGAAAGCGGGTGATGCTGGTGAATTTCGCAGGCCAAGGTCGCCATCAGGGCGACTGCGTCGGTTTCACCGTGGGTGAGGGCGATGATCTGGTCGCGGAGCGTGTCGTAATCTGGGGTCATTTCAGTATCCAAGCGCTTTGCCATCCTTGCGGGGGTCTGATCCGCCGATAAGCACACCATCCAGTCCAATGACAATAGCCTGTGCACCGCCAAGCGGGGTGTGAGGAATGCTGACCTTGTGTCCCAGATCAGCAAGCCCCGCCCGAACAGCATCGGAATAGCCACGCTCGACTTGCATCCCTTCCGGGCCCGAGAAGCAACGGGGGGCGTCAATGGCGCTTTGAATATCCATCCCAAAATCAACAATGTTCGAGATCAGTCGGGCATGGCCACAAGGCTGGTACCCACCACCCATGACGCCAAAGGGCATGGTCACGCGACCGCCTTCCATCACCATTCCGGGAATGATCGTATGCATCGGGCGCTTGCCACCAGCAGCTTCATTCGGGTGGCCCTCGGTCAAGGTGAACCCCGCCCCACGGTTTTGGAAATTGATGCCGAATTTCGATGAAGCAAAGCCAGAGCCGAACCCCCAGAAAATTGAGTAGATCAGCGAAACCGCCATGCGGTCACGGTCAACGACGGTAATGTAGATTGTGTCCTTGTGAATGGCTTCGGTCAAAGGGGCGGCCGAAGGCATAGCGCGTTTCGGGTTGATCAGGGCTGCCAGCTTGGCTGCGGTCTCGTCGGACAGCATATGATCCAGACGCGTCATATGGTTGGGGTCAGCAATAAAGCGGTTGCGGGCATCATAGGCCAACTTGGTGGCTTCGGCCTCGATATGTGCGCGTTCAACGCCAAATGGATCCATCGCGGCAAGATCGAAATGGCGCAGGATCTTGAGCATCAGGATGGCTGTTGCGCCTTGGCCATTCGGGGGATGTTCCAAAAGGTCGATCGTGCGATAGGGGCCTTGAACCGGATCGACCCAGTCACAGGCGGTTGATGCCAAATCCTCGTGGCTGTGTGTTCCACCCAAGGCGCGAAGGCTGGCGATCATGTCATCGGCCACTTCGCCTTTGTAAAATCCGTCTCGGCCTTCGCGGGCGATCCGGCGCAAGACCTCGGCCTGTCCGGGGGCGCGAAACAGCTGGCCCGGTTTTGGGGCTTTCCCATCAATAAGGTAGAAATCACGCGCAACACCCTTCAGGTCGGCGGCATCTTCTTCCCAGTCAAACGCAACCCTGGGCGCAACGGGAACCCCTTCTTCGGCATAGCGGATGGCGGGCGCAAGGATGCGATCAAGGCCCGTCTTTCCCCAATCGGCGTTCAGTCGGCAAAACGCGTCGACGGCACCGGGCATGGTTACAGATTCAATTCCATGCAGTGGAACCGCTGACAGGCCCTTGTCGCGCATCGTAGCGGCCGAGAGCCCCATCGGTGCTCTACCAGATCCATTCAAGGCAAAAACTTGGCCTGAACTCGAAGGTTTCAGCAGGACGAAACAGTCGCCGCCGATCCCCGTCATTTGCGGTTCGCAAATCCCGAGCAGAACCGCCCCAGCAACGGCCGCGTCTGCCGCGTTCCCCCCTTCCTTAAGGATGTCGAGCGCGGCTTGCGCGGCAAGAGGGTGCGAAGTGGCAACCATGCCATTCTGGGCAAAGACTGCCGAGCGACCCGGCAAATGAAAATCGCGCATCTGTTCCTCCGCGTGTTGCGGGGAAGCTAGGGCGCGATCGCGGAATTGCCAACAGGGGAGAAGAACCTCGGTGCCACGAATTGGGTGGGGGCAATTATCCGCGACACCGAGGGAAGCTTTATGCAGCTACCCCTCTAATATCGGCAGTATGCGCGGCGGTTTTAGGGGGAAAATCTGGCTCTTTCGCGTCATTTCTGATGATGGCGAAACAATTGGCCGTTCAGGCAATGTTTGTTTCGCAGGGAATCAAGAAGCTAAGACGATTACAGCCACCCTCGCGCAGGTAGCCAAGCTCTTTGGAAAGTGTGCGAATCAGGAACCAGCCGAACCCCCCTTCAGGCAGATCTATGGGGTCGTTTTCCATCGGATTTTGTGCATCGGGGATCTTATCCAGAGGCATCGGCAATCCACGATCCAGAACCGTGCAGAGTAGGCCTGCATCGCTGACAGTCATGGTCAGGTCGATCTCGCCTTCTGACTGGGCATAGGAATGTTCGACGATATTGTTCAGCACCTCGGCCAGTACGATCTGCGCATTGTCGTGCACCAGAGGTGGCACCTGCTGTCCCGCAGGGTCATCAAAGAGTTTCCCCAAAGCCTTACTGACATCCACTGTAGTGGCCGGAATGACTATTCGAGTAACAGCCATGCAGGTCACATCGCGCGTTGGTGCGACACTGGTACCGTTTCATGAATGGCAAAGATACGATCCATGCGGGTCAACCGAAACACCTTTTCAACCGAAGGGCTGAGGCAGGCGAGTTCAAGGGCACGATCTGGCCCGAGCATTTTGCGTACTGCGACTACAGCGCCCAAACCTGAACTGTCGATAAAGCCGACCTTTGACAGATCAAGGATCACCTTTGCCGTTGGTTGCGCCGTGACCTTTCGCATCGCCTCTTTGAAGTCGATCGCACAGGCGGCGTCGATGCGTGTCTCGTCTACATGAACGATCAAGCCGTCCGCGGTTTCGCTACTGTGTAACTGCATGTCATGCCTCCATTTCTGGGGGCAGGCTACAGTGCGAGTCTTACCGGGTGGTCAACGACCGTCAGTTGAGTTGGAACTGAAGTGGATAGCGGCCATCGGTGAAATCGCCGAACAGATCGTGCAAATCCGGATGGGTCACGGGCTCGCCTGTTTCATCGGGCACAAGGTTCTGCTCCGAGACATAAGCGACGTAATAGCTTTTGTCGTTTTCGGCCAGCAGATGGTAGAACGGCTGGTTCTTGGCAGGGCGGCTGTCTTCAGGAATATTCTCGTACCATTCATCGGTGTTCGAGAATTTTGCATCCACATCGAACACCACACCACGAAACGGGTGCTTGCGGTGACGCAGCACTTGCCCGAGGTGATATTTTGGCATCGACTTCAGCATCAGATTGCATCCCCCTGTTTTCGTAAGTACTCCCGAAGAAGCCTGCTTGTCCACAGGACTGGCGATACAGAAGGGAAACAATCTGTGGACCTATTCCTCACAGTCTTGGAAATCGTTGCTCCGGTTGGACTTTTGGGCGCGATCGGTTTCTTTTGGGTGCGGACCGGGCATGAATATCGGATGGAATTCATCACCCGGTTGTCCATGACGCTTTCGGTGCCCGCGCTGATTTTTACGGCGCTGATGAAAACCGAGATCAACCCTTCGGCGCTGACCAATCTGATGTTGGCCGCGATCTTTGCCTATCTGGCGCTTTCGCTGATTTTCTGGGCGCTGCTGAGAATGGGGAGGCTTTCGCAGCGCACCTATCTGGGGCCGATGATCTTTGGCAATACCGGCAATGTCGGTTTACCACTGGCGCTTTTTGCCTTTGGTGAGGCCGGGTTTGCCTATGCTGTGGTTGTCTTTGCCGTGATGGCGATCTTTTCCTTCACCGCAGGGGTTTGGCTGGTTTCGGGCGGGGGGTCTCCGCTGCGAGCACTGAAGGAGCCGGTGACATGGGGCACGCTTTTGGGCGGGCTGTTTCTTTGGCAGGGCTGGCAAACGCCGGACTGGCTGACGAATTCCCTTTCTTTGCTGGGGCAAATCGCCATTCCGATGATGCTAATTACCCTTGGTGTGGCCGTGGCAAGGCTCAACGCAGGCCATCTTGGCAAGGCTTTCGCCATGTCTTTGCTGCGCGTAGTAATCTGCATGGGAGTCGGCGTGGGTATCGGAGTTTGGCTGGAGCTGGAACCAGTGGCCTTTGCCATTCTGGTCTTGCAGGTTTCGACGCCAGTTGCCGTGACTTCTTACATGCTGGCTGAAAAGTATGGTGCTGACGCCGATGCGGTGGCGGGTATGGTCATCGCCTCCACACTTTTGGCAGTGGTATCCTTGCCGCTCACTCTCGCTTTTCTGATCTAGACTGTCCTTCCGCCCCATTTCCCTAGTCGGCGAATTCGCGTATCGTGACCAAAATTATAGAACGTGCGAGGGGCAAATGAGCAGATTTCTCCGCGCGTCGATCGTGTTTCTTGCCCTCGCTTCCTGCGGGGGTGGCAACTTCTCGGCGCCTCGTGATTTGGATAATGCCTGCGCGATTGTGCGGGAAAGACCGCAATATTACAGCGCAATGAAGACGACCGAGCGTCGCTGGGGCATCCCTGTTCATGTGCAGATGGCGGCGATTCATCAGGAATCAAAGTTCATCGGCAATGCGAGGACCCCGCACCGTTTCGCCTTGGGTGTGATCCCGATGGGGCGGCAATCTTCGGCCTATGGCTATAGCCAAGCCCTTGATGCGACTTGGGAAGAATACCAACAGGATCAACGTCGCAGAAGCGCGAAACGTGATCGGATCTCTGACGCGACCGATTTCATGGGTTGGTACATGAACGAATCCACAGAGAAACTGGGCATCTCGAAGCACGATGCCCAGTCACAGTATCTGGCCTATCACGAAGGCCGCACCGGGTTTGCGCGGCAAAGCTATCTGGGAAAACCGTGGCTTGTAGAAGTGGCCGCGAAGGTTCAGGCGCGGTCTGACATGTATGCCCAACAGTTGCGCGGTTGCGGGCGTTAAAGCCCGCGTTTCTGGGTCTCGCGCGTGATGTCGAAATATGAGGGTGGCAGGTTGCCGCCCTTTTTCATGTCACCAAGAATAACAGTGGTCTGACTGCCCACGTCATCAGTGATAACCCATTGACGCAATTCAACTGGCGAGCCGGTGAACACCAATTCGATGGTGCCATAGCTGGGGTTTGCCGGGTCTTGCGCGACCACGCGCGTGGTATTTTCCACCTCTCTGTGACCCACCACCATCTTGGCTTTGGAAAGGTTGATATTCGCGGCCAAAATCAGGTTCAGCGGGGTTTTCGAAAGTGGGTATTGTTCCGGTGGCTGGTTGGATTTCCCATCAAAAATAGCCACTTGCTGGCCACCGGCGATCACCAGGCTTTTGTCTGGCGGTGCATATTCGAACCGCACACGTCCGGGGCGGCGGATGAACAGCTTGCCCGTTGCAATGCTGCCATCGGCGTTCACTTGCGTGAAATCCGCCTCAACTGTTGTCAAGCTGTTGAGATAGTTTGACAAATCGGAAAGCGAAATCTTCGCGGCCATGGCGGGGGTGCCAAGAGCGAGAAGGGCGAGCGGGGCCAGTATGGCGGTGCGACGGTTCATGTTCATGGATATAGGACAGGTTTCTTTGTCTCGCATCAGTCATTCTGCGGGATTGCAGAGATTTGCCGAAAGCGTGAGGGCCTGTGAGTGCCCTTGCTGATCTTGTCGAAATTCGCCTGTGTTCTTTGCGTCGTTTTTCCGTAGTGAATCCGTGGTTTTTCCGTGGTCACAGCCGCAACGACAAGTTCGGGGCGCAGAGGGTGCGGGCAGATCATTTTTCACCGGTAACAAGAGAGGGGCACAAGAAACAGGAACACCCCCACGAAACGCGGGGGCGCTGTTTTGGTTCCCTCTGTCATACGATCAGATGGCGGCGGAGTGTTGCGCCTTGGTCTGGTCATAGGCATCAAAGGCGCGGGCGATCATCCGGGTCAGGGGGCGGCCATGCGGCGGGATGGTAAGGCCGGAGGTGTCAAGCTTGACCATGCCGGGGAAGGCATCGGCCGCATTGCGTAGCAGCATGTCCAGCCGTTCGGGCGTGACCTTGAAGTCGCGCAGGATTTCGGCGCGGGACAGGGCAAAGTCACACATCAGGGCTTCGATGATCCGGGCGCGCAGTGTGTCTTCGCCGGAATAGACATGGCCCTTATGCGTCGAGAACTCGCCCGCCCTTATCGCCTTGGTATGGGCCGAGGTGCTGGGGGCATTCTGGGCAAAGCCCTGCGGGAAGCGACTGATGGACGAGGCCCCAAGCCCGACGAGCACCGGGGCGGTATCGTCGGTGTAGCCTTGGAAGTTGCGGCGCAGCGTTCCCTTGGCCTGAGCGACGGCAAGGCCATCGTCGGGGCGGGCGAAATGGTCGATCCCGATGGCGCGGTAGCCATCCCATTCGAACAGTTGAGACGCCGTTTCAAAAAGCTTTAGTCGCTCTTCTGGGGTTGGCATGGCATCTGACGGGATCAGTTGCTGGCGGCGGCTCATCCAAGGAACGTGTGCATAGCCGTAAAGGGCGACGCGATCGGGGGAAAGTGACAGCAGTTTCTGCACGGAATCTGCAATACGTTCTGTCGTCTGGTGGGGAAGGCCATACAGAATATCGGCGTTCAGCGACCGGATGCCGCGGTCGCGGATCATGTCGCAGACTTGTTTGGTCAACTCGTAGCTTTGATCGCGGCCGATGGTCTTTTGAATTTCTTCGTCGAAATCTTGCACACCGATCGAGGCGCGGTTCATGCCCACGGCCTTCAGGGCATCAAGGCGGGTTTCGTCGATTTCGTTCGGGTCAATTTCAACCGAGAATTCGGCGCCCTCACCCAGTGGGACAGCCTCGAAGATCAGGTCTGCCAGCATTTTCATCTGGTCGGCGGGCAACATCGTCGGGGTGCCACCGCCCCAGTGCAGGCGCGAAAGTGTGATGCCTTTGGGAAGGTGCTTGCGCAGCAGGGCGATTTCCTGACGCAGGGTTTCGGCATAGGCAATGACCGGGTCGTCGCTGCTGGTGCCTTGGGTGCGGCAGGCGCAGAACCAGCACAGGCGGCGACAGAACGGCACATGCATATAAAGCGAAATGGCCGACCCTTCGGGGATCTGTTCGATCCACGACGTGAACAGGCTGGGCGTTACCGACGCAGAGAAATGTGGTGCCGTCGGGTACGAGGTGTACCGAGGAACGCGCGCGTCAAAAAGACCAAGCCGCATGAGTTGCGATTGATGTGTCATTCGACTAGCCTTACGTTTGTTTGGACGTTCTGCCTTTGATGCAGATCAACTGAAGAAAGGCGGCCCATGGCAGTTCCACATGAGCTGACATCTCTTGTTCACGATTGTGCTGATTGCCCAATCCGCCATCGCGCCGTTTGCGCCCGCTGTGAAGCGGATGAATTGCAGCGTCTTGAACAGATTAAATATTACCGCAGCTATCAGGCTGGCCAGACGATCATCTGGTCAGGCGATCGGATGGATTTTGTCGCCTCGGTCGTTACGGGGATTGCGACGCTGACACAGACGATGGAAGACGGTCGGCGGCAAATGGTGGGTTTGTTGCTGCCATCGGATTTCGTGGGGCGGCCGGGACGGTCGACTGCGGCCTATGATGTGACCGCGACGACAGATCTGGTGATGTGCTGTTTCCGCCGCAAACCGTTTGAAGAGATGATGTCCACGACGCCCCATGTGGCGCAGCGTTTGCTGGAAATGACGCTGGACGAACTGGATGCCGCGCGGGAATGGATGCTGCTTTTGGGGCGCAAGACCGCGCGCGAAAAGATTGCGAGCCTGCTTGCGATCATCGCCCGGCGCGATGCCAGTCTGAAACTGCGTTCGGCCGAGGGGGCGATGGCTTTTGATCTGCCGCTGACGCGGGAAGAGATGGCCGATTATCTGGGTCTGACGCTGGAAACAGTCAGCCGTCAGATGAGCGCGTTGAAGAAGGACGGCGTGATCGAACTGGACGGCAAGCGCCATATCATCGTGCCGGATTTCGATGCGTTGTTGGAAGAAACCGGCGATGACAGCGATGGCGGCTTCCTCGTCTAGGACGGGCGGCGCAGATCTGCGGGGCTGACGCGCCCAAAGGCGTGGCAGCGCCGGACAAGGGGCTCGATGCCCCGCAGTCCGGCACCTTTTTCTAGATCAATGTGCCATCAGAACCGGCACTTCAGCCTGTTCCAGCATATTGCGGGTGGCCCCGCCCAGAATCGCCTCGCGGAAACGGGAATGGCCATAGGCGCCCATTACCAGCATGTCGGCATTGCGGTCGCGCACATGGCGGGCCAGAACATCGGACACGCGGGGCAGGGTCTTTGCCAGAACGGACACTTCGGCCCGCACCCCGTGGCGCACAAGCATCTGGCAAAGCATGCCGCCAGGGTCAGACCGTTCGGGGCCGTGGTTCGGCGGGTCGACGACGGTGATATCCACCAGATCGGCGGATTTCAGGAAGGGCAGCGCCTTGCGCACGGCGGCCATCGCCTCGCGGCTTTGGTTCCATGCAATCACCACGCATTTCGGAGAGGGGCTTGCCAGTTCCTTTCCGGGCAGAACCAGAACCGGAGCCTGGCCTTCGAACATCGCGGCCTCGACCACGGCTTCGGCCTCTGGGCCCTGATCCTTGCCATAGGGGCGGGGCAGGACGACCAGATCGGCAAAACGGGCGCGGGTGGCAATCAGATCGGCCACGGCCCCCATTTGGGCGACAGCAGCTTCGGTGCCGGCCCGCAGATCAAGGTTTTCTGCCGCGATGGCCGCTTTTGCGGCTTTTTCCAGCTCGCGTGCATCCGCCTCGGCGCGTTCCAGCGCGACCTGCATCAGCGCGGCCCCGGAACCGACATAGGAATAGCCCACCTGCGTCCGGTCGACGCCAAGTGCCAATATATCAAGATGCGCGTCGTTCGCCTCGGCGATACGGGCCGCGCTTGCCACTGACATCGGCACAAGGGCCGCGTTGGTGGCGACGGTAAAGATGGATTTATAGGCCATGTGCGCCTCCTTTTCCTGCGTGAGGCCAATTTACGAAGGGATTGCATAGTCTGCATTGACCTTTGTCAAACGACGCCAACCAATTTCTTGACATGGATCAATGCTGGCTTCGCCGCGCTGCCGCAAAAGCGGTACAGTCGAATACGTGCGGACGGACTGCGGCTCGAATCGCAGACCGGATCAGCCAAAAGACGAAGGGACGCAAAATGTGGGATTATATTAAACTGGTCGTATTCGGCCTGATCGCGGTACTGGCCGCGATTGGTGCCAATTACGCCCGTGATTTGGCCTATATGGTCAACGCGATCGAAGTCATGCTGATCGCCGCAATCCTGTTCGTTATTGTTCTGCGTGGCATGGGCGAAGCAAAGCCTGTTGCTGACCAGAATGAATATATGGACGATGTGGTGCGCGCTGGCGTGATCGCAACTACCTTCTGGGGAGTTGTAGGCTTCCTTGTCGGTGTGATTATCGCTTTCCAGCTGGCCTTTCCGCAGCTGAACGTGGGTCAATACACCGATGGTATCATCAACTTCGGGCGTCTGCGGCCGCTGCACACCAGCGCCGTGATCTTTGCCTTTGGCGGCAACGCACTGATCATGTCGACCTTCTACATTGTGCAGCGCACCACGGCGTCACGCCTGTGGGGCGGCAATCTGGGCTGGTTCGTGTTCTGGGGCTGGCAAGTGATGATCGTTCTGGCCGCAAGTTCCTATATTCTGGGCGGAACCCAGGGCAAGGAATACGCTGAAACCGTCTGGTATATTGACTGGCTGATTACCGTCGTCTGGGTGGCCTTCCTGATCACCTTCATGGGCACGATCCTGAAGCGCAAAGAGCCCCACATCTATGTGGCCAACTGGTTCCTTTTGTCCTTTATCGTCACCATCGCGATGCTGCACCTTGTGAACAACATGTCGATCCCGGTCTCGATCTTCGGATCGCAGTCGGTTCAGGTTACTTCGGGTGTGCAGGACGCCATGATCCAATGGTGGTACGGCCACAACGCTGTGGGCTTCTTCCTGACCGCAGGCTTTCTGGGCATGATGTATTACTTTGTGCCAAAGCAGGCTGAACGTCCGGTTTACAGCTACAAGCTGTCGATCATCCACTTCTGGGCGCTGATCTTCCTGTATATCTGGGCTGGCCCGCACCACTTGCATTACACCGCGCTGCCGGATTGGGCCTCGACCCTTGGCATGGTGTTCTCGGTCATCCTTTGGATGCCGTCTTGGGGTGGCATGATCAACGGTCTGATGACGCTGTCGGGCGCATGGGACAAGCTGCGGACGGACCCGATCATCCGCATGATGGTGGTGTCGATCGGCTTTTACGGCATGTCCACCTTTGAAGGCCCGATGATGTCGATCAAGGCCGTCAACAGCCTGTCGCACTATACCGACTGGACCATTGGTCACGTTCACTCTGGCGCGCTTGGCTGGAATGGCATGATTACCTTTGGTGCGCTGTACTTCCTTGTGCCGCGTCTGTGGAACCGGGAACGTCTGTACAGCCTGAGCCTTGTTTCCTGGCACTTCTGGTTGGCCACCATCGGGATTGTCCTTTATGCGTCCTCGATGTGGGTGACGGGTATCATGGAAGGCCTGATGTGGCGCGAAGTAGATGCGAATGGCTTCCTTGTGAACGCTTTCGCTGACACGGTGGCCGCGAAGTTCCCGATGTATGTGGTGCGTGGTCTGGGCGGGACGCTGTTCCTCGCCGGGGCAGTCATCATGGCCTACAACCTGTGGATGACGGTGAGGGCGCAACCGGCCAAAGCCGCTGTCAACGCCAACAACGCCGTTCCGGCTGAATAAGGAGGAGGCGAACATGGCTTTCCTTGACAAGCACAAGGCAATTGAAACGCATGCCACGCTTCTTCTGGTTCTGTCCTTTTTGGTCGTGACCATCGGTGGTTTGGTGCAGATCGTTCCGCTGTTCTATCTTGAGAACACGATCGAGGATGTGCAGGGCGTTCGCCCCTACACGCCCTTGGAACTGGCGGGGCGCGACATCTATATCCGCGAAGGGTGCTATGGCTGCCACAGCCAGATGATCCGCCCGATGCGCGATGAGGTGGAGCGTTATGGTCACTACTCGCTGGCGGCGGAGTCGAAATACGACCATCCGTTCCAGTGGGGGTCCAAGCGGACCGGGCCGGATCTGGCCCGCGTCGGTGGCCGCTATTCGGATGAATGGCACCAAGACCACTTCTATGATGCGAAGTCGGTCGTGCCGGAATCGGTGATGCCGCCCTATGGTTTCCTGTTCGGTAAGGAAATCGACGGTCGGTATATTCAGGATGTGGTCGAGACGCATCGTTTCGTGGGCGTGCCCTATAGCGATGAGATGGTCGAGAACGCGCAGGCCGACTTCCTGGCGCAAGCCAATCCCGATGCGGATTCTGCAGGGTTGGAAGAGCGCTATGGCGACGCCGCCTTTGGCAATGCGGTCAATGTGCGTAACTTTGACGGCCAGCCTGAAGTGACCGAAGCCGATGCTCTGATCGCCTATATGCAGGTTCTGGGAACGATGGTCGATTTCTCGACCTTTACCCCAGACGCAAGCCGGTAAGGGGGACACGATGGAAACCTACAGCTTGCTGCGAGAATTTGCCGATAGCTGGATGCTTTTGGTGCTGTTCACCGTCTTTCTGGGCGTCTTTGTCTGGATCTGGCGGCCCTCGGCCCGGAAGTCCCATGAAGATGCGGCGAATGCGATCTTCCGCAATGAGACGAAACCCGCTGGCGATGCCGGCCGAGTGAAGGAGGCGTAAGACGATGTGCGCCAAGAAGGTGACGCCCAGCCAAAAGGGCGAAATCCCGACGACCGGCCATGAATGGGACGGCATTCGGGAATATGACAATCCGATGCCGCGCTGGTGGGTCTGGGTGTTCTACGCAACCATCGTCTGGGGTATTGGCTATACCATTGCCTATCCGGCATGGCCGCTGATCACCGGGGCAACGCCGGGGGTTCTCGGGGCCTCGACCCGCGCTGATGTGGCGGCCGAGATCAAGCAGTTTGACGACGCGAATGCGGCGATCAAACAGCAGTTGATCGATGCTGACCTGACGACGGTTTCGGCCAATCCCGACCTGATGGGGTATGCCGAACGGGCCGGGGCGGCGGTGTTCAAGACGAACTGTGCGCAGTGCCATGGCTCGGGTGCAGCAGGAGTGGAAGGCAAGGGCTATCCGAACCTGCTGGATGACGATTGGCTGTGGGGAGGGGATATCGAGAATATCCATCTGACCATTGCTCATGGTATCCGCAACACCACCGATGCCGACGCCCGCTATTCCGAAATGCCGAAATTCGGCGTGGATGGATTGCTGGAGAAGGCCCAGATTGGCGAGGTCGTTGAATATGTTCTGAAGCTTTCGGGCCAAGAGCATGACGCGACTTTGGCGGCAGCGGGTGAGACGGTTTATGCCGATAACTGCGCGGCCTGCCATATGGAAGACGGCTCGGGCGATCCGGCTCAGGGCGCGCCGAAGCTGTCGGATGCGATCTGGCTTTATGGCGGTTCGCGGGAGGCCATCACCGAGACGGTCACCTATGCCCGTTTTGGCGTGATGCCGAACTGGAACACCCGTCTGAGCGAAGACCAGATCCGCGCAGTGGCCCTGTATGTTCACAGCCGGGGTGGTGGTCAGTAAGACTGCACTTGGTAGAATTGAAAGGGCCCGGGGGAAACCTCGGGCCCTTTTTCGTTTCACAGGTCATAGGGGTCTTGGCCTTGGGCCAAGCGTTCCGCCCGGAATTTCCGTTCGCGGTCACGCATTTGCTGGCGCAGTTCGCGTGAGCCGGCGGCGGGGGTGATGCGGGTTGCCGTGAACAGGCTTTCTGCAAGAATACCTAACATGTCACTCTCCATGATCGTGGTCATGCTTTATTTAATGCGCTTTATATGAAAGATTTTCGACTCAGGAAGAATTCTAGAATGTAAGGAAAACTTACATGTCGATCTGGCGTGACATGCCGCCATTGACCGCGCTTCGGGCCTTTGCGGCCTTTGCCGAGGCGGGCACGATGGAACGTGCGGGCGTGCTGATCGGGGTCACCCATGCCGCCGTCAGTCAGCAAATCCGTGCGTTGGAAGACAGGATGCGACTGAAGCTGGTCACGCGATCATCGCGAGGGCTTGCTTTGACGACAGAGGGGTTAAGGCTGGCGCAGGCGTTGAGGGACGGGTTTGGTCAGATCCATGCGGCGGTTGAGGAATTGAGTGAGGCCGAGACAGAGCGCCCGCTGCATCTGACGACCACACCTGCCTTTGCCAGTGGTTGGCTGCTGCCGCGCCTTGCCCAGTTTCGCGCCGCGCATCCGGTGCCAGACTTGATGGTCGATGCCAGCCCGGAACGTCGCCAAATTGGCCCCGGTGGCGTGGATCTGGCGATTCGTTATGGGAACGGGGATTGGCCGGGTGTGCAGGCGACGATGCTGTTGCCGACATCGGTTGTGGTGGTGGGGGCGCCTGATCTGGTGACAGGCAGAACCCTGCGCGAGCCTGCCGATCTGATGGCCTTTCCGTGGCTGCAAGAATTGGGCACGACAGAGGCGTCGGGCCTGTTTCACCAATTCGGGTTGGTCGGGACAGCCCCGCTGGGGATATTGTCCTTGCCGGGGACGCTGTTGATGGATGCAGCCCGCGACGGTCAGGGGATTGGCGCTGTGGCGCGAGTCTTTGTCGAGGCCGATATCGCGGCGGGCCGGTTGCAGGTTCTGTTCGAGGACACCAGCCGAAAGGGCTATTTCCTTGTCACCAAACCCGGCGTGCAGCGGCCTGCGGTCAAACGCTTTTGCGGCTGGGCCCTGCGGCAAATCGCGCAAAACGGGCGCGCTTGATTCAAGTCAAGGTTTTGCGCCGTTTCAAGGTGCCTAGTCGCTTTGACCGGCCTTCGGGCCTGGCCAGCACCGGCGCCTTCTCCTGTTCGCGCGTTTCCTGGAGGCGCCGGTGTCTTTTCCCAGTGTTCTTCGCAGCGCCGTCCTCGACGATCACGGCGTTGTGATACCCACCACTCCCCCCCCCGGCACTTTGGACAAAACAGGCCTGTATTCCGGATTTGGCTCGGTTTTTCGCTGCATCCGTGCCGGCTTGTCGCAGTTAAACTGATATCAATGATATGCATTTTGACACAGGTCAAAGTCGGCCTGCGTTCTGCGGTGCAGAACACATTGCAAAGTATAGATGTCGGAGTGATTCCGTGAGCACCCCAGAACAAAGCCACGAACCCAGCCTTTACGCCGCGCGCGAACCCATTTTCCCGCGGCGCGTGAAGGGGGCCTTCCGCAACCTGAAATGGTGGATCATGGCGGTGACGCTGGGCATCTACTACATTACGCCGTGGTTGCGCTGGGATCGTGGCCCGAACCTTCCTGATCAGGCTGTGCTGATTGACATGGCCAATCGTCGGTTCTTCTTCTTCATGATCGAGATCTGGCCGCATGAATTTTACTTCGTGGCGGGCCTTTTGATCATGGCGGGTCTGGGGCTGTTCCTGTTCACCTCGGCCGCAGGGCGGGTTTGGTGTGGCTATGCCTGCCCGCAAACCGTGTGGACGGATCTGTTTATTCTGGTCGAGCGGTGGGTTGAGGGCGACCGAAACGCCCGTATTCGCCTGCACAGGCAGAATTGGGACGCTGAAAAGATTCGCAAGCGGGCGATCAAGTGGACGGCTTGGTTCCTGATTGGTCTGGCCACTGGGGGCGCGTGGATTTTCTACTTTACCGATGCGCCAACGCTGTTGCGTGATCTGGTGACGGGGCAGGCGCATCCCATCGCCTACACGACCATGCTGATCCTGACCGCGACAACCTTTGCCTTTGGCGGCTTTGCGCGGGAACAGATGTGTATCTATGCCTGCCCTTGGCCGCGTATTCAGGCCGCGATGATGGATGAGGATACGATCACCATTGGTTATCGTGAGTGGCGCGGAGAGCCTCGCGGTAAGCAAGGTGTGGAAGGCAACGGCGATTGTATCGACTGCAAGGCCTGCGTGAACGTCTGCCCGATGGGGATTGATATTCGCAATGGCCAGCAATTGGCCTGCATTACCTGTGGTCTGTGCATCGACGCCTGTGATGACATCATGGACAAGATCGGCAAGCCGCGCGGATTGATCGGCTATTTGGCCTTGACCGATGAAACCGCTGAACGCGCCGGCAAGCCGCCGAAATCGGTGTGGAAACATGTCTTCCGCCCGCGCACGATCCTTTACACGACGCTGTGGAGTGCCGTTGGCGTGGCGCTTGTCGTGGCCCTGTTCATGCGGACCGAAATCGACGTGAACGTGACGCCCGTGCGGAACCCGACCTTCGTAACCCTGTCGGATGGGTCGATCCGCAACACCTATGACCTGCGGTTGCGCAACAAACACGGGGACGACCGATACTTCCACATCTCTTTGACCTCGGACGAGGTTCTGCGGATTGATCTGGAAGGGACGGACGAATTGCGTATCTTGGTTCCGGCGAATGCGACATTGGAACAGCGCGTCCATGTCATCGCTGCTCCGGGAAGTGCGGCGGCTGTGACAGACCGGACCGATCTGCGGCTGTGGATCGAAGATATGGGCGGCACCGACCGCGTGTCGAAGGACACGATCTTTAACGGGAAAGGACAGTGACATGAAAGAGATTACCGGCCGCCATGTCCTTGCCTTTACGGTTGGCGCTTTTGGCGTGATCATCGCGGTGAATTTGATCATGGCCTATAAGGCGATCAGCACCTTCCCCGGTTTGGAGGTGAAGAACTCCTATGTGGCTAGCCAAGGCTTTGATGCCCGTCGTGCGGCGCAGGAAAAACTGGGATGGCAGTTTGCACATGACTACAACCCTGCGACGGGCCGTCTGGTTCTTGACCTGACCGATGCCGCGGGCGCACCGGCGCCGGTTTCCGCGCTGAAGGTTTTGGTCGGTCGGACGACCGAAGCGAAGGAAGACCAGATGCCGGAACTGGTGATGGTGGCCGGCAAATGGGAAGCCGATGTGGCGCTTGGGCCGGGGAAATGGCTTTTGAAGATTGAAGCAGCGGCAGCGGATGGCACACTCTTTGAGCAGCGTGTCGATTTCTTTGTGAAGGGATAAGCCATGTCGATGGCCGCGCCGCTTGAGACGGGAGAAATGGGGGGCGGGGGCATTTCCGCCTGTCCGGCCTGTGTAGCGGCCCCGTCGGCCGAGCGGATTGCGGCTGCGGCGGCAGCGCAGAAGGACGCGCGGCTGATCCTTTCTTTGCCGCAGGCCCATTGTGCCGCCTGCATCAGCACCGTTGAACATGCGATGATGGCAGTGCCGGGGGTGACCTCGGCGCGGGTAAATCTGACCCTGCGCCGCGTTTCGGTTCAGGCCGAACCCAGCGTAACGGCGGCGGATCTGATCCGCGTGGCGGACGGGGTGGGCTATACGGCGCATGAGCTTGACCCCGGCTTGCTAAGCGCGACCGAGACGGACCGTCAGGGGCGCGATCTCTTGATGCGGCTGGGGGTTGCGTTCTTTTCGATGATGAACGTGATGTTGCTTTCGGTGGCGGTCTGGTCCGGGGCCGAAGGGGTGACCCGCGATCTGTTCCATTGGATTTCGGCCGCGATTGCCTTGCCGACGGTGGTCTTTTCCGGGCAGCCGTTTTTCAAAAGCGCATGGCGCAGCCTGCGGGCAGGGCGGTTGGGGATGGATGTGCCGATCAGTCTGGCGCTGATCCTTGCGTCTTCCATCTCGCTTTTTGAAACATGGAATTCTGGCCATCACGCCTATTTTGATGCGGCTGTGATGCTGACCTTCTTCCTCCTTTTGGGGCGCTATCTTGACCATCGGACGCGGGCGGTGGCCCGATCGGCTGCCGAGGAACTGGCCGCTTTGGAAGTGCCGCGCGCGGTCGTCTTGCGCGATGGGGCAGAGGTCACGCTGGGCATTGGTGACATTCAGGTCGGTGATCTGGTGCTTGTGCGGCCCGGGGGGCGGATGCCGGTTGACGGCGAAATCGTTGAGGGGACCAGCGAGATCGACCGCTCGCTTCTGACAGGGGAAAGCCTGCCCGTCTTTGGTGGCCCCGGAATGGCGGTTTCAGCAGGCGAAGTGAACCTGACCGGCCCCTTGACGCTGCGGGTGACTGCGGCGGGGCGGGAGTCCAGCCTGCATCGCATGGCCGATCTGGTGGCCGTGGCCGAGAGTGCGCGGACCAAGTACACAAGTCTCGCCGAGCGGGCGGCGTCTTGGTATTCTCCCCTTGTTCACCTGCTGTCCTTTTCGGCCTTTGGGTTCTGGATGTGGAAAACCGGGGGCGATCTGCGCTTTGCGGTGAATATCTCCGCGGCGGTTTTGATCATCACTTGCCCCTGTGCCTTGGGTCTGGCGGTACCTGCAGTGATAACCTCGGCCTCGGGTCGGCTATTCCGCAAGGGTTTGCTGATCAAGCATGGCACTGCCTTGGAGCGACTTGCCGAAGTGGATCAGGTGGTTTTTGACAAGACCGGCACCTTGACGATGGGTGCGCCAGTCGCGACCAATATGGATGATCATCCGGCAACGGCGGTTGAGGTGGCCTTTGCCTTGGCGGGCGCCTCGTCCCACCCGCTGGCCTTGGCTTTGTCCGAAGCCGCCCGGGAAGCGGGCCTGCGCCCGGCGCGTGTTGAAGATATCCGGGAAGTGCCGGGCTACGGCATTGAAGGCCAGTGGAAAGGCCGCCGGGTTCGGCTTGGACGGGCTGGTTGGTGTGGGGCCGAGGCGCAGGATGTGACGGCAACTTACCTTTGCACATCAGAGGGACCAGTTCGTCCCTTTACCTTCGCTGATCGGTTGCGCCCCGGAGCGGCAGAGGCTGTGGCGAGCTTGACGGCGCAGGGCGTGAAGGTTCGACTGATTTCGGGCGATGCCGAAGGGGCGGTGCGCGATCTGGCCGAACGTTTGGGGATCGAGGATTGGACGGCGGGAGCCTTGCCTGCAGAAAAGGCAGCATTGGTCGATGGCCTGACACGAGAAGGGCATCGCGTTTTGATGGTTGGGGATGGGCTGAACGACACGGCTGCGCTTGCCGCGGCCCATGTCTCGATTTCGCCTGCAAGCGCCCTGGATGCAGCCCGCGTGGCGTCAGATATAGTCCTCTTGGGGCAAGATCTGGGGGTAATTGGCGACGCGCTGCGGATCGCGCGGCAATCGACGCGGCGGATCAAGGAGAATTTCGGAATCTCGGCGCTTTACAACGTGGTTGCTGTACCCTTGGCGCTGGTCGGTCTGGCCACGCCACTTGCCGCGGCCTTGGCGATGTCCCTGTCGTCGATTACAGTTTCCTTGAATGCGTTGCGGTTGAAGTGAAATGGAAATTCTTGGCATCCTCATCCCGGTTTCGCTGTTCTTGGGCGGCGTAGGCCTTGCCGCTTTTGTCTGGGCGATGAAGACGCGGCAATTCGACGACCCAGAAGGGGACGCGCACCGAATCTTGACCACGGATTACGACGACAAACCCAAACGCTGATCTTCGCGGTCGGCGACGCTGGGCGCAAAATTCTTGCAAGAATTTTGCAATTTCCTTGAAAGGAAATTGGTCTGGCCGTGCCTTCAGATCACGCTGACGATCGCCGGAGCCAATCCTTCAATGTCGATCCGGCAGGTTTGACCGCGTGCAATTGGTCCGACGCCGGCCGGGGTGCCTGTCATGATCAGATCGCCGGGCGCGAGTTCGACCAAGGCAGAAAGATAGGAAATGACCGCCTCGACCGGCCAGATCATGTCAGACAGGCGCGCGTCCTGTTTGACTTCGCCGTCCAATGTGCAGCGGATCGTGGCATCCCCGATAGGCCCCGGGCGAAGGGCGCCGATGATGGCAGATCGGTCAAAACCCTTGGACATATCCCACGGGCGCCGAGCCGCTTTGGCTGCTGCCTGAATGTCGCGCCGTGTCAGATCATTTCCGGCGGCATAGCCCCAGATCAGCCCATTGGCCTCATCCGTTGAAAGGTTCCGTCCGTGCGCACCGATTGCGACGACGAGTTCGGCCTCATAGTGAAAATCCGAAGTCGCGGGGGGATAGGCAATCGTTGACCCGCTGTCGACGACGGCATCGGCTGGCTTGGTGAAGAAGAAGGGCGGTTCCGCTTGCGGATCGTGCCCCATTTCCCGCGCATGTTCGGCATAGTTGCGCCCGACGCAGAATATCCGACGCACGGGAAAGCGGGCCGCTGAACGTTCAATGGCAACCGAGGCTTGGGGGGCGGGCGGAAAGACGTATTCGACCATTGGGCTTGTCACGGCGCGAGGGTGAAGCACTGGGTCCCGCGGGCTTGAAGTCTGCGGCAAGCGAGATCTGCCTGTTCCTGCGTCAGGCCCATGAAATTGGCATGCCACGCGCCGCCGCGTTGTACGACTTTGCGCAGACCCTCATTCAGCGTGGCGCTTTCGGCGAGTTGCGTCTTTAGCAGAATGCGCTCGGCTTCGCTGCGCGAATTGAATTTGCCGAGATTGACTCCGAAATGGCGAGCGTTCGAGGTCGAAAGGCGGATCACCTGTGGCGCGGATTCTGGTGGCAGAGGGCCAACAGGTTCGACGCTTTCAAAGATGGGTGCCTTGCGCTTCGGCGGAGCCGGGGCCGCGACTTGGGCGACGGCGGCAAGTTGCAGCGGCGCGGCTTCGGCCACGGCCTCCGCCGCAGGTGCCGCTTCCGGCAGGGCGGCAAGCGCCACGGCCTGTGCATCCAAAGTCGGCTCTATCGCAAGGGCCGCTGCCTGCGCTTCAAGCGTGCCAGAGGCAGGAGCAATCATTTCCAGCGGGACCTCCGCGACAGCGACCTCATCCACTTCTGTCGTGTCTTCTGCCGGATTCTCAACCGCTGTGGTTCCGGCATCGGCCAGTTCGGTCAAGTCTTCCACTGGGGCCAGCTCCGCCTCGGCCAGCGTTGCTTCCGGTCGGGCTTCTGGACGGGTGACCGTTTCCTCGATTTCGGCCAAGGCCACGGCTTGGGCATCCAAGCTATCGGCGGCTGGCGGGGCCGCTGCGGCTTCGGCGAC
Source organism: Thioclava sp. FR2 (assembly GCF_051200875.1). GTDB lineage: Bacteria > Pseudomonadota > Alphaproteobacteria > Rhodobacterales > Rhodobacteraceae > Pseudotabrizicola. The sequence goes on from NZ_CP195191.1 coordinate 3,305,129, forward strand.
GGCTGCTGCGATGTCATCCTGAATGGCAGCAACTGCCTCGGAGGCCGCGGCAACCTTTGCGGCTGAGGGGCGCGCCAAAGGCCGGGGTGACGTTGCGACTGCTGTTTGCAGGCGGATGGTTTTGGCCGCGCCGCCTTCCACTTCGGGCAGGCCGTCGGCCTCGGCCACCAAGGCGTTTTCTTCGTCTGCCTGATAGGTTGGCGCGGCAGGCTTTGTCGTGGGGGCGGTTTTCGGCGCTTTACGGAAGCCCAAATCCAGCAATTGGGCAACTTTGGCATTTCTGGCGGCCGTCGAAGCACCACCAAAGACCGTTGCGATGATCCGCACGCCGTTACGTTCCGCAGAAGCGGTCAGGTTGAACCCTGCAGGCACGGTGTAGCCCGTTTTGATCCCGTCTGCGCCCTCATAGGCATCAAGGAAGCGTGTGTTCGTGTTGCGAACCTGTGCCATCCCTGCATCCGTCGTCCGGCGCGAGAAAATGTTGTAGTATTGCGGGAAATCATAAAACAGGCGACGCCCAAGGGTGGTCATGTCTCGTGCCGTCGAAAGGTGGCCCTTTGCGGTCAGACCGTTGGCATTCTTGAACGTGGTATTGTTCATCCCAAGCGCTTTGGCCGTCCGGGTCATGCGGGCGGCGAATTTCGCCTCGTCGCCGCCAATCGCATCTCCGATGGCCGAAGCCGCGTCATTGGCCGATTTGATCGCCGCGGCCCTGATCAGATACCGCAGGGCGATTTTCTGACCGGCCTTCAAGCCAAGCCGCGATGGCGGTTTAGACGCTGCGTTCTTGGACACAGTGATCAGGGTATCAAGGCTGATATTGCCCTTTTCGATCTCTTCGAAGGCTATGTAGAGCGTCATCATCTTGGTGAGAGAGGCCGGATGCAGGCGTGTGTCGGCGTTTTCGGCGTGGAGCACCTCACCTGTTCGGGCATCTTGCACAAAGGCCGCGTAGGGCGCCGCGCGGGATGCTTCGGGAGAGGAGCATGCTGCCACAATAATAATGGCAACAAGACAAACGAAATTGCGGACAAACTGCCCTAAAAGCGTGGTCACAACGCTGATCCTTGCTCTGCCTCGACTGTCCCGGTTTTTTTGTGTGGGACATGTTTGGTAGAAACGCTAACACAGAGGCTGCAACGATAAAACCTTCAATTATCAATAGCTTTCAGGATTATCCTAAAGCTGTGGCAATTCTGGCAAAAGGTCGGGTGTGTGTGCCTACCTATGGTGGCTTAGGTGAGGCTATCCACTAGATCAGGCAAATCGCCGAGCGAGTTGATGCTGTGAAAGCGGGCGTGGCCGACGGGGGCTTCGGCATGTTCAAGCGCCCAGGTCAATCCGTGGGGAACATAGACGCCCCAACCGCCCACGTCCAATACGGGCAAGACGTCGGATTTCAGCGAATTACCAACCATCATTGCCTGATCGGGTATGGCGCCGTGGCGCGCGAAAATCTGGGCGTAGACGGCTGGCTTTTTGTCGGAAACGATTTCGACGCCGTGGAAAAGATCCCCCAAACCGGATTGTGCCAGTTTGCGTTCCTGATCGAGCAGATCACCCTTTGTAATCAATAGCACGCGGTGACTGCCAGAGAGTCGCTCGACCGCCTGCCTTGCATGGGGCAGCAACTCGATTGGGTGCTCTAGCATCTCACGCCCCGAGGCCAGCAGTTCCGCGATGACAGAGGCCGCCACGCGACCTTCGGTCACTTCGATGGCCGTTTCGATCATCGACAGGGTAAAGCCTTTCACGCCAAACCCGTAATGGCCCAGATTCCGGCGTTCGGCGGCCAGCAACCTATCGTGTAAATGGTCTGCCTCGGCGTAATCAGCCAACAAGTCAGTGAAACGATCCTGGGTCAGACGAAAGAAGGTTTCATTCTGCCAAAGCGTGTCATCCGCATCAAAGCCGATTGTGGTTAGGGTCTTGCTGTCGTTCATGGCACGTCTCCTGCAAGGCCCTTCATTGCGCGTTTACGGCTTTGTCGCAATGGTAAGAGGCCTGCCCCTTTCCCAAACGGCAAAAGCGACTATATTGCGCGTCAAAGACAGAAACCCGAATCTTTCGCGAAACGAGGCTTGGTACCGTGACTCATTTTCCCCATTCCATGTCGGACAAGACCGACGGGCCGGGCAATGACGCGGGGATTCTGACCAAAACAAAGACCAAGACGCAGCGCCCGCCGATGTATAAGGTGATGCTGTTGAATGACGATTACACGCCGATGGAATTCGTCGTTCATGTGCTGGAACGCTTCTTTGGCCTTAACCACGCCCAAGCGTTCGATGTCATGCTGACGGTTCACAAAAAGGGATTGGCGGTTGTCGGCGTCTTTTCCTTTGAAGTGGCAGAAACAAAAGTTGCGCAAGTGATGGATTTTGCGCGCCGCCACCAACACCCCCTGCAATGCACGATGGAGAAGGAATAGGCCAAAAGCCTTTCCGCAACCGATGCGATCTTCCAGATTAGACATGGCCCTTGCCTCTGGGGTATTTGCTCCCCCGCTTGAAGGCGACATCGCAATTTATCGCCCACGAGAGGGGGATGATTTCTCGTCGCTCTCCATTGGCCGCGTGCAGGTCATCACCGGTTTCCGGCCAGATGCCGACTGGTTTGTTTCGCGCGGTTATCGCATTGGAAATGGCATTCCCTATGCTGCTGCGATGGTCTGCTTGCCCCGATCAAAAGAAGCAGCACGCGCCCTGATTGCCCGCGCAATGGCCGAGGTGACGCCGGGTGGCCCCGTAGCGGTCGATGGTCAAAAGACTGACGGGATCGACTCTATCCTGAAAGACTGCAAGTCGTTGGGGCTGGAAATTGCCGGCCCGATTTCAAAGGCGCATGGCAAGCTTTTCGTGATGCGTGCTGGCCCCAGCCCACATGGCTGGGAGGCGAAGCCGCAAGTGATTGAAGGCGGATACCGCACCGTTTCCGGTGTCTTTTCTGCTGACGCCCCGGATCGTGGGTCCGTGCTGTTGGCGGAGGCCCTGCCAGAAAAACTGGGCAGCCGCGTGATTGATCTGGGAGCGGGTTGGGGATTTCTTTCCCGCCACATTCTGGAACGCGACGGCGTGGCCGAACTGGATGTGGTCGAGGCAGAGCAAGACGCCCTTGACTGTGCGCGGGACAATCTGGGCGAAGACGCCCGTGTGCGCTTTCACTGGGCCGATGCTCGCAGCTTTAAACCGATGCGGCCTGCTCATGCGGTCGTCATGAATCCGCCCTTTCACGCGGGCAGAGATGCAGATCCTTCGCTTGGGATTGCCTTTCTGAAGGCAGCCGCCGGAATGCTGGTCCCGGACGGGACGCTTTGGCTGGTGGCGAACCGCCATCTGCCCTATGCTCCGGTGCTGTCCTCGCTGTTCCGTCAGGTCGAGGACATCGGCGGCGACTCTGCTTTCCGGCTGACCCGCGCCAGCCACCCGATCAAGGCACGCTGACCAAAGGATTTCGTATATGTCGTTTTCGATCACGGGCAAGACCGCCATCGTAACGGGCGCCGCAAAGGGCCTTGGTCTGGCGGTGGCACGGCATTTCGTGGCCAAGGGTGCCAACGTGATGTTTGCTGATATTGATGAGGCGGCACTTGAGGCGGCGGTTGGCGAAGAAGCAAAAGCCGAAGGTGCGGTTCGCATGTTCAGCGGTGACCTGCGCGAAAAGCTGACGATTGCCAACCTGCTTTCCGCGACGATCGACGCCTTTGACCGCGTTGACATTCTGGTCAACGCCAGCCGTCGCTGGATGGTCTCGGACGCCCTTAACCCCGATGAGGATGCCGTTGAAAACCTGTGGCGCGAAAATGTGCTGACCAGTCTGAGGCTGTCTCAGCTTACCGCCAAGCGCATGATTTCGCAGGCGGAAAAAAACGGGGCAGATGGCCAGATCGGGACAATCATCAATGTGTCTTCCATAGCCTCTGCTCATACTCAGCCTGAACTTCTGGGCTATTCTATGGCCTCTGCTGCGGTCGAGCAGATGACGCGGTCGATGGCACTTGCGCTGTCGCCAAAGGGAATCCGTGTGAACGCGATTTCCTTTGGTTCGGTTATGAGCGCAAGCCTGCAACTTGCCCTGAAGGAAGAACCGGATTGGCGTGGCGAGATCGTAGAAGGCACGCCGATGAAACGCATAGCAGGGCCGGATGAACTGGCTGAAACAGTTCAATATCTGGCGTCAGATGCTTCAGCCTTCATGACCGGTCAGGTGCTGACCATTGATGGCGGACGCACCTTGCTGGACCGGGTTTCAGTCCCGGCCTTCTGATCTATTCCGGGTGTTCTGCCTTGCATTGTGCAATGGACGCATTTGCCTGCCGTGACAATTCCACACGCTTTTTCTTAAGCTCTACAAGAGTTTGACGCTCATTGGCCAGATTGATGGCCTTGGGTCTGGTCACCGTTTCCGGCACGTCTTCCAGGCACATCTTCGGTGCTGGTGGGCGGGTTCCGGGCGGCACGGTGACAACGGGTTGGACTTCGCAGATTTGCCATTCCGTATGGTAGACGGTGACCTGCTCTAGCGCATAGCCGCGGGTGATGTTCGCTTCGGTTTCAGCAATCAGTTTGTCGACGTTGCGCAAATCGCGGGTTTCGCGAAGGATGCAACGTTCTTGCGGCGTGCCACAGGCGGCGAGAAGCGGGAGAATGAACAGATAACGTTTTGACATGGTAAGCCTCGCTTTGTGGGCAAGATTATAGCATTGCCTGCGGCAATTGCCATGTTGGCGTGGCGCATGAGCGGTGTTACGCATGCCAGCGAAAACGAAAGGAAAGCCCCGATGTCTGACGATTTTGACGTCCAAAAAGCCCGCGCCGCTGCATGGTTTCGCCAGCTTCGGGACCGGATCGTTGCAGCATTTGAAGACCTTGAGTCCCGCCAAAGTGCTGAAAAATCAGGGAAGTTTGAAGTAACCCCGACGACCCGCGCGGATGGGGGTGGGGGCGGCATCATGAGTGTGATGCGCGGTGGTGTTGTGTTTGAAAAGGTGGGTGTGAACTGGTCCGAGGTGCATGGCACTTTGGGAGAGCGCGCGCAAAAGGCGATGGCGGCGCGTGGGGTTCCGGGCATGGACAAAGACCCGCGGTTCTGGGCCAGCGGGATCAGTCTGGTGGCCCATATGCAAAACCCGCATTGCCCGGCGGTCCATATGAACACCCGCATGTTTTGGACCCCGAATGCCTGGTGGTTCGGCGGTGGGGCCGATCTGAACCCAGCCTTGGAATATGACGAGGATACCGCCCATTTCCATGCCGAGATGAAACGGGCCTGCGATGCGCATGACGAAAATTATTATGCAAAATTCAAGGCTTGGGCGGACGAATATTTTTTCGTGCCGCATCGGGGACGGGCGCGTGGGGTTGGGGGGATCTTTTACGACGACCTGAACACCGGTGATTGGGAGGCGGATTTCGCCTTTACCCAAGCTGTTGGATCGGCCTTTTTGCCCGCCTTTCTGCCCGTCACGGAACGCCGTTTTGGCACGCAATGGACGGATGAGGACCGCGAAAAGCAACTGGTTCATCGCGGGCTGTATGCGGAATACAACCTTGTCTATGACCGCGGCACCAAGTTCGGGCTTGAGACGGGGCATGACGCGAATGCTGTGCTGATGAGCCTGCCGCCTATCGCGAAATGGACGTAGTTTTTCCGTGGGATTCCCGTGGTTAATCCGTGGTTTTTCCGTATATACACGGGCTTTCTCCGTGAGGCGGCCCTAGCGCCGTTTCCAAAGGCACAGAGACAGAGCGAAAGGCAGGGCTGAGATGGCCGAGATCGTGGTGAAAGCGGCCTATGGCAGCGTGGTCGAGGATGACGAGGACGGCTTTTTGTTCATCGGCTTTGCCGAAGGCGAAGATGAGGACGAACCCTATGTCCTGTTTCGCCAAGAACTGACCGGCGGGCCAGTCTGGTTCGAGGTTGGTGACGAGTCGATGGGGGCCGAGGACGCGGTTGAAAGTGTGACCCGGACCGCCAAGGGCCTAGACATCCAGATCGCCCCGAAAGCCTTGGCCAAGATCGGTTGGGCGGCGCTGATCGAAGTGCGGATCGGGTCGGATTGCGAAGATGCAGAAGACGCGATTGCGGCTTTGAAAGAGATGATGGGACCGCGGTTTCACGGGTGATCGCCACGTCCCGACGGCCTTAGGGCCGGTGGCGGTTTTTCGGCGGTTGGTAAGGGTCAATATAGGTCTGGCGCGTCGCATCGCCGATGGCCAGCGCGACTTGTGCCAACCCCCATCCCAGTGCCCTTAGCAGGCGAAGCGCCGCGAGAAGGGCTGACCGCGCCACCTGAACGATGCGGCGGGAAAACGGAAGCTCAAGGGTTTGAATGTGATCTGACATGGGAACCTCCTGCGCCACGGTCTCATGGCGCGAAGGGGCAAGTCCTTGTGGCTGATCTGCTGAGTTCTGAAGTTTTCTGAAACAGGATTCAGATTTGCAGCAAGGCTGACGCCAAGACTATAGTTTGGCTTATGGACATCCGCTTTGGCCCATTTCTATTGATGCGGAAGGAAAGGCAGCTTCGCGGCCCGTCCGACGCTGTGGATCTGGGGGATCGGGCCTGTGATGTGCTTTTGGCCCTGTTGGCGAAGCCGGGGATCACCGTGTCGAAGTCTGATCTGATGGATGCGGTCTGGCCCGGCGTGGCGGTCGAGGAAAACACCCTGCATGTGCATGTGTCGGCCCTGCGAAAGGTGCTGGGCGAAAACCTGATCCAGACCGCTCACGGCAGGGGGTATAAATATGTGGGGCCAGAGCCGCGTGAAGACCTCTCGGGCGCGGTGCCTGACCGTTTGGCGCGCAATCCGTTCAAGACCTCGATTGCCGTGCTGCCCTTTGCGACCCTGACCGAGCAATCGAATGAACGGCTTTTGGCGGGTGGGCTTGTTGAGGATCTGATCGTTGAACTGGCCCGTTATCGGCATCTGCGCGTGATCGGAAATGGGTTGAGTTCGCATTTTGGCGAAGCAGCAGGGCCGGACCAAGAGATCGCCAAGACGCTGAGCGTTGATTTTCTGATCCGTGGCAGCATTCGTTGCGATGAAGCATCGCTGCGCGTGGTGGTGCAGCTTGTCGATGCGGAAAGTGGTGAACTGGCATGGGGTGAGAAATTTACCCGCGCCATGGGCGATATGTTTGCCATGCAGGATGAGATCGTTGGCGCGGTGATTGCCCGTTTGGCCTTCAACTTGGATGAGGCGGCGGAAAAGCAGCGCAGGCGCGATCCGACGACATCCAGCACGGCCTATGTCAATTTCCTGCAGGCGCGGTCGCATTGGCGGAATTGGGAGCCGCTTCAGGCGCTGGCCTGTGCGAAAAAGGCTGTCGAGCTGGACCCGGATTATGGCCGCGCCCATGCCTATGTGGGCCACTTTTATGCCTTTGAACGCTATGGTCAGTGGTTTGATCTGCCAAGCCGCAAGTTGGATGATCTGGCGGTTGCCGAGTTGGAACAGGCCATCGCCTTGGACCCGTCTGATCCCTTCATCCTGCAACGGGCCGCAATCGGTTATCTGATGTCGGGAGAGCCAGAAACGGCGTTGCGATTTGGCGAGATGGCCGAGCGGGAAAGTGCGATCGACAGCGAAAGCCTGTTTCTGAAGGGGATGGTGACGGCCTTTTCTGGCCGGAAGGACGAAGGTGCAGCCTGTCTTGCCCGGGCTGTGGCGCTAGAGCCGAGGCTGACGCCGGGCATACCCTCGGGTTTGGCCGAGGTCTTGCACATGTTGAAGGATTATGTGGGCAGCCAGAAGGTGTTGGATGCGATTGCGCGGCCGCCGCAATACATTCCGGTGCTGAAAGCGGCCAATCTGGCGCGGTTGGGGAGGCCGGATGAGGCGCGGGCGCTGCTGCGAAACTTGCCGGACCGATACGATCCGGTTCTTTGCGCGCAAAGCGAGGCGAAGATGTGCGCCTTGGCCGAGGATCGGGATCATTGGTTAGAGAGTTTTCGTCTGGCAGGGCTGGCGGTTTAAGTTTCGTTGCCCGGATTGCTGTAGATCAAGGCGGCGTGTCTTTTCCGGTGGCAGGATGGCTCCAGAAACCAGTTGGAGGATAGGATGATGCGTAATCTGTCTGTGTTTGCCCTGTTTGCGAGCCCGTCTGTTGCTGCTGCCCAGTCCTATGGCGGGCATATGTCTGGCTGGGATGGGGGCTATGGCGTTGGCATGATGTTCGGGCCGGTTCTGTGGCTGTTGGTTCTGGGCTTGGTCGTGGCCGGGGTTGTCTGGTTCGTGCGCCAGACAAGCGGGGGCGATGGCGGGCATAAGGGTTCAGGGGCGAAGGCCGAACTTGACCTGCGTTTTGCCCGCGGTGAGATCGACGCCGAGGATTACGCCGCACGCAAGAAGCTGTTGAACAGCTAGGTCTGCGGTTCTAGTCGCCTTGAAACCGGCGTCGGGCTTCTTGTTCGATGTCCAGCCGCAATTGCAGATCGGCCAGCGTTTTCAAGGCGGCAGCGCGGTCTGCCGGGTCTGTCAGGGTCGGCAAAGATTTGGTCAGGTCTTCGATTGCCTTTCGCAATTCGATCTCTCGGGGCAGGGCGCCTGCCTCGGCCATGATGCGGAAGCCGATGGCATCGGCGCTGCCATCGGGCTGATCGGAGAGCGGCTTGCCTGCGCCTTTCAGATTGTCGAACTGGCCTTCGGCCTGCGCCTTGCGGATTTGGTGTTCGGCGAGATTGGATAGTTTCATCGCGGTTGCCTCAACGCTTGTCCCAATGCGATTGGACCAATGGCGCGAGTGTCGCACGGGTTTGCCTGCGGGTCGAGATGGCAGAGACGAGCGATCAGGCGGCTTCGGCCAGCAGCAAAAGGGCGACACCGGCCAAGAGAATGGCGATGCCAAGGTTCTCGCGGCGGGTTGTGGCTTGGCCAAAGGCGATGCGGGCGACGATCAGCGCCATCGGCACCTCGACCAAGGCGAGGGTGCGGACATTGGCGGCCGAGGTCAGCGCGAAGGCGATGAACCAGAAGGCCGAGGCCAAGGCGCCTAGGAAGCCGGCGGCGAGCGAGGGGCGCCAGTGCTGAAAGCTGCCGGTCAGTCCGGGGCGGTCGCGGAAGACAAGCCAAAGGCCGAGGGCCAAGGACTGGATCGCGAGGGCGAGGGTCAGGGTGGTCAGGGCTCGGATCAGGAAGCCGCCTTCGGGCAGGGCGGTGATGCCGCCGCGAAAGCCGATGGCCGCAAGGCCGAAGAGAAAGCCTGCCAGAAGTCCAAGAAGGGCTGGGCGGGTTTCGCGCAGGATGTCTGTCCCAACCCCCGGTTTCAGCGTGGTAATCAGGACGCCTGTGATGGCAATGGCGATGGCCGCCAGCATTGGCAGGGTCAGCGGGTCGCCCAGCAATGCCCAGCCGACAAAGGCCACCAATACGGGTTCGCTTTTGAGCCAAGCGGTGGTGATGCCAAAGCCTTGGCTGCGCATGACCAGCAGCATCAGCGCCGTGCCGCCTATTTGGGCCAAGGCGCCGATGGCGGTGTAGAGAATTACCGGGAGCGTGGGGCGGGGGATGGGCGTGTTCAGCCAGACCGCGGCTGCGAGCAGGAACGCCACAGCAAAAGGCAGGCCAAACAGAAAGCGGACATTCGTCGCGCCAAGCGTTCCGATTTGTGCGGTCAGGCCGCGCTGGGCGGCGTTGCGTCCGGTCTGGGCCGCTGCACCTGCGATGGCGGCCCAGATCCAGAGCGACATCAGGCGCCTCGAACGGTGTCGATCATCAGCTTGACGTTCTCGGGGTCGGCATCGGGGGTGATGCCGTGACCGAGGTTGAAGATATGCGGGCCGCCCCGGAAGGCATTGACCACGCGACGGGTGGCGTCGATCAGGTCTTGGCCGCCGGTCACCATATGGGTGGGCGACAGGTTGCCCTGCACGCAGCCGTCTTTCTGCACGTTTTCCGCCGCCCATTCGGGGGTGACGGAATTGTCGATCGCCACGCAATCGGCGCCAGTTTTCTTGGCAAAGCCGATATAGCCGTTTCCGGCCTCACGCGGGAAGGCGATGATCGGCAGACCCGGATGACGGGACTTTAGTTCGGCGATGATGCGGGCGGCGGGTTTCACCGCGAAATCTTCAAAATCCTGACCTTTCAGCGAGCCTGCCCATGAATCGAAAAGCTTGACCACCTCGGCCCCGGCTTTGACCTGTTCGGAAAGGTATTCGACAGTGGCTTCGCTGATGCGGTCGATCAGGGCCGAAAAGGCGGCGCGGTCGGTGTCTTTGAACTTGTGTGCCGGGGCTTGGTCCGGCGTGCCGCGACCCGCGACCATATAGGTGGCGACGGTCCAAGGTGCCCCGGCAAAGCCGATGAGCGTGGTTTCCTTGGGCAGTTCGCGCGACAGGATGCGGACGGTTTCATAGATGGGCGACAGCGTGTCGTGGATGGCCGAGCTGGGCTTTAGCGCCTTGACCTGTTCGGCGGTGGTGGTGGTTTCCATCCGCGGGCCTTCGCCCGTTTCGAACCACAGTTTCGGACCCAAAGCCTGCGGCAAAAGCAGGATGTCGGCAAAAAGGATTGCCGCGTCAAAACCATAGCGGCGGATCGGTTGAAGCGTGACCTCGGCCGCAAGTTCGGGATTGTAGCAAAGCGAGAGGAAATCGCCCGCCTGCGCGCGGGTGGCGCGGTATTCGGGCAGGTAGCGGCCAGCCTGACGCATCATCCAGATCGGCGGAGTTGGAAGGGTTTCGCCCGCCAAGGCGCGCAGGATGGTTTTCTGGGTCATTGGGCATGCTCCTTTGTGTCGCATGGGTCGGCTGTGGGGGCGGCAATGTCAAGTGTTGTCACCCCTTTGGGGTGGCTGTATGGCTTGGGACATGATGAAGCAGCTTCCCTCGCCCGACGCTCCGCTGAAGATTGGCACCCGTGGTTCTCCGCTGGCCTTGTGGCAGGCGCATGAGGTGCGGCGCAGCCTGATGGTGGCCTTTGACCTGCCGGAAGCCGCGTTCGAGATCGTGGTGATCAAGGTTACGGGTGACCAGATCCTAGACAAGGCGCTGAAAGAGATCGGCGGCAAGGGCCTGTTCACGCGAGAGATTGAAGAGGCCCTGCTGGATGGCGGCATTGATATTGCCGTGCATTCCATGAAGGACATGCCGACGGTCCAGCCCGAGGGGCTGATCCTGGATTGCTATTTGCCACGCGAAGATGTGCGCGATGCCTTTGTGTCGCCCAATGTGGCGCGGCTGGCGGATTTGCCGGAAGGGTCCGTTGTCGGGTCTTCCAGTTTGCGGCGGCGGGCGCAGTTGCGGCTGCGGCGGCCCGACCTGCGGCTGGTCGAGTTCCGGGGCAATGTGCAGACCCGGATGAAGAAGTTGGAAGACGGCGTGGCGGTGGCGACGTTCCTTGCCATGGCGGGCTTGAACCGGTTGGGCATGGCGCATGTGGCGCGCTCGGCCATCGCGCCGGAAGAGATGCTGCCCGCTGTGGCGCAAGGCGCGATTGGCGTAGAGCGGCGGATTTCGGATGACCGTGTGGCGGCGATGCTGGCCGCGATCCACGACCGCGACACCGGGTTGCGGCTGGGGGCCGAGCGGGCGTTCCTGAAGCGGCTGGACGGGTCTTGCGAGACGCCGATTGCGGGGCTTGCCGAAATCACGGGCGGAACGATCCGGCTGCGCGGCGAAATCTTGCGCCCGGACGGGTCGGAATCGATTACCGGAGAAAAGACCGGCTTGATTGACGAAGCCCCGGCTTTGGGTGAGGCCTTGGCCGACGAGTTGTTGGCCCGCGCGCCCAAGGGCTTCTTTGACTGGCGCTAGTCCCTGCTTTGCCATAAATCGGCGCAATGGTTGATCCTGCCCCCTTGAATGACCACGAGGCCGCGTTGGTGGCCGAAGCCCTGCGTGCGAACCGCAAGCGGGTGCAGAAGGTCATTGGCTATGGCGGGCGGACCTTGTGGATTAAGCGGGTTGAACGGCTGTCTTGGCTGGGTCGGCTTCAAAAGGGCAATCCTGTTGCAGCGTTTCAGGCTGAGCGCGTGGCGATCCGGGGGCTGGAGGCGATTGGCCAGCCGGTTCCGGTGATCTTGCAGGAGGGGCCAGAGCATCTGGTGATGGCCGATGCGGGGGGCAATCTGCACAATCTGCTTTTGAAAAAGCGGATCGGGGATGACGATGCCCGCGTGGCCTTTGCCGAAGTTGGTCGGGTTCTGGCGCGGCTGCATCGCGAGGGTTATGTGCATGGCCGCCCGGTGTTGCGGGATTTCTGCTGGGATGGGTCGCGGGTCACGATGATTGACCTAGAGCGGTTCGAACTGCGTCGCAGGCGGGTGCGGACGCAGGCGCTGGATCTGGTGATCTTCATTCAGGGCTGGTTTTCACGGCGGGATGCCGATGATAATGAGGCCGCGCTTTTGGATGTTGCGATGCAGGCCTATCGGGCGGAGGCCCCTGCGGGGCCGTGGTCGGCGATTGGCAAATGGGTTCGAATGTTGAACCCGCTGCGCCCGGTTTTGCGGCTTGCTCTGCGCCTGCGCCCCGAATGGCGCGAGGTGCAAGCAGCGCTTTGGACACTGGATTACCTGGCGGATCACGCTTAGAGCGTTTTGCGTTTAAGTTGACTCTGAATTCGAACCAATTTCGTTCGAGTTCCGATACTTGAGTAATCAACAAAAACGCGAAACGCTTTAGGCGGTGGCGATGGCAAACGGGCGGCGGTAGTCCAGCCACCACAGCGCAAGCGCCCCGGTCAGGGCAAAGCCGCCACCAATCAGCACCACCAGCCAATAGCCGCCGAACGCTGTGCCAATGGTGAAGGCGAGGGCAGCGAAGATGTCGCCTACCAGCTTTTGCAAGGCCATCAGGGCGGCGGCGGTGCCGGGTTGGCTGGCCAAGAGGTCTTGGTAATAGGAAATTGGCAGGATCAGCATGGCGGTGCCGCCAAAGCCCGCGACAAAGGTCATGGCCCAGATCGCCGGGGTTGGGGCGAGATAGGGCATGAAGACAAGGTGGCAGATATAGATTGCGGTGCCGATCACGATGAGCCGAGCGCGGGGCAGGTGGCCAAGGTAACGTGGCAAGAGCAGCATGAAAGGCACTTCCCAACCGGCAACGAGACCAACATACAGCGCGACATCGGCTGTGCTGCGACCGGACGCTTCTTCGAACACGAGCGAGATGACGACCATGTAAAGGACGCCTGACGAGATCACCGCGCCGAGACAGAGAAGGCGCAGCGAAACGGTGGGGCGGGCCAGTTGCGCGAGGGCCTTGGAGAGTTTGAGGCCCGAGGGTTTGTCGGCCCATGTGGTTTGGCCGTCGCGCGGCCAAGAGGTCAGGATCAGGACGACAAGGCCAAGGCTGGCGAGCCCGCCAGTGATGTAGATGGCCATCACGTCAGTTCCGGCGGCAAAGGCGAAGGTCCAGAAAATGAGCATGGCCAGAAAAGTGACCGACATGGACGACCGCACCGTGGCCTGAATACCTTCGCGTTGAGTTGGGTGCGCGAATGAGGCAAGGCGATTCAGCGCGAAGGCTTGGCCGAAGAGCGAGCCAGCGACGGGCATCAAGAGGCCATTGGCGATGATGAAGGTCAGAGGGCTGGGCCAGATCAGCATGAGCGCGACGCCCGCAAAGCCAAAGCAGGCGGTGATCAGGGCAATCTGGCGGCGGTTGGCCTTTTGGTCGGTCAGGATGCCGACATAGACGGCGGTGGTGACACCGATGGCCGAGGCCAGCACCATGACGGCGGCAAAGGCATTGTGGGAAAGCCCGATGCGCTCGATCCCGATCAGCGATTGATAGGGGAAGATCGAAGCATTGAAGACCCCCATCAGGCCGATGATCCCGGCCAACATGCGAAAGACCGGGGTTGCAAGCACAAGCTTGAGGGCTGTCATGGTTTGAGGCTTTCGGGAACGACTTTGCCGGGGTTCATCAGGTTTTGCGGATCAAGCGCCGACTTGATCGACCGCATCACATCCATTGCGATGGGGGATTTGCGCCGCGCCATCGAGGGCTTTTTCGACAGGCCGACGCCATGTTCAGCGGAAAAGCTGCCGTTCAACTCGGCGACCACATCTTCGACCAGCTCAACGATCTTGTCGTAATGGGTGGCCGAGTATTTTTCTGGTGTGGGGAAGATGGTGACATGGAGGTTGCCATCGCCCAGATGGGCCACGATCAGCGTTGTGGCGCCCGGGTCGATTGCTGGCAGGCGGGAGTGGAAGCGGGTCAGGAAATCCTCGGCCCGGTCCAGCGGCACCGCGATATCGGTATCGACGAAGGGTTTCACAGCAAAGGTAATTTCGGCAGCACTTTCGCGGCGCGCCCACATGGCGCGGCGTTGGCTGTGGTTATGGGCCAACACGGCATCGGTGATCAGGCCCTGTTCCATGAGATCGGCAAGGGTGGATTCCAAGAGATCGGTCAGAGGCACGGTGCCATCGGGTTGAACCGTGGTCAGGCCGGGCGCCGTGGCGCCAAGCTCGGTCAGGATGGTGATGGCGGGGATGTGGTCAAAGGGCAGGCCAAGGTCGGGCCGGACCTGTTGCAGGCGCTGCATGAAGGTGTCGGGCATGAACTCAAAAGCCTCGACCAGACCGCCAGTCGCCTCTTGCAGACGGTTCAGAAGGGTCAGAGCGTCGGGCAGGCTGCGGACGGCCAAGGTGGCCGTGGCATAGGCGCGGGGGGCAGGAACCAGCTTCATCACAGCGGCGGTGATGATGCCCAAGGTGCCTTCGGCGCCGATGAACAGGTCTTTCAGGTCATAACCCGAGTTGTCCTTGTGAAGCTCGGACATCAGGTTCAGCACCCGGCCATCGGCAAGGACGACTTCCAGCCCAAGGCAAAGCGCCCGGGTGGAGCCGTAGCGAAGGACGTTGGAGCCGCCGGCATTGGTGGAGAGAACCCCGCCAATCATGGCCGAACCGCGTGCGCCGAACCAAAGCGGGAAATACAGGCCCTCGGCTTCGGCCGCGTCATGCAGACTGGAGAGGATCACGCCGGCCTCGACCTGCGCGGTGCGGGCCATTGGGTTGATCTTGCGGATGCGGTTCATCCGCTCAAGGCTGATCATCAGCCCGCCTTCGGTGAAGGTCCCGCCTGTCAGGCCAGTGTTGCCAGAGATCGGGATGATGGCTGTGCCATGCTGTGCGGCAAGGCGAACGCAGGCTGCGACCTCCTCGGTATTGGCGGGGCGCACGACGGCCAGCGGTTTGGCGGTGTATTTGCCGGTCCAGTCATGGGAATGGCGATCGGTGTCGGTTCCGGTCAGAACATGGGCGGCACCAACAACGTTGGTCAGGTCGGCAATCAGGGTCATCGGCAATTCCTCGGTCTGCGAAAGGAGTGGACCCTTTGGCGTTTTGCCGCAAGGGAAAGAATGTGATGGATACAGCGATTTCAGGGCGGCTTGACGGGCGCGTCGATGGCGGTAATAGTTAGCAAGTGTTCTAACTATTGGGTGAAATATGGTTTTGGGTCTGTTGCGTTCCGCTTCTGTTGTGTTGTGCCTTTCGGTTGCGACTTTTGTCAGTGCACAAGAGTTGGAGCCGCCGGTTGCGGGGGCTTACAAACTTGATCTCGGACATACGCGCTTGCTGTTCCGGGTCAGCCATTTGGGCTTTTCGAATTACACCGCGTTGTTCACCGATGTTGCCGGGGATCTGGCCTTTGATCCTGATGCGCCGGAGGCCATGAAGGTCAGCGCCGTGGTCAAGGCCGGTTCGCTGGAGACGCATTATCCGGACCCAAGTCTGGATTTCAACGGGGTTATCACGGGGGCGGAGTTTCTGGATGCGGCGCAGTTTCCCGAGATCACCTTTGTCTCAACCGGGGTGGTGCTGACCGGGGAAAAGACTGCCGATGTAACCGGCGATCTGACGCTGCATGGGGTGACAAAGCCGATTGTGCTGAAGGTCAGCTATAACGGCGGTTGGGCGGATATGCCCTTGGATGTGGGCGCACGGATCGGCTTTTCGGCGGTGGGGGAATTCAACCGATCGGACTTTGGGGTTGGCTTTGGTGTGCCTGCGCCGGGCAGCACAATGGGGGTCAGCGACCGCGTCGAAGTGATTTTGGAGGCCGAATTCACCAAGGCGCGGCCCGAGTGATTACCTGACCTGTGCCGCAAGTTCCACGATTTTTGGGGCCAGATTACCGACGATGACTTTCACCCCTTCGGCATTGGGGTGAATGCCATCGGGCTGCATATAGGGTTGAAGCTGAGCCGGATCATTCGCATCGGGCACCAGAAGGCCGAAATAGCTGTCGATGTGCAGAGCGCCATATTTGGCGGCGAGGTCCGGGTAAAGGCGGTCAAAACTGTCCTTGTACTCTGGCCCGAAATTGCCCGGTGCCTTCATGCCAACCAGAAGCACGGGGAGATTGCGGGCCTGCGCCTCTTTCAGGATGCCTTCAATGGCGGCACGCGTGGCTTCTGGCGGGATGCCGCGCAACAGGTCGTTGCCGCCAAGGATGACCATCATCGCCTGAATCGAGCCGTCCAGTGCCCAGCCAAGCCGCGACAGGCCCCCGGTCGACGTATCGCCCGACACACCCGCATTCATCACGGTGATCTCGGCCCCGTTTTCGGCCATCCATGCGTTCAGTTGCGGGACCAGACCCTCTTGATCCATCAGCCCGTAACCGGCTGTCAGGCTGTCCCCAAGCGCCAAAACACGCACCGGTTCCGCAAAAGCGCCGGAAACTGGTAACGCCAGCGTGAAGACAAGGTTGCGGGCAAGGCGCATTGCGCCATATCCGAAGGTAGACAGGAAAAGGGACAGGTTCATGGATCAGACAGTTCTGGCTTTGACAGGGGCGAAATTGACCTTGGCAGGGAATGCCGGCCCGGTCGAGATCCTGAAAGGCATCGACCTTGACGTGAAGCGCGGGGAAACGCTGGGGCTGATCGGTCCTTCGGGTTCGGGCAAGTCGTCGCTCCTGATGTTGATGGGCGGGCTGGAACGGGCTACCGGCGGATCAGTCACGGCACTGGGCCAAGACATGACGGCGATGGACGAGGACCAGCTTGCCCGCTTTCGTAGAGGGAATATGGGGGTTGTGTTTCAGTCTTTCCACCTGATCCCGACAATGACTGCCTTGGAAAACGTGGCGGTGCCCTTGGAATTGGCGGGTGTTGCCGATGCTTTCGCGCGGGCCGAAGCGGAATTAACCGCAGTGGGCCTTGGATCGCGGATGAACCATTACCCGACGCAACTATCTGGCGGGGAACAGCAGCGTGTGGCCTTGGCGCGCGCCGCCGCGCCGCGACCTGCGATCCTGTTGGCCGACGAACCCACGGGCAATCTGGACGGCGTGAACGGGCAGGCGATCATGGACTTGCTGTTTGGCCTGCGGGATCAGCATGGCGCTACCTTGGTTCTGGTCACGCATGCGCCGGAACTGGCCGAGCGTTGTGACCGCGTGGTGCGGCTGGCGGATGGTCGGATTGTGGGCGAAGACCGGGCCAAGAAGGCGGCTGCGGAATGAGCGATCTGTCTTTGGCATGGCGGCTGGCCCGCCGCGAATTGCGGGGCGGCCTGAAGGGCTTTCGCATCTTTTTGGCCTGTCTGGCGCTTGGTGTCATGGCAATTGCCGCGGTGGGCATGGTGCGTGCTGCCATCGAGGCGGGCCTGAAGGATCAGGGGGCCATTCTTCTGGGCGGGGACGCGCAGATGGAATTCACCTATCGCTTCGCTGATGAGACTGAGCGGGCCTATATGGACCAGATTGCCACGGCGGTTTCAGAGGTCGTTGACTTCCGGTCAATGGCCGTTGTGGGTGATGACACGGCGCTCACGCAGGTGAAGGCAGTGGATGCGGCTTATCCGTTGCTGGGCAAGGTCGAGTTGGAACCGGCGATGACGCTGGCCGAGGCTTTCGCACCCGTCGGTGGGGTGCCGGGGGCCGTGTTGGACCGCGTGTTGGTGGATCGGCTTGGTTTGTCGCTTGGCGACAGTTTCCGACTGGGCCTGCAAGAGTTCCGTCTGGCAGCGGTTCTGGTCCGGGAGCCCGATAGCGCGACGCAGGGCTTTACCCTAGGCCCGCGCAGCATGGTTTTGACCAAGGATCTGGCGCAATCGGGGTTGGTTGGGCCGGGGTCTTTATATGAAACTGAGTATCGGCTGCTGCTGCCGGTCGGCAGCGATCTGGCGCAGGTCGCGGCCGCGGCCGAGGAGCGGTTCACCGATAAGGGAATGCGCTGGCAAGACAGCCGCCGCGCCACGCCGGGCGTCGAGCGGTTTGTCGATCGGATGGGGTCTTTCCTGATCCTTGTCGGGCTGGCAGGCCTAGCCGTTGGCGGGGTCGGTGTTTCGGCGGCTGTGCGGGCCTATCTGGATGGCAAGGTGGCTACGATTGCGACCCTGAAGACACTGGGTGCCGAGGGTGGAACGATTTTTCGCATCTACCTGCTGCAGATCGCGGTTCTTGCGGGCATTGGTGTGGTCATAGGTCTGGTTCTGGGGGCGGGGATACCCTTGCTGTTGGCACCGGTGATTTCGGCGGTTCTGCCTTTGCCCGTGGTCTTTGCGCCCTATCCGTTGCCCTTGATCGAGGCGGCGCTCTATGGGGTTTTGGTCGCCTTCCTTTTTACGCTTTGGCCTTTGGCGCGGACGCGGTCGGTGCGCGCGGCGGTGCTGTATCGCGGCGCAGGGCGAGAGGGCTGGGCCGGCTGGCCAGCGGCGATTGCGGTTGCGGTGCTGCTGGCGGTGCTGATTGGCGCGACCGTGTGGTTCTCGGGCGTGCCTGACCTTGCGCTTGGTTCTGCGGTTGGTGTTGCCGCAGCTTTGGCGGTTCTTGCGGCCGCGGCTTGGGCCTTGCGGCGTGGGGCGGGGCGTTTGGCGCGCATGCGCCTTGCCCGTGGGCGCGTTGGTTTGCGGCTGGCGCTGTCGGCAATTGGTGGACCAAGGGCCGAGGCGACCTCGGTTGTCTTGTCATTGGGTCTTGGGCTTTCGGTTCTGGCGGCAGTTGGGCAGATCGACGCCAACCTTCGGGCTGCTATTCAGACAGATTTGCCGGATAAGGCGCCATCGTTCTTCTTTGTCGATATTCAACCCGATCAGATTGACGCCTTTCTGGCCCGGACGCGGGAAGATACAGCCGTCAGCCGGGTGGACAGTGCGCCAATGTTGCGCGGCGTTGTGACCCAGATCAATGGCCGCAATGCCCGTGAAGTGGCCGGAGAACATTGGGTGGTGCGCGGCGACCGTGGCGTGACCTATGCGGCGGAGCCGGATGCTAGGACAACCGTGACGGCTGGCACGTGGTGGCCCGCCGATTATGTCGGGGAGCCGCAGGTCAGCTTTGCCGCAGAAGAGGCCGAGGAGATTGGCCTGAAGCTGGGTGATACGATCACGGTGAATATTCTGGGCCGCGATATTACGGCGACGATCACCAGTTTCCGCCAGGTGGATTTCTCCAGCGCCGGGATGGGGTTTGTGATGACCTTCAATCCCGCAGCCCTGCAGGGGGCGCCGCATACCCATATTGCGACTGTCTATGCAGAGCCGGAGGCCGAGGCGGCGATCTTGCGCGATATTTCGAAGACCATGCCGAATGTCACCGCGATCCGCGTGAAGGATGCGATCGACCGGGTGGCTGAGGCCTTGTCGGCGATTGCGACCGCGACGGCCTGGGCAGCGGCGGCAACGCTTTTGACCGGGGTCGTGGTCTTGGTCGGTGCGGCGGCGGCAGGCGAGCGGGCGCGGGTCTATGAGGCTTCGGTTCTGAAAGTTCTGGGTGCGACGCGGGGGCGGATCTTGGCGAGCTTTGCCCTGCGCTCTGCCCTGATGGGGGCGGCGGCTGGCGTGGTGGCGATCATTGCTGGGGGCATAGCGGGTTGGGCCGTGATGACCTTCGTGATGGAGGTGGACTATGTCTTTGAACCGATCTCGGCCATTGCCATCGTTCTGGGGGGATTGTTCGCCACGCTTATGGCTGGGCTGGTTTTCTCGCTGCGACCATTGTCGGCGCGGCCCTCGCAGATCCTGCGCTCAGCGGAATAGAAGCGGCAAGGCAGGGGGCTCTGCTCCCTGTCGCCCTTTGGCTGCCGCCAAAACGCTGACCCCCGGGATATTTGCGCCAAGATAAAGGGCTTAGGCGAGTCCGATCAGGCGGGGCAGGTCAGTCATGTCGGTGAAGGGGATTGCACCTTCATTCGCCAGACGGTCCGAAGGTGTCTGGGCGGCATAGCCAAAGCAGCGCATACCGGCAGCACGGGCGGCGCGGGCGCCGGTGGGGCTGTCTTCGACGACGATACAGTCTTTGGGCGAGAGGCCGAGTTGATGGGCCGCGTGGAGATAGAGGTCGGGCGCCGGTTTCGGGGCGCCGAGGGATTGGCCGGAATAGACGTGGCCGCGGAAGCGTTCGGTCAGGCCGGGGTGCTGGCCAAGGGTGACCTGCATTTTCTCCTCGCTGCCGTTGGAGCCGATGGCATAGAGGATATTGGCCTCGTCGAGGCGGTCGAGCAGATCGAGAATGCCAGGGACGAGCGGGGTGCCTGCGGCGAGATGGGCATAGAGGCGGCGGTAGAAGGTTTCGACCCAGGTGTCGGGCAGGGTTGCGCCCGAGGCGCGGGCGCGGCGGGCGACATCGGCCATGGTGCCGCCGATGTAGTCGCGCGCGATTACGTCACGGGTGAGGGGCAGGCCATGGGCGGCGAATTCCTCGACCAGAAGATCGAAGGTCATTTCCTCGCTGTCGACGACGACGCCGTCGCAATCGAAAAGTACGGCTTTGGGTGTCATGCGTCTTTGGGTCCGGTCGGGGTCAGGATGGTGACGACAGTATCGCCGTATTTGCGTTGGTCGAGCTGGTTGAAGCCAGCCGGGGCGAGGGGGGCGTTGCCTTCTTCCAAGACGATCAGGGCATCGGCGGTTAGCCAGTTGCCTTCGACGAGCGAGGCGAGGGCCTTTTCGCCAAGTCCCATGCCATAGGGCGGGTCGAGGAAGACCAGATCATAGCCCGCCCCGCGGTTCGGCCCCATGCGGGTGGCATCGCGGCGCCAGACATCGGTCTGGCCCATGGCCCGCATCAGTTCGATATTGCGGCGCAGAAGGGCGCGGGAAGTTGCGCCATCGTCGACGAAGGCCACGCGGGCCGCGCCGCGCGACAGCGCCTCGAGCCCCAAGGCGCCAGTTCCGGCAAAGAGATCAAGGACGCGGGCGCCTTCGACCGGGTTGCCGTAGCCGCCGTTCAGCAGAAGGTTGAAGATCGCTTCGCGGACGCGGTCGGTTGTCGGGCGCAGATGCGCCTTGGCGTCGCCTTCGCCCACGGGGGCAAGGTGAAGCCCGCGCGATCTGCCGCCGATGATCCTCACTTCAACAGCGCCTTGAGGTTGGTGGCCGGGTCGGCGATAGCGGTTGGATCGGGCGACTTGCCGGTTTCGATCAGGCGCTTGCCGACCATATAGGCACGGGCGTCGTTCATGGCGTCCAGAGCAAGAAGGGTGTTGCCGTGATAGTACCAGAAGGACACGGCCTCGCCCTCACCCTTGCGGGTGATGATACGGTCATAACCGGTGTTCAGGCCTGCGATCTGCAATTTGCAGTCATATTGGTCGGACCAGAACCACGGGGCGGCGATGTAGTCCTTGCCAGCACCCATGATGTTTTCGGCGACCACTTCGGCCTGATCAATGGCATTGCCGACAGCTTCAAGGCGCAAGCGGCCGCCCTTCCAGGGGAAAGAGGCGCAATCGCCTGCGGACCAGACATTGGCAGCAGAGGTGCGGCCCTTTGCGTCGGTGGCTATGCCGTTATCAAGCGCGATGCCGGCGGCTTCGGCGATGCCCGTGTTCGGGGTGATGCCCACGCCGACGATGATGAAATCGGCGGGGATTTCGCGGCCATCGGACAGGCGGGCGCCGGTGACGCGGGTCTCGCCCAGAAGGCGGTCAAGGCCGGTAGATTCCATGATCTTGACGCCGTGGCTGGCGTGCAGGTCGCGGAAATAGGTTGAGGTTTCTGGCGAGGCCACGCGTTGCAGGATGCGTGGGGCCATTTCCAGCACGGTCACGTCGAGGCCCAGCTTGGCGCCGACGGCGGCGGCTTCCAGCCCGATATAGCCGCCACCCACGATCACCACGCGACGGCCAGCGGTGAATTCGGCGCGCATGGCATCGACATCGGCCAAGGTGCGAACGGTATAGACGCCGGGAAGCTGGCCCCCGATGGCAGCGGGCAGGCGGCGAGGTGTGCTGCCGGTGGTCAGGGCAAGCGCATCATAAGGCAGTGTTTCGTCGCCGACGGTTACGGTTTGGGATACTGTGTCCAAGGAGGTGACGGGTGTGCCCAGCTTCAGAGTGATGTTCTGATCTGCCCAGAAGTCAGGGGCACGCAGCCAGAGGCGTTCAGCGTCCATCTCGCCCAACAGATAGGCCTTCGACAAAGGCGGGCGCTGATAGGGGGGGCTGGGTTCGTCACCGATCATGGTGATCGGCCCCTGATGGCCAAGGGCGCGCAGCTTGGCGGCCAGTGCTGCACCTGCCTGGCCTGCTCCGACGATGATCACCTGCATCTCGTTCTCCCTTTGCTTTGCGGGCCCAGTCAAATGCCTCTGGTCCCTGCCGCGCCGGACCCTATAACCATGACCCAAGGAAACGCAACGCGAGAGGTTAGTGCAATATGGCGATTTCTGTGGGTGATACGCTGCCGGAAGGACAATTGATCCGTATCGGAAACAAGGGGCCGGAAGCAGTGTCGATTTCGGACCTGACCAAAGGGCGCAAGGTGGTGTTTTTTGCGGTGCCGGGGGCGTTCACGCCGACCTGCCATTCCGCTCATGTGCCCAGCTTTATTCGGACCAAGTCTGGTTTTGACGTGAAGGGCGTGGATGAAATCGTGTGTATTTCTGTCAACGATCCCTTCGTGATGAAAGCGTGGGGCGAAGCGACGGGCGCGGCCAATGCCGGGATTTCCATGCTGGCCGATGCTGACGGATCGTTCACCAAGGCTGTCGGGCTGGATTTCACCGCGCCACCCGCTGGCCTTTTTGGCCGCTCAAAGCGCTATGCGCTTTATGCCGATAATGGCGTGGTCAAGACGCTGCATCAGGAAGAAAGCCCCGGCACCTGCGAAATCTCGGGCGGCGAGGCTTTGTTGGCTGCGATCTGACATCTGCTGGCGGGTCAATAGCCCGCCAGTTCATCCATCTTGCGAGCAAGCTTCAGGTCAAGTTCCGTCAGACCATTGGTGTCATGGGTGATCAACTCCACGGTCACGGTACGATAGACATTCGACCATTCCGGATGGTGGTTCAATTTCTCTGCCCAGATCGCCGCGCGGGTCATGAAGCCAAAAGCTTCGACAAAGTTGCGGAACAGAAATTCCTTGCGGATGGCTTCGCGCCCGTCAACAAGGGCCCAGCCTGTCGTGAACAGTTGGTGAAGTGCGGCCTTATCAATGCCGGTTTCCGGTTTGGGTTTCTGCACAGTCATGCTTCGTCCTTTTTCATCAAAGCATCATCCTTGGCATTTGCGCGCGCAAGCGCAGGGCGGGTTTTGATCTTGTCCCAATAGGCGGCAAAGACTTCGTTCGCCGGAAGGGTGTTGAAGCGTAGACCCCAGCCGATCTGGCTGCCGACATAGACGTCTGCAGCAGAAAAGCGGTCACCTGCCATGTAGGGGCTGTTTTCCAGATGCGCGGTCAGTGTAGCGGCGACGCGTTCAATACTGCCATAGCCAGTGCGGCCCTGATCTTGCGGCGAGCCCGGCTTCCAGCCGAAAGATGTGTTGACCACGGCCTGTTCCAGTGGGCCAGCGCCAAAGAACATCCAGCGATACATGGCGCTATGGTCGTCAGCCATCAGTTCAGCCTCTGGAAAAGTTTCCGCCAGCCAAAGGCAGATTGCGGCGGTCTCTGTCACAACGCGGCCATCTTGAACGATCGAAGGGACCTTTCCCATCGGGTTGATGGCGAAATATTCGGGCGACTTCATCGTAGTGGCGTAATCCAGCACGACGGTTTCATAGGGTTGGCCCACTTCCTCAAGCATCCATCGGACGATGCGCCCGCGAGACATGGGATTGGTGTAAAACGTCAGGCGCGTCATCAAATCCTCCTGAACTCTGTACAAATGCGTTGCGCACAGTTGGAAGTATTGCCAATGCAAAGGCAAGGGTGACCGCGAGGTCTGGCCGCCGAACGCTAGTTGTCCGAGCCGATTTTGCGAAATGGACCGTAGCTCGTCAGTATTTCGATATCTTCATCGACGGCACGGCGCTCTGCGGTCAGATAGTCGTCGACGGCGCGGCGAAAAGCTGGATCGGCGATCCAATGAAGAGAATGGACAGGTGTGGGCAGGTAACCCCGGGCAAGTTTATGTTCGCCCTGTGCCCCTGCTTCAACGCGGGACAAGCCATTGGCTATCGCCCAGTCGATCGCCTGATAATAGCACAGTTCGAAATGCAGGCAGGGATGATCTTCGACACACCCCCAGTAACGGCCAAACAGCGTGTCACGCCCGATGAAATTCAAGGCCCCTGCAACTGGTCTGTCATCGTCAAAGGCCAAGACCAGAAGGATGTCGTCCCGCATGGTTTCGTGAAAGCGATCAAAGGCGTTGCGCGTCAGGTAAGGCGAGCCCCATTTGCGGCTACCTGTGTCTTGATAGAAGTCCCAAAACGCCTCCCAGTGTTCGGGAAGTATGTCATCGCCCGTTAGGCTTCGGATTGTCAGGCCGCTGGCGCGGGCGGTTTCGCGCTCTTTGCGAATGGTCTTGCGCTTGCGTGAGGATAGCTCGGCCAGAAAATCCTCGAACGTGGCATAGCCCTTGTTTTCCCAATGGAATTGCTGTGTGACGCGGTGTGATGTGCCTTCAACCCCAGACAAAGCCTCTGCTTCCTCGGCCGTGCAGAAGGTGATGTGCAATGAGGAGAGCTGATTTTGCGCGGTTAGGCTGATCAGTCCCCGTAGCAAGGTTTCACGGTGCTCGGTCGCGCCAAGAAAGCGGCGTCCTGTTGCGGGGGTAAAGGGAACAGCAACCTGAAGCTTTGGGTAATAGTGCCCGCCGGCGCGCTGGAACGCCTCTGCCCAGCCATGATCAAAGATGTATTCGCCCTGACTGTGGGATTTCACATAGAGCGGGGTAGCCGCCAAGGGATGTCCTGCCTCGAAAAGCACAAGTGGGCGGGCGGTCCAACCCGTGCCCTGACCCGTTGAGCCCGAAGCGTCGAGAGCAGAGAGAAACCGGTAAGTCGTGAAGGGATCAATCGGGCGCCCTACCGCCTGCTCGGGCGCCGCCATGTTGTCCCAGTCCAAGGCGGAAATTTCCGCAAAACTTTCAAGCAGGATCAGGTTTGGCATGGCGTCCTTACGCAAACCGACTGGTGGTGGCCTCTTTGCCTAAGTGGTTTTTCGGGCCAGCGGGTCAAGGCCCGCAGCCAGATCAAAGCTGAGGCAGAGGGCTAAGGTAACCTTCGAAGGTCACATTCTGGGCCACTTGGCGGGCCATTTTCTCTTGTTCGGGCGTGCGGATCGTCCAGCACAAGATCGCTTCGCCTCTGGCCTTCAGTTCCAGCACGCGCGGGCGCAATAAATCGTTGCCCTGATGGCTGATGAAGCTGGCCTGAACGGCGTCATAGTCGGGAATATCACGCAGACGGTCACATGTTGCGTGTGGCACAGGGTGCCAGTCTTCGTAATCATAGCTGGACGTTGTCAGTCCACGAGGGGTGCCGGGCATCAATCGCGCCATGTTGGCAATCATGGACGGATTGAAAGACATCAAGGCAACAGGGCCATCGTAGCCCTTCAGGGCTTTGGCCGTCGCTTCTTCCAGTTGGCCGTCAGACGCCGAAAGATCAAGGGTTTGATCCTTCAACTCGATCAGCAGCGGCACTTGTCCCGCAACCATTTGGAGGACTTGCCCCAAGGTCGGGATCGTATCGTTTGAATCGGTCAAAACGATGTGTGAAAGTTCCTCGGCAGTATAGAGGTGGACGCGGCCCTTTGCCGAAGTGAGCCGATCCATTTCATCGTCATGAAACACCATGGCGATGCCATCGCGTGACAGTTGCAGGTCAATTTCAATCGCATAACCCGCCGCGACCGCGGCCTTGATGGCCGCGGGACTGTTTTCGATACGCCCTTTGGCCCGGTCATGCAGCGCCCGATGCGCGATGGGACGTTGCAGGAATTCTTCGGAAAGAGCGATCCGCATGATCTTAGATAATCTCGAAAATGGCTTCGATTTCGACGGCTACCCCAAGCGGCAGCGAGGCAGCAGAGACAGCCGAACGGGCATGGCGACCTTGGTCACCAAGGGCTGCGACGAGGAAGTCTGAGGCGCCGTTGATCACCTTGGGTTGGTCGGTGAATTCGGCGGTCGAGTTCACGAACCCGACCAGTTTGACCAAGCGGGTCATGCGGTCGATGTTGCCGCCCGTGGCGGCCTTGAGTTGCGCAAGGATGGAAACGGCGCAGGATTTTGCGGCTTCGGCACCCTGTTCAACGGTCAGGTCAGCGCCCAATTTTCCTTTGATTAGACCGCCGGCGTTCTGGCTGATCTGGCCTGAAATATAGACCATGTTGCCCGAAATGACCCAAGGCACATAATTCGCTGCCGGTGCTGGTGCATCAGGCAAAGTTACGCCAAGTTCGGCGAGGCGGGCTTCGATTTTGGACATGGTCATCTCCTTCATAGATTGCACAGGCCTGCTATGCCGCGCTTGGGCCAAACCAAGCCCCAGACAAGCGACACTCGACCGCGTGCCTGCGTCGTGGACAGGCAAAATCAGGCACGAAGCTAACCAGAGCGCGAGGGCGCGGCAAGGTCAGCTTTCGCGGAAAGCGCGCACGAAATAATCGGTGAATGGCTTGATCAGATAAGCCATTGGGGTTCGTGCATCGGTCTGGATATAGGCCTCGACCGGCATGCCCGGCAAAAGCTGTTGGCCTAGCCGTGCTGCTTCGTTGGCACTTAGGGAAATCTCGGCCCGATAGTAGGTGGCGTTGGTCGCATTGTCTGTGAGCGCATCGGCAGACACCAAAGCGACGGTGCCATGCAGTTCTGGCGTCGTTCGCGACGAGAAGGCAGAGAATGTCAGCCGAACATCCTGACCGACGAAAACCTCATCGACATGAATCGGGGCAATCTGTGTTGTTATGATCAGAGGGCGATCTTGCGGGATGATAAACGCAACGGGATCAGCCGGGCGGAGGACGGCGCGGGGCGTTGTGACTTGCAGTCCCAAAACAGAGCCGGAAGCTGGCGCGCGAATGTCCAGTCGTGCGATCTGCTCTGTCAGAGCGCGCAGCTTTTGCACCAGTTGCAGTTCATTGGCCCCTATATCGCGAAGTTGGGTGCTTGCCTCTTCGCGGCGCGCGGCACCAAGGCGCAGAATTTCAAGTTCGATTTCAGTGATCCGACCCTCTGCCTGCGCACGAGATGCGGAAAGCTCGCCCACCTGACCGGAAAGTCGGGAAGCTTCACGCTCCAGCGCCAGAACACGAGGCGCCTGCGCGAGGCCTTTTTCAAGCAGGGCGCGCTGATCCGCCAATTCTTGACCGATCAGATCGAGCTGCTCGGATAGGGCTTTCGATTGCGCATCAATGCCGTCGATCTGGGACAGCGTCTGAGCTTTGCGCTTTTCCAATTGTTCGGTCGTCCGGGCTTGTGTTTCAAGCCGGGCTGTAAACAGGCGTCGTTGCCCTTCGACCTGCTCGGCCACCTCTGGGTCCGTTGCGGCTACATCGAGCAGGGTTTTTGGGACCACCATCTCGGTCAGGTTGTCCCTTTCGGCTTCCAGCCGGGCGCGGCGTGCCTGCACTTCGGACAGTTGACCTGCGATGATTGCGCGTTCGGATTCGAGCAGCGTGCCATCAAGTTTCAGCAGGATGTCGCCCGCCTGAACGCTGCTGCCTTCTGAGACGAGAATTTCGGCCACAACGCCGCCGTCAGGGTGTTGTACGATCTGGCGATGCTGTTCTACCTCAATCCGCCCGGGGGCGACGATAGCGCCCGAGATGGTGGTTGTGACAGACCACAGTCCGAACCCCCCGACGAGCACGGCCAAGGTGGTGTAGCCCAAGAACAGCGCCTTACGCGCACCCAGAAAACTTGGAAGGTGCGGGTTACTCACGACACACCTCCCTGACCTCTTGAACCGACAATCTCGGTGGCGTTCTTCACCATGCCGCGTAACACTTCGTCGCGCGGTCCAAAAGCGCGGCGCGTTCCATCTTCCAGCACCATCAACAGATCACATTCCTGAATTGCGGCAGGTCGGTGTGCAATGACGATTACGCTGCCGCCTGCGGCCTTGACCCGTCGAATGGCGGCGTTCAGTGCGACCGATCCATCATTATCAAGGTTGGAATTCGGCTCATCCAGCACAAGAAGAACCGGGTTGCCATATTGCGCCCGCGCCAAGGCGACGCGCTGGATTTGCCCCCCGGAAAGTTGGCTTCCGATCGAGGTCAAACGGGTGTCGTAGCCCTTTGGCAAGCGCAGGATCATTTCATGTGCATTGGCAGATTGTGCCGCCGCAACCACAAGGTCTGCATCAGGTTTCAAGGCAAGGCGCGCGATATTTTCGGCAACGGTCGCGTCAAACAGCGAAATCGTTTGCGGCAGATAGCCGAAATAGCTTCCCAAGACATCCGGATCATACTGGGACAATTCCGCACCATCGAGCCGCACTTTGCCGGCGACAGGTCGAACCGCCCCGATGATCGCGCGGCCTAGTGTCGACTTTCCCGCCCCCGATGGTCCGATGATGCCCAAGGCTTGGCCGGGGGACAGAGCAAAAGAGATATTCCTCAGAATGGGTGTAGGATTGCCCGGAAGCATGACCGATAGGGCTTCGACTTCAAGCCGTGCCTTGGGGCGAGGAAGTTCTGTTCTTTGTGGCTCTGGACGCTGCACTGAAAGCAGTTGGGCAAGGTTCTTTCGCCCCTCACGGGCACGCGTCAAAAGCCCCCACTGACCTATGGCTTGTTCGATCGGGGCCAAGGCTCGCCCCATCAGGATGGATCCCGCGATCATGGCACCAGCAGTCAGCTCTCCGTGCAAGACAAGCCATGCCCCAAGCCCAAGGACCGCAGATTGAAGGAACATGCGCAGCGTTCGTGTGGCCGAAGTGAAACTTCCACCAATGTCTGCCGATTGAAGCGTGACTGCCAGGGCTTGCGATCGGGCATCTGACCAGCGGCGGAAAGCGGCCTCGGTCATTCCAAGGGCGCGCAGGATTTCGGCCTCGGATTTCAGGCGGTCGGCCATACGTTCGGCTCCGACTGATGCGGCCTGTGCCTGAATAACCGACGTTTTGCTGCGATACTGGTTGATGATGGCAAGTGTGATCAACACGGCACCGCCCCCCAGTGAAAGCCAGCCAAGCACCGGGTGGAAGACAAAAATGGCCAGAACAAAAATGGGGGCCCAAGGCATATCTATCAGCGCGGTTGCGACGGGTGAGGACCAAAACTGAGCCATCGCCTGTAAATCGCGTTGCGCCGAGTTGGCCAGCGGGTCGTCTGGGACGGTCCCTGCGCGGGCCAGTGCAGCTTCGAAGACGCGGCGATCCAGTTGTGCCTGTAGGCGCGCGCCAACCCTTGCCAGAACACGGCCCCGAGCATGATCCAAAAGGCCCATTGCAAGAAACAGAAAGACGACCAGTGCCGAAAGAGCGATCAGCGTAGGTTCAGACCGGCTGCCCAAGACCCTGTCGTAGACCTGAAGCATGTAAAGCGGCCCTGTCAGCATCAGAAGATTGACGAATATGCTGAACAGCACAGCAGCACCCAACAAACCGCGAGAGGCCGCCTCGGCTTTCCGAAGCTCGGCATTCCCGGCTTGGGTTTGCATTTGGGGGATGGGCGCTTGTGACATTGCTAACGGTCAGCCTTTTTTGACGGGGCGCGGAAGGGGCAGTTTTTGGAACGGAAGGTTGCTGCCGAAGCTTTAAGAATACCAAGGCAAATTTAGGTGCTGCTACAAAAAATCTCATGGCGTCTAGTGCTTCTGGGCGCGACAATAGTGAGATGATGCCAGCGAATCTATCATATTTTAGCCGCCTTTCCCGAAGCTTGACGGCAGTTGTCTTGGTTGTGACTGTGGCAGCATGCGCGCAACGCCCAGCGCCAGCCGGCATTCAGGATCCGAGAGAGGCGCAAAATCGGGAAATCCACGAATTCAACAAGGCGGTCGACCGCACCCTTCTGAAGCCGTTTTCAGGTGGTGGAAATAGCCTCCCCACACCGCTTCGCGACGGTGTTTCAAATGCTGCGCGCAATCTGGATGCGCCGGGGAATGTTGTCAACAACCTGCTTCAGGGGCGGCCACACCACGCTGTTGAAAATACGTTCCGCTTCTTTGTGAACAGCACGATTGGGATCGCAGGGCTGTTCGATCCGGCGACCGAGTTCGGCATCGTCGGAAAGGAAACCGATTTTGGCGAAACGCTCCATGTTTGGGGAGCGGGCGAGGGGAATTATGTCGAACTTCCGTTCTTGGGCCCCAGCACTGAGCGCGACATGGTTGGTATGGCAGTCGATACGGCGTTGAACCCTTGGCGCTTTGTGCTGCCTCGCAAGGAATTGAACGCAACGGCGGCCATTGGGCTCGCTGGATCGGTTTTGGATCGGGGCCGCTATTCCGAAACGGTCGACTCGATCCTATATGACAGTGCAGACAGCTATGCGCAGGCACGGTTGATTTATCTGCAAAACCGCCGCTTCAAATTGGGGCAGACGGCTGGCGAGACAGCTGACGATGCCTTTGAAGACCCCTATGAGGACCCCTATGGGAACTGACAAGCTTATTTTTACGCGCCGCGGGTTCGGCATTGGGCTGGTTGGAGGTGCCGCGGCACTAGCCTTGCCCGTGTTGCCTGCATCGGCCTTGACCGTAGATCAGGCCAAGGATCTGGTGACGCGTGCCGTTGCCGACGTGAACAAGACGATCAATTCGGGGAAATCGGCAACGGCCATGTATGCCGATTTTGAAAAGATCTTTGCGCGTTACGGCGATGTACCGGTCATTGCGCGTTCGGCGCTTGGGGTTGCCGCGCGTTCGACTACCAGTGCCCAGTTGTCCGCCTTTACAAAGGCCTTCCAGGGCTATCTTGCCCGAAAATATGGACGGAGATTTCGCGACTTCATTGGCAGCCAGATCGAAGTCACCGATGCGCGTCCGATCAAGACCTATTACGAAGTGACCTCGATCGCGCGGCTGAAGGGTAAGGCTCCGTTTGACCTGCGTTGGCATGTGTCGGACAAGTCAGGGAAGAACCTGTTCTTCAATCTGATCATCGAAGGCGTCAACTTGCTGTCCAGCGAGCGTGCGGAAATCGGTGCAATGCTTGATAAGCGCAAG
The DNA here is from genome assembly GCF_051200875.1 of Thioclava sp. FR2. Classification (GTDB taxonomy): domain Bacteria; phylum Pseudomonadota; class Alphaproteobacteria; order Rhodobacterales; family Rhodobacteraceae; genus Pseudotabrizicola. Next base: position 3,336,384 of record NZ_CP195191.1, read on the forward strand.
GGCGATATTGACGCGCTGATTGCCGATCTCAAGACCGCATAAGGCCAAGCATAACAGACCTTTTAGAGCCTGTGCGGATAGAAGCGCAGCGCGGCATCGAAACCGCAGTCGGTCTCGAATAGGCCGGGCTGATTTTGCATAAGATCCATCAACAGATGCTGCCGATTGCGGGTTTCTTCCTCCGTCAGATCATCGCCTTGAGACTTTGCTGGCAAGATGAGCTTTAGATTGAACGATCGCCCCCCAAAAAATGGGCTCAGAAATGCACTGAATAATGATCCTGCCACCATGTCCGTGTCCTCCGGTCCGTGCCTTGATCAGAAGATATTCGCTTGCTTTGGCCAGAGGTGGTATCGTGAGTGACGTAGTGTGGATCTACAAAAATGAAGAGCGTCCTTGAAGACTGGTCAGCCATCAGGGTTTTCCTTGCGGTTTACCGTAAAGGATCAACTCTTGCGGCTTCGCGCGATCTTGGGATGTCCCAACCGACCGTTGCGCGCCGAATTGATGTGCTTGAGCATGAATTGGGGATCAGTCTTTTTGACCGAGACACCCGAGGCCTGCACCCAACCGATGCGGCCAAGCAAATTTTTCCAATGGCCGAAGCGGCAGAAGCAGCCTTTGCAGAATTGACTAAAGTGGCGGTCGGGCTGAGAAAGCGACATGGAGGACCCATTCGCATTACCGCACCAAGGCTGAATTTTTCGCCCATGTTCACGCAGATCTTGGCAGATTTCACAGCACTCCATCCAAACACGCGGTTTGAACTGATTTCGTCGTATCGTCTACTGGATCTTTGTGCAGGCGAGGCAGATGTCGCTTTGCGGATCACCAGACAGATCACAGATGACCGCTTGATATGCACTCGCCTAAACCAAGTGACATCGACACTTTACGCGTCAAAGTCCTACGCAAAGGCGTTCGGCTTGCCAAAGTCAGAGGCGGATTTTGCCGGGCATAGGTTTGTTGTTTACGATCCCACCACGCCTTCGATGATGCTGAACAATTGGCTGCTGGAACGGATTTCCGAAGACCAGATTGTATCAAGAAGTGCGGATGCCGAGTCTGTGACGGCGGCAATTGCCGCTGGGTTGGGGATCGGGCCAGTTTCAACGACCTTGTCTTTTGATTACCCCAGCCTTGTCGCCTGCTTCGAGCCTATGGAAGATATTTGCACAACCTCGTGGCTGGTCATTTCACCTCAAGCCTATCGCAGACCCGAGGTTCGCGCCTTTGCCAAATTCTTTGCGCCACGGTTCAGAGCAGATTACGCAGCGTACAAGGCCTTTCACCTGAACAGGATAAAAGAGGAAGCCGAGCGCTCGCTTTGAAAGGACAGTATTCCAGCTTTGCCAGTGTGCCCTAGTTGCCGCCCAGAACGCCCAGCACATCGCGCAAGATCTGATCCGCAATACTTTCCCCGCTCATCACAGGGCCCTCATTTACGAAAGGGGGCACGGGGTCATAGGTTTCGGGTGTGGCATTCGGGTTGACCACGGGGGCCGGGGATTGGCCATCATCCATTACGCCGGGCGACGGCGCATAGGTGCCGTTCGGCGGTCGTTTCGGTGTGGGTATGTCCATCGGCAGCGGGGCAGGGCGCAGCCCTTCATGGACGCGCACCATCACCTCGTGCCAGATTTCGGCTGGCAAGCCACCGCCCGTCACGCCTGTCAGAGGTTTGTTGTCATCGTTCCCCATCCAGACACCGGCAACGTAATCGGCAGTGAATCCGATAAACCATGCATCCCGCGCGGCCTGTGTGGTGCCGGTCTTGCCTGCCGCTTCCCATCCCGGAATCCGTGCGCGCGTGCCCGTGCCTTCTTCGATGACCTTGCTCATCATGTAAGTGAGATATCGGGCGGCTTGTTCACTGATGACACGTTCATCAAAGCCACCGGCCGCGCCCATGAGCGGCTCTGGCTCCCCCTGTAGACGAATCTCCATCAGCCCATAGGGAGTAACCGCCAGCCCACCATTCAGAATGCCCGAGTAGGCGCCGGTCATTTCCAGCAATGTGCCTTCAGATGCGCCAAGAACAAGGGCAGGTCCATCGGCAAGGTTGGACTGAATGCCGAAGCCTGCCGCAACCCGGCGCACGGCATCACGACCGACGGCCTCGGATACCCTTACGGCCGGGATATTGCGGCTTTCGGCAAGCGCTTGCGTCAGCGTGATCATGCCCTTGAACTGATTGTCGTAGTTCTTTGGTGTCCAAGGCCCGGATCCGGGGATGTTGATGGTCAGAGGCGTGTCTTCCACATAGTCCGCCGGGGTGAAGCCCAAGTCCAAGGCCGCGGCATAGGCGAAGGGTTTGAAGCTGGAGCCGGTCTGACGCTTGGCCTGCGTGGCTCGGTTAAAGCTGCCGGCAGCGGCTGGATTACGACCGCCGACCATGGCCCTAACCGCGCCATCTGCAGACATCACGATAATGGCGGCCTCGGCCTTCGATCCTGCTTTGACCTTATTTTCAAAGATATAGGACATTGCTTCTTCGGCTGCGCGTTGCAGGCGTTGATCAAGCGTTGTCTGGATGATGACGTCTTCTGTCGTTTCGGATGACAGGAAGCTGGGCGTCGATTCCATGACCCAATCGGCAAATGCGCCCCCGGATTTGGTTTCTGCCGCCTTGGAAAGCACCGCTGGGTGGGCGCGGGCATCATCTGCCTCTGCCTTGGTCAGATAGCCTTGGTCTTCCATCAGACCGATCACGACGCTTGCCCGTCCCTGAGCGCGTTCCAGATTGTTCGTTGGAGCAAAACGCGAAGGCGCGGTCAAAAGACCAGCCAGCATGGCAGCTTCCGACGGTTTGACTTCATTGGCGGATTTCCCGAAATACCTCTGGGCAGCGGCTTCAAAGCCACGCGCCCCGGCCCCAAGGTAAGCACGGTTCAGGTAGATCGTCAGGATTTCGGACTTTGTGTATTTCACTTCCATCGCGATGGCGAACGGGATTTCCTTGACCTTTCGCCAGACACCGCCGCCCCGGCAGTCCTGTTCGTAATCGGCCTCGGATTTCCATTGACTTGGGTCATAGGGGACCCCAAGGCACAAGAGTTTCGCCACCTGCTGTGTGATGGTCGAGCCACCGTTGCCGGACAACGGGCCGCGGCCTTCCGAGAGGTTGATCCGGATCGCGCCAGCAATGCCGCGCGGAGAGATCCCGAAGTGCCGGTAGAACCGCTTGTCTTCGGTCGCAACAACCGCGTCCCGCAAATAGGGTGAAACATGATCGGCAGAGATCTGTCCGCCGAAAGTCTCGCCACGCCAGGCAAAGACCTGCCCATCGCGGTCCAGCATGGTGACAGAGCCACGGGCGCGTCCGTCCAGCAGGGCCGTAACGTCGGGCAATTGGCTATAGAAGTAGAACGTCGCAAGACCCACCACGATGCCCAAAGTGACGCCAAGCCGCCAGGAAACGGCCCAGACAACACCCCAGATCAAACGCCAGAGGCCGACGATAAAGCCGACGATCAGACCATGCTGGCGTCGGGGTTTGCGAGGCGCGGGCTTGCGCGGCGGCTGTTTGCCGGAACCGCCCGAGGACTTGGCCGGTGCCTTTGCAGTATACCGCCGATCAGCCACCAGCGGCTTACGCCCATTGCCCGAAGATGCCATGCCCGATACCCAACTTACGCCAAAACGCCATTTTCTTTTGAGGCGAGTTTAGCCCGAAGACTTGGCGATGTGGAGTGCAGGCAGTGACGATTCGAGTGCCATTTGTGCTTAATTTTTAATCATTGGTATAAATAAGTGCAAAAATTGTGCAATTCTTCCGGAATCGAGGCGGTTTTCTGCCGGGGTTTTCTTGTTCTGAGCCTCTGAAAAGTTCCTTCCTACCTGCAAGGGCCCACCCCGGGCCCCGTGCCAAGAAGGGGAAGAACGTGAAACTCATTATCGCAGCAATCAAGCCATTCAAGCTCGAGGAGGTGCGCGAAGCGCTGACCACCATCGGCGTGCGCGGCATGATGGTGACCGAAATCAAAGGCTTTGGCAGCCAGTCAGGCCATACCGAAATCTATCGCGGCGCCGAGTACGCTGTGAACTTTGTGCCGAAGGTTCGGCTTGAAATCGTGGTTTCGGACAGCCTTGCCGAGGCTGTTGTCGACACGATCCGCAAGACTGCAAAAACCGACAAGATCGGCGACGGCAAGATCTTCGTTCTGGACGTAAGCCATGCCGTGCGTGTCCGCACCGGCGAAACCAATGATGACGCGCTGTAAGCGTTCGGGGGAAGGGGAATAGTGACGATGAATAACTCGATGAAACTCTCAGGGCTGACGGCGCTTGGCGCTTCGCTCTTTGCAAGCCTGCCAGCTTGGGCTCAGGAAGCGGCTGCAACCACCGAGGCCGCTGCCGAAACCGCCGCGCCAATCGTTGAAAAAGGCGATGTGGCTTGGATGATGACTGCAACCCTGCTGGTTCTGTTCATGATCGTTCCGGGCCTCGCGCTGTTCTACGGCGGTCTGGTTCGCACCAAGAACATGCTTTCGGTGCTGATGCAGACCACCGTTATCTCTGCCGTCGCGATGATCATCTGGATCGTCTACGGCTATTCGATGGCCTTTGGCGGCGGCACCTCGCCCTACTGGGGCGGATTTGCCAAGGTATTCCTTGCCGGTGTGACGCCTGACTCGCTCTCGGCCACATTCTCTGAAGGGATCATGATCCCCGAATACCTGTTCATCGCCTTCCAGATGACTTTTGCGGCCATTACCCCAGCACTGATCATTGGTGGCTTTGCAGAGCGCATCAAGTTCAGCGCAGTGCTCCTTTTCGTTGTCATCTGGCTGACCTTCTCGTACTTCCCGATTGCCCACATGGTTTGGGATGCGGCAGGCGTGATCTATAACCACGGCGCTATCGACTTCGCTGGTGGTACGGTTGTTCACATCAATGCCGGTATTGCCGCCCTTGTCGCTGCAATCGTCATCGGACCCCGCGTCGGTTACGGCAAAGACAACATGGCTCCGCACTCGATGACCCTGACCATGGTTGGCGCGTCGATGCTGTGGGTTGGCTGGTTCGGCTTCAATGCTGGTTCCAACCTTGAAGCGACTGCTGGCGCCACCTTGGCCATGATCAATACCTTCATCGCTACCGCTGCCGCTATCCTTGGCTGGTCGCTGATGGAAGTGATGACCCGTGGCAAAGCCTCGATGCTGGGTGCTGCTTCGGGTATGGTTGCTGGCCTCGTTGCCATCACCCCGGCCTGTGGCACGACTGGCCCGGTTGGTGCGATCGCCCTTGGCTTCCTCGCTGCCATCGCTTGCTTCTTCTTCGTCACCACGGTCAAGCACAAGCTGGGCTATGACGACAGCCTTGACGTCTTCGGTGTCCACGGCATCGGCGGTATCATTGGCGCCATCGGCACCGGTATCCTCGCTGCTCCGTCGCTGGGGGGTACTGGCTTTGTGGCGGAAGCTGGCACCATGGGTGCTCAGGTCTACGCTCAGATCCTCGGCGTGGTGATCACGATCATCTGGTCGGGCGCTGTCTCTCTGGTTGCTCTGTATATCTGCAAGGCCACAACTGGTCTGCGTGTCACCACCGATGAAGAGCGTGAAGGTCTTGACCTCACCTCGCACGGCGAGCGCGCCTACAACCTGTGATGTTTGCTGGGCCCCGGCGACGGGGCCCGTGCTTCCGAAGGACCGGCTCTCCTCCTCCCTGCTGGTCCCAAACTTTGGCCCGGGCGTTTGTCCCGGGCCACTTTATTTTGCGCCATGCCCCAAGCGATAGCTGACCGCTTCTGCCACATGGGGTTGGCGCACCTGCGCTGAACCATCCAGATCTGCGATCGTGCGGGCCACCCGCAAAACGCGATGGTAGCCGCGGGCCGAAAGACCGAACCTTTCTGCCACTTTGGCAATCAAGGTCCGTCCCTGCTCATCGGGCGTTGCGATGTCTTCCAAAAGCTGACCTTCGGCATCCGCGTTGACCCGTATTCCAGAATGTGCGGCGAACCGGGCTTCTTGGACAGCGCGGGCTTTGACAACTCTTTCGGCGATTGTGATCGAGCTTTCTCCCGTGGCCGGTAGGTCAAGATCTGTATAGGCCACGGGCGGGACGTCGACGCGCAGGTCGAACCTGTCCATCAAAGGCCCGGAAATCCGCCCCAAGTAATCCTCGCCACAAAGCGGGGCCTTGCCACAGGCGCGGGCCGGGTCTGACAAATACCCGCACCGGCAGGGGTTGGCGGCGGCCATTAGCAGAAATCGGCAGGGGTATCGGATATGGGCGTTGGCGCGGGCAACCATGACCTCACCGGTTTCAATTGGCTGTCTTAACGTTTCCAGCACCTGCCGGGGAAATTCGGGGAATTCGTCAAGAAAGAGTACGCCATTATGCGCGAGGCTGATTTCACCCGGTTTCGCCCCCCGCCCGCCGCCCACGATGGCGGCCATCGAGGCGGTGTGGTGGGGCTCGCGGAAGGGACGTTCGCGTGAAATCCCGCCTTCATCCAATAACCCTGACAGTGAGTGTATCATAGATGTTTCAAGGGCTTCGGACGGGCTGAGGGGCGGAAGAATGCCCGGCATTCGGGCCGCAAGCATCGACTTTCCGGAACCGGGGGTGCCCACCATCAGCATGTGATGGCGACCGGCAGCGGCGATTTCCATGGCGCGTTTCGCACGTTCCTGCCCCTTAACATCCCGCAAGTCCTTGTGGTTATGAGGTGTTTGCACCTCTCCGGCCTCTGCGGGGGACAGCGGGGATTGACCTGTGTAGTGGCGAACAACCTCATCCAGAGAGGAAGCCGCCAATACCTCTGTCGCGCCGACCCAGGCGGCTTCGGCACCGCAGGCGCGCGGGCAGAGCAAAGTGCAATCCTCTTCTGCCGCAGCCATCGCCGCAGGAAGCGCGCCAAGGACCGGCATCAGACGGCCATCAAGGGACAATTCTCCAATGGAGACCGTGACTTCCAATTCATCCCTTGGCAGGATTTCGATTGCGGAAAGGATCGAAAGCGCAATCGGCAGGTCGAAGTGAGAGCCTTCCTTGGGAAGGTCTGCCGGGGCAAGATTGATGGTGATCTTCTTTGAGGGCAGCGCAATCGACATTGCGGTCAAGGCCGCGCGAACGCGCTCTTTCGCCTCGGAAACGGCCTTATCTGGCAGACCGACAAGCGTAAAGGCCGGCACGCCGGGAGAGACGGCGCACTGGACTTCTACGATTCGAGCTTCGACGCCTTCGAAGGCGACGGTGTAGGTTTTGGCCACCATCCACTTTACCCCAATTCCTTAACAACAGTGTTAGGGGGGCGAGCGTTAGGGAAAGGTTAATGGTGGCCGCCGAAGGTTAACCGTTCACAAGGGCCATGAAGGCGGGCCATGCCTCTGGGTCTGCAACGGTCTTGTCCCGGCAAAACGCATTGCAGAAGCCAAAACGGCGGCCATCGGCCAGTGCAAGCGCATGGGTCACGGCTTTGCCGGAATAGGGGCAGGCGCTGTTCAGAACGCCGTCAATTCCGTCAACCGCCTGTGCCGCCATTGGTACCGGCCCCGGCCATGGGCGGGTTGGATAGTCGCGGCGGTAGAATTCCTGATCTGCCCCATCGACCAGCCCCATTGCCCTCCATTTGCGGAACGAGGGATGGGAAAGATGTGCTTGCACATAGGCCTGCGCGCGATCACTGACAGGAAGGTTGTAGGTCGCAATCCGGGTCGCCACTGGGGCAAAGAACACGTCGGCTGCGGAATAGGGGCCGCAAAGCCATGTCGATGAGCCTGTCTGTTCCCACGCCCAATTCCAAACAGTTTCAAGGCGTTGCAGATCATCCAGCACGGCCTGCGGCGGGGCGCAGTCGGTGTAGCTGACGCGAAGGTTCATCGGGCAATGGCTGCGCAAGGCCGTAAAGCCTGCATGCATTTCCGACGCAAGCACCCGCGCCACAGCGCGCGCCTTGCCTTCGGGCCAGATGCCCGCCTGCGGGTGGCGGCTGGCCAGTTCTTCGGCGATGGCGAGGCTTTCCGGCATGACAATCCCATCTGGCGTGCGGATCGTGGGCGCGGTGCGGGCCGGGTGGAATTTCTTGAGCAGGGTCGGCAATTCGTCGGTGTAAAGTCTGGCGGTGTGCAGGCGGTAGGGAATGCCAAAAGCCTCAAACAGAAGCCAGCCGCGCAGGGACCAGCTGGAATAGCCACGGTCACCAATAACCAAATCATAGACGTCAGACATAACACGTTATCCTTCTTAACTGCCGCGCGGGGCCTTAACATTAACCATGTTTCCCGACATCTAAATCGCAACAGCGTTAACGAGAAGTTCCGAAGGGTAAACAAAGCTTTGCGGGGAATTAACGCTTTCGGCGGTACACCCCCTGTACACCCCCCGTACACCCTCTGTGCATACGGCTTGCAGACAGGACCGCAGCAGGGGCGTGCCGCGACAGCTAGCCGTGTTCAGGCCGGTTGGAAAAGCGATGATTTGTGGGGGTGCCCATCAAGGGCGGTGATTGACCGCGATCTCGTCCCAGCCTGCCGCCGTTTTGTGCAGTTGCGTGACCGACAGGTTGTCGATGCGATGGGAAAAAGCCTGCTCTGAGGTCAGCCCGAGGCAGCTTTGCAGTGCTGCGACGATGGCACCGAAATGGCAGACCACAATGACGTCTGGGCCGTGGGCTGTCAGGCGATCAAGGGCCGCGCCAACACGGGCGAGAACATCATTCCAGCTTTCGCCCTGTGGCGGGCGCACCTCGCCGGGGGTTTCCCAAAAAGCGCGGATGCGGTCCGGGTCTTCGGCTTCGATTTCGGCAAAGCCGCGCATTTCCCATGCGCCAAAGTGCAGTTCGCGCCAATCGCTGTCATGTGGCAGGCGCTGCCTTGTCGGCAGGGATATGGCATTGGCTGTGGCCACAGCGCGTGTCAGGTCGGAAGAGAGCATGACCGCCTGTTGCGGCAGGTGGTCGGAAAGGCGTTGGAGAGCGGCTGTGTCGGAGAGATCGGCGGGAAGGTCTGTCCAGCCCACCATGCATTTCGCATGCGTTGGCCCGTGCCGGACAAGGTGCAGGCGCATCAGACCAGACCCTGCGGCAGTTGGCCTTTGAGCGCGAAGGGCAATCCGGCCATGACGCCGATGACCAAGCCCGCTTGGGCGGCAAGGTGCTGGTTCAGGCGCCCCTGTTCGTCGCGAAAGCGGCGGGCCAAACGGTTTTCGGGAACGACGGACAGGCCCACCTCATTCGTGACCACAACCACGGGGGCGGGGCAGGCGGCAAGTTCGGCCAAGAGATTGGCCATTTCCTGCCGCAGAGAGGTTTCCGCAAGCAGATGGTTTGTCAGCCACAGCGTGGCGCAATCCAACAGCACGACGCCGTCGGCGGGTGCTGCGGCAAGGGCGGGGCCAAGGTGCATGGGGGCTTCGATCGTGTTCCAGTCTTGGCCACGATCATTGCGGTGCTGGTCGATGCGGATGACCATTTCATCATCAAAGGCCTGAGCCGTGGCAATATAGGTGCGGGGGCGACCGGACAGGGTGACCAAGGCCTCGGCCATGCGGGATTTTCCTGATCTTGCGCCGCCGATGACGAGGCTTAGGGCCGGAAGCGAAAAAGTCGAGGTTGAAAGTGAACCAGTTCCGGTCATGGCGCGTATATCCCTTAAGCGCAGAAAAATCGCGCCAACTCATGACCGGGGGGTCTTTGGATGGCACTAGACGGATATACCGATCAAACCATGTCGCGCCAAGCAATGAAGGCGGAATTGCTGGATGCGGAAACGGAATTGCGGCTGGCCTATGCGTGGCGGGATTACCGTGATGAGCAGGCTTTGCATCGGCTGATCACCGCCTATATGCGGCTGGCGATCAGCATGGCGGCCAAGTTCCGGCGTTATGGGGCGCCGATGAATGACCTGATCCAAGAGGCGTCCTTGGGCCTGATGAAGGCTGCGGACAAGTTTGACCCGGATCGGGGGGTGCGGTTTTCGACCTATGCGGTGTGGTGGATCAAGGCCAGCATTCAGGATTATGTGATGCGGAACTGGTCGCTTGTGCGGACAGGATCGACCAGCAGTCAGAAGGCGCTGTTTTTCAATTTGCGCCGGGTTCAGGCCAAGCTGGAGCGGGAGGCGGCGCAGCGCGGTGAGGTGCTGGATGCGGCCCAGTTGCGGCAGATGGTGGCATCGGAAGTTGGGGTTTCGGTTGCCGATGTCGAGATGATGGAAGGGCGCCTTTCCGGATCGGACTTTTCGCTGAATGCCACGCAGTCGTCGGATGAGGACGGGCGGGAATGGATTGATGCGCTTGAGGATGACGGCCCGCAATCGGCCGAGGTGGTGGAAGAGGCGCATGACCGGGGGCAGGTGCGGACTTGGCTGGTGAAGGCGATGCAGGCGCTGAATGCTCGGGAACGGTTCATCGTGGCCGAGCGCAAGTTGCGCGAAGAGCCGCGGACGCTGGAAAGCCTTGGCGAAGAACTGGGTCTGTCGAAAGAGCGCGTTCGGCAATTGGAGGCTGCGGCCTTTGCCAAGATGAAGCGGAGCCTTGAAAGCCAAAGCCGGGAAGTGCACCATTTCTTGTGATGAAATGGCTGTTTGGGCTGATCCTTGCTGCGCCCGCCGTTGCGGGTGAGATTGCGCCGTCGGATTTGGCGTGGCAAAGGGTTGCCGATGTGGTGATCTTGGGCGAGGTGCATGACAACCCGGTGCATCACGAAAATCAGGCGGCCTTTGTCGCCGCGATCCAACCCAAAGCGGTGGTCTGGGAGATGATCCCCGAGGAGATTGCGGTTCCGGCGGATGTGACGGAAGCCGCGTCTTTGGCCAGGGCCTTGAACTGGGAGGCGCGGGGCTGGCCGGATTTTTCGATGTATCATCCGATTTTCGCAGCGGCTGGCGGGGCGCGGCATTACGGGGCCGAGGTGCCGCGTGATCTGGCCCGGCGGGCTGTGCGCGAAGGGGCAATGGCTGTGGCCGCGGATGGGGCCCTGTTCGGGTTGGATCGTGACCTGCCAGAGGCAGAGCAGGCCGCGCGAGAGGCAGAGCAGATGGCCGCCCATTGCGATGCGTTGCCAGAGGAACTTTTGCCCGGGATGGTACAGGCCCAGCGACTTCGCGATGCAACACTTGCCCGTGCGGTTTTGCGGGCGCTGGAGGAGGTTGGCCCGCCTGTGGCCGTGATCACTGGGTCGGGCCATGCCCGCAAGGATTGGGGCCTGCCATCAGTTCTGGCCAGAGCCGCGCCTTCGGTTTCCGTTCTGTCCATTGGCCAGATCGAAGGTGCTGCTGTGGGGGATCAGCCCTTTGATGCCTGGCTGACGGCGGTGTCGCCGGATCGTGAAGACCCCTGTGCCGCCTTTCAATAGGCCATTGGGGGTGTTGAGTTTGCTTCCGTCGCCGCCTAACGTCGGGCCAGACTGAATGGGGGCGCAGATGCTGGCCGGAAAACGAATTCTTCTGATCATTGGCGGCGGCATTGCAGCTTACAAGTCGCTGGAATTGATCCGGCTTCTTTCGAAGGCCGGGGCCAAGGTCGTGCCGGTGCTGACCAAGGCCGGGGCGGAATTTGTCACGCCCCTTTCAGTTTCGGCGCTGGCGGGCGCCAAGATTTATACCGATCTTTTCGATCTGACGGATGAGGCCGAAATGGGCCATATCCAACTGTCGCGTGCGGCAGATCTGGTCGTTGTGGCCCCGGCGACGGCGGATCTGATGGGCAAGATGGCGGCAGGGCGGGCGGATGATCTGGCCTCGACCCTTCTTTTGGCGACAGACAAGCGGGTGCTGATCGCGCCTGCGATGAATGTGCGGATGTGGCTGCATCCGGCGACACAGCGCAATCTGTCCACCTTGTTGGGCGATGGCATTCTGACGGTCGGGCCGAATGACGGCGACATGGCCTGCGGGGAATATGGCCCCGGGCGCATGGCGGAACCTGCGGAAATTTTGGCGGCGGTCGAGGCGCAACTGTCGGCGGGGCCACTCTTTGGAAAACATGTCATTGTGACCAGCGGCCCGACGCATGAGCCGATTGACCCGGTGCGCTATATTGCAAACCGTTCCAGCGGCGCGCAGGGAACGGCGATTGCGGCGGCGCTGCGCGACCTTGGCGCAAGGGTCAGCTTTGTCACCGGTCCTGCGACTGTTGCCCCCCCGGCAGGGGTGGAGGTGATCCGCGTGGAAACCGCGCGTGAGATGCTGGCGGCGGTTCAGGCGGCCCTCCCTGCCGATGCGGCTGTGATGGCGGCGGCTGTTGCCGACTGGCGCGTGGCCAATGCGGCGGGGCAGAAAATGAAGAAGGATGGCTCTGGCCGGGCACCGGGACTGGAATTTGCCGAGAACCCGGACATTCTGGCGACGGTTTCAAAAGCCGAGGCCCGTCCGCGCCTTGTGGTGGGCTTTGCGGCGGAAACGGAAAAGGTGGTGGAGCACGCCACCGCCAAGCGGGCGCGCAAGGGATGTGACTGGATCGTGGCCAATGACGTAAGCCCCGCAACCGGGATCATGGGCGGGATCGAGAACGCCGTGACGCTGATTTCTGATGCGGGCGCCGAAGATTGGCCGCGCATGAGCAAGGACGAAGTCGCCCGCAGGCTTGCGGACAGAATTGCCGAGGCGCTGCAATGATCCGGCGCGGCGGAGCGCCAAATTTTTTCGAAAAAATTTGGCCGTTGGCCTGCGTCATGGAGGCTGGTCTGGCATGCGACCCGTTGTGAAAATCCTGTTCGAGGACTGGGCTGACCGGGATTTGCCTTTGCCGGCCTATGAAACACCCGGGGCCGCCGGGGCAGATATTCGCGCCAATCTGCCACCCGAGAGGCGGGCCGAGGGCTTTACCCTTGCGCCCATGCAGCGGGCGATCTGCCCGACTGGGCTTCGTGTTGAAATCCCTCCGGGGTATGAAATGCAAATCCGCCCGCGTTCGGGTTTGGCCACCAAGCAGGGCATCACCCTTCCCAATACCCCCGGCACGATTGACAGCGATTATCGCGGCCCACTTGGGGTGGCATTGATCAATCTTGGGTCTGAGCCCTATACCATCCAGCATGGCGACCGCGTGGCGCAGATGATTGTTGCGCCTGTTGTGCAGGCAACGTTCGCCGTGGTTGAGGCCCTGAGCGACAGTGCGCGCGGCGAGGGCGGGTTTGGATCGACGGGAAAGCGCTGATGATCCCGGTTCTGGCGATGGCTGCGGTGATCTGGGGCGTGGGTGTCGTCTTTAAGACGCCCGTCCGGCTGCGGCTGACCTTGATTGCGGCGCTTTGGCTGGCTGTTGTGCTGGCGCAGCTTGTGCTGCCGGACGGCAATGGGTTTCGGCAGGCGACAGGGGGCGATGTCCGCCCTTGGTTGGCGCTGGGCGTTTTGGGGGCATTGGTTGCGGGCTATCGGGCGCTGGTTCAGAGCCTGCGGCGGCGCGCCGCCCCCAAGGCGGAGACTGAACCGCCACAGCAGGGAAGCTTTCGGGCGGCCGAGTTGGACCGCTATGCCCGACACATCATCTTGCGCGAAATCGGCGGGCCGGGGCAGAAAAAGCTGAAGGGGGCGAAAGTGCTGGTTGTGGGCGCTGGGGGGCTTGGGTCGCCTGCGCTTTTGTATCTGGCCGCTTCAGGTGTGGGGACGATCGGGGTCATTGATGCCGATGAGGTCGATAATTCGAACCTTCAGCGGCAGATAATCCATACTGACGACCGGATCGGGATGCCCAAGGTGTTTTCGGCCGAAATGGCGATGAAGGCTTTGAATCCCTTCATCGAGGTGCGGGCCTATCATCGGCGGTTGGATGAGGAAAGTGCTGCGGCTTTGGTGGCCGATTACGATCTGGTTCTGGATGGCACGGATAATTTCGACACGCGCTATCTGGTGAACCGGGTTTGTGTGGCGGCGGGCAAGCCCCTGATTTCGGCGGCGATAACGCAGTGGGAGGGGCAGATCTCGCTGTATGACCCGGTGCGGGGCGGCCCTTGTTACGAATGCGTTTTCCCGGTGCGGCCTGCGCCGGGGATGGTGCCAACCTGTGCCGAGGCGGGTGTGGCCGCCCCTTTGCCGGGGGTCATTGGCACCATGATGGCGATGGAAGCGGTGAAGGAAATCACCGGGGCGGGGCAGGGGCTGCGTGGGCGTTTGGTCATCCACGATGCGCTTTACACCGAAACGCGGGTGATTGCGGTGAAGTCTCGGGCTGATTGCCTGGTTTGCGGGGGACAACATGGTTGATCTGACAAAAGCGCCGTTCCATCTGGATGATGCACAGGTTGCGTGGGTTGAAGACACGCTTGCCGCGATGGGGCCGCAGGAAAAGGCGGGTCAGTTGTTCGTGCATCTGTCGCGCGGGTCGGATCCGGGGGAACTGCCTCGGCTTGCAAGGCTGAAGCCCGGCGGGATCACGCGGTTCTTTATGGGCGGGCTGGAGGAAGAGGCCAACTTTCTGGACGCCGCGCAGGCGCAGGCAGAGGTGCCGCTCTTGGTGTCATCGGATCTTGAGGGCAGCCGGATGAGCCTGCCTTTCGGGACCGAGGTGCCCAATCCCTTGGCCTTGGCGGCGGTTGATGATCTGGGGGCCACGCGGCAGGTGGCGCAGATCATGGCGCGGGAAGCGGCGGCGATCGGGGTCAACTGGACCTTTACACCGGTGATCGACATCAACGCGGCGTTTCGCAGCCCGATTGTGGCGACACGCGGGCTTGGCAGCGATCCTGTGCGGATCAAGGCGCATGCCTTGGCGACCATCGCAGAGTTTCAGGCGCAGGGTGTGGCGGCCACGGTGAAGCATTGGCCGGGGGAAGGCCATGATGACCGCGACCAGCATCTGGTGACGACGATCATCCCGCTTTCGGTTGAGGAATGGGAGGCCACCCATGGCGCGCTGTATCGCGCGGCGATCGAGGCCGGGGTGATGTCGGTCATGTCGGCCCATATCGCCTTCCCGGCGATGGTGCGGGCCGAAGATCCGGATTCGGGGGTTGAGGCGTTTCGCCCGGCCTCGGTCAGCCCGATTTTGACCGAAGACCTGTTGCGCAGGCGGTTGGGGTTCAACGGGGTGATCGTGTCGGATGCAACGCCGATGGCCGGGTTTGGCGCTTGGGCGCCCCGGTCTGAAATGCTGCCCGAGGTGATCATGGCGGGTTGTGATGTGATTCTGTTCTCGAACGATCCCGAGGGGGATCACGCCCTGATTGAGGCGGCGGTTGCAGATGGCCGGATTACGGCGGCGCGGCTGGATGAGGCGGTGCGCCGGGTGCTTGGCCTGAAGGCGGCGCTGGGCTTGCATCGGGGCGTGAAGCCTGCGGCGAGGGAAAAGATCGGGACGAAGGGCGACAGGGAAGCCGCGCGGGCAGTGACGGCGCGGGCGCCGACGCTGGTCAAGGATGTGAAATCCGTTTTGCCGCTGTCTGTGGACCGGTACCGCAGGGTGTTGGTGATTTCGGGCGGGGTGGTTTTTCCATTCATGCCTGTGCCACTGCCATTGGAGCTGCCAGACATGCTGCGGGCCGAGGGCTTTGAGGTCACGGTCTATGAAAAGGGAATGCAGATCGAGCCGAAGGATTGGGATCTGATGATCTATGCCTTTGCCGAGGAAACCCTGCTGACGCGGGGGCGGATCTTCCTTGATTGGCTAAAGCTGATGGGCGATTTTGGCATGTCGATGCGGCGCTGGTGGCATGAGGTGCCGACAGTGATGATCAGCTTTGGCTACCCCTATATGCTTTACGATGCGCCGCGGGTGCCGTGTTACATCAATGCCTATTCCAGCATGACCAGCATGCAGGCGGCAGTCGTTGACTGCCTTGTTGGGCGAACGCCTTTTGAGGGGCGGTCGCCCGTTGATCCATTCTGCGGGCTGGAGGATGCGCGGTACTGACCGCGCAATCCGTCAGGCGTCGAACCGATAGCTGGACGCGGTCACACCGCCGAACAGGTCTTTGTCATGATAGACCATCGTGGCCTTGTCATTTTCAGCGGCACCAAGGGCCACGAACAGCGGTACAAGGTGGTCTTCTTCCTTGTGGCTGATGCGGGCATAGGGGGCCTGTTCCCAGTTTTCCATGTCTTTCGTGCGCTCGGCCGGAGCCTTGGCCAAAGCTGCGTTCAGCCATTTGTCAAAGCCTTCGGATGGCTCTTTTGCGCCCGGCCCAAAAAGGCGCAGGTTATGATAGGAGAGGCCGGAACCGACAATCAGCACGCCTTCGTCCCGCAAGGGGGCAAGGGCGCGGCCAAGGGCCAGATGCTCGGCGGGCGAATAGCCGTGGCGCAGCGAGATTTGGAACAGCGGCACATCGGCATCCGGGTACATGATATAGGCCGGAACAAAGGTGCCGTGGTCATAACCCTGTTTCGGATCAAGCTTTACCGGGAGGCCAGCCGCCGCAATCAGATCGGCCGCGCGTTTGGCCAGATCAGGCGCACCGGGGGCCTGATACTTGATCTGGAAGGTATGCGGCGGGAAGCCGTGGTAGTCATAAACCATCGGCGGGTTCGGGTTGGTCATCACTGCAAAGCTGTCTTCTTCCCAATGACCCGAGATCATCAGGATGGCTTTTGGCCGTTCCGGCAAGTCTTTGACCATCTGCACAAAGCTGGCTTCAAGGTTTTTGAACATCACGCGCCAGTCAGGCATCCAAGGCCAAGGGCCGCCGCCGTGGCTGATAAAGTAGGTGGGCATACGGGTCATAGCGGGTCTCGCCAATTTACGGCGCAATCAATTGCGTCGGGATCACTATGCTTTGTGCGGACTTGTCGGGCAATTCGGGAATATTGCCCGACAATGGTGCGAAAATGCACATACCGCAGGAGCGGCATCAGTCGATTGACATGGTCACCGTCACATAGGCGTTTTCGTTTGATCGGTTGATTACCTCGACCACATGATCGCCGGATTGCCAAAGTTCGCCCCGGTATTCCGTGGTGAAGGGGACCATATCCAGAAGGAAGGTGCTGTCGGGGTTGAAGATCTGATAGGAGACGCCGTCGGTCGCCGTGCCCATTGTGACATAGAGATCCTGCCCGGCATTTGCGCCCAGCACATATCGGACCGAGCCGCCCGGCGCGATATCGGTGGTCATCGTCGCGCTGCTGGCGCCCTTCTGGAAGTGCACGGTTTCGGTCCGGGTTTCACCTGCGCCCATACCCGACTCCGCCATCGCGCCGCCGCCATCATCGCCATCTGCCGAGGTTTCTGCGGCAAGGACTTGGCAGATGCCGTTGACCCCGCCTGATCCGGTGAAGGTCACGATCAGGCCGCTGCCTCCACCGTCATGGCTGATGCTGTAGGTCATGCTTTCGATCGTGGCTTCGTAGTAATTTTCGTTGAAGGCGGTGACGTCGACAACCAAACCATTGACCCGCACGGCCCCGCTGCGATCTGCGTCGACCATGTTTTCTAGGCATTTGGCCGAAAAGATTGGCATTTCCGCTTTGGCCATGCCGGGGGCAAGCAAAAGGCTTGCGAGGAGAAGGTGAGAAAAGCGCATGTGCAAGACCTTTCAAATGCGGCGAGGCTAATATCGGAACGCAGTAATCCAATCGATTTTGAGCCTTTACTGTTTGAAATCAAGCGATTCTCTGTGCGGTTGGAAGAGGGGAGTGGGCGTGCCCTGAACGCGGAGTGCCTTGTCTGGTCTTATCGAGAAGGCTTGAAACCGCGACAATCGAAGGCATAGTCTGACGCCATTGATCCACGGGGAGCCCCAGAAATGAAATTTGTCTATTCGGCCCTGATCGGGCTGTCACTTGCCACGTCCGCTGCTTTTGCACAGGACTTGCCCGATCTGGGTGGCAAAGAGATCGTTGTGGTTACCGAGAACGCCTATCCGCCTCTGCAATTCCTTGATGCTTCGGGGGCAGCGATTGGCTGGGAATATGACGCCATGGCCGAGCTGGCCAAGCGGCTGAATTTCACGGTGAAATATGAGAATATCAGCTGGGATGCGATGATCCCGGCGGTGTCGGAAGGCCAGTTCGACATGGGGATGACGGGCATCACCATTCGCGATGACCGCAAGGAAAAGGTCGATTTTTCCGACAGCTATATGACCAGTGAAATGGTGATGATGGTGCGCGGTGACGAAGGACGGTTCACGGACAAGGCCAGTTTTGCGGCCAATGCCGAATTGCTGATGGCGGCGCAGCCGGGAACGACGCCGTTCTATGTGGGCGTCTATGAGGTGCTGGACGGCGATGAGGCGAATCCGCGGATCAAGCTGTTTGAAACCTTTGGCGCGACGGTTGAAGCGCTGAAAGCCGGAGACGTGGATCTGGTTTTGACCGATGGCACGGCTGGCGCGGGTTATGTCGATGCCTCGGGCGGTGGGTTGAAGATCATCGGGGAAAAGCTGGGGACAGAAGATTTCGGGTTCATTTTCCCGAAAGGGTCTGACCTTGTCGCGCCGATGAATGCGGGCATCGCCGCCCTGCGCGCCGATGGCACCATTGAGGCGCTGAACAAGAAGTGGTTCCTTGACTATAAGATGGGACAGTGACCTGAGTTGACAGGAGGGCCCCGCGAAATCGGGGCCCTTTTCCTATGATCCCCAATCCAAAACCCGATACCGATTTTCCGTGGTGGCTGGTGATCCTTGCGATCATCGGGGCGGCGCTGTTTTTCGAAGTGCTGTCCAGCGCGGTTTATTCTGCGGCCCTGCGGACCCTGATGAAGGGAATTGGCATTACGGTGGTTGTGGCTTTCGTGGCCTATCTGGGGGCCTGCCTGATGGGGCTGGGGCTTGCCTTGATGGGCCTGTCGCGGCGGATTGTCATCCGACAGGCCGCGCGGCTTTACATCGAGGTGATGCGCGGCATTCCGATCATCGTCTTGCTGCTTTATGTGGCCTTTGTGCTGGCCCCGGCCTTGGTTGTCGCCGTCAATTGGGTGCTGGAGCCCTTGGGGTTTGATCCGTGGCGAACGCGGGATTTCCCATTGATTGCGCGGGCGGTGATTGCGCTGATGCTGGCCTATTCGGCCTTTCTGGCCGAGATTTTCCGGGCCGGACTTCAAGCGGTTGAAAAAGGTCAGGTCGAGGCGGGCAAGGCACTGGGTCTGAATGGATGGCAACGGTTTCGCCATATCGTTTTTCCGCAGGCGTTTCGGATGATCCTGCCGCCCTTGGGCAATGATTTTGTGGCGATGGTCAAAGACAGCTCTCTGGTTTCGGTGCTGGGGGTGACGGATATCACCCAATTGGCAAAGGTCACGGCTGCGGGAAATTTCCGGTATTTCGAGACCTATAACGTGGCGGCACTGCTCTATCTGACCATGACGATCGGGTTGAGTTTGATCCTGCGGCGGCTTGAGGCGCGGATGAGGGAGAGGACGGCGGAATGAAGCGGAGTCTAGTGCGGGGCCTTTTGGCGCTGGTTGTGGTGCTGGCGCTTTTGGGGCTGTGGAAGCGCGAGGATATTACGCGCTTGATGGCGGTGAACACGCTTTTCGCCCCTGAAAAGATCGTCACCAATTTCTCGCATATGGACCGTTTGTTCTGGACCACAGAAATGGCGCGGGGGGAAGGGCCGGTCAGCCCCTTGCCGAAGGGCGAGGAAA
Source organism: Thioclava sp. FR2 (assembly GCF_051200875.1). GTDB lineage: Bacteria > Pseudomonadota > Alphaproteobacteria > Rhodobacterales > Rhodobacteraceae > Pseudotabrizicola. Next base: position 3,355,857 of record NZ_CP195191.1, read on the forward strand.
TTGTGCTTTCCAAGGCAGAGATGGACTGGATCGCGGACCGGCAGGTCACTGGGCTGGTGATCTTGAAGGATGGTCTGCTGCGGCATGAAAGCTATTACCTTGGCACAGCGCCCGAGGATCGGCGGATCAGCTGGTCGATGGCGAAAAGCTGGCTTGCCTCGCTCTTGGGCATTGTGATGGCAGAGGGCAAGATTGCCTCGCTGGACGACCCGGTGACGACATATGCGCCGGACCTGACCGGGTCGGCCTATGACGGGGCGACCATCCGCAATGTGCTGAACATGGCATCCGGGGTGGAGTTCAACGAGGACTATCTGGATTTCTGGTCAGACATCAACAAGATGGGTCGCGTCTTGGCGCTGGGCCAGTCGATGAATGGTTTCGCGGCCAGTATCGGCAAGCGGTCGGCTGCGCCGGGGGCGGAGTGGAAATATGTCTCGATCGACACCCATGTGATCGGCATGGTGATCGAAGGCGCGACGGGCGAGAAGATTGCCGATTTGATGCAGCGCCATCTGGTTCAGCCGATGGGGCTGGAGGTTGCGCCGAAATATATCACCGATGGGTATGGAACGGCCTTTGTGCTGGGCGGGCTGAACATGCCGACCCGGGATTATGCGCGGTTCGGCGCGATGATCGCGGCGGGTGGGCAATGGCAGGGTCGGCAGGTTGTGCCGGCGGCTTGGGTGGCACAGATGATCGCACCTTCGGCCCCCGGCGACGTAGGCTATGGCTATCAGTGGTGGGTTCCCGAGGGGTCTGCCCCCGGCGAGGTTTTGGCGCGGGGCGTTTATGGGCAGTATATCTTCATCGACAGCGACTCTGGGATTGTCATCGCGGTGAATTCGGCAGACCGCCGGTTCAAGGAGCCGGGGCGTTTTGAGGAAGATATGGTCGTTCTGCGGGGCTTGGCCGGGCGGCTATAAGCTGTTTTGCAAACAGGGAGCCGCGTTCAAGGGCATCGAGCCCCCGAACGCGGCGATGCCTCCGGCGGGGATATTTTTGCCAAGATAAAGGGAAAAGGATCAGGACAAAGGATCTTTGCCCATGGCTTGACCTTTGGGGACCAGCCCGGCAAGGGCCCGGCTGACGGTGCCGCTGGTCGAGGGGCGGTCAGTGGCGACGAAGGGCAGCGGGCGGCAGAGGTCGATTGCGGCAAGTCCCACGCGGGCGGTCAAGGCGCCATTGACCACGCCTTCGCCAAAGCGGCGGGAGAGTTTCGACAGGATGCCGCCGCCGGCGACCGAGCCGATCAGGTCATCGGTCAGCGCAAGGGCGCCGGTTGCCACGAGATGCGAAAAGACCCGGCGCAGCAGACCCCATGAGCCAAGAGCGCCAGAGCGGCCGCCGTAGATTTCGGCAAGGCGCCGGATCATCCGCAGGTTGGAGAACAGGGCGGTGGCGACATCGGCCAAGGCGAGGGGCACCAAAGCTGTGACGGTCGCCACTTGCCGTGCTGCCTGTTCAACCTCGGCCCGGGCCAAGGCGTCAAGCGGGGCCAGAAGTTCGGTTTCGGCCAGATTGAGAAGCGCGTCGGCATCAAGCACGTCGCCCTGACGATCGGAAAAGCGCGACAACCCCCATGCGGTTTCAGGCCGGTTGCCATAGAGCGCCGTAAGACTGGCCGTCAGGCGGCGGGCTTCTTTCAGGTCGCTGGTAGTGCGGGCGACTTCAGATCGTTGCCGCAGCGTATCGAGGCGATGCAGGCGGGCATAGGCCGACCATTCGCGCAGCGACAAGAGAACGGCCGCCAAGACTGCTGCGGCCAACAAGGCGAAGGCCACATAGCCAAGGATCGCGTTGCGGGCGAGAAGGCCGGTGACAAAGTCATAGGCCGCCACGGACAGCGCAAAGCTGAAGAAGGCCGAAAAGGCCCAGATCGCCGCTTGGGTCAGTTTGGAGCGGGGGCGCGCGGCAGAGGCGGCCAGCAGCATGGCGCGTCCGGTTGGAGCCGGATCGGGAACGGGGGGCGCGGAACTGGGGTCGGCCTCGTCCTCGAGGTCAAGGATCAGAGGTTTGCGGGGCGTTTCGGTCATAGCATATCCCCAATCAGGAATTCGGCGGCGCGGTCCAGCCGGATATGGGGCGGGCCATCGCCCGGTTTCAATGTCATGCGGGCAGGGGCAAAGGCCATCAGCCCGTACTCAGCCTCCAGCCAGCGCTCGGCACCTTCGCGGGCCGGGGCAAGGATGCGAGAGGGGTCGGAGGGCAAGTCGCCTGCATGCATCGCGGCCTGTTTCCCGGTGGCAAGAAGGCGGCCGCGGACGACATCCAAGGGGGTGCCGTCGCGCTGAACCGTGTCTTCGACCGTGGTGCGCAGGGAAGCCATCGACAGCGCCATGGTCTTTGCACCGGAAAAATCGGCGCGGCGTTTGGCGTCGGACAAGAGCGCTTCGGCGATTGCGGTCAGTTGCGGGTGCTGATGGTGGTGCAGATGATCGGCCTTTGTGGCGGCGAAAAGGATTTTCTCGACCCGTTTGCCGCCCAAAAGGCTGGTCAGCCAGCCATTGATTCCGGGGCGGAAGGTGGAAAGGATTTCCGCCATCGTGCGGCGCAGATCTTCGACTGCGCGGGGCCCTTGGTGGATGGCGCCCAAAACGTCCATCAGCACGACTTGACGGTCGATCCGGGCGAAATGATCGCGGAAGAAGGGTTTGACCACCTTTGACTTGTAGGCGTCGAAGCGGCGTTCCATTTCGCGCCACAGGCTGCCGCGCCCTTGGGTGGAGGGTCTGGGGACCGGGGCAAAAGTCAGAACGGGAGAGCCTGCCAGATCGCCGGGTAGAAGGAAGCGGCCGGGGGTCAGGTCGGACCATCCCTGCTTGCGGGCGGCTTGCAGATAGGCGGTGAAACTTGCGGCCAAGGACTGCGCCTGCGGTTCGTCCAGCGGCAGGCTGGCATCGGCGGCGCGGGCCTCGGCCAAAAAGGCTGCGGCTTCTGGGCGTTTGGAAATGCGGGCCAAGGTTTCTTCGGCCCATGTGTCGTAGCTTTTGTCCAAGAGCGACAGGTCAAGAAGCCATTCGCCGGGGTAATCGACAATGTCGAGATGAAGCGTTGTCGGACCGGTCAGCCCGCCAAAGAAGCCTTGAGGCCGAAGCCGGAAGGACAGGCGCAGTTCTGAAATCGCGCGGGTTGAGTCTGGCCAGCGGGGGGCATCGCCCAAGAGCGCGGTCAGGTGATTTTCGTAGTCGAACCGGGGCAGGGTCATGTCGGGCTGAGGTTGCAGCACAACGGTTTCGATCCGGCCTTGGGACTGGGCGACAAGCTGGGTCATGCGGCCGCGGTCCAAAAGGTTGGCGACAAGGGACGTGATGAAAACCGTCTTCCCGGCGCCGGAAAGCCCTGTGACGCCAAGCCTGAGGCTGGGTTCAAAAATGCCCGAAATTCTGGTCCCGACACTTTCCACGCTGCGCGTGATGCCGTCGGTGATGGTGGAAAGAACCACTGCACTGTCCCTTTGTCTTACTTGGTCAACATAGGTGTCGAATGCGGGGCTTTGTAGAGGGAAAGCGCGTTGGCCAGAATGGGCAGGGCGCAAAGGGCTTGCGGCAGGGGCAGGATCGGATATGGGAAAGGTCATGCCCAGATATGCGCTTAAAATTGATTATGACGGAGGGCCGTTCCAAGGCTGGCAGCGGCAGGCCGAAGGGCAGCCGAGTGTGCAGGCCGCGGTCGAGACGGCACTGGCGCGGCTGGAACACCGTCAACATACGATTGCGGCCGCCGGTCGGACAGATACCGGCGTTCATGCGACCGGTCAGGTTGCGACCGTCGATCTGGAGCGAGACTGGGATCCGTTCCGTCTGTCGGAAGCCCTGAACTTTCACCTGAAGCCGCAGCCGGTGGCGATTTTGCAGGCCGTGCGGGTGGATGATGACTTTCACGCCAGATTTTCCGCCATCGAACGGAGATACCTGTTTCGCCTTGTCGCGCGGCGGGCCCCGGTGACCCATGATCGCGGATGTGTTTGGCAGATACTTAGCCCGCTTGATCTTGGTGCGATGAAAGCCGGGGCAGAGGCCCTTGTCGGCCTGCATGATTTTACAACCTTTCGGTCGTCGATCTGTCAGGCAAAATCGCCGGTCAAGACGCTTGATTGCATTGAGATAACCGAGCATCCGTATGCAGGTGGGGTGGAATACCGCTTTGCGTTGCGGGCGCGCAGTTTCCTGCACAATCAGGTTCGGTCGATCGTTGGAACCTTGGAGCGTGTGGGGGCGGGTGCATGGTCGCCCGAACGTGTGGCCGAGGCACTTGCCGCGAAAGATCGCGCCGCCTGCGGTCCGGTGTGCCCGCCGCAGGGATTGTATCTGACCGGTGTGGGCTATCCGGTCGATCCGTTCTGCTGATTTGCCGGCAGCGGTGATTCCGAAATCTGTCATTTTGCGCCCGGAAGATTGCGACCGAATTCGAAGGTTTCGCAATTATGTTTTTCGACCTACGCGAATGGATAGGTTGGGCTTGGGCAGTGACTTTTCCAGATCGCCGGAACTAAGTATTGAAAATATTGAATATTTCGCTGGCAGTTAGCGCTAACGTCCAATCTGGTCAAAAAAACTTACCAGCTATTGCCTTTTGAGGGGGGTGGTCTAATCTCAGCACTGGGAGAAAGCCGCGCAAGCGGCGAAACATCGTCTGGGAGGACACCAATGACTGAGACTCGTGATTCCGCACGCCTGTCGCGCCGTTCGTTCTTGCGTAAAGGCGCCCTTGGCGGTTCGGCTGCAGCCGCAACTGCGCTGGCAGCACCGGCCGTTTTGGCACAGGCTCCGCTGGTCATGAAAATGCAGACCTCTTGGCCGGCATCGGACATCTGGATGGATTTTGCAAAGCAGTATGTTGACCGCGTTGAGGCAATGTCGGGCGGCCGTCTGAAGATCGACCTGCTGCCAGCCGGTGCTGTTGTCGCCGCGTTCCAGGTTATGGACGCTGTGAGCGACGGCGTTCTGGATGCTGCGCATTCGGTTTCGGTTTACTGGTACGGCAAGAACAAGGCCGCATCCTTCTTTGGCACCGGCCCGGTGTTCGGCGGTTCGTCGACCACCATGCTTGGCTGGTTCTATGAAGGCGGCGGTAAGGAGCTGTATGAAGAACTGACCCAGCAAATCCTTGGCCTGAACGTCTATGGCATGATGGGTATGCCGATGCCGGCGCAGCCCTTTGGCTGGTTCAAGCAGGAAGTAAACACGGTTGCTGACCTTCAGGGCTTCAAATACCGCACCGTGGGTCTGGCGGCTGACCTGCTTCAGGGCATGGGTATGTCGGTGGCACAGCTTCCGGGCGGTGAAATCGTTCCCGCAATGGAGCGTGGCGTGATTGACGCGTTCGAATTCAACAACCCGTCGTCGGACAGCCGTTTTGGCGCACAGGACGTGGCCAAGAACTACTACCTGTCGTCCTATCATCAGGCTTCGGAAGCGTTTGAATTCCTGTTCAACAAGGACTTCATGGACGATCTGGAACCCGATCTGCAGGCCATCCTGCGCCACTCGGTCGAAGCGTCGGCCACCTCGAACCTTGCGCTGGCCATGCGCGAATATTCGACCGACCTGCAGAAGCTGATCACCGATTCAGGTGTGACGGTTCGCCGTACGTCGAAGGACATCCTGAACGGCCAAATCCAGGCTTGGGACGCGCTGATCCCGGAACTGGAAAAGGATGCGTTCTCGAAGAAGGTCATGGACAGCCAGCGCGCCTGGGTCGAGAAGGTTGCCTATTACGAACTGATGAACGCGCCGGATCTGGGTCTGGCCTACGATCACTACTTCCCGGGCAAACTGAGCCTCTGAGGTCGGTTGGGCATCGCAGAGGTGCCCTACCTTTTGGCGCCGGGTTCGGGGGAACCCGGCGTCTTTCCCTGAACGGAGTTTCCGCAAATGATCCGCTATATCCGGTTCGCAGACAGCGTCTCGGCCTGGTTCGGAAAGACCTTTGGCTGGCTTATCATTCTGATGACCTTCGGAATGAGCTACGAGGTGATGGTGCGCTATTTGTTCAATGCGCCAACCCCATGGTCGCTTGATGTAAGCTTTATCATGTATGGCACGATGTTCATGATGGGGGGGGCCTATACGCTGTCACGCGGGGGGCATGTGCGCGGCGACTTCCTGTATCGCACATGGAAGCCCAGAACACAGGCCATGGTCGACTTGGTCCTGTATATCCTTTTCTTCTTCCCCGGAATTCTGGCCTTGGTGATCACCGGCTGGAAATATGCCAGCCGGTCATGGAGCTATACCGAGGTTTCGGTCAACAGCCCTGCGGGCATACCGATCTACCAGTTCAAAACGGTTATCGTGGCGGCAGGCATCTTGCTGATCATTCAGGGCCTCGCGCAGGTGTTCCGCTGCATCCTGTGCATGCGCGACGGCTATTGGACCGCGGCCGAGAATGACGTCGAAGAGACCGAAGAAATCCTCCTGAAGCAGGCTGCCAAAGAGCAGTCGAACTGATCGGTGGGCGCGACCGAGGTTGCGCCTGATCGACTACAATTCATTCGGAGTTCACAAAGTGACCGACCCGCAGATCGCCTTGATGATGCTTGCCATCTTCATCATCTTTGTTTTCCTGGGCTTTCCCATTGCCTTCACACTTATGGCTCTTGGTATCGCCTTTGGCTATTACGCTTACTTCGATGCCGGTCGGATGTGGCGGTCGTTCAACCGCCTTGGCGAAGATGCAAGCTGGTGGGACAGCACGAGTTTATGGATCGAGGGGTTCTACAATAACCGCATCTTCGACCTCTTCGTGAACCAGACCTACACGGTGATCTCGAACGAGGTGCTGACGGCCATCCCGCTGTTCCTGTTCATGGGTTATATCGTTGAACGCGCGAATATCGTGGACAAGCTGTTCGGCACGCTGGCGGTTGCAACACGCAATATTCCGGGGTCGATGGGGGTTGCGGCTCTGATCACCTGCGCGCTGTTCGCGACTGCCACCGGGATCGTCGGGGCCGTCGTGACGCTGATGGGCCTGCTGGCGCTGCCGCAGATGTTGAAGATGCGTTACAATCACAGCTTTGCCTCGGGCATCATCTGCGCGGGCGGAACGCTGGGTATTCTGATCCCGCCGTCGATCATGCTGATCGTCTATGCGGCGTCGTCGGGCGTGTCGATTGTGCGGCTTTACGCGGGCGCCCTTCTTCCCGGTTTCACGCTGGTGGGATTGTACCTCATCTACATCATGGGGCGGGCGATGCTGAACCCGTCGCTTGCGCCAAAGCCGACCAAGGAAGAAATGCCTGAGGTTCCCTTTGGCAAAATGATAAAGATGCTGGCCACCAGCTTCTTGCCTTTGGCAATTCTGATCCTCTCGGTGCTTGGATCGATCCTGTTTGGTCTTGCGACCCCTACGGAAGCCGCGTCCATCGGCGCCTTGGGCGGGATGGTGCTTGCGGTGGCCTATCGCGCCATGACCTTCCAGCGCCTGCGGGAGTCGGTCTACCTGACCGTGCGCACGACGGCGATGGTGTGTTGGTTGTTCGTCGGTTCCTACACCTTCTCGGCCGTGTTCAGCTATTTGGGCGGTGAGCATGTGATCGCGGATTTCGTGCAGGGGCTTGATCTGACGCCGGTGCAATTCCTGATCATCGCGCAGCTGATCATCTTCCTTTTGGGTTGGCCGCTGGAATGGTCGGAAATCATCATCATCTTCGTGCCGATCTTCCTGCCGCTGCTGCCGCATTTCGGAATTGATCCGCTGTTCTTTGGCGTGCTGGTGGCCCTGAACCTGCAAACGTCGTTCCTGACCCCACCAATGGCAATGAGCGCCTATTATCTGAAGGGCATCGCACCGCCAGAGATCAAGCTGACCGAAATCTTCAAAGGCGTTCTCCCCTATTGCGGAATGGTCGTGATCTGCATGGTCTTGATGTACGTCTTCCCAGATATCGTCTTCATGCTGCCGGATGCCTTCTATGGCCCTTCACGATAACAAGGACGCGGTTCTGGCCCTTGGGGCGGTTGCCTTGCGCGACCGCCTTGCCAGTGGGGCGCTAGGTGCAGAGGCGCTAGTCGAAGCCTGTCTGGCCCGCATTGCCGAGGTCGAGCCATTGGTACAGGCCTGGGCTTGGTTGGATGGTCAGCATGCCGTCGAACAGGCGCGCCGGTTGGACCAGTGGCGCAAGTCGGGAAAGCCACTTGGGCCGTTGCATGGTTTGCCAGTGGGTTTGAAAGATGTCATCGACACGAAGGGCATACCGACACAGAATGGAACGCCAATTGACGAAGGCCGCGTGCCCGAGGCTGATGCGTGGATCGTTTCCCGCCTGAAAGCGGCTGGCGCGATTGTGTTGGGTAAAACCGTCAGCACGGAATGCGCTTTTTTGCATCCCGGCAAGACAAGAAACCCGCATAATCCCGCGCATACCCCCGGCGGGTCCTCGCAAGGATCTGCGGCTGCCGTAGCCGCCGGCATGGTGCCGCTGGCCATCGGGACGCAAACGGGCGGCTCCGTTATTCGACCCGCAGCATTTTGCGGTGTTGTCGGATTGAAGCCCAGCTTCGGGCTGATCCCAAGGACCGGCGTTTTGATGCAATCGCCGTTTCTGGATACGATGGGGGTCTTTGCCCGTTCGGTTGAAGACGCGGCTTTGTTGGCAGAGGTTCTGGCAGGCCATGACCCTGCCGATAAGGCGACTGAACCGGTCCCAATGCCAAGGCTGCTGAAAGTGGCGCAAAGTGATGTGCCTGTGCGCCCAACCTTTGCCTTTGCCCGCCTGCCGGGATGGGATCAAGCAGACCCGCAGATGCAGGGCGCGCTGGAAGAACTGGCCGAACTGCTGGGCGAACAGTGCTTTGAGGTGCCGTTGGACGGCTTTGAAGAGGTCGCTTCGGCGCGGCAGCGCATCAATTTTGCCGAGATGGCCAAGTGCTATTACGGGCTGGAACGCCGGGGGCGTGACCAGATGTCGGACGTGCTGAAATCCGCGATGGACGAAGGCAAAGCCGTTCTGGCGCGTGATTATCTGGCTGCATTGGATTGGCGTGAGGTCATGAATGGCGCGTTGGAGCGGATTTTTGATCGCTGTGATGCCATACTTTGCGCCCCTGCGCTTGGCCCCGCACCGGAAGGTCTGGAAAGCACCGGATCGGCCATTTTCAATGGGCTTTGGACTCTTGCCGGAGTTCCTGCCATCACCTTACCCGTCTTTACGGCCGATAATGGGCTTCCGATGGGGGTTCAATTGGTTGGAAAGCGTGGCTCGGATGCGCGTCTGCTGCGTACAGCGCGTTGGCTTTCCACCTATCTTGCAACGCTGGATCAGGAGAATTGATCGGATGAACAACATTCTTGCAGTCATAGCCTTTCTGATCTTTTGCGGGTTTCTGGCGGTTCTGATCATCCATGTTCCCAGACTGGATCTGATCGCAGTGATCGCGGTCACAGTCGCTTTGGCTGGCTGGGATCTGGTGCAGAACCTTAAGGGCAACGCTGGCTGAGATCGCGTACCTGATGAAGCGGATGCAATGGCACTTGCCTTGAACGGGCGGTGCCCTTGTCATGCTGCGTCTTTGAAATGGGGCTTGCGTCCGACGCGTCCTAGCTAATTTCTTTCACGGTCAACCCGGAAAGCTGCGGCTGTGTCTGTGGCGTTCTGTGCGATGTGTCGATAACGATGTAACAAGCGTGACAGTTTTTCGAATTGACTGGTGGAAATGAATAAGGAAACCGACGACTGGGATGTGCTCTTGGCTGCGGGGATCGCAGGCGATTCCGCGGCCTATCGTCGTTTTCTTTATCTGGTTACCCCGGTTATTCGGGGCATTGTCAGATCACGAGGTACGGCTTTGGGTGAGGCTGTTTGCGAAGACATCGTTCAGGAAGTTCTGTTGGCGGTTCACCTGAAGCGCCACACATGGAAGCAGGACAGCCCGGTGCGGCCATGGGTCTATGCCATCGCGCGCTACAAAGTGGTGGACGGGTTTCGCTCTCGGGGGCAGCGCGTCCATGTCCCTATTGAAAGCGTTGCAGAAAGCCTGCCAGCAGCCGAGGCCGCAGATCCGACCGTCGCGTGGGATATGGAAAAGATGATCGGCAAATTGGATGGACGTTCTGCTGATATCGTTCGCCGGATCGGTTTGAACGGAGAAAGCATCGCTGAGACGGGAGAAGCCCTGCTGATGAGTGAAGGCGCCGTTCGAGTGGCATTGCACCGCGCCTTGAAACGCCTTGCGGCATTGCGCGAAAGGTTCGTCGAATGAAGACCGATGATTTGATCCGCACGCTTTCAGAAGACAGGGTGCAAGAGCCTTCAACCTGGAAATCCATGTTGGTCTGGGTCATTCCGGCTGGCATCTGTTCGCTGTTTCTTCTCTTGGCCAGTCTTGGGCCGCGTGTCGATTTGGCCGCCGCCCTTGGCAACCCGGTGTCCGTGATGCGCTATGTCCTGTCCGGGCTGCTTGCCGTTATTTCTGCCCGTGCGGTGCTGTCGCTTGCTCGCCCCGAGGCCGACCTGCGCGCGGTTTGGCCGGTTCTGATCGTTCCGGCAATTGCCGTGGCACTTTGGGTCTGGGCATGGGTGGGCGTTCCCGCCGAAGGGCGCCAGATGGCGATTGTGGGCAAGACGATGGTCACCTGTTTGGTGACCATTCCGATCCTGTCAATTCTTCCCGTCGGTGCAATCTTTATCGCGCTCCGGGGGGCTGCCCCAACTGTGCCTGCGAAAGCCGGGGCATTGGCAGGGTTGACCGGAGGCGGCCTCGCCGCGGCGATCTATGCGATCCATTGCACCGAAGACAGCCCGCTTTTCTATGTCACATGGTACGGATTGGCGATCCTTTTCGTCACCAGTGTCTCGGCATTGCTCGGCGCGCGCCTGCTGCGCTGGTAAGTTCGGGCAGACAGATTGAAAAGGCTGTCTTCTTCCGCTTCTTTCCACTTGCCCCTGCTTGGACAGACCATTAAACGGGTCGGCGGAGTGGTGGCCGAGTGGTCGAAGGCACACCCCTGCTAAGGGTGCAGGCGGGGAACCGTCTCGAGGGTTCGAATCCCTTCCACTCCGCCACAATATCAATCTAACAAACTGTTTTTCGTGGTGTCTTTTGGATTTCACGGATTTCTGGCTAGAATTGTGGATACAGTTGAAGTCTGAGAAACAGGTCAGCGGAAATTCCCGTGCGCTCAGAGTAGGTTCCCAAGTTCCGAAGGCAACTTGCTGTCGGTGCTATTGCCGATTTCTACACGGCCGAGTTTTCAACATTGGACACCGTAAGCCGACGGGATTTCGAGACTTTGATCCAAGAGTACTTTGCTTGCAGCTCAAGAAACGGGTCAGCTCCCATCAATCATACCTACGGGGGCGTGATTCAGGCTCGGCAACGAGACGGATCAAAGGGTCCTGAACCTAGTGGGGAAGCTGAACATCAGTTCAACCCTTTTGCGCTCATCTGACGTATTTCTGAAGCATGGATGCCAGATCGGCTTCGCGGAGCGGCTTGGTGTATGTCGCAGTCATGCCTGCGTCGATCAGCGCCTTGTGCTCGACATCATCTTCTGACGCGGTGATGCCAATGACTGGGATAGCATTTTTCGAGGTGTCGAGCGCGCGGATCCAGCGTGTAACTTCATCGCCATTCGCGAACGGCATGTAATGGTCCATCAAGACAACGTCGAAATCTTCGGTCTGCAGCAAGTTAAAGGCTTCCTGGCCGTCAGCGGCCTGGGTGCTGCTGCAGCCTAGCCGATCAAGCATCGCCGAAAGCACGATGCGGTTGATTTCGTTGTCGTCGGCTACAAGGATACGCAAGGTGCGTCCTTCTGCGGGTTGCGCGCGTTCTTCTGGTGGGGCCGCTTTGTAGGCTTCGACCACATTACGGCTCCGCACGCATGGTAGCTCTATCGAGAAGACGCTGCCCGCGCCTTCGACACTCTCTACACTGATGTCACCGTTCAGGCTTTCAACAATGCGTTTGCAGATAGAGAGGCCCAGGCCGGTACCTTCGACCTTAGGCGCACCTGCATTTTCGATGCGCCCGAATTCTTGGAAAAGCCTGTGCTGCATGTCACGGCTGATGCCACGCCCCGAGTCCTCAACACGGACGCGTATGCGCTCTCCCTTATGCCCATCGACGGTATCGACATGGACCACGATCTTCCCGACGTCGGTGAATTTAAGCGCGTTGCTGAGCAGATTGTCGATCACCTGGCGCAGGCGCTTCGGGTCCGTCTGCAGACTCTTCGGAACGCTTTCAGAAATGGCCAAGTGCAGCTGGACCGGTTTGCGCGCAGCATAGGGTTGCCACGCCTCTACAATCGAGGCTAACAGATCGCCGATCCGGACATCGTCCACTTCAACCGTAAAATTCCAGCCGTCAGAGCGCGAAACTTCGATGATGTCCGACAGCAGGAAAAGCATCTGCCGGCCACTGGCAAGAGCGACCTGCAAAAGCCGCTCCCGATCGCCGCCGGTTTGATCCGAGGACAAAAGTTCGAGACTTGAGATGATCGCACTCATCGGGGTCCGGATGTCGTGGCTGATCATTGCAAGAAAGCGCGACTTTTGCTGGTCGGAATTGACCGCGTGGCTGCGGGCCTCTTCCAGGGAACGGCCGAGGGTTTGCAGTTGTGTGACCTGTTCCTCCAGTAGCTTTCGTTGCCGGCGTAGACGCGCTTCGGTAGAGATATGTGAGGTGACATCGGTGTAGGTAGCGATCAGCCCGCCCGAATCCCGTGTGCTGACCTTGATCTCAATCGCCGTACCATCGGCGAGCACATCAAAATACTCACCTGACTTGAGGCCCCCCAATCGCCCATTCACCGAGAGCGGCTTGGCCTGTTGCCCGTCGTTGTCCGAAGGCAAGAACAGGTCCGAAAAGTCACGAATGCCCATGCCTTTATACAGTGCAGTCTTCCCGAGCTTGTAAAGCCGCAGGAATTCGTCATTCCATGCGACCAACTGGTCGAATTCGTCAACCACAACAACGCCTTGGTTGATGCTGTCCAAGATCATCGATTGGAATTGGTTGGTTCGTTGCAACTCGTTCGCAGCGCGATACAACTGGTTCGACTGAATCTGAAGGTCGCGTAGAGCGGGCCCAGCGGCTACACTGGCAGGACCGCCCATGTCCTTCCCGTCGGAGTTGGTCCGGGGCACTTCGCTTGCCACGTCTATGGCAGACTTATTGGGCCGTGCACCTTTGCCGTCCATGTCTGACATCTGAGGTCGCCCTCGTGGGTTTGCGGGATGAGTCATTTGGGTAAACGGAAGACTTTGGACAGGGTGCCTAATGTTGGCCGCGCGAGGAGCGCACCCTGAAACAGGGTAATACCTTCATCGAGGAACCAGAAATACTCGCTTTCGGTCTCTATCCCTTCGGCGATGATGTCAATGCCAAGGTCGCTGCAGGTTCGGGCGATGCCGCGCACGATGGCTTGACGAGGGCCGTGGCGTTCGATGCCACGCACGAGCTTTGGATCGAGTTTAACCACCTCGGGCTGGAAATCCGCAAGCAGGTTAAGACCCGCATAGCCGGCACCGAAGTCGTCGATCACAAGCCTCAGCCCGGCCTGGCGCAGGTCATCGCTTCTCTTCGCGAATGTCGCAGGATCCACAATGATTTCGCTTTCGGTAATTTGTAGCAGGAGCTGTTCTCCCGGTACATGATACAGCTCCGCGGCTTCTAATGTGGAATGCATCGCATCCGCCGAGTTTTCAAGTACACTTGGCATGACGCTGACATTGAGATGCGTATCGAGCCCCGCCATTCCGGCGATGCGAATGGCTTCATGCCGGAATAAGGCGTCGGCCCGTGCAAGAAGATCTGCGCGGATCGAGAGAAAAAGCGATTGTGCCGTCTCTCCGCGTTTTCCACGCACCAACGCTTCCTGCGAATAGATGCGACCACTCCCCGCGTCGATGATCGGTTGGAAAGCGATATCAAATTCGGGAAGAGAGCAGTCGTTCATCGCCATTCGGGAATACGCACGTCGGTTGGGAATTCGTTCAATCTCGGGTTTCCGAAAAAGCCTCCCTGGAACATGTCGATACCTTCGGACACCAACCAGTCGAACTCGCTTTCCGTCTCAACGTGCTTGGCTATGACATCAATTCCCAAGTCGTTGCAGGTCTGCACGAGGCCGCGAATAATCGCCTGCTTTGTGCCGTTCTTGTCGATATCCCGTACGAGTTGTTCGTTCAGGGCGATGCTGTTGGGCTGACTTGTCTCCATCTGATTCAGATCGGAGCGTCCGGCACCAAAGTGATCGAGACAGATCTTCAGGCCATTTTCCTTACAGTCCTGGACAATCGTCAGGACCGAATCCCGGTCGGTATCGAGGTAGTCTTGGTTGAGCTCAAGCGTTAGGCTTCGGTTCATCAGGTTCTGCGCCTTGGCCTGATCGATGATGGACTGCATCTTTCGAACGGCGTCGTCTGCACTCGTCGGTCGCAGATTGATGTTGATGCCAAAGTCCGCATCGGGTCGATCCGAGAACAGCATCGCACGCTTACGGGCTTCCTCTTCGATTACGCCGACCACATCAGCACCTTGATCGGCAGCCGTTACTTCACGCTGCATACGGATGTCCCAAGCCAACGCCTCGAAGGAAATTACTCTGCCTTGGGACACGGAAATGATCGGTTGGAAGGCAACCCCCATCCCCTCGACAGCCGGTGCGACATGAGCAGCTTGTGTGGCGACGGGTGCCGCCGGCTTTGTCCGGGGCGCTTTGCTGCGCCAGCGACCGTCCTTGAATGCCGTCAGCAGCTTCTGGGCGCGGCCAGGCACCAGTGACCGGACCGCGTCAGCGTTCGAAAGGAAATCGTTCCATCCGGTTGTCCGCTCAAGATCCTCTCTGCTAATGTCGGCGAAACCCATGCTCCAGTCCGAAAACGCGCGGCGCGGGATCGACTCGCGAACGATCGTGACGATATTGCCATGCCGCGGGTCCTCGCTGATCGTCTCAAAAAGCGCGTCGATATCAGCTTCGTTGCCTTCAATGACCTGCAGAAAACTGCCCTCGATATGGAGCAACATCCCGCTGATATTGAGGGAGGTATTCTTGCTGCGCGCACTTCCGAGAAGAGCCAACAATTCTTCTGGGCCAAAGTGGGTCTTGGCGGCGCTGCTGTATATGATGTGGATCAAGCGTGCCATGACGGGCCTTTCAACGACTTGAATTGTGGGGCTGCAAGGTAGGTTATTGTCAGGTGGACTAGAGTATCAAGTGGATTAATAACGCCTAGCCTAAGCAAAGCCCAAGTTGACATAGGGATTGGCGGATTATCCGAAAGTATCGCCGGATACCGGATAGGTTAGCGATGTTGGCTGGCCAAAGTCGCGGTGTCGTGGCTGGCGCAATCCAAGGTTCAATTTCAGTAGGCGCGGCAGTCGGTATTGAGGCTTGCCTAAGTTGGACCCGTCGCGGTTTGGGGCCGCAGCTTTTGATGGCATAATGTGCAGCAAAGGACACGAACTATTGGCACAGGGAAATCGGATGAATTCCGTCAGGATGCTGTGCGAATTGCAGTGATCAGCGGTCTGACATGGCGTCAATGGGCCGATGATATGGACCTTGCGCTTTCGACGCTGAACTAATGGGTGAACGCGCACCGCGACACGGACGAAATATCGCCCGAGGATCGCGGGATTGAGCGGGAGAGCGACTGGCTTCGGCCCGAGGACCATATCCCTATCGAGGATAGGGGTATATTGAAAGAAGCCGCCCAGTTCTTTGCGAGCCAAAAGCCATCAGGTTTCGGTTCGTTGAAAAACAGCGTGAGGCATTCCCGATCAACCGACTGTGTCAGTTTATGACCGTCAATCCACGCAAAAGGCACCGAATAACCAAGGAACTGAAGGGGGAGGAATTGATGTGTGACAAAGGCGCTTCGGTCGCCTGATACACTAGAACGGGATTGCCGTTGGAAAGAACACGCACGCTTATGGCGACGACGGGCAATGGCCACGTGTTCACCATCGCTAAACTGCTGGGCCGTGACTTCACTGCATATCGACCCAGCCAGAAATTGGCGGTCGATATCAGCTACATCTGGACCCGAGAGGGTTGGCTGTATCTGGCGACGGTCATGGGCAACCATGCGGCAAGCCGGGACGGCGATCTTTGGATACATCAACGGCTACTACAATCCGCGCTGCCGCTCTTGGCCCAAGTGGCGCGGCCTTCTCGCTGCCAGTCCTGAATTTGGGGTAGGGTGAACAGAGACTCGTTCGCTTTCGTTTGACACCACCGAGGGTATCAATGAGAGCCTCAGAAGTTGCCTTGGACCAGACCGCGACCTTCCTGTCTCCTGCTCGACTATCCTAAAGGCCAGTAGACACTGCTTCTAGACTAGAGAGTTCACCGATTGCCCGTCTGCCACACTTTCGCGATTCAATAGATATTCGCCCTCGATAACCGCACGATTTGCGGTCCTGCCACACCAACAAAGGTGAAGTCATGTTGCCCGCCGCTTTACGCCACACGCCCCGAGGCGGCGCCGACCTCACCCACATCCCGCGTTGCGACCGCAAACGCCACAGCCGCGTCAGAGATACCATGCGAAAGTTCCTTTCTTCCTTCTTGGCTGCGCTGGCAGTTTTGATGCGTGCCAGACCAGCGACTGCAGCCTTTCTTTTTGTCGCGCTGGTCCTGATGCAACCATCTCAGGGCGAGGCGCAGTCCGTATCAAACACTTGCACGGCGCAGGGCGGTACTGTCGGCGCGAACTTGTTTGCCAGCAACGGAAGCTTCGGGACCGGGTCAGGCACGGCCGGAACAACGGGCAGCCCCCTTCCTGCCGGAACGACCGATTACACGTTCGCGACCTACAGCGGCGGCTCGCCGAACGACGGCCAGTATTCCATTGTGAACCGGCTGAATACCAACACGTTCAACTACTGGTTCAGCAACGTATCTGATCACACGACCGGTACGGTCAGTGGTCAGATGATGGTCGTCAACGCAGCCTTTGCGCCGGGCGTGTTCTACCGGCAAACTCTTACCGTCACGCCGAACACCAACTACGACTTTTCCGGATGGATGCTGAACCTTGCGAACCCGACTTCGACGGGGTGGACGAGCTATCCCAGCCCGCCCGGTGTATTTGGTGACCCGACGCAGCCGGGGGGGAACCAAGCGCCCAACGTGAGCTTCATGGTGAACCGGGTTGGGCTGGACGCAGCGCCGATCGATATCTTCAATACAGGGAACATCCCCTTTACCTCGGCACCGACTTGGGTCCAGTACGGCGGCATCTTTAACTCGGGTTCGGCGACATCGATCCAATTCGCTTTCAGAAACAACGCTCCGGGTGGCGTCGGGAACGACTTTGCCTTGGATGACCTGCGCGTGGCACCGTGCAATGGATTGCCTGTCGGTTCGATAAGCGGCGTGCTTTACGAAGACAGCGCGGGCAACAACATCTATAACGCGGGAATAGATCCGCTGCTTCCGGCTGGTACGGTCGTGAACCTGTTCAATTCGAGCGGAGCACTGGTTTCGTCGCAGAAGATCAATGCGTCCGGAGCCTACTCCTTCACGAACATCCTTGCCGGCAGCGGATACCAACTGCGGGTCGAGTCCGCCACGGTTCCTGCTGGATATTCCTTCTCGGCCAACGCCTCGGGCGCGAACACGACCGGGATACAGACCGGAGTGACGGTCTCGTCTGGAACGACGCTAGCTAACCAGAACTTCGGCTTCCGGCGCCCGACCGACCTGGCGATTACGAAGACGAACGCGGTGACGGCGGTCAACGCCGGTGGGACGACGACCTATACCGTCCGTGTGACGAATAATGGTCCGGGCACAATCACCAGCGCGACCCTGTCTGACCCGGTGGCGGCCGGGCTTTCGAAGACCGCAGTCGCTTGTTCGGCGACGCCCGGCCAGTGCGTGACCGCGCCGACTGTTTCTCAGATTCAGGCGGGTTTCTCGCTGCCGACGCTGGCCTCGGGCCAGTTCTATGAAGTTCGGGTGACGGCAACCGTTACGGCGACCTCAGGTTCGGTGTCCAACGTTGCAACCGCGACAGTGCCGTCGGGCACAACCGACCCCACTCCGGGCAACAACTCGGCGACCGACACGGATACGGTGACGCCGGTTGCCGATCTGTCGGTGACGAAGACCAACGCTGTGACTGCCGTCGACGCGGGCGGGTTGGCGACCTATGTTGTCCGCGTGACGAACAACGGACCGTCTTCGGTTACCGGAGCAACCCTCTCTGACCCGGTGGCGACCGGCCTGAGCAAGATCGCTATCGCCTGTTCGCTGACGCCCGGCCAGTGCACCGTGGCGCCGACCGTTTCTCAGATTCAGGCGGGTTTCTCGCTTCCGACGCTTGCCTCGGGCCAGTTCTATGAGGTGATCGTGACGGCAACCGTTACGGCGACCTATGGTTCGGTGTCCAACGTTGCAACCGCGACAGTGCCGTCGGGCACAACCGACCCGAGCGCGGGCAACAACTCGGCCACGGATACGGATACTGTCACACCCGTGTTTGTGCCGCCGCCATTCTCGCCCGGCCCCGGCCTGTCGACCAGCCTGTGCGGCGTGACCCCGGCCACCGACGCCTGGGACGGCTATGCGATCAGCTGGACCAACAACTCGCCCCTGACCACCAATTCGCGCACCGACATCTTCGCCTCGATGGGTGCCGAGACCGCCTCGGGCCTCAACTCTACCGTCTTCAACACGATCCTCGAGATCGACCGGACTTCCGTTCCCGCGGCGTACGATTCGGGCCGGTATCTGGGCTATAGCTTTACCACCACCAACTTCACCGGCATCGCCGAGATCTGGGGCATCGGCGTCGGCGCTCTGGGCGAGATGTTGCCGACCTATGCCGAGAACAGCGGTGCCTTCAGCTTCTCGGTGCTGATTGACGACGACCCGGCCTTCGCCAGCCCCGACGTGTTGCTGACCCAGGGCAACATTGACCAGATCAACTTCCCCGATGCACAGGCCACCTACACCCAGGACACCGGGTGGAACATGTATGGCTTCGGCCATTGGGATGTGGACGGCAAGGTCGTGCAGGTCCAGCCTAACACCACCTATTACGTCCGCGCCTACATCTACGACGACATTGCCTCGGGCTATCACTGGAGCCAGCAGTTCGCGGACATCGTGATGTGGGACGACTTCACGCTGAAGGCCTCTAGCTGCGTGCCGACGCCGATCGACGCCATCGACGACGACTATTCCGCCACCCCGGTTGATGGCATCGTCGGGGGCACCGCCGGCAATGCCCTCGCCAACGACACGTTCAATAGTGTCGCGGCAGATCCCGCGCTTGTCAGCCTGTCGGTCCTGACCCCCGCCACGCCCATCGGTGGCGCCCCGGTTCCCTATCTGGTGACCGCGGACGGCGCCGGCGAGGGGGACGTGATCGTGCCCGCCGGAACCCCGTTGGCCACCTACACCATTGTCTACGACCTGTGCGAGATTGCCTCGCCACTGAACTGCGACACCGCGACGATCACCGTGCCAGTGATCGAGGCGACCGAGGCCGACCTGTCGCTGACAAAACAGGCGATCTCGGTCCTGTCCGGCCTGCCCGTTGCACAAGCCGCCCCCGGTGACCTCATCGAGTTCGTGCTGACCGTCACGAACGACGGCCCGGCCCATGCCGGCGGCGTGCAGGTCAAGGACCTGCTGCCCAGCGGCTTCACCTATGTCCTGGACGACGCTCTGCTGCAAGGCGACACCTACGACCCGGCGACCGGCATCTGGACCCTGGGCAATGTCGCCTCGGGCAGTTCGGCCACACTGACGATCCGCACCGTGCTTTTGGAAACGGGCGATCACACCAACACGGCCGAGATCGTCGCCAGCGACATTGCCGACATCGACAGCGATGTGGCCACCGGCCCGCTGGTCGACGATCTTGCGGACGGCATCGCCGACGACGACGAGGCAAGCGTCACCGTGGCCATCGCGCAGACCGCCATCACCCTGTCGGGCCGCGTCTTCCTTGATGCCGGCACCGGTGGCGGCATTGCCTTCGACGGGCTGCTGAACGGCGCCGAAGCTGGAACCGACCGTGCCACACTCGTGATCCGCGACGGCGCCGGCATCGTCATAGCCACCCCGGCACTCGCCGGCGATGGCGGCTGGACCGCGGCCCTGCCTGATGGGTTCACGGGTCTCGTGACGATCGAGCTGACACCGGACGCTGGCACCCGCACAGTGTCAGAAACCGGACAGGTGCTGCCCGGCCTGATCAACGCCGACATCCGCGATGGCAGCTTCTCGTTCATACCGGCCTCCGGGACCGCCTATACGGGGCTCGACATCGGCCTGATCGAATCCGCCCACCTGAACCAGAGCCAGAAAAGCGCCATACGTGCAGGCCAGGCCGTGTCGCTGCGCCATGAGTATGTCGCGCAGTCCGATGCCACGGTGGTCTTTTCGATCGCTTCTGAATCGGCCTCGGTGGTCGATGGGTTCTCCTCGGCGCTGTTCCTCGATGTTGATTGCGACGGCGCGGGCGACAGTGTCGTCAGCGGCCCAGTCGCGGCAACGGCGGGCGTCCCGCTCTGCCTCGTCGCCCGCATCTCGGCCTCGAGTGGACTGGCTCCAGGTGCCAGCTACAGCTTCGATCTGGTCGCCGACACGACCTATGGCGGCAGCGGGCTGACCGACACGGCGCGCAACACCGACCGCGTCTTGGTCGACGAGGGCGCCATCGTCCTGCGAAAGACGGTCCGCAACGTGACCCAAGGCACCGCCGAGGGCATCACGAACGCCGCCGCCCCTGGGGACGTGCTGGAATACCGCATCACGCTTGAACACATCGGAACCCTGCCCGCGGCTGACATCCAGATCCATGACCGTACGCCACCCTACACCCGGCTCGACGCGCCTCTCGCCTCGCCGGTCACCCTGAGCGCTGGTCTGACCTGTATCGTTGCCGAGCCGATCAGCAACCTCGCCGGCTACATGGGTGACCTCAGGTGGGACTGCACGGGTCTCTACTATCCTGGGATGGCTGGTTCGGTCACGTTCCATGTGCGCATCGCCAACTAGTAGGCTCGTTGGCATTGCTGGAGACAGGCGGCACGAGGCGTGAGGGCCCCTTTCTCTGGACGGAACGACCCCAAGGGATAGTGTCCCGCGAGGTGGTGTAGGCACGGCAAACTTCAGAGAGGTCAGGTTCAGGTCGCCAACGCGGGCAGCCCGACGGTGGGGCTGTCGTTGGCGCGGTCCCGCGGACGAGTGTTTCGGCGACATGTATCGCCTTGCGTGGCCTGTGATATAGCCGCGTCCGAGACTAGCCCCAATATCATCCCCTTGGTGGTCCTGATGTGAGTTCGGCTACCGCTCTCGCTTGGGAATATCGACGACCTGCTGCATGAAGGTGCGATCAATGTCGCAATGAAACGGTTCGAGGCTCACTGGAGCCAGCCGGAAAACATGCGCAGTAAGTTACTGGCGGCAATATTTGGACGAGAGGTTCGCTAACCTGAACGCAGTCTATTTGTGTGAGTGGGGCGGATCCGCCTTCTCGTCCGAAATCGTCGCACGCATGAACCGAGCTTTCGCACGTTCAACGTGTCGGAAGAAGGCTTCCTGTGCGCGATATTTGTCGCCAGAGGCAATTGAATCGATCATCTCGCGATGTTCGCGATTTGAGATGGACAAGCCGCCAGATTGCACAAGCCCCCTGACCCGACACAGATGTAATTTGTCGACGAGAGCCTTGTATTCGCGCTTCAAAGCTTTGTTTCCTGTCGCCTCCATGAGGAAGTCGTGGAATGCCAGATTTGCCTGATAATAGCCTTCGACATCTTTTGCGGCGACAAGCCGATCCATGTCCTCCAGATGCTGAAACAGATCCGACAGCATGGAGTCAGTCACGAGTTCTGTAAGAAGCCGTCCCGCAAGCCCGAAGATTGCCGCCCGAACGTCGTAAATCTCTAGTGCCTCGTCAGGCGAAATCGCGCGGACATACATGCCGCGGTTCCGCACCATCGTGACCAATCCTCTTGCCTCTAGACCACGCATGGCTTCTCGTAGCGGCCCGCGACTTGTGCCGAACCTTTGCGACAAGTGAATCTCGTTCAGGCGTTCACCTGGCTTTATCTCTCCGGCGAGGATCAGATGTTGCAGCTGGTGTTCCAGCTGCAACACGAGCGAGTTGGTCTCTTTGGGGTCGTCTGCCCCAGTTTGCGTTTCATCAACCGTATCGCTCGCCATTCGGTCTTCCACACTGCCTAACGCGCCAATTCTTCTTTCGTCCTGCCACGTTGATCGTTCATGCGACAACTGCCGTTCTAGCGACTTCGCCTGAATCGCTCAGATTCTCAAGGTTCCAACTTGCGGAAAGAACACGCTCGCTTTGTTCTTGCCCGATGACAAGCGCGGATTGAACAAGGAACTTATGGTTGAGTTGATCGTCTGAAAGCGGACGTTCCCGGCTGCCGATTGCACGTTCGACATGTTTCGAAAGCGTCGTGCCACCTGTAAAGGTAACCAGAATATCGACCGATGCTTCGTGGCAATCTGGGCTGGCAGTGGCGACAACCTTATCCCGCAGCGCGATGATTTCGGGCATGTTCACAACTTCGTCGGTAAAGGCCGTTGGGGCGCCATCTCCTCTGAGGAGGGCGCAGGCCGCCGAATGATACACGCTGAATTTTCCTTCCAGCCCTGTCTTCGGCGTGCGTTTGCCAGTCAGTTCCAGAACCAAGGGATGGGTGGTCAATTCCACCTTGGCAATTTCCGTGACGCGATCGCCAATCTCTTCCTTGATCTGCTGGCAGCCATCAATTGTTGGATGAATAACGATGCCGCAAGCAAAGGGCTTGTAGCTGTTCAATGCGGCTTCCCAACGTGTGCCGAGATCACCAAGCACCTCATCATAGTCTTGCTTGTCAGACATCACGTTTGCAAATCCGCGTGGCGCTTCGATGAGGCGCAGCGAACTATCGAAACCTGACTGAGCGAGAAATGCAGCGAACATTCCGTTTTGTGCGGTGCGACCGGGATGAAAACTCTTGGGCATGGTTCCGAACATCTCTCTGAGGCCTGCGGATTGGCTTGCGGCCAGACCCAAGGCCCATGCCATCTGGGTTTCGTTTAGGCCAAGGATCTTTCCGACCGCCGCTGCCGCGCCAAAAACCCCGGTCGTGCCCGTGATGTGCCAGCCGCGATCATAATGCGCAGGGTATACCGCGTTGCCCAAGCGACATTCCACTTCGATCCCGATGATCAAGGCGGTGAGGAGATCCTTCCGCTGATCGGTTGCCGTTCCTCGAGTGCAAGCAGTGCCGAGGCAACCGGGCCTGCCGGGTGGATAATCGTCTTAAGATGGGTGTCATCATAGTCCAGCACATGCGAGCTGATTCCGTTCACCAGTGCGGCGTGTAGAGCGTCCAACCGCTCCGATCTGCCTAGGACGCCAGAGGTGGGAGTGCTCGAGAATGGCAGTGTTGCCTGAAACGCCCGATCAACTGTTTCATGTTTGGCGCCACCAACAGCGCAGCCTACCCAATTCACAAAAGTCCGAAGCCCCTCGCGCCGAACGGCATCGGGAATATCCTTGTCGGAAACCTTGGTAATCCAGTGGCAGAGCTCAGCAGTCACGCCAGTGGCTTGGGTGGCGGGGATATTCGTGTGCGAGTTCATCGGCCTCTCCTGTCTCTTTGGCGCGCTTTCGGCTAAGTGTCGACAATATTGGCTTTTAAGGCGGAAATAACTAAAAAGTGCTGTCATTTTTCGCCTTTCCTAAGGGCTCGTCGACTGATTAACGCCGGGCGTCGGTTGATTTATGTAGGGTGAAATGTGATATTAATATTAAAAGGCATAATATTACAGATGTCAGTGCGCTGTGGCGATGGGCGATGCGGTGTGCTACCTGCATCCTTGTAGAATAAAAGTGTTGACAGTTTTCTTTTGTGGCGTCCTTAATGGCCGACATTCGCGGAAGCATTCCGTGACTCGGGACTGCCGCATCGAACCAGGGAGGAATAGATGCTGAGGAACGTTTGATCGCTGCGACAGCCGTTGCTTGGATGAGCGCGCCAGCTTCGGCTCAGGAGTATCCGGTCGATACTCTAACTCTGGTAACCCATTCTAGCCCGGGCGCTGGTGGTGACGTTTTCCTGCGTGAGCTTGCAAAGGTTTTGGGGCCCGCACTGGGCGTGACGGTCGACGTCGAGAATGTCACCGGCGGATCAAGTGCAAAGGCCCTTGCCTATGTCGCCCAGGCACCCGCTGACGGCTCGGTTTTGTATGGCACGACGCCGACCTTCGTTTACACTTCTCTCCTGTCCAACCCAGAGTTCGGCTACAAAGACATTGATCCAGTGGTCAATGTCTTTGAAGATCCCGAGGTGCTCTTCACCAACAAAGCGTCTGGCATGACAACGCTGGAAGAGGTGATGAACAAGGCTCGTGATGGGCGCGGCAAATGGGGTGCGGCTAACCCCGCGTCCCTTGAGCGGCAGTCGATGGAGATGTTGAAAACTGCCGCTGGGGTTGATGCAGGGATTGTCACCCATGAAGGTGGTGGCGACATGATGATCAACGTGCTCAACGGATCACTTGATATGGGTGTCGGTGAGATGCAGGAGCTTGCCGCTCAGGTCGAAGCCGGAGAAGTTGTTCTGCTCGCTGTTCTGACGGATGAGCGTCTTGCGGATTATCCGGATCTACCGACGGTCAAAGAGAGCGGCTATGACGTATCGGTGCGCAGGTTCCGGGGGATCGCGGGGCCAAAAAATCTGCCCGCTGATGTTATCGCAGCATGGGAAGCGGCCGTGCCAAAGATGCTGGACTCGGAAGAATTCAAGCAATGGTATGCGGTAAACAGCCTCAAGCCGGCTTTCCTTAACCAAGCTGACTACCGGTCTTTCATCGACGAGTTCGCCACTGAAACAGGTGACTTCCTGCGGTCAGCCGGCGTCATCGAGTGAAGCAAGACGACGGTGCCGCCTAAGGGCGGCACCGCTTTCGATGGGGAGTGAGCCATGCTGAACAGGATATATGCAAGCGGTGTAATCGCAGTGGTTTTCGGCGTCGCCTATTTGGCGATGACAATGCAGATCAGAGTAAGCGCACTTTCAGATGGCTTCGGTCCTCGTGGCATGCCCCTCGTTTATGGCTGGCTGATGACAGGGCTTGGATTGATCCTTGTCCTTCAGTCGCTTTCGCAGACGATGAAGATGTCACCAGAGGATCGCGCGGCTCATCAGAAAAAGGAATGGCGCGGGATGAGCGAGCAGATCATTCGGGCGGCAGGGCTTTTGGCCATCGCCGTCGGATATGTGGTGATCGTGCCAATCCTTGGTTATGCCCTGTCGCTGATTTTGGTGATCGTCGCGGTCGCTCTTTACATGGGGGCTACCCCCTCGTTGCGCCTTGCACTCATCAGCATCGGAGGCGCTGTGCTGATGTGGATCATCTTTGTTGGCTTGCTGGACGTTCGCATGCCCCAAGGCGTGTTCTCCACTCTCTTCTCTTAATGACAGCAAATTCTGACGGCCTTTAGGGCTGTCCGTTCTGATCGGAGGTCAAACCTTGGAAACCTTGCTCGGCTCCATCCCGCATCTTTTTGATCTTTGGGTCATCGTTGCTGCGTTCATCGGCGTGACTTGCGGAATCTTGGGCGGCGCCCTTCCGGGGATTTCACCTTCGATTACGATGGCACTTCTGTTGCCATTTACCTACACGATGGACCCAACCGCAGCGATCGTGATGTTGGCGGCCACTTATATCGGCGCGGAATATGGCGGTTCGATTCCGGCCATTCTGATCCGGACGCCTGATACGAATGCCGCTGCGGCAACTGTCCTCGATGGCTTTGCGATGAATCAGCAGGGCAAGGCGGGTCTGGCCCTTGGCATTTCGCTTTATTCCGGGTTCGTCGGGTCGATCATTGGCCTTATCCTCTTGATGTCCTTGTCAGGACCACTGGCCGATGTTGCGTTGGCGTTCACACCACCCGCCTATTTCGCCCTTGGCGTTCTTGGCCTTAGCGTGATCGCGACCCTTTCTGGAGACTCGATGGTCAAGGGTCTGATCGCCGCGCTTTTTGGCTTGATGTTGGCCACCATAGGTACCGACCCTGTGACCGGATCGAACCGATTTACTTTTGGGTATTCGGACCTGCTTGGAGGCATCGAGCCAGTGCTTGTCATGGTCGGACTTTTCGCCATGAGCGAGCTTTTGATCCAAGCTGGTGATCGGGAAGGGGCCGAGCGGATTACGTCACGCCCGAAGATCGAATTTCCAGGACGAAAACTGATGCGTCGGCTCATCAAACCGCAGGCAATCGGCTCGTCCATTGGCGCTTTCGAAGGCGTGATGCCCGGCGCAGGCGGCACCATCGCTTCGTTCATGGCTTATAACGAGGCACGTCGCTGGTCGAACAATCAGGAAGAATTCGGCAATGGCTCGCCAGAAGGGATTGCCGCGCCCAAAACGGCAAATAATACCGTTGCCGAAACGGCGCTGGTGCCGCTGCTGGCGTTGGGAATCCCCGGGTCGAACTCTACCGCGATCTTGTTGGGTGGTTTCCTGATCCACGGGCTGCAACCGGGGCCGATGCTGCTCGAGAAATCTGCCGATGTGATCCACGGGCTTTATGCCGGGATTTTCGTCGCAATTCTTGGCATGGTTCTTGTCGGGATCACGATCCTGCCGATTTGCGTATGGCTCGTGAACCGGCCCCGCGCCTATCTGAATGCCTTCATCCTCGCCTTGATCCTGTCCGGCATCTACACGATCCACGAAGGGCTGACAGATGTGACGCTGATGCTTGTCGCAGGTGCGGTCGGGTTCTTTATGCGGTTGCTGCGCTTTCCCTTCCTGCCAACCGTTCTGTGCTTGGTTTTGGGCTTCTTGGTCGAAAGCAGCTTCCGCAGATCGCTGGTTATGTCCGGGGATGACATGTCGGTCTTCGTTGGCGACTGGATCTCGATCACCCTGCTTTCTGTGGCTGCGGTTTTCATTCTGGGATCGGTCGTCAAGCGGGCTCTGGACATGTTCAGGCCAAAGTCGAAGACCGCGTAACGGCGGAAAGAAAGGACATTGATGTTGGACTCAGGTAATGACCCAACCATTTCGCAAAGGCTTGCCCGCTGGGGCAAAGAGCTTTCGCCCGAAGCGTTGCCAGACAGCACAAAGAACAAAGCGCGTGACATCTTGGTGGATGTCGTTGGACTGTGCATCGCGGCCCGTCACACCGATTATGTAGGAGCCGTCGCGGTGGCTGTCGAGGCCGGTCCACGGACGGTCATCGGCCAACGAAAATCCTCCTCTGCAGGCGGAGCAGCCTTGGTCAACGGAACCGCCGCTCATGGTGAGGATTTCGATGATACGTTCGAGGGCGGGCCGGTCCACTCTGGTGTCGTGCTGGTGCCAGCACTTCTTGCCGCGGCAGAGGAGTGGGCACTGCCGAATGACAGAACGATGCTGGGGCTTGTCTCGGGGACCGAACTGTTGTGCCGTTTGGCACTGACCCTGCCAAAGGCCGTTCACAAAGCAGGCTTTCACCCCACCGCTGTATTGGGAACATTCGCTGCAACCTTCGGGATCTGCGTGGCTTGCCGGGTGGATGAGAAAGTTACGGAAAACGCCCTTGGAATTGCAGGCAGCATGGCGTCCGGGATCATCGAATATCTTGGTGATGGAAGTTGGACAAAGCGAATGCATCCCGGTTGGTCCGCGCAATCGGCACTCCGAGCCGTTGCCTTGGCGCGTGCGGGATTCATCGGGCCGAAAAAGGTCTTTGAAGGTACGCATGGCGCTTTTCGCACATTCGCTCCTTCGGTGACGCCTCGTACAGACCTTCTGCTTGAGGGATTGGGACAAAGCTTTGTCAGCGATACGATCACCTTCAAACCCTATCCCTGCGGGACGATGATCCAGCCCTACATTGATTGCGCCATAGCTTTGCGTCGCAAGGGCGCGCGACTTGATGGCATCCGGCAAATTACCTGCAAGACCGCCGAGGGCATCGTTCACCGTCTTTGGGAGCCGCTCGCACTAAAGCAGAACCCACCGACAGATTATGCGGCGAAGTTCTCGGTGCCGTTCGGCGTGGCCTTGGGACTCGTCAGAGGGCACGCGGATTTGGCCGATTATACGACGTCCGCTTTGGATGACGCCTTTTTGAAAAAGGTTGCGCGCAAGGTTCAATACGAAATTGATCCTGCCAACCCATACCCGTCTGCATTTACCGGGCATGTCCGTATTGATTATGAGGATGGTACCAGCATGGAACATGATCAGGATCACATGCGGGGGGGCGTTGCCGCGCCGCTAAGCCGGTCCGAGATTGATGCAAAGTTTGCATCCAATCTCTCTTTTGGCGGCGAGACAGACGCCGCGCGCCTGTTAGATCTGTGCGAGACAATTGCGTCTGGAAAAGGGGATCACCGGATGATCGCCGGGCTGGCTTCAGCATGACATCAGCTCAGGTCAATTCTGGTGTCGCGCTTGTCACAGGTGCGTCGCGCAATATCGGCAGGGCCATCGCCTTGCGCCTTGCCGGGCTTGGATATGACATCGCAGTCCATGTCGGAAAGGATCTGGCTTCGGGCGAGGAAACCGCCGCTGAGATCAGGGCGCTGAACCGCCGGGCCGAAGTCTTTTCGGCAGATCTTTCGGATCCAGCATCGTGCAAGGCGCTTGTCAGCAATGCCTTGTCGGCGTTTGGTCGTTTGGATGTGCTGGTGAACAATGCCGCTGTGCGGCCCGAGTCCCCGTTCGAGGAGATCACACTGGCCGAATGGCGCCAAGTCATGGCGCTTGCCCTGGACGCCCCGTTCTTTGTGTCCCAGGCGGCGGTTGCGCCGCTATCGCGCAGCCCGGTCGCCTCGATCGTCCATATTGGCGGGTTGACCGGCCACACCGGAGCCCAGCATCGGGCGCATGTTATCACTGCCAAAGCGGGGTTGATCGGCTTGACCAAGGCCATGGCCCACGATCTTGCGGCCAAGGCGATCCGTGTCAACTGCGTCGTGCCGGGACTTATCGAGACCGCACGCGTTGGGGGGCACGCAGCGCAACCGGCACATCATGCCAAGACGGCAAACCTGCTTGGATATCGCGGCGGCGCTGATGACGTCGCCGGGGCAGTTGCCTATCTTTGCGCGCCGGAGAACCGTTATCTGACTGGCCAAACCTTGCATGTGAACGGTGGTGCCTATCTGCCATGAAAACCAAGCCTTGGCTCCTTCAGGCCGGCGGGTTTGTCGCAGCAATTTGCGGTGGGGCCGCGTTCAACGCTTTGCATGTGCCTATTGGGTGGGTCCTTGGTGCGCTCATCGCCTCGGCAGCTTGGTGTAACTTGACCGGTGCCCCGGGGCTTGGGCGGGATGCGCGCAGGGTTGCTTTGTTGCTGTTGGGGGTGGCGACTGCGGCGATCCTGACTCCGGCTCTTTTGGCCGAGATGGTGACGCTGCTTCCGCTGATGGTTTTTGCTGCGATCGTCGTGAATGTGGTGGCGTTGCTTTTGGTGCGCCCCTTCGCGCATCTGGTTGGCGTCGATAGGACCACCGCGCTTTGTTCAGTGCTGCCGGCGGGTTTGGCCGAGATGGCGGGGCTGGCACAGGATCGTGGGGCGCGGGTAGATGTTGTGACGCTTGCCCATACGGTCAGGGTGACCGTCCTTGTGATGACCGTTCCCTTCCTTGTCGGTGCCGAAGATCGTGTGGCAGACCCGTCGGCAGGTGAGCCTCTGCTCACCTTGGCCTGCCTTGCGATCAGTGGCCTCTTGGCGTGGATCATGCATCGGTCCGGCTTTGTGAATCCGTGGATCGTGGTTCCGATCGTGGTGGGAATGGGCGTGGTTCTGTTGGGCGGTACGATTGCCCCGATTCCGAAACCGATTGTCATTCTGGCCCAGATCCTGATCGGCGCCTCGCTTGGGTCCAAGTTGTCGCTGGCTGATTTGCTGGGACGGCCGCGTCCCTTGATCGCGGCCCTTTTCAGCACGCTTGCGCTGTTTGTGGGTGCGCTGGTTTGTGTCGGGCCGCCGCTGCTTTGGGTGTTCGGTACGGGCTTTTCGACCACGGTTCTGGCGCTTGCTCCGGGTGGGCTTGCCGAGATGCTGGCGGCCGCGAAATCTGTTGGGGCGAATGTGCCCTTTGTGGTCGGCTTTCAGATTTTGCGGTCATTGATGACGAACTCGCTGGCCCCCGTTTTGCTGAGCCGATGGGGCGCGCAAAAGTGACAGGCCATTGACGCGAGCAAGTCGAGGGGATGAAGCGTCCCCGTCGGGGACGTTTTTTTGATTAAGTGAAATCAATGAGTTAATGTCGGGGATTTAGGTATTCTTAATCTTTGGCCCGATTTTCGGGTTTGAAAGGCCGCGGGGCGAACGCTGGTGCGCTCCAAGTTTCTCGCAGTTGGGCGTGCCCCGCGGCAGGATCAGAATACGTCAGTCAGGTAAAGCAGGATGATGATGGGGATCGGAATACCGATCAGCCAAGCCAATGCGCCTTTCATTGGAAAACTCCTTCAACATAACAGATGCACGAATAACGCGGGCGGCGGCGATTTCGTTCCCTGATGACCCCAAGAAAGCCAAATTTTTTATCTTTATGAATAGGTTAGTGTATTTTTCCGAAATGAAAAAAGCGGCGGTCAGGTTGGCCTGACCGCCGCGCACTCGTCACAGGGAACACTCAAAGATCCAATCAGATCCTGCCCAACAGCATCAAAAGCAGGATCACGACCAGCACGAGGCCAAGGCCACCGGAGGGCAGATAGCCCCAATTGCGCGAGTGGCCCCAAGTCGGCAGGGCGCCGATCAAAAGCAGGATCAAGACAATAAGCAGGATCGTTGAAAGGGTCATTTTGAAAGGTCCTTACTGGTTCACTCTTTATCACCTGCACAGACAACGCCGCGGCCGCAGAGCGGTTCCCGAGAATTTGAAAAGTCTTGAACTGAGGTCTTTCCCAATCCTGTAAGGGGTGGACATTCGTTCGCCAGAGAAGCAGGCCCGAAAGAGAGCATTTACCTTTGATGATGCGGGGGCCGATTCGCGTTATGCGGGTTTGGATGCCGCGAAACTTTAGGAAATAGGCAGATTGTTTGATCCGCCTCTGACAAAATACAACCATGGATTGAGTCTTGTGGCGGCGGAAAATTCGGGCGGTTGCAATGCGAAGGCAAAACGTAACCAAAAGATTAAATGTGTTGCTTTGGTATGGGTCAGTGCTAGCGATTTGACATTTAGGGGCGGCGTTTTTTTCTGATGGGAATTTTCAAATGGCTGACTACTACCCAACGACAAATGGTGACAACACGGTTACCGGCGGTTCTGGTGACGATAACGTGTATGGTGGAACAAATTCATCATCCGGTTCGAACGAAGCGGGCAATGACAGCCTGAGCGGCGGCGCCGGGAACGATGCCCTTTATGGTGGTAGGGATAATGACACCTTAAACGGCGATGCAGGCAATGACTCTCTTTACGGTGGAAACGGTGCTGACCTGCTGAATGGCGGCGATGGCAACGATTTGCTGGATGGCGGCACGGACAGTGCCAACGATACCCTTAATGGCGGTGCCGGTGACGACAGCTTGGATGGCGGAAATGGTGATGACGTTCTGAATGGCGGTGCCGGTGACGACAGCTTGGATGGCGAAAATGGTGATGACGTTCTGAATGGCGGCGACGGTGACGACAACCTGAGTGGTGGAAATCAGGACGATACGTTGACTGGCGGAAACGGGGACGACGCCCTTTCTGGTGGAAATCGGGACGATGATCTGACCGGTGGTCTTGGTGATGATCTGCTGAATGGTGGTGACGGATCGGACATATTTCGGTTTACCTTCACGGTCGGAAACTCTGGAACGCAGACCACCACCTTTGCCCAGTTTCTGACGGCGAATGGCTTTGGGGCCTATGTTGTGAATGGTCAGGTTGCCGATGGCATTCCGCAGAATATCTTCTCGACCCAATACACCGCTTGGCTGAACGGTCTTGTGGCCGCAAATGGCTTGGGCGTCGACCTGGATGGAGACGGGGTGATCAGCGTTGGTCTCAACCAGAACGATCCATCAGGCCTGCCGCACATCGAAGGCCTGACCACGGAACAGGTGGATGAGTTGTTCAACGGTACGGACAACGTCTTTGTGAAAACCGGCAGCAAGACCCAAGAGCGCTATTATTCGAACGATTTCTTGACCAGCGGCCTGTCGGTGACCGGTGAGGGCAACGATACGATCACCGGGCTGGATGACACGGTCGATATTGGCGTGGATGAGATCGTTCTATACGGGTTGACGGACTTGGACGATGCCGAGCTGGATCAGTTGTTTGATCTGGTTCTGATCGACACCGATGGTATTGGCGGCGTGGATGCGACCGTGCTGACTTGGGATGGCGGATCGATTCAGATCAATGGCACCTTTGAATGGGGCACGGATGTGCTGGCCTTCTTTAGTGACGCGCAGGTTTCTTTGCTTTGAACTGCAACGGGATGTGATGAAACAGAAAAGCCGCCGCGAGGGTTTCGCGGCGGCTTTTTGGTTCATGTGTGACCGAGCTTAGCGGCTGAACTTTTTATACTTCACGCGCTTGGGTTCGATGGAATCCGGGCCAAGGCGGCGGACCTTGTCTTCTTCATAGGCCTCAAAATTGCCTTCGAACCATTCCACATGGGCGTCGCCTTCGAAGGCGAGGATGTGGGTGCAGAGGCGGTCGAGGAAGAAGCGGTCGTGGCTGATGATCACGGCGCAGCCTGCGAATTCTTCGATGGCGGCTTCGAGCGCTTGCAGGGTTTCGACGTCGAGGTCGTTGGTCGGTTCGTCGAGGAGAAGGACGTTGCCGCCGCGGCGCAGAAGTTTGGCCATGTGGACGCGGTTACGCTCCCCCCCCGACAGGAGGCCGACTTTTTTCTGCTGGTCGCCGCCCTTGAAGTTGAAGGCCCCGCAATAGGCGCGGGAGTTCATGGTGGCGTCGCCGAGTTCCAGAATTTCCAGCCCGTCGGAGATTTCTTCCCAGACGGTCTTGTTCGGGTCGAGCGCATCACGCGACTGGTCGACATAGGCGAGTTTCACCGTGTCGCCGAATGTGACGGTGCCGGCATCGGGCTTTTCCTGACCGGTCAGCATGCGGAAGAGGGTGGATTTACCGGCGCCGTTCGGGCCGATCACGCCGACGATGCCGCCCGGAGGCAGGGCAAAGGTCAGGTTTTCGATCAGAAGCTTGTCGCCATAGGCTTTTTGCAGACCCTCGACCTCGATCACCTTGCCGCCAAGGCGGGGGCCGTTCGGGATGATGATCTGGGCGGTCGAAATTTTTTCACGCTCGGACTTCGAGGCCATTTCCTCATAGGCGTTGATACGGGCCTTTTGCTTGGCCTGACGGGCCTTGGCCCCGGCGCGGATCCATTCGAGTTCGCGTTCCAGCGTCTTTTGCTTGGCGCGGTCTTCGCGGGCTTCTTGCGCCAGACGCTTGGCTTTCTGTTCCAGCCACGAGGAATAGTTGCCCTCATAGGGGATGCCACGGCCACGGTCGAGTTCAAGGATCCAGCCGGTGATGTCGTCGAGGAAGTAGCGGTCGTGGGTGACGATCAGGATGGTGCCTTTGTATTCGATCAGGTGCTTTTGCAGCCAAGCGATGGTTTCGGCATCAAGGTGGTTGGTCGGTTCGTCAAGAAGCAGCATGTCAGGCGCTTCGAGCAGCAGTTTGCACAGTGCGACGCGGCGCTTTTCCCCGCCGGAAAGGGTGGTGACGCTGGCATCATCGGGGGGGCAGCGCAGGGCCTCCATCGCGACATCGACTTGGCTGTCGAGATCCCAGAGGTTTTCTGCGTCGATCTCGTCTTGCAGCTTGGCCATTTCCTCGGCGGTTTCGTCCGAGTAGTTCATGGCCAGTTCGTTATAGCGGTCGATCTTGGCCTGCTTTTCCGCAACACCCAGCATGACGTTGCCGCGCACGTCAAGGCTTTCGTCCAGTTGTGGTTCTTGCGGCAGGTAGCCGACCTTGGCGCCTTTGGCGGCCCAGGCCTCGCCGGTGAAATCCTTGTCCCATCCGGCCATAACGCGCAGAAGGGTGGATTTACCCGCGCCGTTGACGCCGACGACGCCGATTTTCACGCCGGGAAGGAAGTTGAGGCGGATGTTCTCGAACACCTTTTTGCCGCCGGGATAGGTCTTGGAGACGCCATCCATGTGATAGACGAACTGGTAGGAAGCCATGGTCGGTGATCCCGTCTGAAAGAGGTTTTCCCCCAGATAGGCGAAAGCGGGCGCGGGGGCAATGCGCCTGCATCTGTCGGGGCATGTGGATTGGGGAGCTTTGAGCGTGGGGGGCTTGGGTTACAGGCGCTTTTCAAAGAAATGGTGCGCGTAGGGGTTGTCGTTGTAGCGCGCGATCTCGGTCCAGCCTTGGCGGTGGTAGAAGGCGACGGCCTTGGGAAGGTGGCGCGAGGTGTCAAGGACAAGGCGCGACAGGCCCATGGTGCGGGCTTTGGTCTCAATTTCGGCCATTAACGCACGGGCAAGGCCGGATTGGCGGGCTGCCGGCGCGACCCAGAGGCGCTTGACCTCTCCGGTCGTGGCATCTTCGCGGCGCAGGCCGACACAGCCGATGGCGGTGCGGCCGTCAAAGGCCAGAAGGAAAAGACCGTCGGGCGCGCGCATGGAGGACAGGCTTTCCTCGGTCAGCGGGCCGGGATCAAAGCCCTGCGGAAAGATCGCGGCGAGTTCGGCGAAATAGTCCTGCATAGAGGCCAGGGATTGCGGATCGGTCGGGTCTGCGGGGCGAATGTCATGGCGCATGATGTGGCGCAGAATGCAGTCTGCAGGCAGATTTGCAAGGCCACCATTGACTTTGTCCGGCAAGGGAAGTGAAACCTTTCGGAAAGAGAGCGCGGGAGGGCGTGAATGCGGCAAGGCTTTCCCCATGCGGAGCGCGGGCAGGTGATCGGACTTTTGGGCGGGTCGTTCGACCCTGCGCATGAGGGCCATGTCCATATCACCGAAGAGGCGATCAAGCGGCTGCATCTGGATCAGGTGTGGTGGATGATCACGCCGGGCAATCCGTTGAAGCCGCGGCAACCTGCGCCGATGCAGGCGCGGATGGCGCGGGCGCGGCAGGTGATGCGGCATCCGAAGGTGCGGATCACCGATCTGGAGGCAAGGCTGGGCACGCGCTATACCCATGCCACGGTCAGTCGGCTGAAGGCGATGTATCCGGGTGTGACCTTTGTCTGGCTGATGGGAGCCGACAATCTGGCGCAGTTTCATCGCTGGGATCGCTGGCAGGATATTTTGCGGATGATCCCGGTGGCGGTATTGGCGCGGCCCGGCAAGGGGCTGCGGGCACGGTTGAGCCACGCGGCGCAGGTGTTCCGGCAGAAGCGGTTGGCGCGGGGCGAGGCGTTGGAGTATCGCAGGCCCCCAATCTGGGCCTTTGTCAATTTGCCGATGAACAAGGCGTCATCGACGGACATCCGCGCACGCGGGGAATGGCAGAGTTGAATTCCGGCTTGGGCGTGGCGTAAGCTGCGGCATGGGTGAGGGATTTTAAGAGTATGTTTTCACGGCGTGGATTCCTTCAGGCGGCTTTGTCTGGATTGCTGGTGCAGGGCCTTGGCCCGGCTTTGGCAGAGGCGCCGGAGCGTTCGCCAAGACCTGTGCCAAGAGGCGGTCATCCAAAGGTGGCCACGGGGTCGGTTGAGGCGCTGATTGCAGCGGCCAAACTGACCGGAGTGGTGGGCTTTGCAGTGCTGGATGTGGCCAACGGCTCGGTACTTGAGACACATAACCCCGATCAGCAGGTGCCACCGGCAAGCGTGACGAAAGCGGTGACAGCTCTTTATGCGCTGGAGCGGCTGGGGCCGGGCTTTCGGTTCCGGACAAGGGTTTTGGCCACGGGTCCGGTGCAGGCGGGCATTGTGCAGGGCGATCTGGTGCTGGCGGGCAGCGGTGATCCGACGTTGCAGACCGACCAGTTGGGCGATCTGGCGGCGGCACTGGCCGCGCGGGGGATCAAGGGCGTGACGGGGCGCTACCTTGTCTGGGACGGGGCGTTGCCTTCGGTGCCGCATATCGCGGGCGATCAGCCGGTTCAGGTGGGCTACAACCCCGGCCTTGGCGGGCTGAACCTGAACTTCAACCGGGTCTATTTCGAATGGAAGCGGCAAGGGCAGGGCTGGGGCGTGACCATGGACGCGCGGGGCGAGCGCTTTGTGCCAATGGTGTCGATGGCGCGGATGAAGATTGTCGGGCGGACCGCCCCGCTGTTCACCTATGCCACGCAGGGCAGCGCCGAGGACTGGACGGTGGCCGAGGGCGGTTTGGGCAAGGGCGGCGGGCGATGGTTGCCGGTGCGTTTGCCGACAACCTATGCGGCCGAAGTGTTCAGCACCCTGACCAAGGCGCAGGGCTTGGCCTTGCCAGAGGCGCAAACGGTTTTGACCGAGCCTGTGGGGCAAGAACTGGCGGCTGTGAAAAGCGAGCCTTTGACCGACGTGCTGCATGACATGCTGAAGTTTTCGACCAACGTCACCGCCGAATGTGTGGGGTTGCGGGCCTCGGGCGCGGGCAGTCTTGCTGCGTCAGGCGCCGCCATGACCGAATGGGTGCGGACCCGGTTCGGAGTGGCCAATCTGCATGTCGATCATTCAGGTCTTGGTGGCGACAGCCGGGTGACGGCTGGGGATATGGCCAAGATCCTGCTTGGGGCCAAAGGCACGGGCCTGCAAGACATTTTGCGGAATGTCGGGATGAAGGATGCCAAGGGCAAGGCCATTGAAGGCCACCCCGTGAAGGTGGTGGCCAAAAGCGGGACGTTGAATTTCGTCTCGGGCCTTGCGGGCTACATCACGCCCCCACAGGGGCGCGAATTGGCCTTTGCGATCTTTGCGGCGGATGTTCCTCGGCGCGAGTCGCTGGCGGAAGCCGACAGGGAGCTTCCGCCCGGCGGAGAGGCCTGGACCAAAAGAGCGCGGATGCTTCAGGCGCAGTTGATCAGCCGATGGGCCGTAACGCTGGCTTGAGGCGGATCAGAACGCGCAACCGGGCTTGATGCCGAATTTCTTGAAGATCGACGCGGCGGGGCAGAAGCCGGTGAAGGACGATTGCAGCAGGTTCAGGCCGATGAAGGCGGTGAACCAGACGAAATTTGGCGAGACGAACAGCGTAAGGACCACCGAAAGCAGGGTCATCAGGCCAGCGAAGGCAAGAACGGTACGGTCGAGGGTCATGAGTGGCTCCATTGATAAGACCCCCGCGATATAGCGGAGGTCTTTGTGATATTCAATAGAGTGAATATGTTTTCTTTAGCCGTGCCAGAACAAGGCCATCTGGTAGACGATCGGGATGCCGACCAGCAGCATGAAGGGGAAGGTGATCCCAAGTGAGGCTGTCAGGTAGATAGAGGGGTTGGCTTGCGGAAAGGTGGCGCGGACCGCTGCGGGCGCGTCTATATAGCTGGCCGAGGCGGCAACCGCGCCAAGAACAAAGGCCGAGCCGAGTGGCAATCCGGCAAGTGTCGCCAAGCCCGTTCCGACAAAGCCGTTGAACAGGGGCATGGCCAAGCCAAAGGCCAGCATCCGACCGCCGACGGCAGCGAAGTCGCGCAATTGGCGGGCGGCGGTCATTCCCATTTCCAGAAGGAACAGAACAAGGACGCCCCGGAAAAGATCAACGAAGAACGGCTCGATC
The DNA here is from genome assembly GCF_051200875.1 of Thioclava sp. FR2. Lineage (GTDB taxonomy): Bacteria > Pseudomonadota > Alphaproteobacteria > Rhodobacterales > Rhodobacteraceae > Pseudotabrizicola. The sequence goes on from NZ_CP195191.1 coordinate 3,393,439, forward strand.
TTGCCGAAATTCGCATCCCCGACGCTGGCACCGATGGTCAGTCCGCCACCCAGCAAAAGCAGCCCCCGGCCCCGGAGCGTTTCCATGAGGATGGGGGCAAGGCCGCCGGTCTGGCCCGTGGCCCGGGCGAGTGCGAGCCTGCCATAGAACAGGGCGGCAAGGATGCCGAGTTCCATCAAGGCGACAAGTCCGGTGATGTAACCTTCCATCGGGGTGCCTTGGCCATCGGCATAGCTGCGCGAGACGACGAAGGTGACCGAGGAGACCGAGCCGTAAAGCGCGGCGACCCCGGCGGCATTTGCGGCATCGAGCCGCAAGAGATGGCGGGCAACGAGGAAAGCCCCGAGCGGCAAGAGCAGGACAAGCGCCCCGGTTGTCATCAGGGCGGCGGGCAGGGCGGAAAGATCGGCCTCGGCCAGTTCGCGCCCGCCCTGAAGGCCGATCGAGAACAAAAGGAAGATCGCGAAGATACGGATGACGGGTTCAGGGATTTCGAGATCCGAGCGGATCAGGGTTGCGATCATGCCCAGAAGAAAGGCGAGGGTCAGCGGGGATATCAGGTTTTCAACGATGACGGCGTCCATTCCGGTCTCCTGTAGGTGTGTGGAGCGCCTCTTGCGTGGTTTGAATTGAAAAGAGAAACAGGAAAATATAATAGGAATGATGAGCAAAACGGATAAATTCAGATGTACGACGTCGACACAGCGCTGTTGCGGACCTTTGTGACCTTGGCGGAAACGGGGAGCTTTTCGCGCACGGGGGAATTGGTCGGGCGGTCGCAATCGGCGATTTCGGCGCAGATCCGCAAGTTGGAAGACACCTTTGATCGCAGTTTGGTAGCGCGTGACACACGGAATGTCGCGTTGACGGCGGAAGGCGAGCGGCTGCTGGTTCACGCGCGGGCGATGGTTGCAGAGGCAGATGCCATGCTGGCGCGGTTTCGGGGCAGCGAGTTGACCGGATCGGTGCGGTTTGGCAGCCCCGAGGATTTCGCGACCCATTATCTGCCCGGCGTTCTGGCGCAGTTCGCCAAGGTGCATCCGGCGGTCGAATTGCATGTGACCTGCCTTTTGACCCTGCCGTTGGTCGATGCCTTTGCTGCGGGCGAGTTCGATCTTGTCGTGGTCAAGCAAGATCCCGCGCGGCCGTTTCCCGGGGCGCGGCCGCTGTGGCGCGAACGGCTGGTCTGGGTGGCCGCGCCCGGGTTCTCAACGGCACCTGACAGGCCGGTGCCGCTTGTCTTGTCGCCCGCGCCATGTGTCTATCGCAGCCGCGCTACGCGAGCGATGGAGGCTGCACGGCGAGGTTGGGTGGGGATATATGTCAGCCCCAGCTTTGCCGGGTCTGTGGCCGCGGTGCGGGCGGGGTTGGGCGCTATGGTGATGCCAGAGACGATGGTGCCATCGGATCTGACTGTGCTGACGGATTGGCCGGCCTTGGATGCGGCAGAGATGGCCCTGATTGCACCTGCCCGACCGGCCCCTGCCGCAGCGGCTTTGGCCGAATTCATCAGCGAACGCGTACGGCGTTAACGGCGTATCAGAGTTTCATGTGCCGCACGCGTGCGCCCCATTCGATGGCAGCGGCGTGAAGACGGTCTATGCTCAGCTCTTCGCGGATTTCTTCGAGCATCCGCAATTCCATGTCGCGCAGCTTGCCGTCGGCCGAAACCACGTCGCAGGCCAAGGCATAGGCGGTTTCGCCCAAGCGTTCCGGCAGGGCGGCCCGGATCAGGCCAAAAAGTGCCTCAAGCCCGTCTTCCTCTTCGAAAAGGTCAAACACCGTCTGGCTGACCCCCCGAATGCGGTCCAGATCATAGCCCACGAAGACAGGCATGTGATTGACCATCCGCTGAATGGCAACAAGTTCCGAGGTCCGCATCTGTTCGTCAGCGGCGGAAACAGCCACCATGACGGCAACGAGTGCATCTTGGGCGGACATTGAGGGGGGTGTGTCTTGCATGGGAAGAGCCTATTCGAATTGATCTGATGCTATGATCCGCAATCCCCTTCTGCAAGGCCCAGATGGGCCCATCCCGTTCAGGTTTGGGTCATGCGGTGCAGGGCGAGCCAGTATCCGTCCTCGTCTGTCATGCCTTCGGTCGCCAGAAGTTTACCGTTGTGGTCAAGCACATAAAGGCTGGGGCAACTGCTGAGCTGGAGGGCTTGTTCCACCAAACCCGAGGGGTCGTGCAATACGCGCAAAGGAAGACCCAAGGCGCGGGCCTGATCTTCGATCTGGTTGCGATCACGCCAAGAGCTTGGCTTGTCTTCGTGGCTGGTGATCAGGTGAATGGCCGCGATTTTGTCGGGCGCATGGGCGTAGAGTGGCATCAGCCCACGCAATTCATCTTGGAAGGGGCCATTTGTTCGATAGGGGCCAAGCACATAGACCAAGAGTACTTGGCCGGGGCGCATCTGTTTCAGGCTGTCGGTCAGGCTGACCTCTGGGCCAGCGGGCCACTGACGGAAGGGATCAAGGCAGGGCAGGCGATAGGCGTGGGGGAAAGGGCGCCCCAGATGGCGTGACACGGCAGCGAGCCCCGTTTGCGCAGAAAGCGCGCCAAAAAACCGCGTCAGGCCGATTTGATCGGGGAATTCTAGGCCGCCGTTTTCGGTTAATGTCATCGCGCGGGCGGCGTCTCCTTGGGCAAAGGCGTGGAGGGCATCGAGAAAGACGTTCAGGCCGAAATATTGTGAGGGGATATTTCCGCCCTGCGACTTGACCATTGCCTGAACGGCCTGCTGGGCTGCGAGCGAAAGGTCACGCTTGCCTTAGGCGAAATAGGCAAGGGCAAGGAGATGGAGGAGGGTGATATCTTTTGAGGCAAGGATTTTCTTTTGCCGCGTCGCCGCCCCAACGAGGGGGCCAAGGATGGCAGTGCCAAAAGGCAGGACAGCGGTTTCCAGCGCCTTGGTCAATTTGGCGAAGTCTTTCCAGTTCCCGTGATTCCAGATCCGGTGAAGATCGACAAAGTGCACCCGCTTGGCGGCGACGGACTGAATGAAGTCTTCATTCAATGCCGGAAGGGTTTTCAGGCCCAGTGGAAAGGCCCGTTGCTTCAGCGCCCAGACCGCGTTCGTTGCCGGATTAAGCACGTGCAAGGACTGCATTCCATGCAAGCGGGCTTGGTCGAGCCTTTCAGGGGTTGGCGCATCTGCGTCGACTTGCAGAATTTCCCAGCCCGGCTGCAAACCCGCTGCCTCGGCAGGGCTACCCGGACAGATATCAGCAATGAGGCGCGAGTGTTTTTTCTGTTTGTCGATTAAGGAGGCTGGCCAGGACTGCAAAGCAAGGTCTGACATTGCACACTCACACAAGAAGTTTCTTTACTGGCACTGGTTTTGGCCGATCGTTGAGCCGAGACAGCCATGGGGCGAATAGCCCGTCAAGTGAGCTTGGCGTTGACCCTTGGGCGGTTCAGCACTAGGAGGTGCGGGCCGGGCGCATGGGGCGGCGGCGAGGATGGAGAAGTACAATGTCTGCTTTGCGCGATGCCGCGATGAAATCGAAGGCCTGGCCCTTTGAAGAGGCCCGCGCGATCCTCAAACGTTATGAGAAGAAGGCCCCGGAAAAAGGCTATGTGCTTTTTGAAACCGGCTATGGCCCTTCCGGTCTGCCCCATATCGGCACCTTTGGCGAGGTGGCGCGGACAACGATGATCCGCCGCGCCTTTGAGGTGATCTCGGATATTCCGACCCGTCTGATCTGTTTCTCGGACGATGTGGACGGTATGCGTAAGGTGCCGGACAATGTGCCGAACCAAGACATGCTGCGGGAGAACCTTCAGCGCCCGCTGACCAGCGTGCCGGACCCGTTTGGCGAATACGAAAGCTTTGGCCACCACAACAACGCCATGCTGCGCAGGTTTCTGGATACCTTTGGCTTTGAGTATGAGTTCATCTCGGCCACCGAATTCTACAAATCGGGCCGCTTCGACGACACGTTGCGTCTGTGTGCCGAGCGTTATGGCGCGATCATGAAGATCATGCTGGCGTCCTTGCGTGAAGAGCGTCAGCAGACCTATTCGGCCTTTCTGCCCATTCACCCGGAAACGGGGCGCGTGCTTTATGTGCCGATGAAAGAGGTGAATGCCAAGGATGGCACGATCACCTTTGACGATGAAGATGGGCGCGAATGGACGCTGCCGGTGACGGGCGGCCATGTGAAGCTGCAATGGAAGCCCGATTTCGGCGCCCGTTGGGCGGCGCTGGGCGTGGACTTCGAAATGTATGGCAAGGACCATTCGACCAACACCCCGATCTATGACGGGATCTGCGAGGTTCTGGGCGGCAAGAAGCCGAACCACATGACCTATGAGCTGTTCCTTGATGATCAGGGCCAGAAGATTTCGAAATCCAAGGGCAATGGTCTGACCATCGACGAATGGCTGACCTATGCGGCGACGGAAAGCCTGTCGTATTTCATGTATCAAAAGCCCAAGACCGCAAAGCGGATGCATTTCGACGTGATCCCGCGTGCGGTGGATGAATATCATCAGCAACTGCGTGCCTATCCGGATCAGGATATCGACCAGCAGGTGAACAACCCTGTCTGGCATATCCACGGCGGCAACCCGCCTGAGTCGAAGATGGTGGTGCCGTTCTCGATGCTGCTGAATTTGGCTTCGGTGGCCGGGGCAACGGATGCCAAGGGGCTGTGGGGCTATATCCGCGCCTATGCGCCCGAGGCCTCGCCGGAAACGCACCCCGATCTGGACGCGGCTGCCGGTTTCGCCGTGCGCTATTTTGCTGACAAGATCGCGCCGACCCGGACCTTCCGTCTGCCCGACGAAAAGGAACGTGCGGCAATCGAGGACCTGCGCGCACGTCTGGTGGCATGGGACGGCGGTGCCGATGCCGATGCCTTGCAGTCGATGGTGTTTGCCGTGGGCAAGGACCACGGGTTCGAACCGCTGCGCGATTGGTTCAAAGCCCTTTACGAGGTGCTTTTGGGCGCCAGCGAAGGCCCGCGCTTTGGCGGCTTTATCGCGCTTTACGGCGTGAAAGAGTCGGTCGCTCTGATCGACAAGGGCTTGTCGGGCGCGCTGGTTGGGTAAAGAGATGGCGGTTGTTCAAGCAGCAACCGCCCTGCGCAATCTGGCCTATACGATTGCCGTGATCGCCGGGGCCTGGACAGTGTCCAGCCTTGGCTATTTCGGGCTGGAACCCGTTTTGCAGGCAGAAGTGGGGTATAATGACGCCCCCGTTGCCTATGCCTTTTATTACGGGCTTTGGGCGGCTGCGGTCTTTGCCGTCTTTCGCAAGAATTTTCAGGCGGTCGGGGATTTGTCGCTGACACCCTTGCGCGTGGCGGTGCTGGCGCTGATGGCCTTGTGTTTTGCCGGATTTGCCTTGTTCGTCTTGCCGCGCCTGCCCACGATGGAATGGACGCGGAGCCAAGACCCAGTGGAATTCTTCTGGGCGAATTCGTGGTATTTCCTGCCGAAAGCGGTGGAAATCCTGTTTCAGCAGGTGTTGATCGCGGCCCTTGTGTTTGCCTTGAGCGATCTGGGGCTGAAGACGTGGAAAGTGGCGCTGCTGGTTGCCCTCCTGTTTGGTGGCTTCCATGCGACCTTGGCCTTTTCCTATCCAAACCCGCTTTACGTCTTTCGCTATTCGGTGGCGGCCACCTTGTTCGGGGCCTTGGTGCCTTGGATTCTCTTGCGCCAAAGGCATGGATTTCTGATCACCCTTTCGATTCACGCGGGCTATTATGTGATCGACAGCATTGCCATTCATTACGCCTTCGCGGCGTCTTGACGGAAAGCGCGGCTGGTCTACCCTTCAAAATGGGGACATTCTCGGGGAAGGAGCGATGCCATGCGCTTGGCACCACTTTTGACGGCCCTCTTTCTGGCTTTTCCGGCCTTTGCGCAGGAAGAGCCGATCCAGAATACCATTCGCAGCCAGATTGACGCCTTTCTGAAGGACGACTTCGCCACTGCCTTCAGCTTTGCCTCGCCCAGTATCCAGATGTTCTTCGGCACCCCCGAAAACTTTGGGCTGATGGTGCGCCAAGGTTATCCAATGGTCCATCGGCCCAGCGGTGTGAAGATGCTGGAATTGCGCGATGTTGGCGGGCGGCTATGGCAACGTGTGATGGTGACCGATCAGGCTGGAAAGCCGCATTTTCTGGATTACCAGATGATTGAAACGCCGGATGGCTGGCAGATCAACGGCGTGCAGCTTTTGCCCGCATCGGATGTCAGCGCCTGAGACAAGGCGTCTGCCTTTATCTTGGTGGAAATATCCCCGCCGGAGGCATCGCCGGACGCGGGGGCTCGATGCCCCCAAGTCCGGCAATCCTGGTCAGGCGATGCCTTTGATCACGCGGTTGATATGGCCCATCTTGCGGCCAGCTTTTACGTCTGCCTTGCCATAAAGGTGGATAGAGACGTTCTTTTCCTTGGCCAGACCCGGCACGCGATTCACGTCGTCGCCGATCAGGTTTTCCATCACCACATCGGCAAAGCGGCTGCCATCACCCAAGGGCCAGCCGGCGACGGCGCGGATATGCTGTTCGAACTGGTCGATGGCGCAGCCCTGCTGGGTCCAGTGGCCGGAATTGTGCACGCGGGGGGCTATCTCGTTCACGATCAGGCCGTTCGCCGTCACGAAAAGCTCTACCCCCATGACACCCACATATTCCAATGCGTTCAGGATGCGGGCAGCCAAAAGCACGGCGTCGGTGCGTTGGAAGGAGGTCAGGCGGGCAGGGACAGTGGTCGTATGCAGAATTCCATTGCGGTGAACATTCTCACCCGGGTCAAAGCACGAGACCGACCCATCAAGCCCGCGCGCGGCAATCACGCTGGCCTCGAATTTGAAATCGACAAAGCCTTCGAGCACCGCTTCGGCTCCCTTCATTGCTGCCAAAGCAGCGGGCGCGTCTTCGGGCGACATGATCCGGGCTTGGCCCTTGCCGTCATAACCAAGGCGGGTGGTTTTCAAGATCGCGGGAAGGCCGATCTTGGCAATCGCGTCGTTCAGGCTGTCCGCATCGGTGACGCGGGCGTAGGGGGCGGTTTGCAGGCCAAGGCTGGTCAGGAAATCTTTTTCCGGAATCCGATCCTGAGAAATCGCCAATGCCTTGCGGTTCGGGCGGATGGGGCGGACGGCCTCTAGCGCGTCAAGGGACGACGCCGGAACGTTTTCAAACTCATAGGTGATGACATCAACGCTTTCGGCAAAGGCACGCAAGGCGGCAAGGTCTTCGTAAGGGGCGGTTGTCACCTTGTCGGCGACGTGGCCCGCCGGGGGATTTTGCCCCGGTTCAAAGATATGCGTCTTGAAGCCCAGACGGCTGGCCGCAACGGAAAGCATCCGTCCAAGCTGGCCACCACCAAGAATGCCGATCGTCGCGCCGGGAGAAAGCATGGCCTTATTCGTCCTTGGGTTCATCGGGGATAGAGGCGGACAGCGCATCTCGCCATGCATCAAGGCGGGCGCCAAGTGCGGGATCGGACACCGCCAGAATGCCAGCGGCCATCAGGCCCGCATTGGCGGCCCCTGCCGCGCCGATGGCCATTGTGGCCACGGGAAAGCCCTTTGGCATCTGAACGATGGAATAGAGGCTGTCGACGCCAGAAAGAGCCCTGGTTTGGACCGGAACACCAACCACAGGCACGCGTGTTTTCGACGCCATCATGCCCGGAAGGTGGGCGGCACCGCCCGCGCCCGCGATGATGACCTTGAGCCCGCGCTCGACGGCACTTTTGCCATAGGCCCACAGCCGGTCAGGGGTACGGTGTGCGCTGACGATCTTGGTTTCATAGCTGATCCCCAATTCATCAAGGATCAGGGCAGCTTCTTTCATCGTGGCCCAATCGGACTGGGACCCCATGACGATTCCTACATCAACGGCCATTCACGCCTCCGGCATTGCTGCCTTGGGCGATTACAGGTTGAAGGGCTTGGGGGCAAGCGTTCAGGCGATGATGTCGGGGATCATCTGATCCTCGATCTTCACGATCTGGTCTTTCAGTGCGAGCTTTTGCTTTTTCAGACGGCGCAGCGTCAACTGATCGGGGCGGCCGGTTTCTTCCAAAGCATGGATTGCTGCATCAAGGTCGCGATGTTCGCGACGCAGCACTTCAAGCCGGATGGCGAGCATTTCTTCGAAGTTGAGTTCGCTGGGAGCGTTCATCTTGTCGCCCGACCTCTGAGTCGTTTCTGGTGCTTGAAACATAATATAAGGGTTGTATTGGCTTGCGGGAAGGATTCTCGACTTTCCGATCCAGAATTGGTGACAAGTTGCCATCTGTCTGTGCCTTGCAGTCCGTCACTCTGACCCCCATATTCGAATGAGACGGGCGCCCTGATGGGGCCTGACGGATCTATGTCGCTTGCTTAAGGACACGGGAACCAAGATGACGAAGCTTACCTTTGGTGCTCATCCCTTCTTGTTGGGATTTGAACAGTTGGAAAGACTGGTCGAAAGAACGGCCAAGTCGACCGAGGGGTACCCCCCCTTCAACATCGAAGCCACGTCGGAAAACGCCTACCGGATCACGCTGGCGGTTGCGGGCTTCCGTGAGGAAGATTTGGCGATCACGGTTGAGGATCGGCAACTGGTGGTTCGTGGCAAGCAGCAGGATGATGGGCAAGAGCGGGTGTTCTTGCATCGCGGCATCGCAAGCCGGGCGTTCCAGCGCAGCTTTGTGCTGGCCGATGGTGTTGATGTCGCCGGGGCAAGCATGGAGCACGGGTTGCTGCATATCGACTTGAAAAGATCGGTCCCCGAAACAGTTGTTCAAACCATACGCATCGGACGCAAGTAAGGAGGCAGCGATGGATTACAAATTTGAAGGTCTGCCAGCCGCGGAGCGCCAGATCGTTTACGTTCGGCCCGTCGTGGTGGCTGACTTGCCGCAGGATTTGCAGGACGAAATCGGGCCTGTGGAGACGGTCTATTCGGTTCACACGCCGGACGGAACGCAAGTGGCCTTGGTCAAGGACCGCAAGATGGCCTTTGCTTTGGCCCGCCAGAATGATCTTGCGCCGGTGAACGTTCACTGACGCAAAGAGAGTCATTGGAAAAGAAAGGCCCCGCTGATGCGGGGCCTTTTCGTTTGGGTTCTGAATGATCAGCCGTGTTCTGCCAGCCAATGTTCGGCATCCAAAGCCGCCATACAGCCCATACCAGCACTGGTGACCGCCTGACGATAGACATGGTCTGTCAGATCGCCCGCGGCAAAGACGCCGGGGATAGAGGTGCGGGTGCTGCCCGGCTCGACTTTGACATAGCCGCCGTTGTGAAGTTCAAGTTGGTCCTTGACCAGTTCCGAGGCCGGAGCATGGCCAATGGCCACGAAGAAGCCAGCGCAGGGGACGTCGGTGGTTTCCCCTGTCTGAACATTGCGGGCGCGGACGGCGGTGACGCCTAGCGGGGTGTCGGTGCCCAGCACCTCGGTGACCTCATGGTTCCAGAGCATTTCGATCTTTGGATGCTTGAACAGGCGGTCTTGCATGATCTTTTCGGCGCGCAGGCTGTCGCGGCGGTGGATCAGGGTCACTTTGGTCGCGAAGTTCGTCAGGAACAGGGCTTCTTCTACGGCGGTGTTGCCGCCGCCGATGACGACGACCTCTTTGCCGCGATAGAAGAACCCGTCACAGGTGGCACAGGCGGAAACGCCAAAGCCTTTGAATTTCTCTTCCGAAGGCAGACCAAGCCATTTGGCCTGAGCGCCCGTGGCAAGGATCACCGCATCAGCGGTAAAGGTCGTGCCGCTGTCCGCCTTTGCAACAAAGGGACGCTTCGAGAGGTCAAGCGAGGAGATGTAATCCGAGATGATCTCGGCCCCCATAGCGCGGGCATGCTCTTCCATACGCACCATCAGGTCCGGGCCTTGCACATGGCTGTCGCCGGGCCAGTTCTCGACCTCGGTGGTGATGGTCAGCTGGCCACCGGGTTGCAGGCCCTGAACGAGGATCGGGTTCAGCATGGCCCTTGCAGAATAGACTGCAGCGGTGTACCCCGCCGGTCCCGAACCGATGATCAAAACGCGTGTGTGCCTGGTCTCGCCCATGATACCCTCATTTTCTGTGGGTTCCTGATATAGGCGCAGCGGCGTCGGGCGGAAAGCCCTGAATCGTTGCGAAGATCTGTTGCGAAAACGGGCAGGCGCGCGAAATTTGGGCGAAATAAAGCTGCCAGTAGTTGAAACATTATTGCGCAAGGCGGGGTGAGGGCCTAGATACTGGCCTGAATAGGGAGACAAACATGGCCGGCTCGAAACTGGACCCGATTGATCGCCACATTTTGGCGGAACTGCAGGCCGATGGCCGCATGACCAACGTTGAACTGGCCAAGAGAGTTGGGATTTCCGCGCCGCCCTGTTTGCGTCGTGTGCGGACCTTGGAAGAATCCGGATTTATCCGCGGCTATCACGCCGATATCGACGCAAGGGAACTGGGCTTTGAAGTGCAGGTCTTTGCGATGGTCCGACTGCAAAGTCAGGCCGAAGCTGATCTTGCGGCTTTTGAGGCGCGCTGCAAGGCGTGGCCGCTGGTTCGCGAATGTCATATGTTGAACGGTGAGATCGACTTCATCCTGAAATGCGTCGCGCCAGATCTGTCGAGCTTTCAATCTTTCCTGACCGGCGACCTGCTTAAGGCCGAAAACGTGGCCAATGTGAAAACCAGCCTGGTGATCCGTTGCGCGAAAGATGAGCCGGGCGTTCCGTTCGATGTGCTGGAAGAGCGGCTCGCGCGGTCGGCCTGATTGCGACAGGTCATTAGCCATGAAACGGGCCTGCGGGCCCTGAATCAAAAAGCGGCTCCGTTCATGTGCCAGAGGAGCACCGGAGCCGCCTTTGCCAAAGCAACGATCGTGCCCTGCAACGCTGCCCTGTGAAGGGTCTTACACCGTTGTCGGGTCCACCCTTGCGGGGAGGAAGACCGTCATGTGGCAAAGATGGCTGAAATACGGCGCTCTGTCAAAAGGGATTTCTTATAGATCCCTAGCACTTGAACGATTTGCCCCGGTTTGGGGCCATTGTCGACAGAATGGCGGGCAATCTGAATCGATAACACCGCCGATTGTGGCGAAGTTGTGTTCAGCGGGCCGCGATGGCGCGTGGCTTGGCCGAATCGACGGTGGCTTTGACAGCCTGAGGTTTGCGACGGGCCCCGCGTTGCCACGGCATTGCAACCTGCTGTTCAAGGCTGGCCGCGATCGCGGATTTGAGCCAACGGCGTTCTTTTTTCATGCTCGGGTCCTTCTCTGCACTTTCGGCCGCTATTCTCGGCGTTGAGTGCAAGATGCCTTTTCAATGGGGCGGCGATCTGGCCCCAATTGTGAGGAATTAAGGAAAATTATGTTTGTTCAGACCCGGATTGTGGCAGGGGCTGTCGCAGCTTGAGATGCGGTTCGGGCCGTGATTTTCTGGGGTTTCAGAAACAGTGCCCGCTTTGGGATCAAGATTGTTTCGCTAGATTGTGGCGTGCCCGTTCCGGATCACGCCGCAATTCGATAGCGGATCAAAGCCGAATGACCGAAATCAGTCTGCCGTAATCGGCTTCCTTGGCGTGGGTTGTGCGCCGGTAAGAATAGAAGCGATCCGAATCGTGGTATGTGCAATGCCGGGTCCATTCGGCTTGGCCAATGCCCGCCTCGCGCAGCCTGAACAGGCCAAAGGCAGGCAGGTCAAACAGCATTCTGTCGCCTTCCCCATTCGCGAAGAAACGCGCGTTCTCGCGGTCTTCATTGGTGAAGGTCTCAAAGAACTCTGGACCAACTTCGTAGGCGCGTTGGCTGATGCACGGACCGATGACGGCGGTCATATCCTTGCGGTGCGCGCCAAGAGCTTCCATCGCGTCGATGGTCGCTTCGAGGACGCCATCAACGCTGCCGCGCCAGCCAGCATGCGCCGCGCCAATGACCCCGGCTTTCGGATCGGCAAAAAGGACGGGCTGGCAATCTGCGGTTAGGATGGAAAGAGCGATTCCCGGTGTAGCTGTAACCATGGCATCGGCCTTTGGGCGGTCTGTCGTGGGGCCTGTCACATGATAGGCATCTGCGGAATGGACCTGATGAACGCCGACCAAATGCTCAAGCGGCACGTCCATCGCCTCGGCGACGCGAGAACGGTTGATGGCCACGACCTCGGCGATATCGGACGAGCCAGTCCCGCAATTCAGGCCGGCGAAGATACCGGAGGACGCGCCGCCTTTGCGGGTGAAGAACCCGTGTTGGACGGGCAAGCTGTCAGAGGTGATGATTTCAAGTGTTGCGGGCATCAACTCAATCCGGGTGGTGGTGGCGTGCCGGGGCGGTAAAGCGCCAGCACCTTGAACAACGAACCCATTTCCGACGGATGGGTCAAGCGTCGATGCGCGGCGATGTGAGATTCGCGGGCTGGACCTTTCAGTCTTTGGGCAAGCGCTGTTGCCCGATGCGTAATTCCAAGTCGCTCAAGCACTGCACCTTGGTTTGCGAACTTATGCTCCAGTTTTCCTGCGGCAAGGGCAAGCGCCTGAAAATCCACATGGGCGGTCAGGTCGGCCCTGCCGGGGGCTGCGAGCGGGTCTGCGAATTCATGATCCTGAAGGGCCTGAAACGTATCCCCCAGCGATCCCCAGTCGCCGTAGTCGATGATCAGCGCGCCACCGCCTTGTTCGGCGATCCTGTTGCCGATGTAGTCCATGATCGGAGCGGCGGTTGGGCAGGTTTCGACGATATCGCCGGGTTTTGTATCGGCAAGGCGGTGTTCAAGGGACGCGAAGGGCGTTGACGCGGCGCGGCCAAGTGAAAGAGCGCCGTCCTTCAAGCCGACCATTGTTTCAGACCAGCCGGAGGGTTCGCGCCGGAACTGGCGAATTGGCAGGGCATCGAAGAATTCGTTGGCCACAAGAAAAAGCGGGCCTTGAGGAAGATCTTCGATGCGGTCGATCCAAGTGACAGGATGTGTGCCAAGGGTCTTGCGCTGAACGGTGCGCAGCGTTGGCGAAGCTTCCATAAGAACGACATTCGCAGCCGCATGGAAGCCGGGAACTTGGCGTGTGGCTCGCAGGATATCGGCCATCAGGGTGCCGCGACCGGGGCCGAGTTCGGCGAGGACCATGGGAGGAGAGCCGAGGTCCAGCCAATATTGAGCAAGGCAAAGGCCCAGCAATTCCCCGAACATCTGGCTGATTTCAGGGGCGGTCGTGAAATCGCCCGCCTGCCCAAACGGGTCGCGGGTCGAATAGTATCCGTGCTCTGGATGCAGCAGGCATTCGGCCATGTAATCGGCCAAAGTGATTGGTCCCGTTGCGGCAATCCGACGGACCAGAAGTTCCCCCAAGGCCGTCATTCAGGGCGGGACCGCAGCAAGAAATAAAGGCCAACTGCGATCATCGGAAGCGACAGGGCTTGCCCCATGGTCAGACCGTAGCCCCCGATGTGGAAGGCAAGGCCGAGCGGATTGCCGTCGCTGACAAATTGAGCGTCGGGCTGGCGGAAGAATTCCACGATGAAACGTGCCGCGCCGTAGCCCATGAAGAACAGTCCGGCGATCCGTCCCGGAAACTTCAGCCAGCCGTGTCGCCAAGCCAGCCACAACAAAAGTGCCCCAAGAAAAAGCCCTTCCAGCGCCGCTTCGTAAAGCTGGCTGGGGTGACGCGCGCAAATGCCTTCGATGCCGGGGCAGGTTTGAGCGGCCTCGCCGGGAAAGGCGACCCCCCAAGGCATGGTTGTGGGTCGCCCCCAAAGCTCGGCGTTGATGAAATTGGCGATCCGGCCCAGAAGAAGACCGGGAGCGGTGGACAAGGCCATGACGTCAGCGGCCTTGAGCATCGGGATACCTTCAATGCGGCAGAACAGGAAAGCCGCCACCACAACGCCGAGGAAGCCGCCGTGGAAGGACATGCCGCCTTCCCAGACCCGTGGGATGTGGGTGGGATTTTCCAGATAATAGGCCGGCTGGTAGAACAGTACGAACCCGAGTCTTCCACCTAGAATGACCCCGAGAATGACCCATGTCAGAAGCCGTTCGATTTGATCTGCGGTCATCGGGGCAGCGCCAGTCCAAAGATCGGGTCGACGAACAGCCGCCAAGGCGATGCGCCAGCCCAGCAAGATGCCCACGATATAGGCAAGAGCGTACCACCGAAGGGCAAGCGTTATCCCGAAGACTTCGAATGCGAATATCTCGGGCGAGATCGATGGGAACGGAATGTAGGACATGGGCTCCTCGGTCCGATGGCTGCGCGCCGCTTGTTGCCTTGTCGGCAAGGGGGGGCGGGATGTCAATCTGTCACGCCGACTTGTGATCGAGAGGAGACCACGCCATATAGAGGCCAGACGCCAAGAGGATCACAGCCATGCAGACCCGCAACAAGTTCTTCGACGATATGAGCCAGTTGATGACCAATGCCATGGGGGTCGCTCAGGGCGCAAAGACCGAAGCGGAAACGGCGATGAAAAGCCTGATCGACCGTTGGATGGCCGACCGGGATTTCGTGACGCGTGAAGAGTTCGACGCTGTGCGCGCGATGGCGTCCAAAGCTCGCGAAGAGAATGCGTCGCTTATGGCGCGGATCGAGGCATTGGAAGCAAAGCTGAAGTAAATCAGCCTGCTTTTGACTGTTTGATGTCGAAGCGCGACGTCAGGAAACCATGGACTGCGTCCATGTTTACCGGCTTGTAGAGGACGAGATCGACGCCTGCTGACGTAAAACGATCAGCCTCTTCCCCGATTGCAGCGGCAGTCAGGCCGATGATCGGGCCGGAAAATCCCTCTTTGCGGAGTGCGCGAGCCGCCTCATCACCGTCAAGTTCTGGCATGAAAAGATCGGTCACGATTACGTCCGGCTGCATCTCGCGGGCGGCTTCAATCAGCTTCGCGCCGTTCTCTACAATCCTGACCTCTTCAAAATGCCGACCAAAGCGCGCCTCCATAACAGCCGATACCGTAGCGTTGTCTTCGGCAATGAGGATCCGGAGATGTGTCGGGGCAGTCGAGTACTGTGTCGTTGCGGCTTCTTTGGGTGCTTCCTCGACGGCAAGTCCTTCGGGGATACGGATTGTAAAGATTGAACCTGAGGGAGAGGCGGGTTGATAGCTCAGATCCCCGCCCAGCGAACGTGCCGTTGTCCGTGCAATGTAAAGTCCGAGACCAGAGCCTTCGGTGCCGCGCCGGACATCTTCTTTTCCTCGCTCAAAAGGTTCAAACAGCCGTTCAATTTCTTCCTCTGAAATGCCGCGGCCATCGTCTGAAACGCGCCAAATCGAGAAGTCTCCGTCATCTGTCTTCTCTAGTTCCCAAGACAAGACAACGTTGGTTCCGCCGCTGTGCAGCAGGGCATTGCGGACAAGGTTGCTGACCATTTGACGGTTGCGTACCAGATCGCCGATCCGCGGTTTTGTTCCCTCGTCCGCGATAAGGATCCGCAAGCTGCTTTGCGTTTCTGTCGCAAGAGAGCCAAGCGCGGCACCGATAAAATCAGCCAGTTCCTTGGGCGCATAGGGTCGGAGATGGATGGGAAGGTTTTGTTCGGGGTTCACCGCTTGTTTCATATCCCCCAAAATCGCCAGCAATTGGTTCGAGGCGTTCTGGAGTTGTGGGAGTTGGCTGCTGCAATTCTTCTCGCTCAGGTCTTCGACAAGCATGGATATGACCGATGCGGGCGTGCGCAGTTCGTGCGAGATGATCGAGAAAAGCTGCCTTTGCTTTTCGTCTCTCATGCGCAGTTCAATCAAAGCGGTCTCTAGGTTTTCCTTTCGCTGCGCTTCAACGGTCAGATCAATCATCAAGCCAAAGACCGTGCGGTCATTCGCTCCGGATTTTTCAAACCATGTGAAGGTTTCGACCGTTCGGGGGCCGGTGAGAGGGTTTGCGATCTCGACAGAAATGGTCTCGCCCTGAAAACTCTTGTTCAGCAAGACCTGCTCGGCCCTTGGTCGGTCATGGGGTGCAATGCGATCCAGCAGAGTGGACAAAGCCCCCTCGGTCTTGCAGCCGATCATATCTGCCGCTGCCGAGTCCAGGCGGTATTTGTCGGTCCCAGTGTCGACGGAAAACACGCCGACGCCCGCATATTTGCGAATGCGGTTCAGACGACGAGAAGTGGCATCAAGGCTTTGGGTCGCGTTATCATTCCTGCTTCTGGTGCCAAGCACTACGACGATTGCGACCAAAAGCACGGTCGAGACCTGTGCCAACTTTGAATTTACGATGTCTGCCGGGTTGGGCTCGCTAAGGAAATCGCCAGTGATTGCGGCATAGACGGGTATCCCAAGAATACAGGCGACAACTGCCGATGGGGTTGGCAGTTTCAGGCAAATGAAGACGGCCACAGCGGCCACGTCGACCGTTGGAAAAAGCGACCAGCCATCGAGTTTAAGGATCCCAATCGCCACAAAGACAGGGCTGACGAGGATGCCGATTGAAAACTCAGTCCTGTTTGGGGCCTCTAACACGGCCAGCATGAAAGCTGTTACAACCACAGAGCCCCGCAAGATGCGGTTTGCGACCAATGCAAATGTTTCGGGTTCGTAGCCAAGATATGCCTGAACGGCAGGGGTGAGCGAACCGATGAAGGCGAAGGTCAGGAAGGCCTGAACTGCGCAGACCAAACCAAAGGCAAAGAAGCCTGTCCTGATGGTGTTCAGGTCAGCGTCATATGGCGTTTGGAACTTATTAAGCGCATGGAACGCGAAATTCATAATCACGCCGATGGTCAGAGAGGACCAAAGGTTGAGCGTAAAGAAATAAAGGGCAATCGGTAAGGTCATGCCAGGGTTATTGCCGAAGGAAAGCGGTGACTGGATGACAAAGGGAAATGCAAATACGGGAATGAACGCGATCAGGGGAACCCAGATCAGACGGAAGGGATAAAAGAACACCCCTAGCACGCCGCAGAACAGGGTGACGTGTGGGGTCAAATTCACGATGGCGGGATTTTGTCCGCTTCGGATCGACCCGTAGGTCATGATGACGGTCCAGAACATCACGACCAGGAAATATATCAAGGAAAGGCGTACCGGCTTCCGTTCGATTGCTTGCTTTACACCTGCAATCTTGGACTTTTCGAAGTCATGAAAGATGAACTCGGCCCCTGCGATCCGGTCGTCGCGCTGGACGAGCACAGCCCGATCATCGCTGGCTTGCGAGCTGGGGGCAGAAACGGAAAAGGTACTACTCTTTGTCACGAGGGGACGCAGCTCTTCCGAAGAGGGAGCGTAGGGTATGTGCGCTTAAGGCATACATTCAAGGTAGCGAATTGGGAACGATCCGAACGGGCAGTTTGGCCATTCTTTGGTCTGTATTGCTGTGGCTGCTTCATTTGTGGAGTTGTCCACAAGAGATTTCATAAGAAATCGCTTTACAGGCTTTCGCTTCTGCAACACCATATCTAGTAAGGACTGCGTCAGGCAAACGCAGAGCCTTGCCAGACACCCAGCATCCTGTGGGTCAGTGGCTTGCAGGGGCATCATCAAGAGGCCGGGCGATGTCACTTTCTGAAGACTTCCTTTCAACGGATGAAATTCATCCCATCGACATTGTCGAGACCCTTGCTGAACATCACGAGTGGGAATTCGACCGTGTCACGGATGACCAGATTGCTATGGCCGTTGAAGGGCAATGGCGGACCTATTCGCTGACCTTGGCATGGTCGCAGCAGGATGAGACGCTGCGGTTGATCTGCACCTTCGAACTTGAGCCGCCGGAAGGGCGCCTCAACGCGCTTTACGATGTCATGAACCGGTGCAATGACATGGTTTGGACGGGGGCATTCACCTATTGGGCCGAGCAAAAGCTGATGGTCTGGCGCTATGGGTTGGTGTTGGCCGGTGGTCAAAGCGCGGGGCCCGAGCAGATTGATCGGTTGATCGCCAGTGCGGTTATGGCGTCTGAACGGTTCTATCCGGCATTTCAGCTTGTTGGCTGGGGGGATAAATCCCCGGAAGCTGCGGTAAAGGTTGCCATTGCCGAGGCCTACGGTCGGGCCTAACCTCTGCCCCGTGAAAACGGGGAAGATCATGACTCTGGAAAAGATCAACAGCCGCGGGATTGTCATTCTGGGCTGCGGAAAAATGGGATCGGCCATGCTGGAAGGCTGGCTGGGACGAGGATTGGCACCTTCGGCCGCTTGGGTTGTCGACCCAAACCCATCGGATTGGGTAAAGGGCTTGCAGGCAAACGGGCTTCATCTGAATGAAGGTATGCCTGAATTGCCTGCCGTGGTGCTGATTGCCGTCAAGCCACAGATGATGGGGGCCGCATTGCCCCAAATCGCCGGATTTGCGGGCAAGGATGTGCTGGTGCTTACCGTCGCCGCGGGTACCACGATTGCGACTTACGAACAGGTTTTCGGCGCCAAGACCCGAATTGTGCGGTCGATGCCGAATACGCCAGCAGCGGTCGGCCGCGGGATTACCGCCATCATCGGCAATTCTGCCAGCGGGGAAGAAGATTTGGCTTTGGCCGAAGAATTGCTTTCTGCTGTCGGGCAGGTGGTGCGGTTGCAGGACGAGCACCAAATGGATGCAGTGACTGCGGTTTCCGGATCCGGGCCGGCCTATGTGTTTCATCTGATTGAGGCATTGGCAGCGGCCGGCGAGGCCGAAGGATTGCCTTCCGATCTTTCCATGAAACTCGCGCGGGCCACGGTGACCGGAGCAGGGGAACTGGCCCATCAGGCGCCTGAAGCTGCTTCGCAACTACGGATAAACGTGACTTCGCCGGGCGGAACGACAGCGGCGGCCCTGACCGTGCTGATGGACCCGGAAACGGGCTTCCCGGCTTTGCTACGTCGCGCGGTCAAAGCGGCGGCGGATCGCGGGCGGGAGTTGGGTAAGTGACCATTTCCTATGATGACTTTGCAAAAGTCGACATTCGCGTGGGGCGGATCACGCGCGCCGAACCATTCCCCGAAGCACGAAAACCTGCCTACAAACTTTGGGTCGATTTCGGCGCCGAGATCGGGGAAAAGCGTTCAAGCGCCCAGATCACAAAGCACTACACCGTGGAAGGACTGGTTGGCCAATTGGTGATGGGGGTGGTGAATTTTCCACCACGTCAGATTGGCAAGGTGATGTCTGAGGTGCTGGTTCTGGGAGTGCCGGATGCCGAGGGCGAAGTTGTGCTGCTACAACCCAATAAAGACGTGCCTTTAGGCGGGAGGATGTTCTGATGAAGCTCTTGATCACGCGGCCTTTGCCAGATGCGGTCATGCAGGCTGCAGGGGCTCGGTTTGAGGTGACGGCGCGTGCCAGTACCCTGCCGCTTAGCCCAGATGAATTGCGTGCCTCGCTGCGCGACTTTGATGTGGTGCTGCCGACGCTGGGTGACCTTTACAAGGCCGAGGTTTTTGCCGACGTGCCCGCACCGCGGGCGCGGATGTTGGCCAATTTCGGCGTGGGTTATAACCATATCGACGTTGCTGCGGCGCGGGCGGCAGGGTTGGCGGTCAGCAATACACCGGGGGCCGTGACTGATGCCACTGCCGATATCGCAATGACCCTGATCCTGATGACTGCACGCCGTGCCGGGGAAGGCGAACGTCTGGTCCGAAGTGGAAGATGGGAAGGCTGGCATCCCACGCAGATGCTGGGCCTGCATGTCTCTGGCAAGCGGGTGGGGATCATCGGAATGGGGCGCATCGGCAAGGCGATCGCAAGGCGCTGTCAGGCGGGCTTTGGGATGGAGGTAACCTTCTACAATCGCTCTCCGGTCGATGATCCGGGTGTTCCAGCGCGGCAGGTCAGCATGGCCGAGGCTTTGTCGGCCGATGTCGTGGTCTTGGCTGTTCCCGGGGGCAAAGAGACCCATCACCTGATGAATGCTTCGGCCTTTGCGCAGATGAAGCCACATGCCCTGTTCGTGAATATAAGCCGGGGCGATGTGGTTGAAGAGGCCGCGTTGATTGGGGCGCTGGAGTCTGGCCAGATTGGTGGAGCGGGACTTGATGTCTATGAGTTCGAGCCAAAGGTGCCTTCAGCGCTGATGGAGAGAGAGAACGTGACGCTGTTGCCGCATCTTGGAACAGCAGCGTTAGAGGTGCGGACGAATATGGGGATGATGGCGGTGGACAACCTGATCGCCTTTGCCGAAGGCCGTCAGCTTCCGAACGCGGTCTGATCTGGTGCGAGACGGCTTCATCCTTCAATGGCAATGCTGGCCAAGGGGGCTCTATGCCCCCGAGGACAGCTGCCCTTTGCACGGTCAGCCATGATCATATCACGCGGGCGCCGATATATCTTTGTGCATATCCCCAAGACGGGGGGAACGGCGCTGTCATTGGCGCTTGAGGCGCGCGCCATGAAGGATGACATCCTGATCGGGGATACCCCAAAGGCGCGGGCCCGAAAAGGGCGGCTGGCCGGAGTTCGCACGGCGGGGCGTCTGTGGAAACATTCGACGCTGGCTGATATTGAGGGCTTGGTCAGCGGAGAAGAAATTTCCAGTTTCTTTACCTTTGCTCTGGTCCGTAATCCGTGGGACCGAATGGTCAGCTATTACCATTGGCTTCGTGTCCAAGGTTTTGGTCATCCAGCAGTGTCCTTGGCAAAGACGCATGACTTCTCGTCTTTCCTGAACCATCCCCAAACTCAGGCAGGCCTTACCTATTGGCCCTATGAGGCCTATCTGCGCGACCGGCACTGCGTGGACCGATGCAGCCAGTATGTCAGGCTGGAACGCCTGGAGGAGGATCTGGCCCCGGTTGAGGCGCATCTTGGATTTCGGATCAGGCCAGAGCGGGCTAATCATTCCGATCGAGTTGCCGATTGGCGGGGCTATTTCTCCGACGCGGATGCCGCACTGATTGCGCGCCTCTGTGCCGAAGATATCGCACGGTTTGGCTACACATTTGACGGGTTGCGCTAAAGCCTTCTGAATTGCCATGATTTGGCCATCGTAGGGCTAAAGCTTTGCCGTATCGGTCAAGCAGTGTCTGGTCCTGTTTCAGGGGCGGTGTGTCCGGCCCGTCCTGATTGACTGACGGCAATGCAGACCAGCGTAAAGGATCATCCATGGTCTGGATGGGTTCGGAACGGCCAATAGCGGGAGCAGCCACGGTGGTCGCCGAGGGCCTCTTTGCCATGACGCCGGTGGCCACGCCAGAGGGATGGGTTCCAGCAGGAGAGTTGGGGCCCGGTGATGCGGTTCTGACCTTTGACAACGGTGTTCAAACGGTTTCGACCGTCTACTCGGCCCCCTTTCAGGATGCCCCTGCCGAACTCTGGCCGCTGCGGGTGCCAGCTTGGGCTTTGGACAATCGCGATGAAATCGTCCTGTTGCCACAGCAAAAGATCTTGTTGGAAAGCGATCTGGCCGAGCAGATGTATGGTGATCCTTTCGCGTTGATCCCCGCCGAAGCCCTAGAGTTCTGGCGAGGGATTGCGCGGTTCAAGCCCTCGGTCGGGCAAGAGATCGTGCAACTTTGTTTTGAAGCACCGCAGGTTCTTTACGCCAGCCGCGGTGTGCTTTTGTCTTGTGCCGGTCAAAACTGGGCACGCGAGGATTGGGCTGACCCCGGGTTTTCGTCCTATAGCGGCGCACAAGCGCGGCATTTGGTGGCCTGTCATATGGCCGAAGAAGTTGGGGCCAGCCTTTGCAAGGAAAGCTGACCCCGATCTTCAAACGTGGGTAGTTAGGCTGCCTTGACGGCTTTGGCCGGATAGAAGACCTCTCCCTTTGCGGCCATATCGCGCAGCATCTTGGGCGTTGTGAAACGAGCCCCGAACCGAGCGGTGAGGTCGTCGCAAATCTCGGAAGCGCGTGCCGCGCCGATGATGTCGAGCCAACCGAAGGGGCCACCCGACCATGGCGCAAAGCCCCAGCCAAGGATCGCGCCGACATCGCCTTCGCGAATATCCATCAGAACGCCTTCTTCGAATGCGCGGACCGCTTCCAGAACCTGTGACATCAACAGGCGTTGCTGAACTTCGGTCAGATCGGGCTGGTCGTCCGCCACTGGATATTTTGCGGCCAGACCGTCCCAAAGACCCTGACGCTTGCCCGCTTCGTCATAGGCGTAGAAACCGGCATTGGCTTTTTTGCCCATGCGACCTTGATCTGCCATCCAGAACAGAACCTCGTCTACCGCTCCATCCGGATAGGCGTCTCCCATGGCGGATTTTGTGGCCTTGGCGATCTTGACACCAAGGTCGATCGAGGTTTCGTCCACCAGCTGCAGCGGACCAAGCGGCATGCCGACCAGTTTCGCGGCATTCTCGATCAGCGCAGGTTCCACGCCTTCGGCGACCATGCGGATGCCTTCGTTGATATAAGGGATGATGCAGCGGTTCGCATAGAAGAAGCGGGCATCATTGACGACGATCGGCGTCTTGCGGATCTGGCGCACGAAGTCCAAGGCCTTGGCAACGGCACGGTCGCCAGTGGCTTTGCCGCGGATGATTTCCACCAGCATCATCTTGTCGACGGGCGAGAAGAAGTGAATGCCGATAAATTGCTCGGGCCGCTTGGAGGCCTTTGCCAGCATGGTGATTGGCAGGGTCGAGGTGTTCGAGGCAAAGATACAGTCCTCGCCAATCACGGCCTCGACCTTTGCGGTCATCTCGGCTTTCACAGCGGGGTCTTCGAACACGGCTTCGACGATCAGATCGCAGCCTTGCAGAGCATTCAGGTCAGGTGTCGCGGTGATGCGGCCAAGAACTTGTTCCTTTTTCTCGGGCGTCACCTTCTTGCGGGCCATGCCCTTGTCGAGGATGCCTTCGGAATAGGATTTGCCCTTGTCAGCGGCGGCTTGGTCACGGTCGATCAGAACCACTTCGATCCCGGCTTGGGCCGAGACATAGGCAATGCCTGCACCCATCATGCCGGCACCAAGGATGCCCACTTTCTTGACCGACTGGTCCGGGGCTTCGGGGCGGTTGGCACCCTTCTCCAAAGCTTCCTTGTTGATGAACAGGCTGCGGATCATTGCCGCCGAGGATGGGTTCATCAGCACGGCAGTGAAATGGCGCGCCTCAATCTTCAGGGCGGTGTCAAAGGGCACCATTGCGCCTTCGTAGACGGCACCAAGCAGCGCCTTCGCTGCTGGATAAACGCCCATCGTCTTGCCGTGCACCATCGCATTCGCGCCGACAAAGGTCATGAAGCCCGCGGGGTGGTAGGGCGCGCCGCCGGGCATCTTGTAGCCTTTCGAATCCCATGGCTTGACCAGATCGGCATCCTTTGCCGACAACACCCACTCCTTGGCGCGGGCCAAAAGGTCGGCGGGGGCCACGATCTCGTCAATCAGGCCAGCGGCCTTGGCGCTTTTGGGGTCTGACAGTTTGCCTTCCAGCAGGAAGGGGGCTGCAGCCATCGCACCCATCTTGCGGACAAGGCGCGTTGTACCGCCCATGCCCGGGAAAATCCCGACCATGATTTCGGGCAGGCCGATCTTGGCCTTTGGGTTGTCAGCCGCAATGATGCGGTGGCAGGAAAGGGGAATTTCGAGACCGATCCCCAAGGCCGTGCCGGGAAGGGCGGCCACGATCGGTTTGCCCCCCTTCAGCGTCTTCGGGTCCATGCCGGCGCGTTCGATCTTGCGCAGGATGCCATGGCAGCGCATCAGCCCGTCCATCAGACCCTTGGCCGGATTATCGCCCGCTTCGGCCTTCATCCGCGCGATCACGTTCAGGTCCATCCCGCCGGCAAAGCTGTCGGGCTTGCCACTGGTGATAATGATGCCCTTGACCGATGCCTCGGCCAGCGCTTGCGTGACCAGCCCGTCCAGTTCGCCCCAGCCTTCAAGGCTGAGGACGTTCATGGATTTGGACTTAACGTCCCAGATGATGGTCGCAACGCCATCTGCGTCGGTGGTCATGGTGAAATCGGTCATAGTCTCGTCCTCTCGCGCCTTGCGGTGGAATGTCAGTCAGCTTCGCCCCAGCGAGATGCCCAAGCGCGCCAGTTCGCGCCTTTGCTCTTCGGCCAGGTCGGGGCTGAGAATTGTGATGTCCCTGTTCGAGGTTTCGGCCTCGATCACCACGCCCTTCCAGCGGTCGTGACGATGCAACAGGGTCATGCGGTTCAAGTAGCTGGGGCAAACGGGTTCGCCGTCGCAGGTGATCCGTGTTTCGTGGATGCCAACGATCATGTCGCCACGTCCGTTGATAAATCGCGCTGCAATGCAAGTCCGGCTATAGCTGTCGGCCCCCATCGCGATCATCTGCTCACGAAACTCGGTCACTGTGATTGTCATCTCATCCACCGACGCGATGATCAGTGCCGCATCCTCGGTCACCATCGAGTTTGGGATCGCCAGATGGTCAAGAATGGTCACCACATCGCCGCGCCAAAGCGCCCCCGACACGGCGTCGAGGTTCGCTTGATAGACGCAGGCGGCAGACAGCCCCACTTTTTCAGACCCTTTCGATAATCGTCGCGGCACCCATACCGCTGGCGATACAAAGCGTGGCAAGGCCAGTGGATTTTCCGGTTCTTTCCAGTTCGTCCAAAAGCGTGCCGATGATGATGGCACCAGTAGCACCCAGCGGGTGGCCCATGGCAATGGAACCGCCGTTCGGGTTGACCTTGGCCGGGTCGACGTCAAAGGCCTGCATGAAGCGCAGGACGACAGAGGCAAAGGCCTCGTTCACCTCAAACAGGTCGATGTCCTTGATCGACATGCCCGAGTCTTTGAGGATCTTTTCGGTCACAGGAACTGGGCCTGTCAGCATGATCGTCGGATCGGTCCCGATTTTGGCCGTGGCGCGAATGCGGGCGCGGGGCTTCAGGCCATAGGCCTCGCCAAATTCCTTGCTGCCAATCAGGACGGCGGCGGAACCGTCAACGATGCCCGACGAATTGCCTGCGTGGTGGATGTGGTTGATCCGTTCCAGATGCGGGTACTTCATCAGCGCAATCTTGTCGAACCCGGGCATGACTTCACCCATGTCCTTGAAGCTGGCCTTCAAGCTGCCAAGCGCCTGCATGTCAGTGCCCGGGCGCATATATTCGTCGTGATCCAGAATGGTCAGGCCGTTCTGATCGGTGACCGGAACGACTGACTTGGCAAAGCGATTGTCCTTCCATGCCTCGGCGGCACGGCGCTGGGATTCAACAGCCAAGGCGTCAGCCTGATCGCGGGTAAACCCGTATTGCGTGGCGATGATGTCAGCCGAAATGCCTTGTGGCACGAAATAGGTTTTCATCGCCAGCGACGGATCGACGGCAATTGCTGCCCCGTCCGAGCCCATGGCAACGCGTCCCATCATCTCAACACCGCCGGCGATATAGGCTTGGCCTGCGCCTCCCTTCACCTGATTGGCGGCCAGATTGACGGCCTCCATTCCCGAGGCGCAGAA
Organism: Thioclava sp. FR2; assembly: GCF_051200875.1. Taxonomy (GTDB): domain Bacteria; phylum Pseudomonadota; class Alphaproteobacteria; order Rhodobacterales; family Rhodobacteraceae; genus Pseudotabrizicola. The sequence continues at coordinate 3,418,687 of NZ_CP195191.1, forward strand.
GCGGTTGATGGCAAGGCCGGGGATGCGTTCGTCAAGGTCCGACAGAAGCACAGCGGAGCGGGCAAGGCAGCCGCCCTGTTCGCCAACTTGGGTCACGTTGCCCCAGATCACGTCTTCGACGGCATGGCCTTCAAGGCCGTTACGGTCCTTGATCGCGTTCAGCATCTTGGCCGACAGGGCGACGGAAGAGACTTCGTGCAAGGCACCATCCGGGCGGCCTTTGCCGCGTGGGCTGCGGATGGCGTCATAGATATAGGCTTCAGTCATTCGTCTTCTCCTTCACGCCCGATCCGAGGGATTGCCGGGCATCAATTCGTACGGTTGTTTCCAGCCGGGCAGGGCCGCAATGCGGTTGAGCCAGGCGTCGATATGGGGCCAGTCGGCGCGGTCAAAGCCGAAGGGTTCGGGATAGTAGAGGTACCCGCAGCAAGACAGGTCCGCGACGGTAGGGCCGTTGCCCACAACCCAGTCACGTCCATCCAGATGATCGTTCAGCACCTTGTAGGCGGCTTTCAGTCGGCCTTGCAGGAAGGGGACGACCCCAACTGGGCGCTTTTCTTCCGGCAAGAAGTTTTGAAGAAAGCGCGTGGTGCCGATCTGGGTGGAAAGCTTGTGATTGTCCCAAAGAATCCAGCGCAGGATCTCGCGCCGATCTGCCTCAGACGAGCCACCAAGTTTCCCGGATTTTTCGGCGATATGGGTCAGGATAAGACCAGATTGCGACAGCGTCACATCGCCGTCGATTAAAACGGGCACTTCGCCCATTTCGTTGATGGCGCGGAATTCCGGGCTGCGGGCCGCGCCGTTGAAGAAATCAACAAATTCCGGCTGCCAATCGCTGCCGGTCAGTGCCAAGGCCAGCGCACACTTATAGGCATTGCCGCTTTCGCCAAAGCAATAGAGACGAGCTGTCATCTCTTCCTCTCTCCCCTTTTCCCCGGTGGCTTGCGCCGGGGGTTTTCCATCTCCGGATCCCCGGAAGATATTTGGGAACAGATGAAAGCCGACGCTCAGCGTTTGCGATCATCCAGTTCCGAGTTGAACAGCCTGAGCCTGTGGATCAGATTGTCCTTGTCCGTCACGCTGTCGAAATGTTCGAACAGGAATGACAGGGCTTCTCCCTCATCTAAACCGGCTTCACCTGCGAACCGCTTTAATCGGCGGTAGCCGTCCTCGGTCATGGCGACCGGAAAACGGCGGGTAAGGCGAAAGCGTTTAGGCATCGGGCAGTCTCCGGCTTTTGGGGCGCGGGTGTTCGCGCCCCGGTTGCCGGCAGCTTAGAACGCTTCGGCGGCCAGCGCCATGACTGGATCGGCGCCGGTTTCGATGCGCGCGAGGTGCATGGCACAGGCGGGCAGTTGGCGCGCCATGTAGTAGCGGCCCGTTGCGATCTTGGTCTGATAGAAGTCCTTGTCCGCGGCTCCTGCGTCCAACGCCGCGTAGGAGGCCTTGGCCATGCGGGTCCACATCAGGCCAAGGCAAACATGGCCCATCAGATGCATGAAGTCATAGCTGCCCGACAGTGCGGCATTGGGGTTCTTCATGCCCTGCTGCATAAAGAACATGCCGGCCTGCTGAAGCTGCTTCGACGCCACTTTCAAAGCATCGGTAAAGCCCTTCATCCGGTCGTCGCCGTCATGGGCCTTGCATTCGGCCTTGACCATTTCGAAGAAGGCCATGACATGCTTGCCGCCGTCCTGTGCCAGTTTGCGGCCGACAAGGTCAAGCGCCTGAACGCCGTTGGCGCCTTCGTATATCATGGCGATCCGGGCGTCGCGGGCGAACTGGGACATGCCCCATTCTTCGATATAGCCGTGGCCGCCATAGACCTGCTGGGCCTGAACGGCCATGTCAAAGCCTTTGTCGGTCTGGAAGCCCTTGATCACCGGGATCATCAGGCTGACTAGGCCTTCAGCGGCAGCGTCGTTCTGGCGGACCGACCGGTCGATCAGATGGGCCGCCCAGAAGGTCAAGGCGCGGGCACCTTCGACAAAGCTTTTCTGATCCATAAGGTTGCGGCGGATATCGGGGTGAACGATCAGCGGATCGGCCGGGCCATCTGGATTTTCAACGCCGGTAATTGCGCGGCCCTGCAGGCGGTCCTTGGCGTAGGCAAGCGCGTTCTGATAGGCGGCTTCGGCCTGCGCATAGCCTTGTAGGCCAACGCCGAGGCGGGCTTCGTTCATCATGGTGAACATGGCCCGCATGCCCTTGTGCAGATCCCCCAACAGCCAGCCGGTGGCGCCGTCATAGTTCATGACGCAGGTGGCATTGCCGTGGATGCCCATTTTCTCTTCGATCTTGCCGCAGGACAGGCTGTTGCGCGCGCCAAGCGAGCCATCCTCGTTCACAAGGAACTTTGGCACGATGAAAAGCGAGATTCCCTTGGTGCCTTCACCGCCACCCGGAGCTTTGGCAAGGACCAAGTGGATAATGTTTTCGGCCAGGTCATGTTCGCCGGCAGAGATGAAGATCTTTTGGCCAGTGATCTTGTAGCTGCCATCGGCCTGCGGTTCGGCCTTGGTCCGCATCAGACCCAGATCTGTACCGCAATGCGGCTCGGTCAGGTTCATGGTGCCGGTCCAGTCGCAGCTAACCATCTTTGGCAGATACTTGGCCTTTTGCTCGGCCGTGCCATGTGCATGGATTGCTGAATACGCTCCGTGGGTCAGGCCCTGATACATGTTGAAGGCCATATTGGCCGAGACGAAAATCTCACCCACCGCGGTGCCCATCAGATAGGGCAGGCCCTGACCGCCATATTCCGGATCACAGTCAAGCGCGGTCCAGCCCCCCTCTTTCATCGCCTTGAAGGCCGCGTCAAATCCTTTGGGGGTGCGAACAACACCATTTTCCAGATGGCAGCCTTCTTTGTCGCCAACGGCATTCAGAGGGGCGAGCACATCCGAGGCGACCTTGCCCGCTTCTTCAAGAACGGCTGAAGTGAAACCTTCGTCCAGATCGGCATAGCCCGGCACATCAGAGGCGGAAACCTTCAAGACGTCATGCAGCAGGAATTGCATGTCTTTGGCGGGGGCGGTGTAGGTGGGCATCGTCTCTCTCCCTTCGGAAACGGTCTTATTCGGCAGCCTGACGCAGAGCGGCGATCATCCGCTCACCCTCTGCGAGTTCGGCTTTCAATTCCTTAATTGCGACATCCAACTCGGCCCTTTGGGACTCCATCTGGATCAGTCGCTCTTTGGCCAGATCATAGGTTCGGATCGCTTGCATGGCGTTCGACCCGTCGCGCTCGTACAGATCCAGAACCTGACGAATATCTTCGAGGCTAAATCCAAAACGCTTGCCACGCAGGATCAGCTTCAGACGCGCCCGATCACGCTTGGTAAACAGCCGGCGCGATCCTTCGCGGATGGGCGAAAGCAATTCCTTGGATTCGTAAAACCGCAAGGTCCGGGGCGTGACGTCAAAAGCATCACACATCTGGCGGATCGTCATCACGTCGTTCGGCATAGGCATACTCTGATGGCACAGGGATCAAACTGTGGAGCAGATGATCTCGATGACTGAGTCTTACCAGAGTGCTTTACGTTTACGTCAGCGTAACGTCACGTCACGGATGTGGCTGACGTGTCGGAAGGCGAAGAATATTCCAAAATGACCCTGGGTCACGAAAGTTTCGATATCTCGTCAACCGTAGTTGCCCGCAGGGCTTTCAGATCTTCAATGGTTGAATCCAGTTCAGCCCGCTGCTTTTCAAGTTCCCCAAGCTGGCGGTCCGCCATACCCAAGAAAGTCTCCAACTGTTCTTGGGTGCCTTTCTGACGATAGATCAGCAGCCACTGACGAATTTCTTCAAGCGAAAAGCCAAAACGCCGACCACGCAGAATAAGCGTCATCCGCGCAACCTCTCGCGATCCGTAAAACCGGGCGCGGCCTTCCTTTTCCGGGGACAAGAGCTCTATGTATTCGTAATAGCGCAATGTGCGCGGTGTGACGTCGAACTTAACGCACATTTCCTTGAAACTAAGACGACTTGTATCGGGCATCACGGTCCTCCGGAAATCAAACTAAGCGGTGAACCAATTTCGCGCAACATGTCTGCGAGCCCTTGCTAAGTCGGAATAGGGCGCGAATATGGGCCAGAGGAATTCCATGACCGATCTGATCCGAATAGCCCGCCAGTTCATCGAAGCCATCCCGCATGCGCGGGCTCTTGGCATGACCTTCGAAAGCCTCGGGGATGGCAAGGCAGCCATCACCATGCCTTATGACCCCCGTTTCATTGGTGATCCCGCAACGGGCGTGATCCATGGCGGCGCGGTCTCGGCGCTTATGGATACAGCCTCGGGTGCGGCGGTCATGTGTCACCCCTCTGCCCCCGGCGCGACGGCGACGCTTGATTTGCGGATTGATTATTTCCGGGCCGCCACGCCGGGACAAGCGATCACAGCGCGCGCGGAATGCTATCATGTGACCCGTTCCGTGGCGTTTGTGCGGGTGACCGCAACCGATGAGGACGAGACCCGGCCAGTCGCCGCGGCCAATGGTGCCTTTACGGTGGATGGCACAAGCGGAAAATCCAAATGATCAAGAAACGTCCCGAGCCGGTTCAAGTTGTCAAACAGCGCCGAGATGCTGCCCTGAATGCGTTGGTCACCGGTGTGCCCTATATCGCCTATCTGGGTATTCAGTTCGAACGCCGCGGAGATGAGTTGACTGCCATTCTGCCGTTTGACGAAAAACTGATTGGCAACCCGCTTCTGCCGGCCTTGCATGGCGGAGTAACGGCGGCATTTCTGGAAGTCGCAGCGGTAATCGAATTGTCTTGGTCGGGGCTATGGGAAGATATGGAGGCCGGCCACATCGACTTGAATGCCGGTTTGGGGGCGATCAGGTTTCCCAAAACGATTGACTTCACCGTTGATTATCTGCGCTCTGGTCTGCCCCGGGATGCCTATGCGCGGGCGCGGATTAACAGGTCCGGGCGCCGTTACGCCAGTGTTCATGTCGAGGCTTGGCAAGACAATCGGGCGCGCCTTTTCGCGCAGGCAACGGGTCACTTCCTGATGCCGACGTCGCCAGGTGCAACGGCCGAATGACGGCAGTCACGAATCGTCGCATCTGGGCGATCAGTTGGCCTATCATTCTTTCCAATGCTTCGATCCCGTTACTGGGTGCGGTCGATACTGCGGTTGTAGGACAAATGGGAGCGGCGGCCCCCATTGGCGCGGTCGGTCTTGGTGCGATTATCCTTTCTTCCATTTATTGGATTTTCGGCTTTCTCAGGATGGGAACGACAGGCCTTGCGGCGCAGGCGCATGGCGCGGGCAATGAGAGCGAACGGGCAGCGATCCTGTTTCGTGCTCTGCTGATCGGACTTGGCGCGGGCGCGCTGATCATTCTGGCGCAGGTCATTATAATCTGGGGGGCCTTCCTGCTTGCCCCGGCTTCAGACACTGTCGAGACTTTGGCGCGCGAGTATCTGTCGATCCGTATTTGGGGGGCGCCTGCGACCATTGCGCTTTATGCGGTTAATGGCTGGCTGATCGCTGTTGAACGGACCAGAAGTATTCTTTTCCTTCAGCTGTCGATCAGTGGGCTTAATGCCTTCTTGGATGTCGTCTTTGTCTTGGGGCTTGGCGGCGGGGTTGCTGGTGTCGCAAGTGCTACGCTCATTGCCGAATGGACTGGTCTTGGCATTGGGCTTTGGCTTTGTCGAGATGCGATCATAGGCCTTTGGACGCAGGCAATTCAGCGGATAAGTGATGCCGATGCGTTGCGTCGGATGTTGGCTGTAAACGGCGGCATCATGTTGCGAACTGTTTTGCTTCAAGCAGCCTTCACCTCCTTTCTGTTTCTCTCGGCGGGGCAGGGAGATGAGGAACTCGCTGCCAATCAAGTCCTGATGCAATTCTTGTCCATCATGTCCTATGCGCTGGATGGTTTTGCCTTTTCCGCCGAGACGCTTGTCGGTCAAACCGTTGGGGCAAGGCAACGGTCTGAACTTGAGCGAGCAACGCAGCTTTCGATGCGGTGGGGACTTGGTGGAAGTGTCTTGCTTGCCGGTGTGTTCTGGCTTGGAGGCGGAGCAATCATCGACGTAATGACCACAGCACCAGACGTCCGCAGCCTTGCCAGAGAGTTTTTGCCGTGGGTCGTCTTGGCCCCAATCCTAGGGATCATCAGTTGGATCTATGACGGCATCTTCATCGGCGCTACAGCCAGCCGGGCAATGGTTCTGTGCATGGCAATTTCGGTCGCCGTATACGGACTAAGTCTGTTTGTGCTGCTTCCGATGGCCGGAAATCACGGGTTATGGGCCGCATTGATGCTGCTCTTTGTCCTGCGTGCAGCAACAGCCCACGCTTTTTGGCCGGGGATCAAGCGCGATCTTAGGATTTGATCAGGCGGAATGCGGTCGAGGCCCCATAACCCGCGGCAACGGCGATCAACAATGACAGCACGCCATAAATGAACGGCTGCTCGCGCGACAGGTTGGTCAGAAACCGTTCTAAACCTTCCTTGCGGACATTGATGTGTCGTTCGATGTTGTCGACGATAACGCCGTCACGGGTCAGAAAGATTCGAACGCGGTACATGCCTTCGGTAAGGTTCGCGGGCAGCGCAACATCGGTTCGGAAAAGCGTTGCTTCGGTCAGTTGGACAGTGCGTTCGTCTAGCCGGTACTGACCTTCATTTTCACGGATCCGCAGCAGCGCTTCGACAAAGGTCGGCGAGTCTTTCGCCTGCGCGCTGATACCAACCGCCCGAATGGCGCGGGGGATGGTGATCTGGTGACGCAGATCCTCGGTCGCGGTCAGAATCTTGTCCAGAAAGCCTGTTGTGGCAACTGCATAGAAGGATGGAGCCTTACCAATCTGAACGACATCAGTATTGACCCAAATACCAAGGCGCCGTTCCTTTTTGCGGACCTTCAATGAAGTCGATGGACCTTCGACCGTGATGATCACATGCAGCGGTGCATTTTTCGGAATAGGTTCGTCTCGCTTGACCGCGCCATAGATCAGAATTTCCGACCCATCGAAATCTGCGGTGATCGAGACCCTGCTTTGGCTCAGACCCGCCACGATGGCTTCCTCGGCCATCACGGGCACTGCAAGCAAAAGCCAAAGGAGAACTGCGCGGATCATGGCAGCACTCCGGGCGCAATCGTATAAAGCTCTGCGGGGCGCAGCAACAGGTCCAGTGCGATCTTGACCGACACCGAAATAACCAGAAGCGAGAGCAGAATGCGCAACTGTTCCGCTTTCAGCCTTCCGCTTAACATCGCGCCGAACTGGGCCCCAATGACGCCCCCAAGGATCAAGAGGATGGCCAGCATCATGTCGACGGTGTTGGCTGTGACCGCGTGCATGATCGTTGTGAAAGCTGTCACGAAGATGATCTGGAAAAGCGAGGTGCCAATCACCACCTTCGTCGGCATGCCAAGCAGATAGATCATTGCGGGAACCATGATGAATCCGCCCCCGACGCCCATGATGGCGGCAAGGAAGCCGACCAATGCCCCAACGCCAAGCGGCGGTAGCACCGAAATATACAGCCCCGACGCGCGGAACTTCATTTTGAATGGCAGGCCATGAATCCAATTATGGGTGTGCGCCCTGCGGATCGGGCCCCCCGCTTTCTTTGAGCGTAAGATTGCGCGGGCGCTTTCCAGAAACATCGTGATTCCGATGAACCCCAGAAAGAACACATAGGAAAGCTGAACCAGCAGGTCGACCTGCCCTTTTGCTGTCAGCCATGCAAAGACCCAGACGCCCGAACTGGACCCGATAAGGCCGCCGATCAACAAGACCAGCCCCATGCGCAAGTCCACCGCCTTGCGTTTCAATTGGGCCAGAACCCCGGAAATCGAAGAGGCGACAACCTGATTTGCACCGGTTGCCACGGCGATTGCTGGTGGGATGCCAATGAAAAACAGAAGCGGTGTAATCAGGAAACCGCCGCCCACACCGAACAGTCCAGACAGGAAGCCAACGATGCCCCCGATCCCAAGAAGGAGGAAGGCGTTGACCGATACTTCGGCGATAGGAAGATAAAGCTGCATCGCGGGGCCCGAGGTAGAAGGGCGTTGGAGTCAAAGGGTTGCGCCCCTTTGTCGACGAAGTCAAACGGCGATGCGCCTCATCGGAGGCTGTTTAAGTAATGTCGAAGGATGCGTTCCAGTTTTGTCGCACCCAAGGGTGCCATGGCCTTCGTATGCTCATGGCTGATCTTCTCGTCCGACATGCCCGCAGCCATGTTTGTGATGGTTGAAATCGCCGCAACCTTTAGCCCCATGAATCGGGCGAGGATCACTTCGGGCACTGTCGACATGCCGACAGCGTCTGCGCCCAAGAGTTTCAACATACGGATTTCTGCAGGTGTCTCAAAGCTGGGGCCTGAGTACCAGATATACACCCCATCTTTCAGGTCGATCCCACAGGCCTTGGCGCTATCGCTCAGCGCCTTTCGAATGTCAGGGTCATGGGCGTCGGTCATCGGAACAAAGCGGGCATCTGTCCGCTCGCCAATCAGCGGGTTGCGCCCGTTGTAGTTGATATGATCGCTTAGCAGCATCAGATCGCCCGGCGGAATATCAGGCCGCATTGATCCGGCAGCATTGGTCAAAATCAAATGATCCGCCCCAAGATCCTTAAGCACTTCAATGGCCGGACGCATCGCAGCAGAATTGCCGTTCTCATAGAAATGTTCTCGCGCACCAAAAACGGCCACGCGAACACCTTCCAGCATTCCAATGTGCAAATGAGGATTGTGCCCTGATACGCCGACATGCGGGAAACCGGGCAGGTCACCATAGGGAATGGCAACACCATCGACCGCATGGGCCAGATGCCCCAGACCTGACCCAAGGATCAGGCCCAGTTTGACCGGTTCCTCTCCTGCGCGTGCTCGGATTGTGGCAAGCGCTTCAGCGTTCCTTGACATAGGGCTCGCCTCCTGCGCGCGGGGGGATGGCCTTCCCGACAAAGCCTGCCAGCACCAGAACGGTCAGCACATAGGGCAGCGCGTCAAGGAAAGGTACCGGAATCTTGACCTGTACAACGGCTTGAACCACGTCAGGACGCAGGGCAAGTGCCTGGAAGAACCCGAACAAAAGACAGGCCCACATCGCCGCAACTGGACGCCATTTAGCGAAAATCAACGCGGCAAGCGCGATGTATCCACGGCCAGCGGTCATCTCTCGGCCGAAACCGGCTTGCAGCGCAGTCGCCATATAAGCCCCGGCAACTCCACAAAGAACACCGGTGATCGCCACAGCCGCAAAGCGAAGGCCCACGACCGAAACACCCGCCGTATCCACGGCAGCGGGGTTTTCCCCTACAGCGCGCAGACGCAGACCAAAGCGCGTGCGGAACAGCACCCACCAAGTCAGCGGCACAACGAGGAAAGCGAGGTAGACAAGGATCGAATGGCCCGAGATCACCTCAAAATAAAGCGGCCCCAGCAGCGGGATGTCTTTCAACGCCTCGGCACCGGGGAGCGTGATCGGGTTGAACCTGGCATCACCGGTCAACGGTGGCGTGCGCCCGCCCTGACGGAACAGGGCCTGCGCGATCAGCACCGTAATCCCAGAGGCAAGGAAGTTCAGCGCCACGCCCGAAATCAACTGGTTGCCCCGGAACGTGATTGACGCAATCCCGTGGATCGCGGCGAATACCAGCGACGCGCCAATTCCTGCCAACAATCCGGCCCAAGCTGAGCCTGTCAGGGCGGCGACAGCCCCTGCGGCCATGGCGGCTGCCAACATTTTGCCTTCCAGCCCGATGTCGAAAATACCGGCGCGTTCGGAATAAAGGCCGGCAAGACAAGCCAGCAAAAGCGGCGTTGCAAGGCGCAGAGTTGTGTCCAACATCTGGAGAAGCGTTGCATAATCCATTACGCAGCCCCCCCGTTGCTTTGTGCCGATTTGACCACCCGGAACAGCGCGAAGATGCGCACCAAAAGCATCCGCACCATCATATCCAGCGCGCCTGTGAACAGGATCACGAGACCCTGCACTACGATCCGCATTTCAATCGGAATCGAAGTCCATAGCCCAAGTTCCGCCCCGCCTTGGTACAGGAACCCAAACAGCAAAGCTGCCAGAACAACCCCGATCGGATGGTTGCGCCCCATCAGTGCCACGGCGATCCCGATAAAGCCCGCGCCTTCGGACGAGTTCTGCAACAGCCGCTCGGCCTCGCCCATCACGTTGTTGATGCTCATCATCCCGGCCAAAGCGCCTGAGATCAGCATGGCGATGATGGTGATGCGTACCGGGCTGATCCCCGCATATTTCGCGGCTTGTTCCGATTTTCCGAAAGCGCGGATTTGGTAACCAAGTCGCGTTCGCCACAGAAGTGCCCAGACCACTACGGCCATGGCCAAGGCAATGAACAGCGTGACGTTGGCGGGCACAGCCTTTGTGAAGATCAGGTTGAACACCGGAATGTCATTCAGGGCAGGCAGCTTTGCGCCTTCTCCAAAACGGGCCGAAGCCGGGTCCATCTGCCCAGCCGGGCGCAGCACGTCAACCAGCAGGTAAACCAGAAGCGCTGCTGCTATATAGTTGAACATGATCGTTGTGATCACGATGTGGCTGCCGCGCTTTGCCTGCAAATAGGCCGGAACGGCCGCCCATGCAGCACCAAAGGCCGCCGCGCCCAAAGTTGCGGCAACAAGGGCGAGGGTCCAGTGCGGCCATGGAAATGCAAGGCAAACGACCGCCACGCCCAGACCGCCCAGTTGGGCCTGACCTTCGCCGCCGATGTTGAACAGGCTGGCATGAAAAGCGACCGTCACCGCCAAACCGGTAAAGATGAAACTGGTTGCGTAATACAGCGTATAGCCCCAGCCATAGGCTGAACCCAACGCGCCATCGACCATGACTTTCAGCGCCTCGGACGGGCTTTGCCCAATCGCCAGCAACACGATGGCCGAGATGATCGCAGCAAGCAGCAAGGATATCAGCGGCACAAGGGCGATATCTGCCCACTTTGGCAAACGGTCCATCAGGCGACCTCCCCTTTGCCCGTCATCCCGGCCATCATCAAGCCAAGTTCACGTTCATTCGTCTTTTCCGGATCGCGGAAGCCCATCAGCTTGCCATCAAACATGACGGCAATGCGATCTGACAGGCTCATGATCTCATCAAGTTCCACACTGACCAGCAAGATCGCCTTGCCTTGGTCACGCAGCGCGACAATCTGTTTGTGGATGAATTCGATTGCGCCGATATCCACGCCACGCGTCGGTTGACCAATCAACAAGAGGTCCGGGTTGCGTTCAATTTCCCGCGCCACGACGATCTTTTGCTGGTTCCCGCCCGAGAAACTCTTGGCGGCTAAAGTCGCAATCGGCGGTCGCACGTCAAAGGTCTGCATCTTCTTTTCGGTGTCTGCCCGGATTGCATCATTGTTCATGAATAAGCGCGACTTCTGATACTTGGGGTCGTTGAAATAGCCGAAGGCCACGTTTTCCCAAGCGGTAAAGTCAAGGATCAGCCCGTGATGATGGCGGTCCTCGGGGACATGGGCAATGCCGGCCGACCGTCGGCTTTGTCCATCAGCACCCTTGCCCGAAAGCGGCAGATCAGCGCCGTTCATCGTAACCTTGCCAGAGGCGCGGATCATCCCGCCCAAGGCTTCCAGCAACTCGGTCTGCCCGTTTCCGGCAACGCCCGCGATGCCCAGAATTTCTCCGGCGCGAATGTCGAAGCTTACGCCTTTCAGGCGCTCAACCCCATGCTCATCCCGCACCCGTAGATCTTGCACCGAAAGAATGGTGTCGCCCACAATTGCAGGCTTCTTTTCGACTTCCAGCAACACCTTGCGGCCTACCATCAGTTCCGCCAATTGCTCGGGGCTGGTTTCGGCCGTTTTGACGGTGGCGACCATTGTGCCGCGCCGCATGACGCTGACATTGTCGGTCGCCTCCATGATCTCACGCAGCTTGTGCGTGATCAGAATCACGGTTTTTCCCTGATCTTTCAAACCTCGCAGAATGCGGAACAGGTGATCCGCCTCATCCGGGGTCAACACGCCGGTTGGTTCATCTAGGATCAGGATGTCGGCCTGACGATACAGGGCTTTGAGGATTTCGACACGCTGCTGGTGGCCGACCGAAAGATCCTCGATCAACGCATCGGGATCTACGTCCAGTTCATATTCCTCGGCCAGTTCTTTCAGCACCCTGCGTGCCTTGGTCAGCGAGGTGTTCAAAAGCTGGCCTTCTTCGGCCCCCAAAATGATGTTTTCCAGAACCGTAAAGTTCTGAACCAGCTTGAAATGCTGGAAAACCATCCCGATACCGGCGCGAATGGCGCTCTGGCTGTCAGGAATGGCGGTCAACTTTCCGCTGACAAAAATCTGGCCGGCGTCGGCTTTGTAAAACCCGTAAAGGATTGACATCAGGGTGGATTTCCCCGCGCCGTTTTCGCCGATAATGCCGTGGATAGTGCCTTTGGGCACGGCAATGTTGATGTCTTTGTTGGCCTGAACCGGGCCAAAGGCCTTGGAGACGCCCTTGAGTTCGATGGCAAAGGGGGCGGCAGTTGCCTGCCGCCCCATGTTTTCCGCCGAGGCGACCATCAGAATGTCGCGGCCGGGCAGGTGTTGTCGGACATGTAGTCGTGAACGACCAGCTCACCCGACTTGATCTTGGCAGCCGCCGCGTCAACAGCAGCCTGCATTTCCGGGGTCACGAGCGAGGCGTTGTTCTCGTCCATCGCATAGCCGACGCCGTCATTTGCAAGGCTCATTACGTTGATGCCGGGCGTCAGGTTTTCGGCTTCCTTGAAGGCTTCATAAACGGCATTGTCGACGCGCTTCAGCATCGAGGTCAGAACCTTGCCCGGATGCATGTAGTTCTGGTTCGAGTCGACGCCGATCGACAGAATGCCTTCGTCGGCAGCAGCCTGCAGAACGCCAACGCCCGTGCCGCCAGCAGCAGCGTAAATCACGTCTGCGCCTTGGGCTTTTTGGCCCTTGGCCAGTTCAGCGCCCTTGACCGGGTCATTCCATGCGGCAGGGGTGGTGCCCGTCATGTTCAGAATGACGTTTGCATCTGCATTTGCAGCCTTCACGCCTTGTGCGTAACCGCAGCCAAAGCGGCGGATTAGCGGGATGTCCATGCCGCCGATGAAGCCAACGGTGCCCGTTTTCGATGCCATTGCCGCCATCATGCCGACAAGGAACGACCCTTCGTGCTCTGTGAAGACGACCGATTTGACGTTCGGCTGATCAACAACCATGTCGACGATCGCGAATTTGGTGTTCGGGAAATCCGGGGCGACGGTGTTCAGAACGTCACCAAAGGCAAAGCCGGTCATGACAACAGGGTTTGCACCTGCTTCGGCCAGACGGCGCAGAGCCTGCTCACGCTGAGCTTCGTTCTGCATTTCCAGCTCTTTGTAGGTGCCGCCGGTTTCCTTGGCCCACTTTTCGGCGCCGTTATAGGCGGCCTCGTTGAAGGATTTGTCGAACTTGCCGCCAAGGTCGAAGATGATCGCCGGTTCCGCGGCAGCAACGCCAGCGGTCAGGGCCAGCGCACCGGCTGCGCCCATCAGGTGCTTCATCATGGTCATGGAGATTCTCCCGGTTGTCGTTTGTGACGAATGTTTTTTTGTAAGTCCCTGACCTGCCCACGCCAGGCGTGACAGGGATCATCGTCAATTTAGGTCAGGACAGATGCAAAGGGTCAAGGGGCATTTGCGGGACGCTGCGTCTGATTTGACCCTTCGATCAAAAAATCAGCCCCTTTCCGGTGGCTGACCCTGCGTCAGATGGGGCGTGCCATGATTTTGGCATCAATCGCGGTGCCGTTTGGGTCTGAATAATAGGCTTTGCGCAATCCTGTGGGTGCGAATCCAGCAGACAGATAAAGGTCAATTGCCGCGCTATTTGTAGCAGCGACCTCAAGAAGGGCCTGTTCTGCATTCCGCTTAGCGGCTTGTTCCAGGAAGGCTGCGACCAGCCTCCGCCCGATTCCCTTGCGCCGTTCCAATGGGTCCACGGCAAGGGTCAGCAACTCGGCTTCGCCCGCAATCACCCGCCCCATCAGAAATCCACCCGATTCGGCGCAAACGAACACCAGAGGGCTGGAAAGCAGGCTGACGATCTCCGCCTCTGACCAAGGGCGCGGGGTTGTGAAACTGGCTGCGTGAAGGCGCGCGAATTCGGCGGTGTCAGGCATCAAGAATGACCGGGGGCGGATCAGATGGGGGGGCGGCGTCGGCACCGCGCATGTAGAATGGGGCAGGCCTTTCTTGCGGGTGGTCCGCCTTGGTCAGGGCCACTCTTGCGATTGCTTCGGCCAAGGGATGGCGCGGACCAGCCACGGTTAGCCCATGCTGGCTTGCGTAAAGTTCTGCAAGTTCGCCAATGACTTGTGTTCCTTCTGGTGCGGAAAATCCGGTCGGCAGATCGCCGGATTGCAGCAATTCTGCCGCGGTGTCCGGGGTGAACGCCTGCACATAGGCCATCCCGCGTCGCGCATCTTGGGCAATCAGCGTCGGTCTTGCTTGGCCAAAGGCGAGTGCCTGAAAAGTGGTGACGCCAATTGCGGGTATCGACAGACCCAAAGCCAAACCACGGGCCGCGGCGACAGAAATCCGGACTCCGGTAAAGTTTCCGGGGCCAGTTCCGACGCCGATCAGATCAAGATCAGCCCACTTGATCCCGGCCTCATCCAGCAATTCCTGCAACAAAGGCATCAACCGTTCGGCCTGCCCTTTTGCCATTTCTTCGTTACGGGTCAGGCACTTGCCGTCAGGTAAAAGCAAAGCGGCGGCGCAATGCGCCGCCGATGTGTCGAAAGCCAGAACCGTCTTAGGCGGCAACGGGACGAACCTCGGTCACTTCTGGAATATAGTGGCGCAGCAGGTTTTCGATGCCCATTTTCAAGGTCAGTGTCGAAGAGGGGCAGCCAGCGCAAGCCCCCTGCATGTGTAGGTAAACGACGCCACGATCAAAGCCGTGGAAGGTGATGTCGCCACCATCCTGAGCCACGGCTGGTCGCACGCGAGTATCTAGCAACTCTTTTATTTGCTTAACAATTTCAGCATCTTCGCCGGAATGTTCCGCATGTCCGCCCGCGGCTTTCGCCTCACCTTCCATGACCGGCGCGCCGGACTGGTAGTGCTCCATGATGGCGCCGAGGATGGCCGGTTTGATGTGTTGCCAATCAACCGATTCAGATTTGGTCACGGTGACGAAATCGGTGCCGAAAAAGACGCCTGTGACGTTTCCTGTCGCGAAGATACGGCTGGCCAAAGGCGATTTGGCAGCGGCTTCGGCACTGGGAAAATCGGCGGTGCCGATTTCAAGCACGGTTTGACCCGGCAGGAATTTCAGCGTGGCTGGGTTCGGGGTGGACTCGGTCTGGATGAACATGGCTATCTCCGACAGTTCCACTCGGATATGCGCCCTTGGCCTTGCCAAGTCAAGTTTGGAACCGTTCTAAAGGGTCAGAGAAACAGGGCCCAAAGCAGGTAAAGCGCGTTTGCGCCGATCAGGCAGGCCACCGCGAAAGAGCCTAAGTCTTTGGCATTCTTTGCAAACTGAGACCATTCCGGCGAAAGGTGGTCGACGATTTCTTCCAGCGCGGTGTTCAGAGCCTCGACCGCCATCAGCATCAGCATCAGGATCAGGAAGCCCAGAACGCGCGGCAGTTCGACACCCAAAAGCGGCAGAGCGATCAGGCCTGCAAGGGCGGCAAAGGTCTCTTGGCGAAAGGCCGACTCTTGCAGCAGGCGCTGAAAGCCCATGAAAGAATAGCTGGCCGCAGCGAAGAAATGGGCGACGCCTGTCTTGCGCTGCGGTTTGATCTTGTCGGTCACTTTGCAGTCTGCCTGTTCTGGGTTCCGCGAAATGCGGCGTGTGCATGCCGTGGTATAGCCGTGGTTTTTCCGTGTTACATCCGTGGGCACAACCTGCCCCACGCATGACAACGGGGTCAGGTGATGCTTTCCAGCCGTTCTTTCGACATATCGCCGGGAACGATCGTCAGGGGAACTGGCAGGTTGCCCGAGTTTTTCGACATCTGCGTGACCAGCGGGCCGGGGCCGGATTTGTCGGTTCCCGCACCCAAGACCAGCACGCCGATTTCCGGGTCGTCCTTGACCAGTGACAAAATCTCGGTCACCGGGTCACCTTCGCGGATCACGAGGTCGGGGTTGACCCCCTGCTTGTCACGCATCCATTTCGCAAAGACTTCGAAATGCGCCTCGATCCGTTCGCGGGCTTCGGCGCGCATCAGATCGGCCACGCCGATCCAGTGCTGAAACTCTTCGGGTGGAATGACCGACAGAATGGTCACGCCGGCCCCGGTATGGGCCGCGCGCAAGGCGGCAAAGCGCATGGCGTTCAGGCATTCGCGGCTGTCATCCAGCACGACGAGGAATTTCCGCATGTTTCTGTCTCCCCTGCGAGGCGCATATTGAGCGAGGCTTTGGCGACTTGTCCAGTCTTAGCCCTGCGAGGCGGCCCATTCCCAATAAAGGCGGCGCGCGCGTTCGGTCATTTCACGGGTCTTGTATTCGACATCGTCGAAAGCGCGGACAGAAGTGACCTTGGCGAAGTTGCCAGAAAGAAAGATTTCATCGGCATTGCGGGCATCGTCGAAGGACAGAACGGTTTCGATCACCTCGACCCCATCGGCCCTCAGGTTGGCAATGTGGCGGGCGCGGGTGATCCCGGCAAGGAAGGTGCCGTTGGGAATGGGCGTGAATACGGTGCCGTCCTTGACCAAGAACACGTTGGCCGTGGCGCTTTCGGCCAGATTGCCCATCGCATCCGCCGCAAGCGCGTTGCCAAATCCCTTTTGCCGCGCCTCGACCAGCATACGGGCGTTGTTGGGATAAAGGCATCCGGCCTTGGCGTTGCAGACGTTGTCTTCCAAAACCGGGCGGCGGAACCGGGTGCGGGTGACGGTGGTCTGGAAGTCATCGGGTGGCATGGCGACCTGTTCAAGGCAGATGGCAAAGCCGGTAGAGCCGGGTTTGGGGTTCACCCCTAGATCGCCGCCGTCGATGGCCCAATACATGGGGCGAATATAGACCGCCTGATCGGGACCATAGGCGCGCAGCCCCTCGCGGGTGATTTCCTCGATTTCGCCCGCATCCATCGTGGGTGTAATCATCAGCGCCTCGGCGCTGCGGTTGACGCGGGCGCAGTGCAGCGAAAGGTCGGGGGCAAGGCCGCGCGCATAGCGGGCGCCGTCAAAAACGGACGATCCCTGCCAAAGGCCATGATCCGCGGCGCGCATGACGGGCACATCGCCGTCGTGCCATTTGCCGTCAAACCAAGTGCGGATGTTGGTGCCGAAGGACATATGGCCTCCTCCCTTCTGTCTTCAATTTGCGGCGACTAGACCAGCCGGCGCAGGGAAGGGCAAGGGCAGAAAGCCCCCGGCACCGAGGGGGATATCGGGCCGGGGGAAGACGGGCGGATGCCGGGAAAGGCAAATGGGGACAGGTGTCCGCCCGAGTCGATGGCCTGACTTTGGCGGAGGATTGATTCCGTTTTGTGACGGTCAGAGGCGGTGTCTGATATGGCGCAGGCCACGGCCGCCAAGGGCCGATGCAAGGGCCGAGGCAAGGCTGGCCCCAAGGGCACCAAGACCTATGAGCAGTTCGGTGGCCAGATTAGTGGCGCGCAGAGAGGCACGGAAAAGGCGCGATTTGCCCAAGAGTTCGGCGGCGGCCACCGTGCGCGGGCCAAGGGCCGACGACATGCGCGAGAGGCGGGCGGCATCGGTGGCATCGTCCACCAAGGGCAAGAGGTGCAGCGTGGCCGATGGGCCAAGGGTTTCGGTCACGCGGCCAAGGTCGGTCAGGGTGTTGGACAGGGGCGCTATGGCGTCGGCCCGCAGGAGTTTGGCCAGATCGTCGGTGGAGCGCACGGCGGGCAGGCCCGCCCAGTCAATGCCGGTGCGGGCGGTGGTTGCCGCCATGTCGATCAGGCGTGGCGACATCAGGTCCATGCCGCGCGCCAGTTTTGCGGTGGTCGCGCCCGCTTTGACCGGCAGGGTGGTGCCGCCTGAGGTGAGCGCAAGGCCCGTGGCGGTGAGGCCAGCGATCGACAGGCCAAGGTCGATCTGGTCGATCTGGTTGCCCGTTGCATAATCGACCCCGGCTTGGGCAATGCCCCGAATGTCTTCCAAGGGGGTGAGCAGGAGCGGCACCTTGCAGACCATTGCCGTGGTGAGAGTGCATTTGGCGATATCAAGGGCGCAATCGGCGCAGTCGCCGGCAAGGGCGGCGGGGCTGAAATCGGCCTCGCGGGCGGCGGTAATCTGGGTGGTCAGGTCGTCGGGAAGGGGGATGGCGCGGTCCTTGGCCAAATCCGCAAGCGCGTCCAGTGCCACCCAGTTGCGCGGGGTCTCAGACAGCCGTGCCTCGATACGGGCTGCCAGCGTCTCAGACGTGGCCACCAGCGCAAGTTGGCGGTCGATGCTGGCGGTGATTTCGGCTGTTGTCGCATCGCGCAGGGGGCGCAGCGCGGGATTGGCCCAGATGGTCAACCCCGCTTGCAGGGTCAAGAAGCCTGACGCCAGCAGGGCAAGCGTCAGGATGCCCTTTGTCAGGCGGCGCAGCATCAGCGGCGCGAACGGACCATGCCGGTGATCTCGTAGACCTGATCGACGATCGGGCGCGCGATTGCTTCGGCACGGTCGGCGCCTTCGCCAAGGATGCGGTCGATCTCGGCCGGGTCTTGCATCAGGCGGTTCATCTCGGTCGTGATCGGCGAGAGGACCGAGACGGCCAGTTCGGCAAGGCGCGGCTTGAAGGTGCCAAACTGGGCGCCCGCGAATTCGGTGATGACAGCCTCGGTCGTGGTGTTGGCAAGGGCCGCGTAGATGTTCACGAGGTTCTTTGCCTCGGGCCGGTCCTTCAACCCGTCAAGGCTGTCGGGCAGCGGTTCCGGGTCGGTCTTGGCCTTGCGGATCTTTGCGGCGATGGCATCGGCATCATCGGTAAAGTTGATGCGCGACTGGTCTGACGGGTCAGACTTCGACATCTTCTTGGTGCCGTCGCGCAAGGACATGACGCGGGTGGCCGCGCCTTCGATGATCGGCTCGACCACGGGGAAGAAGTTGACGCCATAGTCGTTGTTGAACTTGATCGCGATGTCGCGGGTCAGTTCCAGATGCTGTTTCTGATCTTCGCCCACCGGCACCATCGTGGCGTGATAGGCAAGGATATCAGCCGCCATCAGGGCGGGGTAGGCAAACAGGCCAAGCGAAACATTCTCGCTGTTCTTGCCGGCCTTGTCCTTGAACTGGGTCATCCGGCTCATCCAGCCCATGCGGGCGACGCAGTTGAAGATCCAGCCCAATTCGGCATGGGCGGAAACCTGGCACTGGTTGAACAGGATCGAGCGGGCGGGGTCGATCCCCGCGGCGATGAAGGCGGCGGCCCCTTCGCGCGTGGCATGGCGCAGCTTGGCCGGATCCTGCCAGACGGTGATCGCATGCATGTCGACAAGGCAGTAGATCGTCTCGATCCCTTCCTCCTGCTTCTCGACAAAGCGCTTCAGTGCGCCGAGGTAATTGCCCAGCGTCAGCCCCCCCGAGGGTTGGATGCCCGAGAAGATGCGCGGCTTGAAGGCAGACTGAGGCGTTTGGACCGGCTCGGTCATGGGTCTCTCCATCTGGAATTTTCTGCCCCCGTGGCGTAATTGAAGGCAAAGGGGGCGTCAATCGCAGCCCGCAAAAACAATGAGGCCAAGATGCAGGATCACAATGCGCCCCCGTTGAACCCCTTGCCGTGGGTTGTCTGGGCCATCGCCTTGCCCATCATCGCGATGGAATTCGTTGTCTCGCTGGCAGGGGGCGGTTTTGTAGGCGGGCCGGAGGGGATTGGCTGGCGCCTTCAGGCGATCGAGCGCTTTGCCTTCTCGCCCGATTACATGCGGTATCTGTGGGAGATCGGCAGCTACGCCCCGGAGGGGATGCTGCGGCTGGTCACTTACCCCTTTGTTCATCTGTCGACCATGCATGCGGTCTTTGTCGTCGTGATCCTCTTGGCCTTGGGAAAGATGATCGGCGAGGTGTTTCGCTGGTGGGCGGTGCTGATCGTTTTCTTTGGCTCGGCCATTCTGGGGGCGCTGGTCTTCACGCTTGTCCTGCCCGGTGTGAGCCAACCCTTGATCGGGGGCTATCCGGCTGTTTACGGCATGATCGGCGGCTTTACCTTTCTGCTTTGGGTCAATCTGGCGGCGGTGGGCGCGAACAAGTATCGTGCATTCACCATGATCGGCTTCCTGCTAGGGGTCCAGCTGGTCTTTGGATTGTTGTTCGGCGGCGGCTGGGAATGGGTGGCCGATGTGGCGGGGTTCGTCACGGGCTTTTTCCTGTCCTTCCTTGTCAGCCCCGGGGGCTGGGCGCGGGTGATGGAAAAGCTTCGCCAGCGGTAATCCCGTAGAATGGCCTCGGCCCTTTATCTTGGTTCAAATATCCTGGGGTGAATTGGGCCAAAGGCCCAAGAGGGGCAAAGCCCCCGCTTTTTCTCTTTTGACGTCGTAAGAGGGGCGCTGCCCCTCGGGGGCCTGTGGCCCCCTCACCCCGGGATATTTTTGCCAAGATAAAGGGGCAAGCGGGATCAGCTCTTCTTGCGGCGCAGGGCGGCCTTGAGGTCGGCCTTTGTGAAGGCGCCAATCAGGCCGCCTATGCCGAAATAGGAAAGGATGCCTGCCGTGATCAGCAGGGCAAGGCCTGCGACGCGAAGGCCGCGTTCGCCCAGCATCGGGCCGAGCACGAGCATCCCGAGCCAGAGCACGACGCCCATTGCCAGAGAGGCTGCGATAATGCGCCAGAGGCGAGCTTTCATCCGGGAATCAAAGGCGGCCTCGGGGCCGATGGCACGGCTGCCGCGCCAAAGTTGGGCGGCCATGATCCAGCCCGAGACGGTGGTGGCGATGGCGGCGGCGGCGAAGCCAAGGAGGGGCATCAGACCAATGGCGAGGGCGGCGTTCACCACCATTGAGGTAAGCGCGTAATTGAACGGTCTGCGGGTGTCTTCGCGGGCGTAGAACAGCGGTTGCAGCACCTTTTGCAGCACGAAGGCGGGCAGTCCGAGGCCGTAGATGGCAAGGGCGATGGCCGTATTGGCCGTGTCATCGGGGCCGAAGGCGCCGCGTTGATAGAGTACCTCGCAGAGGGGCAGGGCGATCACCACCAGCGCCACGGCGGCAGGCAGGGTCAGGGCAAGGGCGAATTCGCTGCCTCGGTTGAAGGCCGACTGGCCCTCGGCGGCGTTGCCTGCGCGCAAGGCGCGCGACAGGGCGGGGAGCAGGGCTGTGCCGATGGCGATGCCTACGACACCGAGGGGCAATTGGTAAAGGCGGTCAGCATAAGCGAGCCATGCCACCGCGCCTTCGGTTTGCGAGGCGACTTGTCTGCCGACGATCAGGTTGATTTGCACCACGCCTCCGGCCAGCAGGGCGGGGCCCGCGATCACGAAGAGGCGTTTCAGATCCGGGGTCCAGCGGGGCAGCCCAAGGCGGAAGGTTTGGCCTGAGCGGCGGGCCGAAAACCACGTATAGCCGAATTGCAGAAGGCCGGTCAGGGGAAGGGTCCAGGCCAGGGTCAGGCCCATGTCCCAGCCGAACTCTTTGGCCAGCAGCATGGCGGCGATGAAGGCGAGGTTCATCAGGACGGGCACAAAGCCCGCCTCGGTGAAGCGGCCCTTGGTCACCAGAACGCCCGAGATCAGAGCGACGAGGCTGACGAAGAGGATGTAGGAAAAGCCGATCTCGCCATAGGCGACGGCGAGGTCAAAGCGCGCATCGCCTGAAAAGCCTGCGGCCATCGCATAGACCAGCGCGGGCATGGCGAGGGTGCCGAGGATCGAGAAGGCCAGCAGAAACCATGCCATCAGGTTGAAGGCGTCTTGGGCGAACTTTCCCGCATCTTCGCCAGCTTCCAGCTTTTTGGAGTAAAGCGGGACGAAGGCGGTGTTGAAGGCGCCTTCGGCGAAGAAGCGGCGGAACATGTTGGGCAGGGATTGTGCCACAAGCAGCGCATCGGCCACGGCCCCCGCGCCAAGGTAATTGGCCATCAGCACATCGCGCGCAAAGCCCGCGCCGCGAGACACCAATGTCCAGCCGCCGAGGGTGATCACATTGCGGATCAGGCTGCGCGAGCTCATGCCGGGTCGGTCATTTTGCAGCGCGCTCCGCGCCTTCGATGATGGCCTGGCGGAGTTTGCGTTCCAGCGCCTCTTGCTTTGACTTGGCGTGAAGTTTCAGGCCGAACATGTCCTTGACATAGAAGGTGTCGACGACTTGTGCGCCATAGGTCGCGATCACGGCCGAGGCGATGTAGATGTTGTTATTGGCCAGGGTGCGCGTCAGATCATAAAGAAGGCCGGGGCGGTCGCGGGTGTCGACCTCGACGATCGTGTAGATGTCGGAGCCTTCGTTATCCAGCGTGATGTGGGTCGGGAAGCGGAACTCGCGTTCGCGTTTCTTGACCTTGTCGCGGTCTTTGAGCGCCTCGCGGGCGACGACTTCGCCTTTCAGCGTCTTTTCGATCATGGTCCGCAGGCGGGGCAGGCGGGCCTCGTCATAGGGATGACCGTCGGCGTCCTGCACCCAGAACACGGCGGTCGCGTAGCCGTCTTTCGAGGTATAGGTGCGGGCATCGACGACGTTCGCGCCGACCAAGGCCAGCGCGCCGGCGAGGCGCGAGAAGATGCCGGGGTGATCTGCAAGCGCAAAGGCCGCGCGCGTGGCGTCGCGGTCGGGTTCGGGGAACAGGTCGATGCGGATTTCATGGTCGCCCAGCCCTTTGAGCAGGCGGGCGAAGACGGCCTGCGTTTCGGTCGTGAGGCCTTGCCAATAGGGCGGGTAATGGCGGGCGAGTTCAGCCCGGAGATCGGCCGGAGGCCAATCGGAAAGCGCCTCGCGCAGGGCCTTTTTCGACTCGTTTTCGCGCTTGTCGCGGTTGACGTTTTCCAGCCCGTTTTCCAGCGCCTCTGCCGTCAGGCCATAGAGCTTGCGCAGGAGCATGGCCTTCCAGTTGTTCCATGTGCCGGGGCCGACGCCGCGGATGTCACAGACGGTCAGCACGGTCAGGAGGTCGAGCCGCTTCTTGGTTTTCACCGCTTTGGCAAAGTCGCGCACGGTGCGCGGATCGCCGATGTCGCGTTTTTGCGCCATGTCGGACATCAGGAGGTGATAGCGCACCAGCCATTCGACGGTTTCCACCTCGTCCGGGGTCAGGCCAAGGCGGGGTGCGATGCGGCGGGCCATTTGCGCCCCAAGGATCGAGTGATCTTCCGGGCGACCCTTGCCGATGTCATGCAGCAGCGTGGCGATGTAGATGACCTTGCGGTTCACGCCCTCTTTCAAGATGCCCGAGGCGACGGGCAGTTCTTCGACCAATTCGCCGCGTTCGATCTGGGCAAGGATCGAGACGCATTGGATGATGTGCTCGTCCACCGTGTAGTGGTGGTAGACGTTGAATTGCATCATCGCGACGATGGCTTCGAATTCGGGGATGAAGGCCCCCAAAACGCCCAGTTCGTTCATCCGCCGCAGCGAACGTTCGGGGTTTCCGTGTTTCAAAAGCAGGTCGAGGAAGATCTGCACGGCTTCGGGGCTGTCGCGCATCTCGTCGTCAATCAAATGCAGATTGGCCGAGATCAGGCGCATGACATTGGGGTGCAGCAAATAGCCGGTTCTGAGGGCTTCTTCAAAGACGCGCAACAGGTTCAGCTTGTCTTTCAAGAAGTCCTTGGGGTTGGTCACATTGATCCGACCCTGGACAAGTTCATATCCGGTCTTGACCCGTTTCCGGCGTTTGAAGATGCCCAGAAGGCTTGCCTCGGGCTTGGCGTGGCGGGCTTCGAGTTCGGTCAGGAAGATCCGGGTGACTTCACCCACACGGGTCGCATGGCGGAAGTAATCCTGCATGAAGATTTCGACAGCGCGCCTGCCCCCCGCATCAAGATACCCCATGCGGGCCGCGACCTCGACCTGAAGATCGAAGGTCAGTTGGTCCATCGCGCGGCCTGCGATGTAATGCAGATGGCAGCGGACGGCCCAAAGGAAATCCTCGGCGCGGCGGAAGGTTTCATATTCCTCGGCGCGGAACAGGCCAACCTGCACCAGTTCACGCGCTGCGCCGACGCGGTGGAGGTATTTGCCGATCCAGTAAAGCGTCTGAAGGTCGCGCAGACCGCCCTTACCTTCTTTCACATTTGGTTCCAGAACGTAGCGCTGACCGCCTTGGCGTTTGTGCCGTTCGGCCCGTTCAGCAAGCTTTGCCTCGATGAATTCGGGGCCGGTATTCTTGAACAATTCGGACCAAAGCTTGTCGGCCAGTTCCGTAGCCAGAGGTTTGTGGCCAGCGATGTAGCGATGTTCCAGAAGGGCCGTGCGGATCGTGATGTCTTCGCGGCCAAGGCGAAGGCAGTCTTTCACCGTGCGGGTGGAGTGTCCGACCTTCAGCTTGAGATCCCAGAGGATGTAGAGCATCGATTCAACGACACTTTCTGCCCAAGGGGTGGTTTTCCACGGTGTGAGGAACAGCAGGTCCACATCCGAGGAGGGCGCCATTTCGGCACGGCCATAGCCACCCACAGAGAGAACGCAGATGCGTTCGGATTCGGTTGGATTGGGCAGGGGGTGCAGGTGTCGGGTGGCCACGCCCAGAGAGGCGGTCACCAGACCGTCGGTCAAGTAGGACTGTGCGCTGACAAGGGCGCGCGAGTTCGTCGGTTGTTCGCTGAAGGCCTGTTGCAAAGCCGCATTGGCGGCGTTGCGGGCGGCCGAGAGGTGCTGCACGGTAATGGTCCGGATCTCTCGCGGGTCGGTCTTGTCCCCGATTTCTTGCGAGATTTCACGCAAGACTCTGTCCGCGTCGATGATGGACGACGCGGGCAGGATCAGGTCTGTCGGGTCCGAAAGCGGCGCGAGGACCGTTGCTGTGACCATGTTGTGTCAGAACTTTCCGTATCAGAAACCAGCGCCACCAAAGCTGCGCGGAGCCGGGTCGATGACCACAACCTGATTGTTGCGGATCTGGGCAATGGCAAGGCCGCGATCATTCAGGCCATCGGCGCGAAGGCGGAAGACGCCATTGACGCCGACAAAGCCTGCCCCATTGGTGAGAGCCGAGCCCGTCAAGGCATTGGACTTTCCCTGTTTGACCAAGGCACCGATGGCGGCAATGCCGTCATAGGCCAGGCCCGAGATCGGATGCGGCGCCTCGCCAAATGCGGCTTGATACCGGCTTTGGAATTGCTGGTAGAGGTTCGGGTCGGGCAGCGCAAACCATCCGCCCTGCACACCCGGAAGGGCAAGGGTCGCAGCAGGAATATCCCAGCGCGTCAGACCGATGAACTGGGTGGCGGCGGGCCCCATGCCGCTATCGGCCAAAAGCTGGCTGACCAAGGGCAGGGCTCCGGCTGTATCGGCAGTCAGGAACAGGGCCTGTGCATTATTGGCCTTGGCTGCGGCTGCGATTTTTGGGGCAGCTTGCACCACACCATTTTGCGAGAATTCATACGAGCCAACCGCGACGACGGACCCGCCGGAACGTGCTACGCCCTGCTCGATGGCTGTGCGGCCAATCAAGCCCGCCTGATTCTGGTCATGCACGATCATGATGCGCGACTTGCCCTGCCGAACGGCATAGCTTGCCAAGCGGGCGGCCGTGTTCTGGAATGTGGGGCCAAGGATAAAGACGTTGCCCCCGGCAATGTCGGGGTTGTTCGAGAAGGCCAGCACATTCACGCCACGAGACGCGGCGGCAACACCGGCGGCGTTGGCTTCCTGAGCGAAAACCGGGCCGAGGATGATCTTGGCGCCTTCGTCGATGGCTTTGATGGCCATGGATTGGGCCTGCCCTGCTTGGCCTGCCGTGTTGTAAACGCGCAGGTCGATCTTGATCGAGCCGAGGTCAGAAATGGCCAGACGTGCCGCGTTTTGCAGCGACCGCGCAAGAAGTTCGTCACTGGCCTGACCAGAGCCTGCCGGAACAAGCAGCGCCACGGGCACTGGAACAGAGGTGTCGATCGAGGGGCCACGCGACGGGGCCGTGGGCTGACAGGCTGCCAGTGCCAAAGTGGTTACGGCGACGGCAATTCGGCCCATCGACTTGCGGGCACGGCTCAAAAGCGACAACATGGAAACTCCCCTTCCCAACGGTGCAGGTCACACTTGCCCGAACTTACGGGCAACGCGGGTGGAAGTAAACTTGCGAGGCACGATATCCATGAGCTCTGGCGACCCTTTGCCCGTCAGCTATGCCGAGATGGCGTCCGAGGCGCGCGCCATTGCGCCGGGGCTGCATTTCCTGTCCACACCGATCGGGGCTGCACGGGATATCACCTTGCGTGCGCTGGATCTTTTGGCCGGCGCGGATGTCTTGGCCGCCGAAGATACGCGCAGTTTGCGCCACTTGATGGAGATACACGGCATCGCCTTGGGCGGTCGGCCCTTGGTGGCCTATCATGAGCATAATGAAGGGCAGGCACTGCCGCGTCTGATGCGCGCCTTGGAAGAGGGAAAGTCTGTGGCTTATGCGTCTGAGGCGGGGACGCCGCTGGTGTCTGATCCAGGCTTTGGTCTGGCCCGTGCTGTGATCGCTGCGGGCCTGCCCATTACCGCGGCCCCAGGGCCATCGGCGGCAATTTGTGCGCTGACTGTCTCTGGCCTGCCGTCGGATCGGTTCCTGTTTGCCGGGTTCATTCCAAGTGCGTCTGGGGCAAGGAAAAGCTTTCTGGAAAACCTCTCTTCGGTTCAGGCGACACTTATTCTTTATGAATCGCCGAAACGCGTTAGGGAAACGTTCAGGGATTTGGTCGAATATTTTGGATCAGATCGGCAAGCCGCGATTTGCAGGGAATTGACGAAAAGATTTGAAGAAGTCTCTCGCGGGGACTTGGGTGCCTTGGCTGCGGATCTGGAGGACCGAGAGGTGAAAGGCGAAATCGTTCTGGTGATCGACCGTGCCCCGGAACGTCAGGCGACAGCAGAAACGGTTGAGGTGGCTTTGGACAAGGCTATGGAGACGATGTCGGTCAAGGATGCAGCAGCGGCAGTGGCAGAGGCTTATGGTTTGCCGCGCCGCCAAGTTTATCAAATGGCTTTGGAACGGGGACGGGGTTGAGCGGGCTGCGGTCCTATCATGCGGGGCGCGTGGCCGAAGATCTTGTTGCCCGCACCTATTCCGATTGCGGACATTTGGTCTGTGCCCGCCGCTGGCGTGGTAGGTCTGGTGAGATCGACTTGATCGCCCGGCAAGGGGACATGGTCGTATTTGTCGAAGTCAAACATAGTGCGACCCATGCTCAGGCAGCGGAAAGCCTTTCGCGCGGGCAAATGCAGCGCATTTGTCGCTCGGCGATGGAGTTTTTGGCCGGTGAGCCGAAGGGACAGGATACAGAGTGCCGCTTTGATCTTGCCTTGGTGGATGGCGCGGGACGTATCGAAATTCTGCACAATGCTTTCGCGGCATAGGGGTTTGCATCTTCTGTCCTGATAGGCCAATGCTTGGGCCGGTTCAGGAGAATGACAGATGCCGTTGAAAGTAGCCTTGCAGATGGACCCGATCGGGTCGGTCAACATCAATGCCGACAGCAGCTTCAGGATTGCGCTGGAAGCGCAGGCCCGCGGGCATTCCTTGTTTTTCTATACGCCAGACAAGCTGGCCTTTGTCGAAGGCCGGGTAATGGCGCGAGGCTGGCCGATCGAATTGCGGCGCGAGGTCGGAAATCATGTGACCTATGGTCCGGAAACCGAAGTTGATCTTGCCGATTTCGATGTGGTCTGGCTGCGGCAAGACCCACCTTTCGACATGGGATATATCACCACCACGCATCTATTGGAGATGATCCATCCAAAGACGCTTGTGGTGAACGATCCTTTCTGGGTTCGCAATTCCCCGGAAAAGCTGCTGGTCCTTCGGTTCCCGGACTTGACGCCGCCGACAGCGATTGCCCGCGATCTGCAGACCATTCGCGCGTTCAAGGCACGCCATGGAGACATCATTCTGAAGCCGCTTTACGGCAATGGCGGGGCAGGGGTGTTCCGGCTGGACCCGAATGACCGCAATCTTTCGTCGCTGCACGAGCTGTTCACCAGTATGAGCCGGGAGCCGATGATCGTGCAGAAGTTCCTGCCCGATGTCTCCAAGGGCGACAAGCGCGTGATCCTTGTCGATGGCGAGCCAGTCGGTGCGATCAACCGTGTCCCGCAAGCGGGGGAAACGCGGTCGAACATGCATGTTGGCGGGCGTCCCGAGAAGATTGGGCTGAGCGAACGGGATCTGGAGATTTGCCGCCGGATCGGACCTGTTCTGAAAGAGAAAGGTCAGGTTTTCGTCGGGATCGACGTGATCGGCAACTGGCTGACAGAGATCAACGTGACGTCGCCGACCGGGATACAAGAGTTGGAGCGCTTTGATGGGACCAATACGGCGGAACGTATCTGGCAAGTGATCGAGGCCAAACGCGTGGTCTAGGGCGCGGCCCTAAGCGTGACGGTGGGAAAGGAAGCAGCCCGCACCAAACGGTGCGGGCCAAATTTTTTCGAAAAAATTTGCCGGACTTTCGAGAAAGTCCGGCGGTGCCCGGTTCAGCCAGCGACTTTCGCAATCGCGGCTGCAAGGACCGGTACGGTCTTGCTGTTCAAACCAGCGATATTGATGCGCGAGTCGCCGACCATGTAGATCGCATGTTCTTCGCGCAGTTTGACGACCTGCTCTTCGCTTAGCCCCAGGCGGCTGAACATGCCGCGGTGATCGGCCACGAAGTCGAAACGGTCCGAATTCGTGGCTTTGCGCAGTTCATCGGCAAGTTGCTTGCGAAGGCCCAGCATGTTCAGGCGAACCTCTTCAAGTTCCGCCTTCCAATCCGCACAAAGGGCCTCGTCTTCCAGAATCATCGTCACAAGGCGTGCGCCATGATCCGGCGGGAAGCTGTAGTTTTGACGGTTCAGGAAGTTCAGATTGCCTTGCACCACGGCCTTGCGGTCAGCTGTCGTCAGCGCGATCAGGATGCCCGTCCGCTCGCGATAAATGCCAAAGTTCTTTGAGCAAGAGGCCGCAATCAGCACCTCGGGGAAGCTTTCTGCCACCAGCCGAGTTGCCGCGGCATCGGCCTCAAGTCCGTCGCCAAAGCCCTGATAGGCCAAGTCGACCAGCGGAACGGCCCCTTTGGCCACCAAGAGATCAACCACCTGCTTCCATTCGCTGGCATTCAGGTTTGCGCCGGTCGGGTTGTGGCAGCAGCCGTGCAGCAGAACGACATCGCCCTTGGCGACCTTGGCCAGATCTTCCATCACACCCGCAGAATCAACGCCGCGGGTTTCAGCGTCAAAGTAGCGGTACTCGGCCATTTTCATGCCGAGGTATTTGATGATCGAAGGGTGGTTCGGCCACGTCGGCGCCGAAAGCCAGACAGTTGCGCCCGGCGTGGCCAGCTTGATCAGTTCAAGCGCCTGACGAATGGCGCCTGTGCCGCCGGGCGTCGCGACGCTGGCGGCACGGTCGCCGTAGCCTGCGCCCAGGATCATGCCGACCATGGCGGCGTTATAGGCGGGTTCCCCTGCCAAGCCGGTATAGGTCTTTGTCTTTTCGGTTTCCCACAGCTGCTTCTCGGCCGCCTTGACAGCGCGCATGACCGGGGTCAGGCCGGTTGCGTCCTTGTAGACGCCGACGCCAAGGTCGATTTTGTCCTCGCGCGGGTCTTCGCGATACATGGCGATCAGTTGCAGGATCTTGTCCTGCGGCTGCGGGTTCAGAACTTCCAGCATGGCTTTATCCTTTGGCGACCGCGAGGTCTTCGTACATGCCCCATTCGGCCCAAGAGCCGTCATAGAGCGAATGGTTGCGATGCCCAACCCGTTCTAGGGCAAGGCTGATGATCGCAGCGGTGACGCCCGATCCGCATGAGGTGATGGCGGGTTTCGAGAGGTCGACACCGGCCTCGGCAAAGACCTGAAGCAATTCTGGCGCCGGTTTCATCGTGCCATCTGCATTCAGAAGGGTTGAGAACGGAACGTTTTTCGACCCCGGAATATGGCCGGATCGCAAACCGGGACGCGGTTCTGGCACCTCGCCACGGAAACGCGGCGCGCCGCGGGCGTCCAGAATTTCCGCCTGCGCCAGCTTTGCGGCATGGGCGACTTGGGTCACATCCTTCACCAGATGGTTCTGGCGGCTGACCGTCATGTGGCGATCACGCACGATCGGCGGCATGTCTTCCAGCTCGTGCCCCTCGGCCTTCCATTTCGGCAGACCGCCGTCCAGCACGGCCACATCCATCTTGCCCATCAGGCGGAACAGCCACCAGACGCGGGCGGCCGAAAACAGGCCCGCACCGTCATAGACCACAACCTGATGGCCGTCACCAACGCCCATGGCACGCATCCTGCTCATGAACTTTTCGGTCGGCGGGGCCATATGGGGCAAGTTCGAACGCAGATCGCTGATTTCGTCGATGTCGAAGAAACGGGCGCCGGGAATATGCGCTTCTTCATATTCGGCGCGTGCATTGCGACCGGCATCGGGCAGGTACCAGCTGGCATCCAGAATCCGCAGGTCGGGATCCTTCATATGGGCAGCCAGCCACCCGGTCGAAACGAGAGTCTTAGGGTCGTCCAAGGGGGACGGTGCGACGAGGTTCGTCATGGGCCATTCTCCTCCGCGCGTGTTAGGTGCGGGATATATCGGCTGACCCAGCAGAGCAAGGCCGCAATCGGCCTTACCCTGCTGAGCGCGGCCGATTGCGACACATGTATTTTGTCTGTTATTTCTTGGTCAGCATCGGTTTGATCGCACCGATGATGGCCATGAGCGCACCGCCGCCGACACCACCCGAGGCGAGCGCGGAAACGATCGAGGCAATATCAAGCCCGCCGGCTGCGGCGGCAGCATCGGCCGCCCCTGCGCCGCCCAGCATGCCAAGGATTTGGCCCCCGAGGCCGCCGCCCAGAATACCCACGACCGAATTAAGTAGGGGGCCCATGCTTTGGTTCTTCAAGACTGCGCCTGCCGCATTACCGCCGATGGCCCCAGCGATCAGTTGAATGATGAGTTCCATATTTGATCTTCCCTTTGACGGGTGCATTGGCACACCCAAGGGCACGACCATTGAGCCAAATCCTCAAGGAAATAAGGGGAAAATTGCACGGATCTTCCCGGTAGTGCCGCCGGGCAGAGTGATCAGTCGCGGAGGCTTTGCTTCAGCAGGCGGCTCTTTTCACGATCCCAGTCACGCTTGGCGCTGGTTTCACGCTTGTCGGCCAACTTTTTGCCCTTGGCGATACCCAGTTTGATCTTCACCATCCCGCGTTCGTTGAAATACATCTTGATCGGGACGATGGTCATGCCTTCGCGCGCTGTTGCATTCCAAAGCCGAGACAACTCGCGTTTGGAAACAAGGAGTTTGCGATGGCGGCGTTCTTCGTGGCCCCAAGTCTTGGCCTGCACATAGGGCGCGATATATCCGTTGATCAGCCAGAGTTCGCCTTTTTCGACCGAGGCATAGCTGTCGCCAATATTCGCGCCACCTTGACGCAGCGACTTGACCTCGGACCCTTGAAGGACGATTCCCGCCTCAAGATCGGATTCGATATGGTAATCGAACCGCGCCCGGCGGTTTTCGGCAATCAATTTTGAATTTGGGTCAGATTTCGTGGCCATGATTGCCCCGAGATAGGTGAGAGTAGCGGCCAAGTCCAGATCAGGGTAGTGAAATGATCCTTCAGCTTGTCATCGGTTCGTCGCTTTTGCTGCTTTCCATCGTGATTGCGGCCAGTTCGGCGCTGGTTCTGGAATGGCTGTTTACCGTGGCAAATCCGTGGCTGATGCGGGAACCACACCGGCCCAAACTGGTGCTGCTTTTGATCGGAGTCTCGATCTGGGTGCTGGGCGTGATCACCGCTGGCGTCTGGATGTGGGCTTTGGTGTTTCGGGCCGTCGGGGCGCTTCAATCGCTGGAAGAAGCCGTCTATTTCTCGCTAGTGTCATACACCACGCTTGGATTTGGCGACGTCGTCCTGCCCAAGGAATGGCGCATATTGTCCGGTATGGCCGGGGCCAATGGTTTCCTGAACTTTGGTCTGCTGACCGCCTTGATGGTCGAGGCCCTGCGCCATGTCCGGATTGGGCAACACGAGGTTCGGCGGCAGAAAACCTAGGCTTTGCGGTTGGCGCGGGCCAAGGCATAGATGCCCGAAGCCACGATAAGGGCCGAGCCAAAAAGCGTCCATTGGTCAGGACGCTCCCCAAAGACCAGCACCGCAAGAATCAGTGCAAAGACCAGACGTGTATAGCGGAATGGCGTGACGAACGAGACTTCGCCCGTTCGCATCGCAGAGGTCAGGGCGTGATAGCCGATGATTGCGAAAATGGCTGTTCCGGTCAGCAGACCTAATCCTTGAAGGTCGGGCATGCGTGCCCCGCCCGAAAACGCCAAGAGGATGCCTCCGGCGCTGGCCAGCATGGCAAATCCGGCAAGACCCAGTTGGCGGTTGGACAAGACCTTTGGCGCAGCACGGGTGGCAAGGTCACGTCCGGCAAAACCGACCATACCGGCAAGGGCCAAAAGTGACAGCGTTGAAAAACCGTCTAGACCCGGTCGTAGTATGATAAGGACGCCAACAAACCCGACAGCGACAGCCGACCAGCGTCGCCAACCCACGGTTTCACCAAACAGGACAGCGGCGGCGGCAACGACCAGAAGCGGTGTCGCCTGCAAGATTGCCGAAGTAATGGACAAGGGCGTGAGGGCGATGGCCAGCGAATAGAACAGGCGGCCAGCAATTTCGAAACCCGAACGGATGATCAGCGCCCGGTGCAGGAAGGCGCGGGGCAGGGGCGGCTCTTTGCGAAGCAGGGAGAGCAACCCGAAGAACACCATACCGCTGAGGCCGACAATCAGGATCACCTGCCCAAGCGGCATCTTGTTGGCCGCAGCCTTCAAAAACATATCTTCGACCGCAAAGCCCGCCATCGAGGCGGTCATGAAGGCCGCGCCGCGAAGATTGTCATTCAGGGGCATGCGAAGAACCGATCTTTGTTTGCCGGGCATCTGGCAGCGCGGCAGAGCCAAGGTCAAGGGCCGAAATCCGGTCAATCCAAGGCGCATCAATAGCCCAGATTGCTTCGCATTCGTCTTGAGCCCAGATTGTGAAAGTTCAAGAAAAAGCCGCCGGATCTGGTTGATCCGGCGGCTAAATGTACGAAACGGAAAAGTCCGTCAGTTCAGGATGCCGGCATGGCGCATCGCGGCGCGGATTTTTTCCTTGGTGCCATCCGTCAGCCCGACCAGCGGCAAGCGGACGTCTTCGGTGCAGCGACCCAGAAGCGAGAGGCCGTATTTCGCCCCAGCCAGACCCGGCTCGATAAAGATCGCTTCGTGCAGCGGCATCAGACGGTCTTGGTATTCCAGCGCCTTTGCATAGTCGCCAGAAAGCGTCGCTTCTTGGAACTCGGCACACAGGCGCGGAGCCACGTTGGCCGTGACCGAAATGCAGCCCTTGCCGCCATGGGCGTTGAAGCCAAGCGCGGTCGCATCTTCACCCGACAATTGGACGAAGTCGGCACCGCAAGAAGCGCGCTGCATCGAGACACGCTCGATCTTGCCGGTTGCGTCCTTGACACCGATGATGCGCGGAAGCTTTGCCAGTTTGCCCATCGTTTCGGGCGTCATGTCGACGACGGAACGGCCGGGAATATTGTAAATCACGATCGGCAGGGTGCAGCAGTCGTGCAGCGCCTTGAAATGTTCGTAAAGGCCCGCTTGCGTGGGCTTGTTGTAATAGGGGGTGACCACCAGCGCAGCATCTGCCCCAACCTTTTCGGCATGCTGGATCAGGCGAATGCCTTCAACCGTGTTGTTCGACCCGGCACCAGCCACAACCGGCACGCGGCCAGCGGTGAACTTGACCACGGCCTCGACCACAGCCTCATGTTCTTCATGGCTGAGCGTGGGGCTTTCGCCGGTCGTGCCGACGGGAACCAGCCCATGCGAGCCTTCGGCGATGTGCCATTCGACAAGTTTCTTGAGCGCATCCATATCAACTGCGCCGTTCTTGAACGGCGTAACCAGGGCGGGAAGTGACCCTTTCAGCATGGCACGCGTCTCCTTGTCATGGGCGCTCTGATTTCAATGAGTCGCCCGGTTGCAAACGGGGTTCTCCTTAATGCGCCAAGGACGGCTTGCCAAGCGTGGCCTTGGCAAGGGCTTGCCAGATGACAGGATCGTGGCTTGTCGGCCATGGGGCCTTGCGGCAGAATCGCCCGCATGAGCAGAACGATAACAAACAGGATCGCGGGGTTTATCGCCCCACTGGCAGTTGTGGCGGTGCTGGCGGCACCGGTCCATGCGGATCAGACACAGGCAATGCGGACCGCACTAGAGCTTGCCGCTGG
Organism: Thioclava sp. FR2; assembly: GCF_051200875.1. Taxonomy (GTDB): domain Bacteria; phylum Pseudomonadota; class Alphaproteobacteria; order Rhodobacterales; family Rhodobacteraceae; genus Pseudotabrizicola. Next base: position 3,453,040 of record NZ_CP195191.1, read on the forward strand.
CAAGGATTGGGACGGCGCGTTGCGCGTGGCCCCCTCCGGCGTGGGCCGCGATATCATCGAATGGCAGCGCCTGCGTTCAGGCGAAGGACTGCTGGGCGATTATGAGGCCTTTTTGCAGCGCAGGCCGGATTGGCCAGGGCTGCCTTACCTCAAGGAATTTGGTGAAAAGGCCGTGGCGCGATCAACCACGCCAGAGCGGGTGATTGCCTATTTTGGCAAGGAGGCGCCCGAAACGGGGGGCGGTGCTGTGGCGCTGGTCAAGGCGCTGAAAGCGCTGGGTCGGGTGGCCGAGGCCGAAGAGGCCGCCATGCGGGCATGGGCCGACCTGTCGTTCACCGAGGAAGAAGAGACCGAGATGATCGCCCTTGCCGGGGAAAGCGTCGGTCTGGTCCATGAGGTGCGGCTGGATCGCCTTTTGTGGCAGGGCAAGCGGGCCGAAGCACAGAGGATGCTGGGCCGTGTCGGCCCCGGATGGCAGGCTTTGGCCAAGGCACGTCTGGCGCTGCAAAGCGATGCAGATGGCGTCAATGGGCTGATTTCTGCGGTGCCGAAGGCACAGGCGAGCGATCCAGGTCTGGCTTTTGACAGATTCATCTGGCGGATGAAACGCGACCTTTATGACGGTGCGTTGGAACTGGTGCTAGAGCGCAGTGGTTCGGCAGCATCCTTGGGCCAGCCCGAGGAATGGGCGGCACGCCGGGCCATCCTGACTAGGTGGCTGTTGCGGCAGGATCGCCCAAGAGAGGCCTATAATGTTGCGTCCTCGCATCAACTGACCAGTGGCGGATCTTATGCAGAGATGGAGTTTCTGTCAGGGTTCATCGCCCTTCGTCGGCTGAACGATCCGACCACCGCTTTGGCGCATTTCCGCCATCTGGAGGCGGGGGTCTCGACCCCGATTTCCTTAGCGCGCGCCTTCTATTGGCAGGGGCGCGCACATGAAGCTGCAGCCGACAAGGCGGCTTCGGATGCGGCCTATGGCAAAGCTGCACAGCATCAGACGGCTTATTACGGATTGCTTGCCGCCGAGGAATTGGGGCGCGACCTTGATCCGGCGCTGTTGACTGACAAACGTCCGCCGGATTGGCGTCAGGCGGCTTGGACCAAGTCTTCGGTCCATCAGGCGGCGCTCATCCTTTTGCAATCGGGCAATCTAACCTTGGCCAAGCGGTTCTGGCTGCATCTGGGCGAGTCGCAGGATGCAACAGGATTGGCGCAACTGGGCGAGATGGCCTTGGACCTGAAACAACCGCATGTGGCGGTTCTGGTTGGCAAGGCCGCAGCGGAACGCCAGATTATCCTTCCTCGCGCCTATTTCCCGGTGACCGAGATCGTGCCGGATGGCTTGGCCGTCAGCCGCGCCTTTGCCATGGCGATTGCGCGGCGGGAAAGCGAATTCGACCCGGCCGCCCGCAGCCATGCGGACGCGCGGGGGCTGATGCAGGTCTTGCCCGGTACGGCCAAACTGGTGGCCCCTAAGGCGGGTCTGCCCTACGAGCCTGCCCGACTGACGACCGATCCGGCCTATAACGCGGCCTTGGGCAGCCAGTACCTTGCCGGTCTGGTCGAGGAGTTCGGGCCGTCTATCGCGTTGGTTGCGTCGGGCTATAATGCCGGGCCGGGGCGTCCGCGGCGCTGGATTGCGGAATATGGTGACCCGCGACAGCCCGCTGTGGATGTGGTCGATTGGGTCGAGGCGATCCCCTTTAACGAGACCCGCACCTATGTCATGCGAGTGGTTGAAGGCGTCGTGATCTACCGCGCCAAACTGCGCGGCAGCGTTGGCCCAGTCAACATTACCTCGGAATTGAAGGGCTGATTTCAGCCCTTCTCCCGCACCCTTTGCCGCCAAAGCGTGAAGAGCCCGGCGCAGACGACGATCACGCAGCCGATGGCCACGTTGATGCGCAGCGTTTCGCCAAAAAGCGTGATCCCAAGGGCAGAGGCGAAGACAAGCTGCAAATAGGCAAATGGCTGAATGGCCGAGGCTTCGGCAACTTCATAGGCGCGGATCAGAAGGTAGTGCGACAGGGCCGAGCAGATGCAAAGGCAACCCATCCAGAACCAGTCCATCGGGATCATCGACTGCCAATGCCAGATTCCGATCGCGGTCATGACAACGGCGCCGACGGTGCCTGTCCAGAAAAAAGAGACCGAAGCCGCGTCCTGCCGCGCAACGTAACGGGTCAACAGGCCGTACAGCGCGAACATGGTGGCCGCCAAAAGCGGGATGAGTGCCGCAGGAGAGAAAACGCCAACGCCGGGCTCAAGGATGATCAGCACCCCGACAAAGCCGATGCCAATGGCGGTCCAGCGACGCCAGCCGACCTTCTCGCCCAGAACCGGGCCCGAGAGCGCCGCGACAAGCAGCGGGTAGGTGGCGAAGACAGCGTGGCTTTCAACCAAGCCAAGTGCGACAAAGCCCGTGACCATGACGCAGATTTCCAAGGCCAGCAGGACACCGCGAAAGATTTGCGTCTTGGGCGTGGCCGAACGGATCGCTGCGGCAAGCCCACCGGGAGAGCGCGATGCAAGGACGATCACGAAACTGGCAAAGAACCAGTAGCGGACCATTACCACCATCCAGACATTGTAAGTCGTCGCCAGATGGCGGGACAATGCGTCTTGTGTGGCAAAAACGATCGACGTGGCGACCATCAGAAGAATGCCAAGGCGGGTATTCTGTTCGACGCTCATGCCCGGTTCCTGCGCTGTCACGGGGCAGGCAGCCCCTCGAGCCTGCCTTATCAAGCCATGCTGTCAGGGCAAGGGCGAAACGACCTAGGCGCGCCTCCCAGCCGTCATATGCCGCTTGCGACCGTGGCCGGGCAGGCGCGTGACCTCAAAGCCCGCCTCAGCCAAGGATCTGCGGACGTGACCGGCGGCGGTGTAGGTCGCAAAGGTTCCGCCGGGTTGGGTATGGGCGTAAACCTCGGCCATCAGGTCTGCCGACCACAGCTCTGGGTTCTTGGCCGGAGAAAATCCGTCCAGAAACCAAGCATCCGCTTTGCCTTGCCATTGCCCCAGCGTCTGACGTGCATCACCTTCGATCACGGTCAGGACAAGTCCGGGAAGCTCAATATGCCGCTGTCCTTTTGCCCATTGGGCAAGGAAATCATCGGCCACAGCGCGGGCCTCGGGAAAGGCGTCCAGCGCCCGCGCAATATCTTCGGCCGAAAGGGGGAAGGCCTCAAAACTGGTGAAATGAACTGTTCCGGATGGGTTGGTTGCGGCCCACATCAGACGGGTGGCCAGCATGTTCAGCCCTGTGCCAAAACCCAGTTCCGCGATGTGAAATCCATCTCGCAGCCGCGCGGGCAGGTCATTCCCAGCCAGAAAGACATGGCGCGTTTCGGCCAAACCATCGGCCAGCGAGAAATAAGGATCGTCAAAACGGCGCGAGACCGGAATGGCCCCGTCTTTCCATTCAAGCCCTGAAAGACCGTCTTTGGGCTGTTCGTTTTCTGTCATTTCGCCTAAACCCTTTCGCGCTTTGATGGTCATGGGGCGCGGTAAATGGCAAGGGTCGATCTAACCGTCATGGGGGCAGGGATATTCGGCCTTGCTTGCGCTTGGGCCGCTACACGGCGCGGTGCCAAGGTGCGCGTGATTGAGGCTACGGCAATCGGGGCTGGCTCGTCAGGTGGTTTGGTCGGTGCTTTGGCCCCGCATATGCCGGAAAACTGGAACCCGAAAAAGCAGTTCCAATTGGAAAGCCTTTTGATGGCCGCGTCGTATTGGGATGAGGTGGCGAAAGTCTCCGGCCTTTCTCCCGGCTATGCGCGGACAGGGCGCTGGCAGGTTTTGGCGACCGACGAGGCGGTTTCTCGGGCCGAGGCCCGCCGGGATGAGGCCGCCCTTCTTTGGAAGGGGCAGGCCGAGTGGCGCGTGGTGGACTGTCAGGGTCGAGATTGGGAGCCGGTAAGCCCCACTGGGAAATTGATCGAAGACACACTGACCGCCCGTTTACACCCCCGTCAGGCGGGAGCAGCTTTGGTCGCGGCCATCAGCGCGAAGGGTGGTGAAGTGATTGTGGGTGAGGCGCAGCCCGAAGGGTTGGTCATTTGGGCCACAGGCTTTGCAGGGCTGCAGGCCCTTAACGCCGATCTGGGCAAAAAGGTCGGGGCCGGTGTCAAAGGACAGTCAATCCTTCTTCGCCATAACGCGGCTAACCAGCCTCAGATTTATGCGCCGGGGTTACATGTCGTGCCGCATGAGGACGGAACCGTTGCCATCGGTTCGACCTCGGAAAACGACTGGGTAGAGGCGTCCTCGGTCGATAAACAGCTTGATGAGCTTTGGGAGAATGCCCTGGCGGTATGTCCTGCCCTTGAGAAAGCGCCCGTTCTGAAGCGTTGGGCAGGGGTGCGCCCGCGCGCCCGCAGTCGCGCGCCAATGCTCGGCCAATGGCCGGGGCGAGACGGGCATTTCATTGCCAATGGCGGGTTCAAGATCGGCTTTGGCATGGCGCCCAAAGTAGGCGAGGTCATGGCCGATCTTGTCTTGGAGGGGCACGACACGATCCCCAATGGATTTCGGGTGGAAGACAGCCTTTAGGCGCGACCAGCCTCCCGCCGCAGGATCTGCATCAATTCGGTTAAAGTTGCCAGCGAACGCTCATTTGTCAGGCGACCATCGCTGTCAAAGGCCTCGCGGGAATTGGCGATCATGACTTCTGGCCCGGTAATAAGGCGCGGGCGAAACGGGGTCAGACAGTGACGCAGCGAAAACTGAGAACGCTCTCCTCCTGCCCGGCCTGCTGCGGCGGACATGATTGCCACCGGCTTATCTTTCCAAGGGCTTCCCTTGGTGCGGCTGACCCAATCAAGCGCGTTCTTGAGGACGCCAGAAATGTTCTTGTTATATTCTGGTGTGGATATGACGATGGCATCCGCCCCGGCAATTTGGTCAGCAAGGGCCTGAACCTCTGTCGGAATGCCTGCGCTGTCCTCTAGATCCCCGTCATATAGAGGCACCCTCAGGCTGCCCTCGGTGTAGTCGGCAGTGCCAAAGGCACGCACCGCCTCGTTCAAAAGCAGTCGGTTGGTCGAGGCCGCGCGCAAAGAACCGCACAGGCCAAGAAGTGAGAGTTCAGACATAGGCCACCTTTTAAACTGTGGGTTTTACAGGAAGAGCTGTAAAAGAAATGGGGCAATCAATGCCGTTGCCAAGGCATTTAGCGCCATCCCAAGCCCGGCAAAGGCCCCTGCGGTTGGGTGGACCTGCAGGGCGCGGGCGGTTCCAATGCCGTGGCTGGTCACCCCGACCGCAAAGCCGCGCGCGCGCCAATCGGTCATCCGCATGAGATTAAGCAGCGGTGTGGCCACCACGGCACCTGTGATCCCGGTCAACAGAACAAGCACAGCGGTCAGGGTGGGTGAGCCGCCAAGACCCTCGGATATCCCGATGGCAACCGGGGCGGTTGCCGATTTTGGTGCCAAGGACGCCAAAAGCTGCGCATCGGCGCCAAGGCTTTTTGCGATCAGCAAGGCCGAGCCGGTGGCCGTCACAGAGGCCGCGATCAGTGCCGCAAGAACCGGGACAATGGCCTTGCGAAGTCGGGCCAGATTATCAAGGAGCGGAAGCGCAAGGGCCACGGTTGCCGGACCCAGCAAGAAGTGGACGAATTGGGCACCTTCAAAATAGGTCGCATAGGGCGTGCCTGTCAGATGCAGCAGCCCCGCCAACAGGATAACTGCGATCAGGACCGGGTTCACCAAAGGACGCCGTCCAGATGCTTGGGACAGGGCGTCACCGATGGCAAAAGCCGCCAAAGTGGCAGTCAGCCAAAGCAGCGGACCTTGTGAAAGGTAACTCCAGATATCGGCAAAATCAGTCATCGCGAGCCCCTGTCAGTCGTGCAACAGCCGAAAAGGTCAGAGCCCCGACAGCAATGGCCAGGATGGTTGAGACGAAGATGGCACCCAACAGCGCTAAGGTCTGATTTCCCAAGGTGGAAATGTGACCGACGACCCCCACCCCGGCGGGGACGAACAAAAGCGACAGGCGGGCCAGAATGGCTTGTGCAACTGGTCTGATGATTTCGGCAAGCCGCTTGGAAAGCACCATAAGCGCCAGCAGCAAAGTCATCCCAAGAACCGGGCCAGGAAGGGGAAGCCCCGTCGCGCGTGCCAGGGTTTCGCCCGCAAGCTGGCAGGCCAGAATGAGTAAAAGCGCATGAAGCATCTGGCGGTTCCTTTTTGCGAAGCCTAGCCGGATCGGGGTGAAAGGAAAGGGGGCTAAAGCCAGACCGACTGCGATCAAAGGCGCTTTTGCATGGTGATACTGGTGGGCCGGTCATAGCCTTCATGCGCGGACCTGCCGGTTTCGACGAACCCCATTTTTGCAAAGGCCTTTTGGTTCTCGGTCAGTTCAACGCGGACCTGAAGTTCAAGGATAGAAAGGCCCTGTTCCCTCGCCCGATCTGCGGCCAGATCGACCAACCTGCGCGCCAGCCCCTTACTGCGCTGGCTGGCCGCCACCGCCAATTTTCCAATATAAAGCGCATCCCCCTTACGGCTTAGGAAGACGCAAGCCATCGGCGGGGAGCCAATGGTCCAGACTTCCTCAGCGCTGGCCTGACGGGCAATATCGTCGGCTGTCAGCCGGTGCATCGACGATGGCGGATCAATCCGGCCATCCATGAAGGCGAACTCGGTCTGGATCAGCTTCAGAAGGGCGGACCAATCGTAAGGTTCATTCGCTTGTATTGGATGGGTATTGGGTAAGCCCGTCATTCAGGTGGATCCACGGAAGGCGCTCTGCCACATGAACATGGGCAGTCGGCACATAGGTTTCGGGATGGTCAAGCGTTGCGGCGTAGAAATGTGTTTCTCCCGGAAACCGAGTTGACCGATAGCTCATCGGTGTTCCGCAAGTTGGACAGAAATCGCGCCAGACGCCGGAAGAGGAGGAATAGGTGGATGGAGCCAGACCCTCCCAAGTCCAGTCTCCATCGCGAATTCCGAAAAAGGCGGTAAAGGGAGAAGCCGTGGCACGACGGCAACTTTCACAATGACAGAAGGCTTGCCACAAGGGCGTAGACGTCGCCCGGTAGCGTGTTCTGCCGCATAAGCACCGGCCCGTGATCGGAGGAAGCATCGCAGTCTCCTTTGCCCTCATTAAGCTTGCGCCGTGCTGGCAATGCAAGATGCAGGTCCAAAGTGGCGTCACAATATCTTGGGGATAAGCCCGCCCTTCCGGCCAAATGCAGGGCCATTTGGGTTGACTTGCCCCCCTCTCGCGCCAAGCATGTGGAACTGGCAGCGACTCATGAGGGACGGGTGCGTTTTACCAAGCTTCGGCTCAACGGCTTCAAAAGCTTTGTCGATCCCACGGATCTGGTGATCCATGAGGGGTTGACGGGCGTGGTCGGGCCGAATGGATGCGGCAAGTCGAACCTGCTTGAGGCCCTGCGCTGGGTGATGGGCGAAAACCGCCCCACCGCGATGCGTGGCGGCGGCATGGAAGACGTGATTTTTGCCGGCGCCGCCAGCCGAGGCGCGCGCAATTTTGCAGAAGTCAGTCTGGTGATCGACAACCAAGAGCGGCTAGCGCCGAGCGGTTTCAACGATGCAGATCAGATTGAAATCACGCGCCGGATCACCCGCGACGCGGGCAGCGCCTATAAGGCGAATTCCAAGGATGTTCGTGCCCGTGACGTGCAGATGTTGTTTGCGGACGCTTCGACAGGATCGCATTCGCCAGCCTTGGTGCGTCAGGGACAGATTTCGGAACTGATCAACGCAAAACCAAAGGCACGGCGACGCATTCTGGAAGAAGCCGCCGGGATCTCTGGCCTTTATGCCCGCCGGCATGAGGCCGAACTGAAGCTGAACGGCGCGGAGCAAAACCTGCTGCGTGTCGACGATGTGCTGGAAGGTTTGGCATCGCAGCTTGCCACGCTGGCCCGACAGGCGCGCCAAGCCGCGCGCTATCGCGAGATCGGTGAGGAACTGCGCCGTTCCGAAGGGATGTTGCTTTACAGGCGCTGGCGCGAAGCAGAGCAAGCCCGCATGGAGGCAGAGGCCACGTTGCGTGATCGTCTGATCGCGGCGGGTAAGGCCGATGCGGCCTCTCGCGCTGCGTCAAAGGCACGCGAAGCGCGGGAAGACGCCCTGCCGCCCAAACGTGAGGAAGAAGCGGTTGCCGCGGCCATCTTGCAGCGACTGGTTCTGCAACGCGATGCCTTGGGCGATCAAGAGGCGCGGGCGCTGCAACTGATCGAAACCTTGCAGGGCCGCATCACCCAGCTTGGCCGCGATATGGAGCGCGAAGCGGGCCTGAACCGCGACGCGGGCGAGACGATTGGCCGACTCGAATGGGAACTTTCGCAGCTTGCCAAGGCACATGAAGGCCATGACGAGCGCTTGGCCGAAGCTGCCGAAGCGGCGCGCGAGGCGGGCTCGCTTTTGTCTGACCGCGAAACGATGTTGAGCGAAGCCACCGAGGACGCGGCGCGTCTTGCCGCCCGTCACCAATCGGCACAGCGTTTGCTGGCAGATACACGCGCCGTGCAGGACAGAGCTGAAGCCGAGGCAGCCAAGGCGCGCGCCGCTGTTGTTGCCGCCGGAGAGTCGGTTGAAGCCGCGACCGAGGCACATGAAGCTGCGCTCATCACTCAGGAAGAAGCTGCGGCCCTTTGCGAATCTGCAGAAGAGGCGCTGGAGCAGGCTGAAGAAGCCCGCTCGGTTGTTCAGGGCCGCGAGGCCGATGCACGGGCCGCCCGCGGTGAAGCGGAAGGTGAGGCCAATGCCCTTAGGGCCGAAGTCGCGGCCTTGGCGCGACTGGTCGAGAGGGAGTCTCAGGCCGGACATCAATTGCTGGATCGTCTGACCGTCGAACCCGGCTTTGAAAAGGCACTGGGCGCTGCCTTGGCGGATGATCTGCGGGCCCCCGAGATTGAGGGAGAGGCAGGTTCAGGCTGGGCGCTTCTTCCCGGATATGATGCCTCGGCAAAGCTGCCAGACGGCGTTCGCGCCTTGGCGGATCATGTGGTGGCGCCCGCGGTTCTCACTCGCCGTCTTTCTCAGATCGGTCTGGTCGACCGCAAGGACGGCGCTCACATGCAGGTTCACCTTGGGCCGGGGCAGCGTCTGGTCAGTATCGAAGGCGATCTGTGGCGTTGGGATGGCTTCCGCGCCAGTGCCGAAGATGCGCCAAGCGCCGCCGCGGCACGGCTTCAGCAGTTGAACAGATTGGTCCAGTTGAAGCGGGATCTGGAAGAACTGGCGGCGCAGGCCGAAGGGGCGAAACGGGCGCATGAGGCGCTTCAGTTGCGCTTGGCCGAGTTGGCACGGGCCGATCAAATGGCTCGCGATGCCCGACGGTCTGCAGACCAACGTCTGGCCGAAGCCAACCGTGCGTCCAGTCGGGCCGAAGCAGAGTTGTCAATTGCGGGCGGCAAGTTGGAATCGGCGCGTCTTGCGGTTTCGCGCTATGAAGACGAAGCGATGGCCGCCCGATCGCGGATGCGAGAGGCTGAAGCGGCTTTGGGCGAACTGCCCGATCTTGATGCCGCGCGGGAAAAGGTCGAGGCCGCAAAGGTCGTGGTCGAGGCTGCGCGTCTGACGATGCTGACCCGGCGTTCAACGCATGACGAGATCAAGCGTGAAGGCGAAGCCCGCATCCGCCGCCGCCAAGAAGCAACGAAAGAGCTTTCTGGCTGGAAACACCGGCTGGAAACCGCCGAGAAACGCACAGCAGAACTAGCAGAAAGGCGCGCCGAGACCGAAGAGGAACTGGAAGAGGCCCAAGCCGCGCCGGAAGAGATTGCCGCCAAGCGCGACGAGTTGAACGACGCGATCGAGGCCGCAGAGGCCCGCAGACGGAAGGCCGCCGACAGCTTGGCCGAGGCCGAAAGCAGCCTGCGTGACGCGCAGATGGCCGAGCGTGAGGCAGAGCGGCTCTCAGGCGAGGCGCGTGAAGCACGCGCTCGGGCCGAAGCGCGAAATGATGCGGCCAGAGAGACGGTTGCCTATGCGGCAGAACGGATCGAGGAAGAGGCGGAATGCAAGCCGGCCGAGCTTTTGGCCAAGCTTGCGGTTGACCCCGAGGCGATGCCAGATGCCGAGGCCCTGGATGTCGAGGTGCAGCGTCTGAAACGCCAGCGCGAGGCGCTTGGGGCCGTGAACCTTCGCGCAGAAGAAGATATGAAGGCGGTTGGCGAAGAACATGCCACGCTGTTGCAGGAAAAGACCGATCTGGAAGAGGCGATCAAAAAGCTGCGTGCCGGAATCGCAGGTCTGAACCGCGAGGGACGCGAGCGTCTTTTGACCGCGTTCGAACAGGTGAACTCCAACTTCGCAACGCTTTTCACGCATCTTTTCGGCGGTGGCGAGGCGCGACTGGTTCTGGTCGAAAGCGATGACCCGCTGGAAGCCGGGCTAGAGATCATGTGCCAGCCCCCGGGCAAGAAATTGGCGACGCTCAGCCTCTTGTCGGGGGGCGAACAGACCTTGACGGCCCTAGCCCTGATCTTCGGGGTCTTCCTCGCCAACCCAGCCCCGATTTGCGTTCTGGACGAGGTGGACGCACCGCTGGATGATGCGAACGTCACCCGCTTCTGCGATCTGCTTGATGAAATGACCCGCCGGACAGACACACGTTTCCTGATCATCACGCACCACGCCGTGACCATGGCACGGATGGACCGCTTGTTTGGGGTGACGATGGCCGAACAGGGCGTCAGCCAGCTTGTCAGCGTTGATCTGAAAAAGGCCGAGGTGCTGGTCGCATGATCGAAGCACTGCGTTTGGCTGGATTTCCCGGCGTCGAAGCCGAGGGCGAGGTGATCCACGCGCGCCTTTGGTCGTCATCGGTCGAATTCACGGCTGTTGCCGAAGTGGAAGGATGGCGGCTCAGCCTGCAATGGCCACTGCGCGCGTCCGAGGCGCAAATCGACGGATGGAATACAGCGCATCCCGAAGCGCCCATGGAGATCTATAAGGGCGAGACACGCGTTTCTGTTCTTGTGTCCGAAGGTGATCCAGAGGCGCTGCAACGCTGGTCGGCAATTGCTGAACTCGCCGTTGCCACCTGTATCCAATGGCGACGTGCGCAACGCGCACCCGGCGAAGGGATGTAGACGCGAAGCCGATCACTATAGGTCAGGCACAAAGCGCCTGATCTGGGCGATGTAGTCGCGCAACAGCGGAACGCGGTGGGGGCGAAAGCTGGCACCCGTGCGCTCGGGGTTGGCAATCCTCGCTAGGTCAAACCGCCGGAAATCCTGCCGCAGACAACACCACGCCAAACAGACCAGCGCATTTTCAAAATAGACAATCGCCAAAGGCCGGATCACGCGCTCGCTTTTCTCTCCGTCCACCGCGGTAAAGCCGATCTGCAATTCCGCTTCGTCCCAACAGGCCTGACGGATCAGCGCTGTATGATCGGGCACAGACTTCCGACGCTCAAAGCGATAGCTTCGACTGACTGCGTGGATGGCCTGTCGCTGCACGCGCTCTGGCAAGGTTGCGGTTATCTTGGCAAGTGCGGCCTCGGCGGCATCTGTAAGGGCAGCTTCCCCCATCTGCCGGACTTGGGCCAATCCCAAAACCAGCGCCTCGACTTCAAGCTGCGTGAACATCTGGGGCGGAAGCGCGGGGTCTTCGGTCAAGGTGTAGCCAAGGCCCGCTTCCCCATCAATCAGCGCACCTCCCGCCCTCAGGCTTTCAATGTCACGATAAATGGTGCGCACCGAAACGTCCGTTTCTGCCGCCAGTCTCTCGGCCGTCACCGGTTGGGGCAGGCGGCGTATTGCGGAAAGCAGACGAAAAAGACGATCAGCGCGGGGCATGGCATCCTGCCGGAATTTGTCAGGAGCGTTGAAGCATAAACAGGGCATCGAAACACGCAACGGAGAAAGCGATGCTTACCTTGTTTCATGCACCCGAGTCGCGCTCGACACGCATTGTCAGCCTAATCGAAGAGATGGGAATCCGCGACAAAGTCGATGTGCAGATTGTCGACATCCTGCGGGCCGACGGAAGCGGGGCCTTTGACCGGGCGAACCCACATCCAGACCACAAGGTTCCCGCCTTGAACCATGACGGAGCTCTCATCACCGAAAGCGGTGCGGTGATGCTTTATCTGACCGCCCTCTTCCCCGATAGCGGCCTTGCGCCCAAACCCGGCACAGCAAAGCGTGGAGAGTTTCTGACTTGGCTCTTCTGGTATGGCGACGTGATGGAGCCGGTCCTCATCCTTCATGCGGCAGGAGTCACACATCCTTGGCTGCACAAGACCTTTCGCGGCACGCCAGAGGTCACAGCGCGCATTCGCGCGGCGCTCGAAAAAGGGCCTTGGCTTTTGGGAGAGGAATTTTCAGCGGCCGATATCCTGATCCACTCCCCCTATGCATGGTTCAACAACACGCCAGACGATCCCTTGATCAAGGACTGGGTGGAACGCTGTAAGGCGCGACCGGCGCGACTGAAAGTGATGGACGAGGACGCCCGGCTGAGACAGCTTGCCGCCTGATCCGGATGCAGCCGGTCCCATTTGGGACCGGCAAACTTCTTGCAAGAAATTTGGCGCTAAACTTTGCAGATGCAGTCCGACAGATCGACCGTGCCATCGCGTTCTACGGAACATAAAATCCCCCGCAGCCGCAATTCAGGGTGGCCGGGGCGCGTGATCCAGTCTTTGGCTTCTGCGCCGTATCTTGCCTTCCACTTCACGCAGCCGTCATTGAAAACCGATGACACCCGCAACAAGGCGGTCCCGGCCTGAAGCAACGTCCCTTCTGGCAGATTGGCCGCACTCGTATCCAGATCCGCGACAATCGTATCGCCGGGATGTGGTATGGCGTCCCGGTCTCTCCACACCAGATTCATCACCCTCATGGGCAATATCGAAACCTGAATCCGGGGGTCTGGTCGCCCGTCTGCCAATTTAAGCCAAGGTGCCGTCAGCCAACGTTCGCCCGGCACGCCCTGTTCTTTGGTCAGGGTCAGGCTTTGCGGGAACTCTCGCTTGTTGAAGCCGGGGCGAAAGCACAGCGAATGGATCGGCGCATCGGTCTTTGGCGCCGCCAGAACAAAGGGCAGGGCCGCCATCAGCGCCTCAAGGGTGACGGGATCAGAGGGCATTCAACAGCTCCACAGTGGGCCAGGCATCCGCCGGCAGGCCAAGCCGGATTTGCTCTTTTTGAACGGCGGTCCGTGTTCCCGCGCCTAATATGCCGTCGATCTTGCCAACATCATGGCCCCGGGCTGCCAGCTTTTCCTGAAGCACCATCATCTGCTCCGACTCTAGCCCCGGATCGGGATTCCCGGCGTCATAGGGCGGCGCCCCTTCAAGCCGGGTCGCAAAATAGGCGCCCGTCAGAACATAGGTGAAGCTTTGGTTCCAATCGAACAGCGTCGAGAAATTGGGATAGGCCAGAAAGGCAGGCCCCTTGCGCCCCTGCGGCAGGATCAGGCTGGCCATCCCTTCGGGAAGATCGGCTTTGCCGGTTACCCCCATCGCCTTCCATTCCGCAACGCTTTGTTGTGTCTCAAGTCCGGAAAGCGACCAGTCCATTTCCACTGGAACGCTGACTTCGGCCAGCCACGGCTCGCCCGCCCGCCAGCCGTGATGCTGCAACAGTCTTGCCCCGGACAAGAGCGCATCCGCGACCGAGGTTTTCAGGGTCACATGACCATCCCCGTCGCCATCGACTGCGCGCTCCAGAATATCTGCGGGCAGCATCTGCACCATGCCGATTTCACCGGCCCAAGCCCCGGTCGTGTCCGTCGGAAAATCACCACGGGAATGCAGCGCAATCGCCGCCAAAATCTGGGGTTGGAACAGTTCCGGGCGGCGGCAGTCATGGCCCAGTGTGACCAAGGCATCGCGCGTGTTGAAATCGCCCTGCACCTGCCCAAAATCCGTCTCGAACGCCCAAAATGCCAAGAGAATGCCTTTGGGCACGCCAAACTCAGCCGCAGCGCGGTCGAATATCTTGGCATGTTTCTTGGCCAAGGCGCGGCCATTGTCGATGCGGTTCTGGCTGATCAATCGACGAGAGAAGTCGATGAACGCCATACGAAACACGCCTTGGCTGCGGTCGCGCGCCAAAACCTTTTCGTCAATTCGCGCGCTGCGCAGATAGCTTCGGGCGGCGTCTTCCGGCAGGCCCGCAGCCACGGCCTCGGCCACCATTGCGTCGGTAAAACTGGAAAGCGGCCCACCACAGGGCGCAGCAAGGGCGGGGCTGGAAAACGCCAGCATCAAGGAAACTGCAATCTTCATGCAGCCGAGGTTAGACAAGCGCCACGATTGCGGCAATCCCCAGCATCAGCGCCCATGCACGCCACAGTGCCGAACAGGCCGCGTCAATCGCTTCCGGGCCGGGGCTGCGGTTTCCGTCCGGGTGCACCCATGGAAAGTCTTGCATCTGCCCATGATAGGACCGTGGGCCAGACAATGACACGTCCAGAACCATCGCCATTGCGGCCTCGGGCCAGCCCGCATTCGGACTGCGATGCAGGGGGGCATCTCGCAGAATTGGCCTTGGGTCCGTCCAGCCGTGTGAAACAGCAATCAAAAGCGCCGTCAAACGCGCAGGGATCAGGTTCAGAAGATCGTCAAACCGCGCGGCAGCCCAGCCAAATTGCTCATGGCGCTGCGTCCGGTGGCCAATCATGCTGTCAGCGGTATTCGTGATCTTATAGAGGCACAGCCCCGGCAAGCCTGCCACAAGGAACCAGAAGACCGGGGCGATGACACCATCTGACAGGTTCTCGGCTGCACTTTCGATAGCAGCGCGGACCACAGCAGGCTCCTCCATCGCCGCCGTGTCGCGTCCGACGATCATCGACACCGCATGGCGACCTTCGGTCAAGGATTGGCGAAGCCCGACGGCAACCGCGCGCACATGCTCGACCAAGGATTTTTGCGCGAACAAGATCGCCGCAACGATGATTTCCAGCGCGCCGTAATCTGGAACCAAGGCGATGATCTTGCCCAACAGCAGCGCGCCTATGGCAAGCAGCATCATCGCCAGCACGCCCTTTGCCTTTCGGTGTGTGCCGGAATTCAATCGCGTATCCAGCGCCCCAACAGCGCGCCCCATCAAAACGGCTGGGTGTGGAAAGCGATCCCAAAGGATCTTGGGCTCGCCAAACAGCGCATCAAGGATCATGGCCAAAACAAGCGTCATCCGAGAGCGGCTTCCAAACGATCCCATTCCGCAGGAACACCGGGAATCCCAAGCCTCAGCCATCTGTCAGAATAGGGAAAGATTCGAGACCAGATGTGGCGTTTTGCCAGCCGGTCTTGCCAGCTTTTTGCATTGTCTGTGTCGTACAGCCGAAACAGCGGCGTGCCGCCTACCAGACTGGCCCCTGCGCGGATCATCAGGTGGTCAAGGCGGTCCGCATCCTGTGCCAGACGCTGACGCGTTGCCGTTGCCCAGTCCTGATCCAACAACGCTGCGGTTCCGACGGCCAGCGCCGGGCCCGAAACGGGCCATGGGCCCATCATCTGTTCCAGACGCGCCAAAAGTCTCGGATCACCTATAGCAAAGCCCAGCCGCAATCCGGCAAGGCCCCAGAACTTGCCAAAGCTCTTCAGGATAATAACGCCGGGTTTAACGGCGTGTTCGATCATCGTGTATTGCGGGATGATGTCGCAAAAGCTTTCGTCGATGACCACCATCTCCGCTTTCGGAAAGTCGCCGTTCACCGACAGGACCCGCCCATCCGGATTGTTTGGATGAACTGCCACGATGGTATCGCTGCTTTGGTCAGAGATTATCCAGCCAGCCGTAGCAAAGGCGCGCCCATGCTCGTTGTAGGTTGGCTGGGCGATCTGAACCTGGCTTGGCGCCCGTAGCGCCGGAATGCGCGCGATCAGCGCCGAGGCGCCCGGCGCCGCCAGAACCGCCGCTTGCTGTGGAACCGACCAGAACTGCCGTGCAGCCGCAATCAAAGCCTCTTGTGCGGCCTGATCGGGTAGCGTCGTCCAAGCCCGAAAAGGCAAGTCCGTCACCGGATAGGGAAGGGGGTTGATCCCGGTCGAAAGGTCGATCCATGCATCGCGTTGGCCGCCCCATTTGGCGACAGCGGCATCTACTCCGCCCCCGTGATCTGGTTTTTCGTCACCATGCATTGCGCGACTCACCCCGTGCCGATCCCCGGCTTTTTGTCGATTGATCCGATTTCTTCAGGGATGACAACGCATTCGGGGCGGCGAAATGGCGGCAGGATGCGACAAATTCGGCACGATCAAAGCGGATTCTGTTGCCAAGTGGCCCCTGTCATCCGGTTGTCTTGATTTTAAGCAATCTTGAAGCAGACTTGTCAGCATGGGGGCGCCGGAGGCCAAGATGTTGGAATATTTGCCAAACGAAATTCGTGAAGGTCTGGACACGGCTCGCAAGGCGCAGGCCAAGCGGAAGTCACGCCTGCGGGTTCAGGTCGGCGAAGCGGTGTTCCCGATCCTGCGCTTCTGGCATGATGGTTTTGCCTTGGATGCCGAACTCACCCCCAATTTGCGTGGCTTGGTCGATGTCTACGATGGCAGCCGCCATATCTTCCAATGCCTGATCGTCGCGTCATCGCTTGAAAACGGTGAAATCGTTTGTGAATTCAAACGGTCGACGGCTGTGCTGGACAAGGCGCCACTAGACTTCTGGCGTGAAGAAAACGTCCCGACGGCGCTGCTTCCAAAGAACTGATCGACATCCTTCGATTGACCTTTCCCAGCCGTCTTTCTATCCCCAAGGGGACAGGAGACGTGATGCCGGAACTTTTCGCTTATACTGATGGGGCTTGCTCTGGAAATCCCGGTCCTGGGGGCTGGGGCGTGCTTCTGATCGCAAAAGAGGGCGATGCCATCTTGAAAGAGCGCGAGTTGTCGGGCGGGGAAGGCGAAACCACCAACAACCGGATGGAGTTGATGGCCGCAATTTCTGCGCTGGAATCCTTGACGCGGTCCAGCGCGATCACGGTGGTCACCGATAGCGCCTATGTGAAGAATGGCGTGACCGGCTGGATCCACGGCTGGAAGCGTAATGGCTGGCGGACGGCAGACAAAAAGCCCGTCAAGAATGCAGAACTTTGGCAGCGGCTGGATGAGGCGCAGTCCCGGCACCGGGTCGAATGGCGCTGGATCAAGGGCCATGCCGGGCATGAGGAAAACGAACGCGCCGACGCCTTGGCCCGCGCTGGAATGGCCCCGTTCAAGCCCGCAAAGACACCGTCATGACGGCGGTCGAGGGACTTCGCGCGCTTCTTCCGTTCTTGGATTATGCCAGTGTTGCGATCTTTGCCCTGACAGGGGCCCTTGTGGCCAGCCGGGCGCAACTGGATATCGTTGGGTTCATCTTCATCGCGTTCCTGACAGCCGCGGGCGGCGGCACCTTGCGCGATGTGATGTTGGACCGGGCAGTGTTCTGGATCGTCGATTCTTGGATGCTGGCGGTGGCGGCAGCAGCTGCAATCGCGGTTTTCTTCTCTGCCCACCTGCTGGAAAGCCGCTATCGTGCGATCCTGTGGTTTGATGCCTTTGCCTTGGCGGTCGCGGTGCCCGCGGGTGTTGCAGCGGCCTTGTCACAATCCATGGGGTGGCCTGTGGTGTTGGTCATGGGCATGGTGACGGGCTGCATGGGTGGCCTGATGCGTGATGTGGTCTGTAACGAGGTGCCGCTGGTCCTGAAACAGGGCGAACTCTATGTCTCCTGCGCCTTTGCGGGTGGCCTTGCGGCGATGGTCGCCTCGATGCTGGGGGCTGAAGGTGGGATTGCCCTGCTGATCTGCGCCGTTGTGACCTTGGGTTTGCGGTCGGGAAGTCTGGTCTTCGGCTGGAAATTGCCGGTTTACAAGGCGCAGCCCCCGCGAACGAACCCGCCGAAACGATAGGGCCTTTTCCCGACCTTATGTTCGATTATGCTGCACCTATGCCGCGCAGAAAGATCATTCCGGATACCGAGGTTTTCGCCCTTGTTCGAACCCTTCTGAACGAAGGGGGAGACAAGGCCGTGGCCTTTGGTCCCGTCGCCCGGGCTTCTGGTCTGGCGGCGTCCACATTGGTTCAACGATTTCAATCCCGCGATGCGATGGTGCAGGCGGCGCTGAATGACGGCTGGGACAGGCTGGACGAAGCCTGTGCAGCGGCTGAGGCAAATGCGCCAACGAATGCCAAGGGCGCGTCGGCTTTCCTCAAAGAGGTTGGGGCCGCGACAGCAGATGGCTCGACCCTTGCGCTTTTGGCGGCCGACTTTCGGGATCCTGTTTTGCGTGACCGTGCCGCGGCATGGCGCGCCCGGGTCGAAACCGCCCTCGCGGTCCGTCTGGGTGGCGGGGAAAAAGGGCGCGAGACCGCGGCCCTGATTTTTGCAGCATGGATGGGGCAAGTGTTTTGGCAACCGGCCGGCGGCAAGGCCTTCAAGCTGAAAGACCTCTTTCGCAGGCTTACTTGACGTAGGTTTTCCAGACCCAAATCAGCAGCATCGCGCCCAGTATCGCACCGATAAAACCCGCGGCCCAGCCCGTCAGCATCATCAGAAAGCGCAAGGTAAGCCCGCCGATCAAGGCACCCCCAACGCCAATGGCGACCGTGGTGGGAACATCGGTGTTTACCTTCATGATCCGCGTGGCCAGAAATCCGGCAGCGGCCCCGATGACGATAAGCGCAAGAATGGGCATAACGGTCCCCCTTTTACGCCTTCAATATGGGGGGCTTTATGCGCCCTGTGAACCGCCCTTGGCTGAAAAACGTTGTCACAAACGTTCTGGCAGCGTCATGCCTTTCAGCAAATCGGCTACGGCCATCGGGCGCTTGCCTTCGCGCTGGGCTTCCAAGATCTCGACAGCACCCTTGCCGCAGGCCACGGTAAAGCCCTGCAAGACCTGCCCCGGCGCGCCTTCGCCATGACCCAGACGGGATTTCAGCAGTTTTACCCGCTCGCCCGCAATCTCGACCCATGCGCCGGGAAAGGGGGACAACCCACGGATCTGACGATCCACAACTTCGGCACTCTGGCTGAAATCTACCCGCGCCTCGGCTTTGTCGATCTTTTGCGCATAGGTCGCGCCGGCCTCGGGCTGTGGGTCTGGGCGCAGGTCGGCAAGGCGGTCCAGTGCCTCGACGATCAGCGCGGCCCCCATGACGGAAAGCCTGTCATGCAATTCGCTGGTCGTCTCTTCAGGCCCGATTGGTGTTGCCTCGCGCAAAAGGACCGGCCCGGTATCCAAACCGGCTTCCATCTGCATGATGCAGATCCCGGTTTCCGCATCGCCCGACATGATCGCGCGATGGATGGGCGCGGCTCCTCGCCAGCGGGGCAACAGGCTTGCATGAATGTTCAGGCAACCAAGGCGCGGCGCATCCAAAACCGGCTGCGGCAAGATCAGGCCATAGGCCACAACCACAGCCACATCGGCACCCAAGGCTGCAAACTCGGCCTGATCCTCGGGCGATTTCAGCTTGGCAGGGTGGCGCACGGGCAACCCAAGGTCCAACGCCTTGCGGTGGACGGGCGTCGGCCTTTCAGCCTTTCCCCGACCCGCAGGGCGCGGCGGCTGAGTATAGACTGCAACAACCTCGTGCTTTTCCGCCAAGGCCTCCAGAACCGGAACCGAAAACTCCGGCGTGCCCATGAAGACCACCTTCATACGCGCTTCCTCAGCTTGTCGGCCTTGGCAATCAACATCTTCCGTTTCAGCGACGACAGGTGGTCAAAATACATCTTGCCCGCCAGATGGTCGATCTGATGCTGCACGCTTGTTGCCCAAAGCCCCACGAAATCGCGCTCTTCTATCTCGCCTGCCTCATTCAGGAACCGCACCGTCACGGCACGCGGGCGTTTGATTACTGCCGAAACGCCGGGAAGATTGGGGCTTGCCTCTTCGTGCTCGCGTAACTGCACGCTGGCATGAAGCACTTCCGGATTGGCAAGCCGCACCACCTTGCCCCGCTCCTCCGAGCAATCGACGACAGCCAACCGCAGCGGCACACCGATTTGCACAGCGGCCAGACCATAGCCCGGCATGGCTTCCATCGTATCCACCATGTCGGTCCAGATGGCGCGGACCTCATCGGTGATCTCGGTCACATCCTTTGCGGGCGTTTTCAGAACGGGATTGGGCCAAGGCAGGCAAAGGCGGGCAGTCATGTTCGGGTCCGATCTGCGTAAACGGCTTCGGCCATCCGACGGGCCTCGAGGCCAAGCCGGTCAAAGGTCACGATACCCTCTAGGTGGTCATATTCATGCTGGGCGCAAATGGCGGCAAAGCCGGTCAAATGCTCTTCGTGTTCGGCGCCAGACAGGTCAGTCCAAGCCAGCCGGATTTCGGTTGCTCGGGCCACATCTGTCACCACCTCGGGGATAGAAAGGCAGCCCTCTGGGCCAGTCGCCGCAGTGTCCGACCGCCACAGAATGCGTGGATTGACGCAGATCACCGGGGCTTTCGGACCCTCTTTCCAGCCAATATCCATTACGAAGACGCGCTTTGCGACGCCGACCTGCGGCGCGGCCAAGCCGCGTCCGGGGGCTGCATACATCGTCTCCAGCATGTCATGGGCCAATTGCGCAACTGAGGGATCGCGTGGGTCGACCGCTTCGCAACGGGTTGAAAGCCGCGCATCCGGCCAAAAGACGATCGGCAGCACGGCCATCGTCAGGCCTGCGCCTGACGCGCCCGCTCGCGCTTTAGTTTTTCCATCTTGCGGGTGATCATCTGCCGCTTCAGCGGGCCCAGATAATCAATGAACAATTTGCCATCCAGATGGTCGATCTCGTGCTGGACACAGGTCGCCCACAGTCCTGAAAATTGCTCTTCCTGCGGTTTGCCGGTTTCATCGACCCATTCTACACGCACCTCTGCCGGGCGCTTCACCTCGGCGTACTGGTCGGGGATCGACAGGCAACCTTCTTCGTAGACGCCCAAATCTTCTGAGGCCCAAGTGATCTTTGGGTTCACCAGTACCATGGGACGCGGTTCGCCCTCTTTAACGCAATCCATCACCAGAATGCGCTTCATCACGCCAATCTGTGGCGCAGCCAGCCCGATGCCCGGCGCGTCATACATCGTTTCCAGCATATCCTTGGCCAAAACGGCCAAGTCAGCATCAAACTCGGTGACAGGGTCACAGAGCTTCTTGAGGCGGGGATCAGGATGGATAAGTATAGGTCGGATCATGGGCAAGATTTACGGCGGAGCCCGAATTTTCGCAAGGGCGGCAACGATCAATCAAAATGTTCCAAATAAAGCCAAAAACAAGGAACAGTGTTCCATATTGAATTATTGATTTGGAACGATATCCCGTGATATCAGCTCGAAATAGAAATTCTGACTTTCAGGACTGCAGGTGAGCCATGAGCTTTGATGAACAGATCGACCGTTTCGGAACCCATTCGGTGAAATGGGACATGATGAGCCGCCTTTACGCGGTTCCGGCCGACAAGGGCTTGGCGATGTGGGTCGCCGATATGGACTTTCGCCCGCCCCATTGCGTGCAGGAAGCGGTCGAGAAGATGGCGACGCATGGCGTTTATGGCTATTACGGCGATGACGCGAGCTATCTCGAGGCGATCCGCTGGTGGATGCAGACCCGCCACAACTGGGCCATCGACCCGAAACACATCTTCACCACCCACGGGTTGGTCAACGGCACCGGACTGGTGGTGAACACCTTCACCCAACCGGGCGATGGCGTCGTGCTGATGACGCCGGTTTACCACGCCTTCGCGCGCACGATCAAAGCCGCTGGCCGCAAGGTGGTCGAGTGCCGCCTGAAACTGGCCTCAGGCCGGTACGAGATGGATTTCGACGCTTGGGACGCCCAGATGACGGGGAACGAGCGGATGCTGATCCTCTGCTCGCCACACAATCCGGGTGGCCGTGTCTGGACCAAGGAAGAACTGCGCGCCACTGCCGATTTCTGCAAGCGCCATGACCTGATCCTTGTCTCGGACGAAATCCACCACGATCTGGTGATGCCCGGTCACAAGCATCACGTCATGCCGAATGTCGCGCCCGATATCGCCGACCGGTTGGTGATGATGACGGCGGCAACAAAGACCTTCAACATCGCGGGCTGCCATACGGGCAATGTCATCATCGCTGATGATTCCCTGCGTGCCCGTTTTGCAGCGACCATGATGGGACTTGGCATTTCGCCAAACTCCTTTGGCCTGCATATGGTCGAGGCGGCCTATTCGCCGGAAGGTGCGGCTTGGGTGGATGCGCTGAACCTCTATCTCGACGAAAACCGCAGGCTCTTTGATGCGGGAATTGCGTCCATTCCGGGGCTCAACTCGATGCCGCTGGAAGCCACCTATCTGTCTTGGGTGAATTTTGAGGCCACGGGCATGACACCAGCCGAATTCAAGGGTCGCGTGGAAAAAGGCGCCCAGATCGCCGCGAACCATGGCGAGACTTTCGGTTCGGGCGGCGAAACCTTCCTGCGCTTCAATATCGCAACCCCGCGTGCGAATGTAGAAACCGCGGTTCAGCGCCTGCAAAAGGCCTTCTCTGACCTGCAATGATGCGGCTGGCCCGTCTGGTCTGGCTTCTGCTATTGGCGGCACTTTTCGGTGCCGCCCTTTTCTTTCTGCGCCCGATCGAGCCGCCCGTGCCACCGGACAGCCCGCTTCACGGCCAGATCGAGCGCATTGTTGTGGAAAAGGCCGCGCGACGACTGACGGTCTGGCAAGATGGCAAAGTGGTGCGGAATTGGCCCATCGCCCTTGGCTTTGCACCCGAAGGCGACAAGGTCAGGCAGGGCGATGGCAAAACCCCGGAAGGCACCTTCCGCATCGACCGCCGAAATGACCGGTCCGCCTTTCATCTGTCTTTGGGGTTGGACTATCCGCAGCCCGCGGACCGGGCGCGGGCAAAGGCCGGGGGGTACAGCCCCGGCGGCGATATCATGATCCACGGCCAGCCCAATTCCGTTCCCGAGGACATGAAAGTGAGAGGGGACTGGACGGCCGGATGCATCGCCCTGACCAATGCCCAGATCCGAGAGCTCTGGCAGGTGGCACGGCTTGGCACAGTGGTCGAGGTCAGGCCCTAGGCCGCGGCCGGGCGCTGTCCAATTTTCTTGCAAGAAAATTGGGAGCACCCGGCGGAAAGGTCGTACGTGTTTCTGCGCCTATCGCGCCAGATCGCGGGCCAGACGCATCAGGTTGATCGCCTCGATCCGATAGCCATAGGGGTCCGCACCCCGACCACTTTCGGCCAGTGCAATCGCCTGATCCCAGCCCCAATCGCCCAGATAGACCGACCCGCGCAAAATCTGGCCAAAGCCCGCAATCGCCGCCGCAAACCGCGCATCTTCATCGGCCTCGGCCCCCGCAAGGACCGGCGTCTCGATCAATTGGCTCTGGTCCTCTCCCGGCGCTTTGTAGCGCAGGCGCAGGAAACCAAGCTCTTCGCCCTCCGACGCCGGCGCCACGCTGTCGGCCGCTGCCCCTGCGCCATAACGCAGCGGGTCATTCCTCAGGGCCGGACTGCCGGGGGCGGTGATCTCGTACAAGGCCGTCACCTGATGGCCCGCTCCGATTTCACCCGCATCCACGCGGTCATTGTTGAAATCCTCGCGCATCAGCGCCCGCGTCTCATAGCCGATCAGCCGGTATTCCGCGACCAAGGCCGGGTTCCATTCCACCTGTATCTTTACGTCATCGGCAATCGGGAACAGCGCCCCCGACAGCTGATCGACCAGCACCTTCCGCGCCTCTTGCAGCGTGTCGATATAGCTGGCCGTTCCATTGCCGTTTTGGGCAAGGGCCTGCATCGTGGCATCATCCAGATTGCCCCGGCCAAAGCCCAGCACCGAAAGATAGACGCCGCTGTCACGCTGGCGGGCGATATAGGCCTCCAAGCCATCGGGATCGGAAATCCCCACATTGAAATCGCCATCGGTGGCCAGCAAGACACGGCTGACCTCACCCTCTGCCGCCATCTTTTGCGCCAGTTTATAGGCCAGTTCCAACCCCTCGCCGCCTGCCGTTGCCCCACCAGCCGAAAGCTGATCCATCGCCGCCAGAATGGCTGCACGGTCACTCGCTGGGGTGGGCGGCAGCACCTCGCCCGCCGATCCGGCATAGGCGACGATCGCCACCTGATCCTCGGGCCGCAAATCCGCCAGCATCAAGCCCAAGGACTGCTTCAACAGAGGCAGCTTCGCCGGGTCCTCCATCGAGCCTGAGGTGTCAATCAGCCAGACAAGGTTCAAAGGCGGACGATCCACGACAGCAGGCAAACGCCCCTGCAGAGCAATCCGCACCAATTGCGTGCCTTCATTCCATGGCGTCGGCAGCACCGAAACCAAAGGCCGGAACGGCGCCTCTGCCCCATCAGGGGCCGGATAGGCATAGGGGAAATAGTTCACCATTTCCTCAACCCGCACAGCCTCCGGGTCTGGCAGCGTTCCAGAATTCAGCCAATTGCGGACAATGGCATAAGAGGCCGTGTCGACATCCACCGAGAAGGTCGAGACCGGCTCTTCTGCCGTTATCTTCACCGGGTTCGCGGCCTGATTCGCATAGGCCTCGGTCGAGGGTTCCGCCAGCACCTGCCCCGGTTCCGGCATCATCGCCATTTCCGGGGCCGCAACGACCAAAGCCTCCGGCTCCATCGCAGCATCCGCCATCACTCCCGAATTGGGCGTGGCCACCTTGCGCGCTGCCGGCTCCGGGGCGGGCGCTGGAACAGCCTCCTCCGCCAATGTCGCAACAGCCTCTTCCTTCTGCGCCTCATCCAGCACCCTGCTCACCTCCGCCGGGCCACGCAGCGCGCGCAGGTCTAGATTGGGCAAGACGGCCAGCGTCACAAGCCCCAGCGCCGCGACCGAAGTCGAGGCAGTCAGGATCGGTCTCAGTTTCAAACCAGCGATCATGTCGGTCAGCCTTTCCACAAGCCCCGCCCTTGCTGGGCGGTCAGACTTGGGACGCAGAGCAGAGGCTGATCCTTGGGCCAAAGGCTCCAGTTTATCGAATTCCGCCATGGCGCGGGCCAAGGCTTCTTCACGCGCCGCCGCACGCGGTGCGGGGGCGGCCTTCAGCCCGGCCTTCAGGGCGTCAAACTCATCCGTCATCGCATCGCCTCCTCGGCGGCCATGGCCTTCAACTTTTTCTTCACCTCAGACATGCGCCAGGCAATCGTGCCTTCCGAAAGGCCCAAGACTGCGCCGGCCTCGGCTTGCGTCAACTCTTCGCCCAAGACCAAGGCCACGGTCTCACGCAGCTCTGGCGACAGTCGCGCCATGGCAGCGGTCAGCCAATCCTGCGCCTCACGCTCGACGGCCATTTCATCCTGCCGCGCCTTTTCCCAATCGCCCCAGCCATCGGCGGCTTTCGACCGAACAGCCGCGCGACGGCGGGCATCATGCGCGGCATTGACGACCACGCGATAGAGCCAAGTGGTGAATTGCGCCTCGCCGCGAAAGCCCTGCAGGCGGCGAGGCAGAGAGGCGCAGACATCCTGCGCCAGATCTTCGGCCTCGGTCACATTCCCCGTCAGCCGCCAGCACAGCCCATGAATACGGTCATAATGGCGCTGAACCAGCACGCCAAAAGCTGCACGATCACCGCCAGCAGCGGCCAAGGCAAGGGTGGAGTCGGGTGTATCCATCAGCATCACGCTATTTCAGACGCAAGCGCCCGCTCAATCCTTGGAGGTTTCGCAAAAAAATCCCCGACTCTTTTGCAAGAGCCGGGGACGCACTCGTTACACTACCTCGGTCAGGCCAGCAGGCTGTCATAGACTCCATAGCTGCCGGCGATGGTGCTCAATTGACGCTCGCCCGATGTGTCGCGGGCATAAGCCACAATGGCGCGATAGGTGGCTGGGCCAAACGCCCCGTCAATCGCGCCGCTGTAATAGCCATAGGCGCGCAGGCGCGACTGGATCGCACGGCGTTCCGCAGGCGAGAAGCTGGCGAAAGCGCGGGCGGCGTTGGTCGAATAGACCGAGCTGGGCGAGCCCACGACTGCCCCAGTATCCGGGGCCGGGTGATGTGGGCGGTACACCGGCTGCGGTGCCGGGGCAGGGGCCGTGCGGGGATGGGCGCGGCCCTGATTGATCAGCGCACCAACGATCAGGGTCGCGGCAACGCCCTTCAGGAAATTGCGTTCATTGCGGCCCAATGCCTGTGCCGGGGCAGCGGCAGACAGGGCGATGGCAAGCGCGGTAACAGAAGCAACAACAGTGGATTTCGCAGAGAGCAGCATAACGGGTTTCCTTTCCCTCGGTGTGCCGGGGGCAAGCAGAGGACCCCGCGGCGTTTCGATGGGACAGATGTGGATGAACCCGTCGCGCTAGGCAAAAACGCGCGCCTGCTATCAGATAGCGAAAGCGAAAACAAAGACTTAGGCGGTGCGATTTTTAAGAGGGCAGGTTTGCAATGGCCCGCACTTCAATCAGGCTGGGCCCGCTTCCAGCCCGTTTCAACGATTGGAATAGGGCTTCTGGCTCTGCCGGAACCGATTGGAAAGGCAGGTCACAGCTTTCCGCGAATCCCTTCATCTTCAGCGGAGAGGGGGAACAGCCAATGACTTCGGTCCCCGCCCCGGCCATCGCCTCGGCGATCTCGCCAAAGGCCGCGTTGTTCCAGACGACAAAGGTGATCGGCAGGTGCTCATCCACCGCTGTCCGCAATTCGCCGGGGCTGAATTGCAGCCCGCCATCGCCAACCAGACAAATCACCCGCGCCCCCGGCGCCGCCAGGGCCGCACCAATGGCGGCCCCCGGCCCAAAGCCCAAAGCGCCAAAACCTGTTGCGGCGTTGAACCACCCGCTGGGGCGGTCATGGTCGTAATACAGGTTCGCGGCGTAAATCGGCTGCGTCGAATCCCCGACGATAATGGCGCCGGGGCAGGCCGAGCGGATCGCCTCGACCATCGTCAACCTTGCCGGCATCGCCGCGTCCAGCCGCGCCAGTTCTTCCAGCGCCGCCTTCCGGGCGCTTTTGGCGCGCGCGGCCCCATCGCCCGCCGGGCGCGTCGGCAAACCCGCCAACAATGCCGGGATCGCGGCGGAAACGGTGGCGCGGACTTTCACCGCCGCAGCGTGGCGATCCAACTGCTCGGTGCTGCAATCCACACGGATCATGCCGGAAAGATCGGGCAAGCCGCCGCGCACATACATATCGTAATCCGTTGGCCCAAGCTCGGTGCCCAGTGCCAGCACACAATCCGCCTCGGCGATCAGGTCGCGCACGGCATCAAGGCTGGGCGAGGCAGGCACGACCAAGTCATGACCATGCATCGCACCCCGTGCATTCACAGTCTGCACCACTGGCGCGTCCAATCGCTCGGCCAAATCCTGCACTCCCTGCGCGGCATGGCGCGTTCCACCTCCGGCAAGGATCACCACCCGCTTTGCCGTGGCCAGCCGCTGGCAGGCGGCCGCAATTTCGCCTTCGGAAATCACATCTGTCCGAAGATCCGCCCCCCCAGAGAGTTCCGCCGCAGGCATTGGCATGACATCCGTCGGCACTTCGATATGAACCGGCCCGGGTCTGTCAGCGAACAGCGCCGCAAAGGCCGCATCCAACACCGGCTCCAACTCCTCTGGCGCCGAGATCTGGAAACTGGGGCAAAGCGCCCGCACCATTGCTTGCTGGTCAGGCAATTCATGCAGGCATCCCCAACCCTTGCCCAAGGTTGCCCGCCGATTGACGCCCGAGATCACCAGCATCGGAATTGAATCCGCCTTGGCCTGTCCCATCGCGGTCAGCGCATTGGTCAACCCCGGCCCGGTGATGACAAAGGCCACCCCCGGCTTGCCGCTCACCCGTGCATAACCATCGGCCATGAAGGCCGCGCCTTGTTCGTGGCGGGCGGTCACATGGCGGATCGGACTTCCGGAAAGGCCCCGATACAACTCTACCGTATGTACGCCCGGAATGCCAAAGACGACCTCGACCCCGCGTGCCGCAAGCCCCTCAACCAGACGTTCCCCAACCGTTTTCATGCCGCCACCCGCTGCTTGGCAAATTCTGCAATCGCTTCGGCCGCTTCGGCCAGTTCCGCGTCGGGCCGCGTCAGGCTGACCCGCAGCCAGCCCGCCAAGCCATTGCCGAAACTTTCGCCCGGCATCACCGCCACCCCGGTCCGCGCCAGCAAATCCAGCGCAAAGCGCTCGCCGCTCATCCCGCTGGCCCGCACATCAATCAGCGCGAACATCCCTGCTTCGGGCCGATGAACCCGCAAGCCGGCCACGCCCTCCAGCGTTTCATACAGGCTGTCAGCCCGCCGCTTGAACCGTTCGGCCATGCCCCCCGCCACGTCCGACGGGCTGGCCAAGGCGGCTGCCGTGGCATCCGCCAGAAACGGCTGATTGCCGAACAGCATGGTTTCGGCCAAGGGCAGGGCGCGCGAGATGAACTCTTCCGGCCCCACGCACCAGCCCGACCGGAACCCCGGCGCGGCATGAGATTTGGAAATGGATGCCGCCGCCACCGTCCGGTCGGCAAATTCTGGGAAATCCAGCGGCGAGGCAAAGCTTACGCCCGGAAAGACCAGATCCTCATAGACCTCATCCGACACGATCCAAAGATCATGTTCCACCGCCAATTCGCCCAAGGCCCGGATATCGTCCTTGGTCAGCACAGCGCCCGATGGGTTGTGCGGGCTGTTCAGGAACAAAACCCGCGAGCGCGGCGTAATTTTCGCCGCGACATCCGCCGCCTGAAGCCGAAAGCCATGCTCGGGCGACAGCTGCACCGGAACCATTGTTGCCCCGCTGGCGCGGATCACGCCCTCATAGGTCGCATACATCGGATCGGCGACCAGCACCTCGTCGCCAGCATCGGTCAGGGCCGCCAGCAACAGGAACAAAACCGTCTGCGTGCCCGGCAGGGCCAAGAATTGCTGTGGCGTAAAGGGCCTGCCGCGTCGCTGGCTGTAGCGCGCCGCCAGAATGCGCAAAAGCCCCGCTTCTCCGCGGCCATTGCTGTATCCGGTTCGACCTGCCTCCAGCCCCCGCACAGCCGCGTCGATCAGGATTTGCGGGGTGGCCACATCCGGCTCGCCAATCGTCAGTTCAATCACGCGCCGCCCTTCGGCCTGCAACTTGCGGGCCTCGAAATGCACGGCCCATTTTGCCCCGCCCAAACCAGCAAGGCGTTCGGTGACACTGGCGTATTTCATGGTGTTGGTCCTTGCTGGCTCGTTTCGTTAAACTCTGCGGGGTCAATCCCCAGTATGGCCGCAATGGCGCTTTTGCCGATGCGCTCGATCTCGCCCTCGGCAAAACTCGCGGGCAAGGCGCCGCCCTCCAGCCACAAGCCGTCAATCACGGCATTGCAGGCAATCGCCAGTGCATGGGCCGTTGCCGGGTCCGATTTGCCCGGCAATTTCTCGATCAGGCTTTGCAACAGGTTTCGATAGGCCAGATAGGTCGCCTCATGCACCTCGCGCATGTCCGGGTCATTGTGCACCATGTGCAGAAACCCCGCCCACAGCCGTATGCGCGTGCCGTCCATCACAGGTGGCCGCAAGCTGGTCGAGATAACAGAGGCCAAGGCCCGCACCGGGGTGTCCGCCGCTTCGGCAGCGGTCTGGCTTTCCTTTGTCATCCGCTCCATCAGCGAAAGGTAGGCCGCGCGGGTCAGCTCTTCCTTTGATGTAAAGTAATGCCGGATCAGGCCCGGCGTGATGCCGGCATGCTCGGCAATGGCGCGCACGGTCGCGGCCCGTGGCCCACCTTCGGCCATCAGGTCAAGCGCCGCCTGAATCAACGACTCGCGGCGCGTCTCTTCCGGCTGACGCTGAAAGCTGCGACGTTCCTTTGGCACGATCTGCCTCGCCCTTCGTTATTATACGCTTGTATAACACTCGGCGTTTTCAGGCAATCCTCTTGCGTCGAAAATCAGCGGTCTTGTACGCTGTCGATTGCGGCCACGTCCTTGTGCACGATCACATCTGCCTGCGGGATCGCCTCAAGGATCGCCCGCCGCAAGCCAGCCCCAATCGAATGGGCCTCTGTCAGGGTCTGACGGCCATCCAGTTCGATATGGATTTGAATGAAGATCCGGCTCCCCGCCATCCGCGTCTTGATGTCATGAAACCCATGCACGCCCGGCCAGTCGCGTGCGATCTTGGCCACGGTCTCGATCACCGACGGGTCGGCGCTGCGGTCCATCAGCGCGTGCCAGGCATCCCGCCCGATCCGCAAAGCCCCCAGCGCCAGCATCGCAGCCGCCCCCAAGGCCACGACCGAGTCAATCGCGACCATCCCGAATTGCTTTGACGCCCAAAGCGACAGGATCGCCCCGATATTGGGCAACAGATCGCCCAGATAGTGCAGCCTGTCGGCGGCCACCACCTTGCTGCCCGTCCGCCGCGCCACACGGCCTTGCCACAAGACCAAGCCGACGGTCAGGCAAATGGAAAACACCATCACCCAAATCCCTGCCGTCTCATCCACCAACCTGGCAGGTTCCGACGTCCGCAGCCGCTCGATCGCGGCCAGCGAAATGACGCCCGCGGAAATCAGGATGAAAATCGACTGGCCAAGCGCCGCCAGATCCTCGATCGAGGTATGGCCAAAGGCATGGTCTTCATCCGCGGGCTTGGCCGCGTAAAGAATGGCCGCCATCGCGCCCAGACTGACCATCAGGTCCATCGCGCTATCGGCAAGCGAAGCCGCCACCGACAAGGCCCCGGTCGTTCCCAAGGCCCAGAGTTTCGCGCCCACCAAAAGGGCCGCCACCGCCACAGACAAAAGCCCGGCGGACAAGTTCAGGTGTTGGTCTTTCTGTCCGCTCATCTTCGGGCCTTGATCGAAACAGGGTCGGCACCGGAGGCATCCGGTTTCCCTTCACCTACTCCAGCTTCGCTCTTGGCGAAACCCAAGGCAGGGGATTATTCGATCACTTCGCCGGGTTCTACGCCCCACAGCGCCGCAATTGGCGCCCAGCCGCGTTCGCCCTCGATCTGCACCCGGCACCAATCGTCCTGACAAGACAAGATGCGGGCAACAACCCCCGCCTCGGCGCGAAACGCAATTGTCGCGTCCGGGCGCGCCATTGTGTGGAAATCCACCAGATCGCCCTTCACAATCGCGCTTCTGGTGCCCGACAGCAGCGAATAATGCACCCAGCCGCCCAAGCCATCCGCATCTTCAACGCGCCGCCAATTTTCATATTCAGCCGTTATCTTCAGCGGCATCCCGGCCTGCGTGAACACCCAGTCAATCCGATGCGTCAGCCCCGGCCCGCGACGGGCATTGCCTTCGCCATTCTTCAGCGAAACAAACCGTGGCAAGGGCAGGTTCGTCACTGACCCGCGCCCCGGATCGGCCTCTGGCTCTACCGGTTTTCCAGCCGCCGCCGCCTCAGCCTCTGGCGCTGCATTTGGCATGGGCGCTGCAACCTCTACCGGCGCAGCCTCTGCTGATACGGTCGGGCGCGGAACTGGCGTCACCGCCGGAGCAAGCGCCGCGGTCTGAATGGGTCGTGGCTTCGGGCGCAAACTTTGCGACAGCCCCGGCTGGGCCTGTATCAGAACAAAAGCCGTGGCCAAAAGGGCCGCTGCACGGGTCGTTGCCATCGTCTGGTCCGCCTGTCCCGGGGCCAATCCGGCCCCTGTCTTGCCTGCTCGTCCCCGCGTTTTTCCGCGTGGGTTCACTCTTATCTGTTTCGGGGGCTTGTACCTTTCCCCGCTTCCCGTCACTTTGCCCATTAAGACGCGCTAAGATCAAGTCCACGGAGGCATGTATGTCCGCACAGCGGCTGAGTGTTGTAGTCACGCGACGGTTGCCCGAGCCGGTAGAGACGCGCATGAAAGAACTCTTCAACGTCGAGTTGCGCGAAAACGATAAAAAGATGACGCGTGAAGAGCTGCTAGCCGCCATGCAGCGCGCCGATGTTCTGGTGCCCTGCGTCACCGACCATATCGACGCAGGTCTGATCGGGCAGGCGGGGGATCGTCTGAAACTGATCGCGAACTATGGCGCAGGTGTTGACCATATCGACGTCGCAACCGCCCGCCAGCGCGGCATCCTTGTCTCGAACACCCCCGGCGTCGTCACCGATGATACCGCCGACATGACCCTTGCGCTCATCCTCGCTGTTACGCGCCGCATCCCCGAAGGTCTGGCGCATATGCAGGCTGGCGAATGGCAGGGCTGGTCGCCGATGGCCTTCCTTGGGGGCCGCCTTGGCGGTCGCCGCCTTGGCATCCTTGGCATGGGCCGCATCGGTCAGGCCGTCGCCCGCCGCGCCCGCGCCTTTGGCATGCAGGTCCACTACCACAACCGTAAACGCCTGCGGCCGGAGGTCGAAGAAGAGCTGGAGGCCACCTATTGGGAAAGCCTTGATCAGATGGTCAGCCGGATGGACATCATCTCCATCAACTGCCCCCACACGCCCTCGACCTATCACCTGATGAATGCGCGGCGGCTGAAACTGATGAAGCCGTCCTCGGTCATCGTGAACACCTCCCGCGGGGAAGTCATCGACGAAAACGCCCTGACCCGGATGCTGCGGGCAGGAGAGATTTCTGGCGCGGGCCTTGACGTCTTTGAACACGGGCACGAGGTCAACCCCCGCCTGCGCGAACTGAAAAACGTGGTCCTTCTGCCCCATATGGGCAGCGCCACGGTCGAAGGCCGCATCGAGATGGGCGAGAAAGTCATCATCAACATCAAAACCTTCGCCGACGGCCACCGCCCGCCAGATCAGGTCGTTCCGGGGATGCTGTAAGGGCGGTTGCTGCAACAGCGTAGGTCGGGCTTCAGCCCGACTCTCCTTTCCCGTCACTGTAGGTCGGGGCTTGCCCCGACTCCGAAGGCGTCAATTTCCTGCTCTAAGTGCCATCATCTCTACGCCCACGCCTAAATCGAGGGATGCCCGATGCCACCGCTTGACCTTATTCAGTTCAGTGACCTCCATCGGCAGAAGAGCGTCCAAAGGGCAAGGCTCTTTGAGCTGGATCCACCGGACCCTCCCGCGAGCGACGAGCAAATTTCTGACTTGGAAAGCAAACTGGCAACGCGGATCCCCGAAACATACATTTCTTTCTTGAAAGCCTACGGCGGCGGTTCTTTTGGACTGACGAACGTGTTTTCTGCGGCTCGTGACAGTGAATATTATTCGGTACCGAGGAATGCGGCTGCTCAAGCATTCATGCCAGAAGGCTCGCTTGCCTTATCTGATGACCATTGTGGCGGCTGGTATGTCCTGCGTGTTTCGGAATGTCAGGCACTGGAACCCGTCTTCTACTGGCACTCTGACAGGGGCGTAGAAAAGACAAAGTTTGCGAACATTCTCGAGTATGTGGCTGCCTATGCATATGACGGTGCATAGCCTCGCCCCGTCGGCTCGATAGATACCAATGAGACTTGGTATCTAGTTTCGGAAAGCGTAGGCCGGGCTTCGGCCCGACTCCGTTAAAAAACCCTTAATCCTCGCGGCTAACCATTTGATTTCGAACGACTTAAAAAACGTCCCCGACGGGGACGCCCGAAATCGGGGGTTCTGAAAACAAAAACGGCCCCCAAATTGGGGGCCGTTTGCGGATGTTTCAAACCTCAGTGGTCAGCCACCATCGCAGCCTTCTTTGCGTCCTCTTCCGAGGCATTGCTGCCGTTGAAGAAGGCGTTCAAGGTCACCGCAGCAATCGAGGCCAGCAGGATGCCGGATTCGATCAGTGGGTGGATCGCATGGGGCATCCACATCTTGAAGTTCGGGGCGATCAGCGGGATCATCCCAAAGCCCAGCGAGACCGCCACGATGAACAGGTTGTTCCGGTTGGCCGCGAAGTTGACGCCCGCAAGAATACGGATGCCCGTTGCGGCCACCATCCCGAACATGACAAGACCAGCACCGCCCAGAACCATGGTCGGCACGGCCTCAACCAGCGCGCCCATCTTGGGAACAAGGCCCAGCACGATCAGGATGATCCCCCCCGCCACGCAGACAAAGCGCGACCGCACGCCGGTCACGCCGACAAGGCCCACATTCTGGCTGAACGAGGTATAGGGGAAGGTGTTGAACAACCCGCCGATCAGCGTGCCCAGGCCATCCGTCCGCAAACCGGCGGACAGCATCGGTTGATCGACCTTCTTGCCGGTCATATCGCCCAGCGCAAGGAACATGCCCGTCGATTCAATCATCACGACGATCATGACCAGAACCATGGTGACGATCATCACCGGGTCAAAAGTCGGCATGCCGAAATGGAAGGGCGTGATCAGCCCGAACCAGCCCGCATCCGCCATCTTGCCAAAGCTCATCTTGCCCAGAGCAATTGCGATGACGACACCGATGATGATCCCCAGCAGCACCGCGATATTGGCGACGAAACCTTTGCCATATTTCGCGATGGCCAGGATCGAGACCAGCACGATGGCCGAGATCGCGATATTGCCCAAAGGCGCGTAGGCGGGGTTGTTGACCTTTGCCGCGAGCGCAAGCCCCTGCGGCAGTTCAGGCAAGCCGGTGATCGCACCGCTGGCGGCCCCCTCGGTCACGGCTTTCAACCAATCGGCATGGGCCGGGTCAAGGATCTGCGGCGCGGTCGGGCCAACGGGGTTTCCGAAGATCCAGTTGATCCCGATCCGCATCAGACTGACGCCGATGACCAGAATGATGGTCCCGGTGACCACCGGCGGGAAGAAGCGCAGCATCTTGGACACCAGCGGTGCAATCAAGATAGAGATCAGGCCCGCTGCCATGATCGCCCCGAAAATGGCTCTTGCGCCGTCTACACCGCCCTGAGCATTCGCAAAGCCCACCATCGGGCCTACCGCTGCAAAGGTTACGCCCATCATCACCGGCAGTTTGATGCCGAACCATTGGGTTGCCCCGAGCGACTGGATCAGGGTGACAAGGCCGCAGACAAAGAGGTCGGCGGAGATCAGAAATGCCACGTCTTCAGGCGCAAGCTTCAAGGCGCGGCCGACGATGAGCGGTACGGCCACCGCCCCTGCATACATCACGAGAACATGCTGGAGACCCAACGTAAAAAGCTTTGGCGGAGGCAAAATCTCATCCACTGGGTGAACAGTAGAGTTCATCCGTTATTTCCTTTCCCTAGGGGGCAGATGTTGTTCGCGCCGTCTCGACACTGCCCCGCCAAGGTGTCGTCCGGTTAGATGTGCCCCTTTTCTCAGGGTGCAATTACGGTCCAAGGTTCTGTGAACCGGAATTCTTCAAGGTTCGGCGTCGCGCCGATGCGGTCGACCACGGCAAAAAGGCCGGGCTCGGCCAGCGGGGTCAGCACGCCGTGCCATGTCCAGCGATGGAAATTGATCCCTTGTTGCCCGTTGGTCAGGAATGCCACGGGCTTGGCCGCAGGATTTTCCGCGACGATCACGAGGAAGGGCTGTTCG
The DNA here is from genome assembly GCF_051200875.1 of Thioclava sp. FR2. Classification (GTDB taxonomy): domain Bacteria; phylum Pseudomonadota; class Alphaproteobacteria; order Rhodobacterales; family Rhodobacteraceae; genus Pseudotabrizicola. The sequence goes on from NZ_CP195191.1 coordinate 3,488,316, forward strand.
GACATCGGGATAAAGGCCTGAGACCCATCGGGATGCCGTTCGATCAGGTCAAACTCGTAGGGTAAGGCGCGGGGGCGGGCCTTGAAAATCGAGAGCCCGGCCCGACCTTCCGGGCCGAAGTCGAGTGTGGCACGGTTATGGTGGCGGTGGCACCAGCCTGCATTGATCTCGCGAAAATCGCCTGTCGCATCGAGCACATCGCCGAAGGACGCAAAGCTGGCGGCGGTCAGGGGGGCAGGGCGGATCAGGCGCATCGTCTTGCCGCGCCAAGCGGGGGCGCTTCGCCCCCCACGGCGGTTCGCTGGCGCGATCCGCCTCCCCCTGAGGATATTTGAAGACAGAAAATGATCATCTGGCAGGACCAAAGGCGCCGGGGCCGCGCAGCTTTGCGTGACGATTTACGTCTTTATAAAGAAGGTAGCGGAAAGGGCCTGGGCCCGCAGCATAGCAGGCTTGCGGGCAATAGGCGCGGAGCCACATGAAGTCGCCGGCTTCGACCTCGACCCAATCCTGATTGAGTTTGTAGACGGCCTTGCCTTCGAGGACGAAGAGCCCGTGTTCCATCACATGGGTTTCTTCGAAAGGAATGGTTCCGCCGGGCTGGAAGGTCACAATGTTGACATGCATGTCATGGCGCAGGTCTGCGGGGTCTGTAAAGCGGGTGGTGGCCCAAGCGCCGTTCGTGTCGGGCATGGGGATCGGCTTGACGTCGCGGTCACTGGTTACGAAGGCCTGAGGGTGAGCGACGCCGGGGGCGGGTTCATAAAGCTTGCGAACCCAATGAAAGCGGGCAGGCGAGGCACCCTCTGCCAGCAGGGTCCAGCGGGAACCGGCAGGGATATAGGCATAGCCGCCCGCATCGAGTTCGTGTCCTTCTCCGTCAATGGTCAGGGTGATCAAGCCATCGTTCACAAAGAGCACATGTTCCGCGCCGGTTTCCGGATCGGGCGCATCAGACCCGCCGCCCGGTTCCACTTCCATCACATATTGGCTGAAGGTTTCGGAAAAGCCGGTCATCGGGCGCGCAATCAGCCATAGCCGGGTCTTGTCCCATGCCGGCAGGTAGCTAGTGACGATGTCGGAAAAACAGCCCTTGGGAATGAAGCAATAGGCATCGGTAAAGACGGCTCGTTGCGTCATCAGGCTGGTTTGCGGTGGAAGACCCCCTTTGGGGAAGTGGTAACCGGTCATGGCAAGAGATCCTTCAGGCGAAGCTCGGCAATTCGTTCGACCTGACGGCAGGCGGTGGCGAATTCGGTTTCGGTGTCATTTGCGATCCGGGTTTCGAAGGCGGCTAGGATCGAGGCCTTGGTGTTGTCGCGAACGGCGATGATGAAGGGAAAGCCGTGCTTTTCGACATAGGCTGTGTTCAGCGTCTCGAAGCTGGCCCGTTCGGCATCGGTCAGGGCGTCCAAGGCGGCGCTGGCCTGTTCCGCCGTAGACTCGGCCGTAAGCCTCTTGGCTTGAGCCAGTTTGCCGGCCAAATCCGGGTGGGCCCGCAGGACAGCCAGGCGTTCATTCTGACTGGCAGAGCGGAACATGCGGGCGAGGGCGTTATGAAGCCCGGCTGCGCTGTCATGGGCGGGGCCAAGTTCCAGATCAAAGGCGCGATCCGCGATCCAGGGAGAGTGTTCAAAGATGCTGCCAAAGCGGCCAACAAAGCGGTCGCGTGTCATCTGGCTGGGTCGTTCGATACGGAGATGCGGGTGCCTTTCAGCCCAATGGCGCGCAATGTCGATGCGGCGTGGGAACCAGACGCCTTCAAAGCCTCCAGCGTAGTCGAGAAACTTCTTTAGCCCCGCAAATTTGCCGGGCCGTCCGATCAGGCGGTTGTGCAGGCCAATGGAAAACATCTTTGCCTGCCCTGCCTGCCCTTCGGCATAAAGCGTGTCGAAGCTGTCTTTGAGGTACGTGAAGAACTGATCGCCGGTGATGTAGCCGGGGGCAGTTGCAAACCGCATGTCATTGGCTTCCAAAGTGTAGGGAATGACAAGTTGGTCATGATCGCCCACTTCCAGCCAATAGGGCAGGTCGTCGTCATAGGTGTCGGAAATCCAGGCGAGCTTGCGGGTTTCCGCAGTCAGGCGCACGGTGTTCATGGAGCAACGGCCCGTGTACCAGCCTTGCGGCGGTTCGCCCACCACCTCTTCGTGAAGGCGAAAGCTTTCCGCTATCTGGCGCGCCTCTTCTTCAGGCGACATGTCGCGGTGATCGACCCACTTCAACCCGTGGCTGGCGATTTCCCAGCCTGCGGCCTTCATGGCGGCCACCTGCTCGGGGTTGCGTGCCAAGGCCGAGGTCACGCCGTAAATCGTGACGGGAATGCCGCGTTCGGTGAACAGACGATGCAGCCGCCAGAAACCGGCGCGGGCGCCATAGTCATAGATGGATTCCATGTTCCAATGTCGCTGGCCCGGCCAAGGGGCAGCGCCGGCGATGTCGGAGAGAAAGGCCTCGGATTGGGCATCCCCATGCAACAGGTTATTCTCGCCGCCCTCTTCATAGTTGAGCACGAGGGACACAGCGATTTTTGCGTCGCCGGGCCAAGCGGCATCAGGGGCATTCGGGCCGTGGCCGCGGAAATCTCGGGGATATCGATTCAAGGTGCGCCTCGGGTAACTTTGGAAGGAAACTGTAGAGCGAAACCGCAGAAAGTTTTTTCAAGTTTTCCTTGAAATTCCTATCGGATCAAACAGCAGTCGCGCTAGCTGCATTTTCGTGCTGTGTTTGGGTCGAACACTCAGGAGGAAGGCAGTATGGGAAGACTTTCCACGCATGTGCTGGACACGGCGCGGGGCAAGCCAGCGGCGGGGGTCAAGATCGCGTTATATCGCGTTTCAGGCAACAGCCATCGCAAGATCGCCGAAACGATGACGAATGCGGACGGTCGGACCGACGCACCGCTGCTGACAGGGGACGATCTGAAGGAAGGCCAATACGAATTGGTCTTTTTCGCTGGTGACTATCTGCGGGCTTCGGGACAGGCGGGCGAAGGCGAGTTGTTTCTTGACCAAATCCCCATTCGGTTTGGGGTGCCGGATGCCAGCCAGCATTATCATGTGCCGCTTTTGATCTCGCCTTTTGCCTATTCAACTTACCGAGGTAGTTGAAACATGACCTTGCTTTAACCCCACGAAAGGCGTTGAGATGTTTGGCATCTTCAAAAAGCCTTTGTGGGAGAGGTCAATGTTTAAAAAATCTTTGCTGCTTGCCGCGCCGACGGCGCTTTTGTTGTCGGGAACATCTGTTTTCGCTTTGACGGCTGATCAGGTCTGGGCCGATCTTCAGGCGCTTGCCTCGGGCAGCGGTGGCGAGATCAAGGCCGCGACCGAAGTCAAAGAAGAGGGGATCATCACACTGAACGGCGTGTCGGTTGGCCCGGCCGGTGGACCTGTCGTGATCACGATCGCCGAGGTTACGATCGAGGATCAAGACGATGGATCGGTGGCCTTTTTCCCAGCAGACATCAAGGTGACGCCGCCTGATGGAACGATGGTCGCTATCGAGGATCAAGAACTGTCTGTTTCGGTCTTTGAGGATGAAGGCGGTCTCGGCTATGCCTTGTTCGCTGATCTTTTGAAGGTCAGTTTTGACGCCAATGAAGGGACCGCTGAAAGCCCGAAGCGCAACGCGGGTAGCGTGACCTTTGAAGGTCTGGAAGCGGGCTACGGTCGCGGTGCAGATGTCATGTCCGTCGATCTGGTCGCCAAGCGTCTGGCCTATGACATCATTCAGGTCGACAAGGCCATGATGTTGGATTCGACCTCTGTCAGTGACACGACCGATATTACTCTGGCAGGTGAACTGACCGTCCCCGAGGGCGTTAATCTCATGGCTCTGGATGGACCGGTCGCCTTCGAGGATGCGGTGTCCAAGGGGCTGGCGCTGACAGCGGCAATGACCAGCGGCCTGTCGAAGGGGCAGACAGAAGAGCGCGGCGAAATGATGCCGATGACGATCACTTTTGAAGGGGCGTCCAGCACGATGAATATCGCGGCTGACAAGACCTCCATGATGGTCGAAGGAGCATCTGGCGGCTTTAAGGCCGAAGTCACGCCCCCCGGAATGCCGATGTCGATGCCGGTCTCTATGGACTCGCTCTCAATGGCCTACATGATGCCGGTTTCGGCACCCGAAGGTGGCGACTATCAGGTCAAGCTCAACTTCGCCAACCTTGTCCTTGGGGAAAGCGTTTGGGCCATGTTCGACCCCGGTGCAGCTTTGGCACGCGATCCGGCAAACTTGGCTTTGGATGTTTCGGGGCAGGCCAAGTTTGATCTGTTGGCGACAATGGCTGCCGAGGCCGCCGGAACCGCACCGCCAATGCCCGAGCCCGTGTCGCTGGACATCAAGGAACTTGGGCTGAAGCTGGCAGGTGCGGCCCTTTCGGGGACAGGTGCGTTCACCTTTGACAATTCCATGATGGAAATGGGAGGCCCGCCGATGCCATTGGGCACGGCAAACCTGCGTCTGGAAGGCGGAAACAAGCTGATTGATGGCCTGATCGCTACGGGTCTTCTGAAAGAAGAAGACGCCATGGGCGCCCGGATGATGATGGCGATGTTTGGCAAACCTGAGGGTGACGATATCCTGACCTCGCAAATCGAGGCCAAAGAGGGCGGTTCGATTTTCGTCAACGGACAGCAAATCCAGTAACAGCCCGTAAAAGCAAGACAGAGGTCCGTGCCATCGGTGCGGGCCTTTTCTATTCTGCTTTGGCGGTGTTCTGCGGATCCGTGGCTTTGCGAAGTTCTTCGCGGATTCGAGCGGTCATGAAATCGGTGAATAGACGCACCTTTGGGTCTTTCAATCGTCGATGTTGGCTGAGGCAGGACAATTGAACAGGCAGAGGTGGCGTTTCAGTGGCAACAGGCACAAGCTGGCCATTCCGCATATATTCTGCGACTTCGAATTGCGGTTTGAGCACAATCCCATGTCCGGACAAGGCCCAGCCGGTCAGCACATCGCCGTCGTCCGATTCGTAAGGGCCTGAAATCTCAAAACGGCGCGGACCATCCGGCGTGACCAGTGTCCATTGGAATTCTTTCGCGCCGGGAAACCGCAGGTTCAGGCAGTCATGGTGGTTTTCAACAAGATCGGCCCCGGTCATCGGCAGTCCGCGCCGTTCGATATAGTTGGGCGCGGCGCAAAGGATGCGCGGGCATTCGGCAATCAGCCGCACCTTGAGCGTGGAGTCGTCAAGGATGCCAAGGTGGAAGGCCACGTCGATTCCTTCGGTCACCACGTCAATCACGCGATCTGAAAGGCGCAGGCGGACATCAATCTGGGGGTATTGGCTTTTGAACGCTGGCACATGGGGGGCGATGAAACGCCGACCAATGCCAAGCGGCGCGGCAATAAAGATCGTGCCGCGAGGGTTTTGCGTGACATTCATCACGGCGGCTTCGGCATCTTCGATCGCGTCCAGAACCTTGCGCGCACCATCGAAGAAAATCCGCCCGTTTTCTGTGGGTTGCAGGCTGCGAGTCGTCCGGTTGAACAGCCGGACGCCCAAGTGCTTTTCTAGTTCCGAGATTCGCGCCGATGCAACGGCGGGGGAAGTGCGCTGATCGCGCGCCGCTGCACTCATGCTGCCCAATTCATAGACACGCACGAACATCTTGATGTTGTTCACATAGGACATGGGCGATTTCCAAGATCATCAGGATGAATTTGAAAGTGATCCGCTATTTGATGGATTAACAGCAAAGTCGGGATCGGTATAGCCTGATGAAAAGGCAAACAGGGGAAATGGCATGTATGACTGGGTGGTGCTGTGGGAATGGGTCGAGATCGCGGCGCGCTGGACGCATGTGATCACCGCCATCGCGTGGATTGGGTCGTCTTTCTATTTCATTGCGCTTGATCTGGGCCTGCGGAAAGCGGACGGCATGCCGGCGCTGGCGCATGGCGAGGAATGGCAGGTTCACGGGGGTGGGTTTTATCACATCACCAAATATCTGGTCGCGCCTGATCGCCTTCCCGAACACCTGACTTGGTTCAAATGGGAAAGTTATGCGACCTGGCTTTCGGGTTTCGCCATGCTGGTGCTGGTCTATTACATGGGCGCCGAGATGTTCCTAATTGATCCGACGGTCATGGAACTGGACGTTTGGCAGGCCGTCGCGATCTCCGTCGCCTCGTTGGCATTCGGTTGGCTGGCCTATAACACCATCTGCCGCGTGTTCGTTGATGCCAACCAGACTTTGGTGATGGTCGCCTTGTTTATCGTTTTGGTTGGCATGGCGTGGTTCTACACTCAGGTCTTTTCTGGCCGGGCAGCGCTTTTGCACCTTGGTGCTTTCACCGCTACGATCATGAGCGCGAACGTCTTCATGATCATCATTCCCAACCAGAAAATCGTGGTGGCCGATCTGAAGGCGGGCCGCAAGCCCGATGCGAAATACGGCAAGATCGCCAAGCAGCGCAGCACCCATAACAACTACCTGACACTGCCGGTCTTGTTCCTGATGCTGTCAAATCATTACCCGCTGGTCTTTGCCACAGAATACAATTGGGTGATCGCGTCGCTGGTCTTTCTGATGGGCGTGACGATCCGGCACTTTTTCAACTCGGAACATGCCCACAAGGGCAGCCCCTATTGGACTTGGGCAGTGACGGCGGTTTTGTTCCTGTTGATCGCTTGGCTGTCGACCGCGTCCATTCGAACCCAGCCTGAACCCGAAGCCAGCCTGACCAAAGGGGCGCAGCACTTTGCTGCGGCCCAAGGGTTTGAAGATGTTGTCAGCATCGTGCAGGGCCGCTGTTCCATGTGCCACGCGGAGGAACCGGTGTGGGAGGGTCTTCACTGGGCACCTAAGGGCGTGGTTCTGGAAACCGAAAATCAGATCGCTGAAAACGCCCGCCGCATATATCTGCAAGCAGGAGCCAGTCACGCCATGCCCCCCGGCAACCTGAGTTACATGGAGCCGGAAGAGCGCATGGCGATTGTCCGTTGGGTTCAGTCGGCCCAAGCGGCTGGTTCGGACGGATAAAGGCTTATTGCGACAGGCAGGTTGTCAAAGCTAATGTGATGTCGCGCAGGATCGCTTCATACGCGGTCGGCCCCGGCGTCACGAAACTGCCTTCTGGGTCCAAGGGGGCACCCAACTTTGCCCCAGTTCCTTCGGCAACACGCAACAGCAAGGCTGGGTCGTGCTGTGCTTCTGGGAACAGGCAGATTGGACCCGCGGCTACAATTTCAGCCTGAAGTTCGGTCAGATGCGCGGCACCGGGCGTGGCGGCATCCCCGCCCGCAACAGACAGGGCTGATGCCAACCCGTAGTGATCGGTGAAATAGCCAAGCGAGTCATGGAAAACCACAAAGGTTCGCTCTCGAAAGGGGGCTAGAGTCTCGGCAAGTTCTGTATCCAGGGCTTTGAGCCTATTCTGAACCTCCGTGGCATTGGCACGGTACAACTCCGCATTTTCCGCATCCAGTTTTGCCAATTTTGCCGCAATCTGATCGGCCCAAATGACGGCATTCTGCACGTTCAGCCAAACATGCGGGTCCGTGCCATCATGACTATGCCCGTGATCGTCTTCTTCGTCATGCCCTTCGGGTTCTTCAAATCGCAACAGCTTGATGCCCTGCGCATGGACAAGGTCCAACTGCGGTGCAGCCTCCGCCAACCCATCCAGGGCCCGGTCCAGCCAAGGTGTCAGTTCGGGTCCTATCCAGACGATCAGATCCGCTTCAGCCACGGCTGCTGCCTGACTGGGGCGCATCTGAAAGGAATGTGGATCAGCGCCACTTGAGAGCAAGAGTTCGGGCGTGCCCGCGCCTTCCATGATCTGTGCGACTAAGGAATGGACCGGAACAATATCTGTGACCACGCGCGGCACTTCGGCAAATGCCGGCACCGCAAGGCTTGACAAGAGAAGGGCAAAGATAGACCGCACGGCTACACCTTTCGAGGGACTCGACTGCTGGCGCTTATGTATGTTATATCATAACTCGTCAAGATTGGAAGGCACGCGGCAATGACCGATACCCATTCGCACAGCTGCCCCGGCTGTACAGAGCCTGACCTCGCCTTTGTCGATCACGACCACAATCGCTGCACGACGGGCATTCTTGAGCGCGCCGAAACCTTGGCGCAGTCCGCTGGCGCGCGACTGACCCCCGTCCGGCGTCGGGTTCTGGAAATCCTTTTGGAAGAGCATAAGGCGCTTGGGGCCTATGATGTTCTGCAACGGCTGGCAAAGGAGGGCTTTGGTCACCAACCCCCTGTGGCCTATCGTGCCTTGGAATTTCTGGTCGATCAGGGATTTGCGCATCGGATCAGGCGGCTGAATGCCTTTGCTGCCTGCATGCATCCGGGCGAAGCACATGCCCCCGCTTTCTTGATCTGCAAGTCTTGCGCGACGGTCGCCGAAGCGCCAGCCGATGCCGTTCGGGCCTCGCTTGATGAAGCGGCCGCAGCACTGGGCTTTACGATTGAGCGCACGAATATCGAGGCGCTTGGCCTTTGCCCTGCCTGTGCCGGAACATCCGAATGACGGCCGCCATCACTCAGAATCTCCTTGCCGCCGACCATGCCTGCATTCGCTTTGGCGAGGTCGAAGTGCTGCACGACATCACGCTTGGTATCCAGCCCGGTGAGATCGTCACCATTGTTGGGCCTAACGGCTCTGGGAAATCCACCTTGCTGCGTGGGCTTCTGGGGATTATTCCCGTCAGCAGTGGACAGGTCACTCGCATGCCCGGACTGCGCATCGGTTATGTCCCGCAAAAGTTGGCGCTGGATCGCAGCCTGCCGATGACAGTCCGGCGCTTTCTGTCGCTTCCGAACCGCGTCAGCGACGATCAGGCCCATGCGGCGCTTTCGCAGGTGGAACTTCCCGACCTTGCGGGCCGCCAGATGGCCGCCCTCTCAGGGGGGCAGTTGCAGCGGGTTCTATTGGCTCGGGCGCTGTTGTCGCGACCTCAACTTTTGGTTCTTGATGAACCGACCCAAGGCTTGGACCAGCCGGGCGAGGCTGCCTTCTATCGCTTGATCGAAGAAGTGCGGCGTGAAACAGGGGCGGCTGTTCTGATGGTCAGCCATGATCTCCATGTTGTCATGGCGGCGTCGGATCGTGTGATCTGCCTGAATGGCCATATCTGCTGTGAAGGGGCGCCTGCCGTCGTATCGACGGCTCCGGAATACCGGGCGCTGTTTGGCCTTGGTACACAAGGGGCATTGGCGCTCTATCGCCATGTACATAATCACGACCATGCTCATCCGCATGATCACACGCATGATCACTCTCACGACCACCACGGGCACAGCCACGACCATGCTTGACGATTTCCTGACCCGCGCCGCGCTTGCTGGTTTTGGCCTGTCGCTTGCGACCGGCCCCTTGGGCAGTTTTGTCGTCTGGCGCCGCATGGCCTATTTCGGTGATGCGACATCACATGCCGCCATTCTTGGTGTCGCATTTGCGCTGGCAACAGATCTGCCGATCGGTATCGGCACATTGTTGGTTGCCCTTGCTATGGCGCTGACTGTGGCGACACTTGCTGCCAAGGGCTGGGTGATGGATACCGCGCTTGGTGTTCTCGCGCATTCCGCATTGGCCTTGGGTCTTGTGGCCGTCTCGTTCCTGCACGGAATCCGGACGGATCTTTCGGCTTGGCTCTTTGGCGACATTCTTGCCGTCTCCAAGGGCGACGTTCTCTTCATCTGGGCCGGCGCGCTGGTGGTTCTGGCGCTTCTGGCTTGGCGCTGGCAAGCACTGCTCACCGCCACCCTGAACGAAGACCTCGCCCATGCCAGCGGCCTGAACCCCGACCGTGAAAGGCTGATTCTTGTTGTCGCCCTGGCCATCGTGGTTGCTGTCGCAATCAAAGTCGTGGGGGCACTCTTGATCGCGGCCATGCTGATCATTCCCGCCGCAGCGGCGCGCGCCTTGTCTCGCACCCCCGAAGCCATGGCGGTTTTCGCCACTCTCATCGGGGCATTTTCCACCTTTGCGGGCCTGCAACTTTCGCTTTGGCAAGACACGCCTGCTGGCCCATCCATCGTCACTGCCGCTGCCGCAGCTTTCCTTCTCGCAGCACTCTTTAATCCAAAGCCCTCGACCTGAGCCCCCATCATATCTTCCCGATTATCTCGGGCCAGAGTGGGTTTCAGCGAAACCCGCGAGGGGCAGCGTGTACGACTCTTTCGTCGATGTCGTTTTCTGACGCCAAAGGTCGGCGCATCTTGCCCGTTTCCTGTAGTCTCTGGCATTGATGGCGCAAACCAATCTCGGGAGTCGACCCATGAAAACGCATGTCAAAGCCCTTGTCGTCGGCGGTGGTGCCGTCGGAAACGGCATCGCCTATCACCTTGCCAAGGCAGGTTGGGACACGATGCTGGTCGAGCGTGACGAACTGACCTCTGGTTCCACTTGGCATGCCGCAGGCCTTTTGCCGCTGTTCAACATGTCTTACGCCACGACCCACATCCACAAATACTCGGTGGATTTCTATAAGGGTCTTGAGGCGGAAACCGGCCTGAATGCTGGCTTCTCGATCTGCGGCAACCTGCGTATGGCGCAGACGCAGGACCGGATGGACGAATACATGCTGTATTCCTCGGTCGCTGAAACCGCAGGCGTCTATCACGAATTCCTGACGCCCGCGCAGATCAAAGAACGTTGGCCGCTGGTTCGCACCGAAGATCTGAAGGGCGCGTTGTTCCATCCGCAGGATGGCTACATCAACCCCGCCGATGTGACGCAGGCGATGGCCAAGGGTGCGCGCCAATTGGGTGCCACCATAGAACGCAAGATTCAGGTTGATGGCTACCGCTGGACTGGCAGTGAGTGGATCGTTTCTGTTACCCGCATGGTTGAACAGGGCGGCAATCTTGTTCCGGGCGAAGAAAAGTTCGAAATCCATGCCGAACATGTGGTGACCGCCACCGGCAACCATGCTCAGCGCACCGCGCGTCTTCTGGGGATCAAGATCCCGGCTATTCCAGTCGAACACCAGTATATCGTGACCGAGCCGGACCCGGCGCTGGTCGCCTGGCGCAAGGCTGGCAACCCGGAACATCCGGTTCTGCGCGATGCCGATGCCAAATGGTACGTCCGCGAAGAACGTGGCGGCTGGATCCTTGGCCCCTATGAACGCAACGCCCCGGCCCGCTTCCTTTACGATGTGCCGGAATCGTTCCGCGCCGACCTCTTCCCGCTTGATCTGGAGCGGATCGAAGCAGAATACATGTCGATGATCCATCGTCTGCCTTCGTCCGAAACTGTCGGTCTGAAAGACGATTTCAACGGCCCGATCTGCTATACCCCCGATGGTAACCCACTGGTCGGCCCGGTTCCGGGGCTGCGGAACATGTGGATCGCCGAAGGCTTTTCGTTCGGGATCACCGCTGCGGGCGGAACCGGCTATTACCTTGCCCAGATGATGACGCAGGGCGAAGCCGAAATCGACATGGCCAGCCTCGACCCGAAGCGTTACGGCAGCTGGATGACCACCGAATACGCCGCGCGCAAGAACGAAGAATGCTATGAGCACGTCTTTATTCTGCACCACCCGGATGAAGAGCGTGAAGCCTGCCGTCCGCTGCGCACGGCGCCGAACTATGACCGCCAGATCGCCCTTGGCGCGCAAATGGGGCAGGTCAATGGTTGGGAACGCCCCAACTACTACGGTCCGGTCGATGCTCCCGCAGATTTCGACCACAACTCACGCAGCTTCCGTCGCGGCGCTTGGTGGCCCTATGCCGTCGAAGAAGCCAAGGCCATCCGCGAAACCGCCGGCATCATCGACGCCACCGCCTTTACCAAGCACCTCGTGCGTGGTCCCGGTGCGACCGCGTTCCTTGACCACTTTACCTGCAACAAGCTGCCGGGCGTGGGCCGGATCAACCTGACCTATGCGCTGACCGATGCGGGCACGACGCGCACGGAATATACGATCGTCCGGCTGGCCGAGAACGAATACTATCTGATCTCTGCCGGCGCATGGACAGCCTATGACGCCGACTTCCTGATCAAATCGGCCGAGGACTTCATGGCCGAGGGTGGTGGCTATATCGACATCCACGACATTACGACACAGTGGGGCGTCTTTGCGCTTGCCGGCCCGAACAGCCGCGCCATTCTGCAAGAGATCGTCAAGGATGCCGATCCGTCGACCGTTCTGGGCAACAAGCGCTTCCCGTGGCTGTCGTATCGTAACATCGAACTGGGCATGTGCCCGGTGCGTGCGGTGCGTGTGGCATACACCGGCGAACTTGGCTGGGAACTCCACCACCCGATCGAAATGGGCCGCTACCTGTGGGATCTGGTGATGAAGGCTGGCGAAAAGCATGGGCTGAAGCCGGTCGGTGCCCGCGCGCAAAACTGGCTGCGTCAGGAGAAATCCTACCGCGCCTTTGGCAATGAACTGGGCCGCGATGCGACCCCGCTTGAGGCCGCTTTGGACCGCTTTGTCGATCTGTCGAAGGACTTCCGTGGCAAGCAGGCCATGCTGGACAAGGGTATTCGCTCGAAGTGCTGCACGCTGTTGATTGATGGCCCGACCGATACCGATCCGTGGGGCAAAGAGGCTCTGTTGCTGAATGGCGAAAAGATTGGGCGTCTGACGTCGGGCGGCTATTCCGTGGCCTTCGGCAAGCAGATTGGCATGGGCTATGTCCGCCCTGATCTGGCCGAGGTCGGCACCAAGCTGAAGGTCAAGATTCAGCTGAAGGAATGGGACGCCGAAGTGGTGGAAGACAGCCCCTTCGACCCCAAGAACGCCCGTATCCGCATCGACGGCTGATCGGCAGAACTTTCGGAAAACGGGGCCAATCGGGCCCCGTTTTTCATTTTGGATTAACGTTGTCGCGCTGCCAGCCAAGCGGTCCACGCGGATCTGGACCCCGCAAAGGCATTCAGATCCGCCTTGCCCCTGACGCCGGGAACCAGCCCGGTGCCGCTATACTGCCAGAATGTCCAATGTTGACCGCCATAGGTGTCGCGCGGATGGCCGGCCACGGTCCTTAGCCAGAAATCATAGGAACCCAGCTTCCACATCTCGTTCGTATCAAAAAAGTCCGGTGTGGAATAGATGATCGGCCTTTGTCCGTAATGCGCTTCAAGCGCATCCAGAAAAATCCGTGCTTCGCGGCGCACGGTTTCAGCGGTCGGACGCTTTGTGCATGTCGGCGAAAATGGGGTCCACTCCATGTCCAGAACCGGGGGCAGGGCACCCTTTGTGCGTGGCACATGGCGGATGAACCACCGCGCCTGTTCTGCCGCCGGGCGGCAGTGATACCAGAAATGATACGCCCCCACAGGAACCCCGGCCCGCAAGGCACCTCGCCAGTTTGCATCAAATGCGGGGTCAACGATATCGCCGCCTTCAGTCGCTTTCAGAAACGCAAAGTTTACGCCGTTGGCTTTTGCGGTTGGCCAATCCACATCTCCCTGCCAGCGTGATGTGTCTATACCGTGGACAGGGTAAGCGCGGGGCGATTGACCCTGCCAATCATGCGGGTCGGCATCGCCAAAATTGGGCGCAGTTATGGCCACTGGGGCTGGGCGATCCGGACCGCGCACCGATTGTTGGCGCGGTGCGCCACAGGAAGCCAAACCAAGAATGAGCAAAAGAAAAAGGGTGCAACGCATAGGGTCAATCTGAACCCTGCATCACACCCTGTCATCTCTTGATTTCAGCGCTCGGCGGAAAGCCGTCGCTTCTGCTCCGTATTAGAAATCAGTGGCGGAAACGATATGGTCACCGTTCCTGTCCAAAGCCGCAAAGAGCCTGTCCGACGCGGCCTCGAACTCGGCCAAGGTCACATCGCCATTGCCGTCCGCATCGTTGAACTCTGGCGTCATTGCTGCGTGCATTGCGGCACCTGGGCCTCGGCCATTCCCGCCGGCACCGTGGCCGCCGCCCTTGATTTTCTGCTCCTCTTGCACATGCGCCGCCACGCCAGCCCAGTCCGAAGCTGCAAGTGCGCCGTCACCTTCCACGTCGAACATGTAGAAGACTTCTCCGCGTTTGGTGCGAAGTTCGTCCAGCGTCACAGCGCCGTCTGAGTCCATGTCCCATTGTTCCATGAACTCGGAACCGGGGTTGCCATTTTGGGCCAAGGCAACGCCCGCCATCAAGGTTACAGCAAGCGGCAGCACAGTCAGGGTCTTCAGCATTTTCACATTCCCACTGTTGACTGTGACTGATACGACCCGGCGAAGAAGTTCCGTCGCGAATTAGCGAAAATTATTCAGCGGGTTTCGCCAGTTCGTCCCAGCAACCCAAAGCGTGGGCCGCGTACATTAGCGCCGGGCCACCGCCCATCTGGATTGACATGGCCAGAACATCGCCCAGTTCCTCGCGCGTGGCTCCGGTGCGCATCAAGGCCTCGACGTGGAAATTGATGCAAGGCTCGCACCGCTGCGAAATGGCGATGCCCAGCGCAATATATTCCTTTTCTTTGACGGAAAGCGGGCCAACGTCCTTTGCCACTTTTGACAAGTCCCCAAAGGCAGCGGCAGCCTGCGGGATCAACTTGTTCATCGCGCGGATCTCGCCGCGCATTTCGTGGATCTTTGCCTTGTAGCTCATCGTCCTGCTCCTTGCGTTTTCCGGCACAGGGGTGCCACGCAAAACGCCGTGCAGCCTTGATCCACGTCAAGCCATATTCAAAACAATCTATGTAACGTCAGGTCAGGAAAATCGTGATGGAGACAGCGCCAAGAGCAGGCTTTCGGGCAAGTCACTTGGCCGGCCGGTAATCAGGTCCGCCGCCAATTGACTTGCGGCAGGGCAGGTCTGAAACCCTTGGCCACCTTGTCCCGCCAGCCAAAAGAAATCGGGCACTGCACTATCCCTGCCGATCACCATCGTCCGGTCCGGGGAAAATGTCCGCAACCCCGCCCAATTCGCCAAAAGCCGGGTAACCGGTTCGGTCACAAATTCCTCATACCGCGCCAGACCTTCGGCCAGCACCATGTCATCCGCCCAAGCGTCATGCGGCTCCATCAACTCTTCTTCGGCGGGTGAGACGATCAGCGCGCCCGCATCGGGCTTGGCATACCAAGCCTCTCCCGCTCCAAAGATCATGGGCCAACGAGAAACCTCCATCCCTGTTGGGGCCGGAATGCGCGCCATCGACCGCCGATAAGGCGTAAAGCCCAAAGGCCTGACACCTGCCATCCCGGCAATATGATCAACCCAAGCGCCGCTGGCATTCACCAGCATCGCCGCGGTGAATTCCCCTGCCGGCGTCTGAAGATGCCAGCCAGAGGCATCTTTGCGGATCGCCGAAACGCGGGCCTTGGTCACGATCCGGGCACCATGCGCCTTCGCCTCTTTGGCAAAGCCCTGAATCAGCAGGTCAGTATCAATATCCCACGCATGGGCCGCAAAAGCCGCTTCCGTCACCACCTCGGGGTTCAGGATCGGCACCATAGCAAAGGCGTCTTCAACAGGGATGCGACCCAAGTCCATTCCCTCGGACTCATCGGCAAAGGCTTTCTCTGTCCCTGCCTTTCCCACCATCAAAAGCCCGCGCGGCGACAAGACACCGGCCGCCCCGTGGAAAAACTCTGACGAGGCCAAGGACAATTCAACGACCGCCGGCGACCCATAGCGAGGCTCATACAAGGCAGCCGACCGGCCCGAAGCATGATGGGCAAGGACATCTTCGGCCTCCAGCAGTACGACCGAGGCATGGGGCGCAAGGCGGGCCGCAAGGGATACCCCGGCGATGCCGCCCCCGATGATCACCACATCCGCCCGCACCATGTCTGCCTCCCTTACGCTTTGGCGCGACCCTGCCATGGGCTTTCGAAAAGGAAAAGACCGGGCCTGACAGACCCGGTCTTTTCTGGAGTTTTTCTTTGGCTTAGCCCTTGTGGGTCTCTTTCAGCTTGTCGATCCCCAGAACCTTCAGGGCCAGGCTTTCGTAGAAGGGTTCCGAGGTGCCCTTCTTCAACTTGCGCATAAAGTATTTCTCGAAGCCCACCTTGGCCAAATGCACCCATTTGCCTTCTGAAGACCAGTTCACGTTGCGCGGCGGGATTTGCGGCTGGGCAACAAAAGCGATCCCCCCGTCGCCAAAATCGGCAAGGCACACCGCGTTCCAGGTTCCAACCTGATCCGGCTCTTTGCCACGCACGATATTGCCAATATTATGCGCCGTGGCCGTCACCATAGATTCAATCATGAAACCGGTTTTAGGCACGCCCACCGGCACCGGGGTGGGCCCCATCGGCGGGATGGCGACACAGACCCCAACGGCAAAGATGTTCTTGTATCTTGGGTTCTGCTGGTGCTTGTCGACGATCGTGAACCCGCGCGGGTTCGAAAGACCCTCGATATCGCGCACAGGTTTGATGCCCCGGAACGCCGGCAGCATCATCGAAAAGGCGAAAGGCAATTCCTTTTCACCCTTGGATGAGCCATCGTCGTTGATTTCTTCCACGGTCATCATACCCGCTTCGACCTTCTTCACTTTGGTCGAGGTCATCCACTTGATGTGCTTTTCGCGCATCGCAGATTCCAGAAGGCCCTTGGTATCACCCACCCCATCAAGGCCGAGATGGCCGATATAGGGCTCTGACGTGACAAAAGTCATCGGCACCTTGTCGCGGATTTTCGCCCTGCGCAGCGCGGTTTCCAGAATGAACAGGAACTCATAGGCCGGGCCAAAGCAGCTTGCCCCCTGCGCCGCGCCAATGATCACCGGGCCAGGGTTCTTGACCAGTTCTTCAAAAACCTTGCGGGCTTCTTCGGCGTGGTCGATGTGGCAGACCGACTGGGTATGGCCGCCGTGCGGGCCAAATCCGGGGATCTCGTCAAAGGCCAGTTCCGGCCCGGTCGCGATCACAAGATAATCATAGCTGACCGATTCACCATTCACCAATTCGATCCGGTTTTCTTCTGCATGCAGCTTTTCGGCCGCGACGGGGATAAAGTTGATCCCCTTTTTCTTCATCGTCGGTGCCAGATCGACCGTAATCTCCTCCCGCTCTCGCCAGCCAACAGCGACCCAAGGGTTTGATGGTACAAAGTGGTAGTGTGGATCTTTGGTGACGACCGTAACCGTATCTTCCTTGCGCAACTGATCCTTGACCTCATAGGCCATTATGGCCCCACCCAGACCGGCGCCTAGAACAACAACATGTGCCATTGAATTCCTCCTCAAATATCCTGAAGAGAATAATAGATATTAAAATTCGAATGTATGCAGGGGAATGCCGAATGCGACAGCGGGACGGATAAGCCATGAAAAAGGCCCGCCAAAGCGGGCCTTTAAGATCGTCAAAGAAGGAAGATCACTTCGGAATGTCGCCGGTGATGCCTTCGACGTAGAAGCCCATGCCCAGCAGGTCGCCATCGGGTGCAACCTGACCTTCCGCCAACCAGGCCGAGCCGTCCTGCTTGTTGATTGGGCCGGTGAACGGGTGATAGGTGCCCGCCTTGATGGCGTCGCGCATGGCTTCAGCTTCGGCTTTCACTTCTGCTGGAACAGCATCGGTGATTGCGCCAATTTCCACTTCGCCTTCCGGAATACCGGCCCAGCTGTCGACCTGCTCATAGCTGCCATCCAGCAATTGGCCGACTCGCTTTACATAGTAGGGTGCCCAGTTGTCGATGATCGACGACACGCGCGGGGTCGGTGCATAGTCCGCCATGTCCGAAGCCTGACCAAAGCCGATCACGGCGCCATTGGTCTTGGCGGCTTCGGCCAGCGGTGCGGTCGAGTCGGTATGCGCTGCAATCACGTCAACGCCTTGGTCGATCAGTGCCTTGGCGGCATCAGCTTCTTTCGCCGGGTCGAACCATGTGAAGGCCCAGACGACCGAAAGCTCAACAGCCGGGTTCACCTTCTTGGCATGCAGGTAATAGCTGTTGATGCCCATGATCACTTCGGGGATCGGGAACGATGCAATGTAGCCGATCTTGTTCGACTTGGTCATGCGACCGGCGATGGTGCCCTGAACGGCGCGGCCTTCGTAGAAACGCGCGTTATAGGTCGAGACGTTGGCCGAGTCGCGCTTGTAGCCGGTGGCGTGCTCGAACTTGATGTCGGGGAACTTGGCGGCAACGGCGTTGGTTGCATCCATGTAGCCGAACGAGGTGGTGAAGATGATGTTGCAGCCCGAAAGCGCCATCTGGGTCAGCACGCGCTCGGCGTCTGCGCCTTCCGGCACGTTTTCCTGATAGGCGATTTCCACCTTGTCGCCATAGGCTTCTTGCACGGCCAGCGCACCCTGATGGTGCTGATAGGTCCAGCCAAGGTCGCCGATCGGGCCAACATAGACAAAGCATGCCTTCGCTTTGTCCATGCCAGCAGCATTTGCCGCGCCACCAAAGGCCAGACCAAGGCCAAGGGCTGCGGTTGCAAGCAGTGTTCTGCGGTTCATTCGTAGTGCTCCCTGTTTCGAGGCCGTTTTTGACCCCGGGTTATATGGTTGTGCCTCTAACGAGAGGCGTGGAAAGTCTGTCCCAGACTGGCCGGGGCGTTCAGTGCCGCCTTGCCCTTGCCCGATGACATGATGACCAACACGAGGATGGTTATCAGATAGGGGGCGCTGGACAAGTACTCTACCGGAATCCGCGCGCCCGCTGCCTGCAGATTAAGCTGAAGCACAGTGATTCCGCCAAAGAGATATGCACCAACCAGCGCCCGCCACGGACGCCAACTGGCAAAAACGACGATGGCAAGGGCGATCCAGCCCGCACCGGCGGTGATCCCGTCGGTCCATTGCGGCACCCGGACAAGGCTGACATAGGCCCCGCCAAGACCTGCCATGGCCCCGCCGAACAGGATCGCAAGGATACGGATACGCCGCACCTTGTAGCCAAGGGCATGGGCCGCATCGTGGCTTTCTCCCACTGCCCGCAGGACCAACCCGGTGCGCGTGGATTTCAGCACCCACCAGACGGCAGCGACACTCGCGACCGAGAAATATACGACCCAATCGTGGCCGAACAGAACGCGGCCAAAGAACGGGATATCAGCCAGCGGCCCCAAAGGCACCGCGCCCGTGAGCGGCGGCTTGATGCCCACATAGGTCTGCCCCAAAAGCGACGACAGCCCCAATCCAAATAGGGTCAAGGCCAACCCAGTGGCGACTTGGTTCGTCAGCAGGATCTGCGTCAACACCGCAAAGACGATGGACAGGGCCGCTCCGCCCAAAGCGCCGCCCAGAAAACCAAGAACAGCACTGCCCGTGGCAACCGAGGTGATAAAACCG